>NZ_JBIAMU010000012.1:0-334737 GCF_042874215.1 Streptomyces sp. NPDC004111
CCGCCCGCCCGGGGCCGGGGCCGAGCGGGGGGCCCCCGCGCCGCCCGGGGCCCACGCTCGGGGCGCGGGGGGGGGGGGGGGCCCCCCCCGGGGCCCGGGGGGGCGCCCCCGGCCGGGCGGGCCTAGGCGGCGGCCTGGCGCAGTTCCTCGGCCGCGTAGCCGGGGCGGATCCCGAAGTCGTGCAGGATCTCCCGGGCTGCCCGGCGACCCGAGTGCAGGGCGCCCTGCACGGTGCTGGTCTCGCGGTGGTCGCCGCACACGTACAGCCCCGACAGCAGCCGCACCGGGCGGCGCACGTCGTGCGGGGCGGGCATCGCGGGGACGGCCTCCGGGTCGTGGTGCACGGCCAGCAGCCGCCAGTCGTCGGTCGGGGTGCCGTAGAGCCTGGCCAGGTGGGAGCGGACCCCGTCGTCCAGGCCGGGCGGGGGAGTACCCAGGACCGTGGAGGAGATCAGCACCCTGCCGTCGGGTGCGCGCGTGGGGTCGACCGCGCTGACGACGGCAGTGTGCGAGACGGGGCCGCTCCGGTCGGCGTCCAGGACCAGGGCGGAACCGGTCGGGGGCGCCGAGTCTGCGGTGTGGTGCAGCACGGTGACGGGATGGAAGTCCGGCACCCGCAGGCCGGGCAGCAGTTCGGCGGCGGTCCGCGCCCCGGTCGCCACCAGCAGCGAACGGCAGCCCAGCGGGCCGTCCTCCTCGGTGGTCACCGAGGAGATGGACGCGCCGGTGACGTGGACCCCGGTGCGTACCGTGCCGGGCGGCAGCGTCGCCGCCAGCAGTTCCGGCAGGGTCCCCGCCCCGCCCTCGGGCAGGCAGAGCCGGCCGCGTGCGAAGCCGCGCAGGGCGAGGTCGGCGCACCGGCTGGAGGTGGTGAGGCCGGGGTCGGACAGGAGCGCGGAGAGCAGGGGCCGCAGGAAGGCGTTGACGGTACGGGGCGGCAGGCCGCGGCGGAACAGGGCGTCCAGCGCGGGCAGTTCGGGCCGGGCCAGCAGACGCTCGACCGGGGTGGCGGCGATCCGGGCCAGGGCGGCCGTCAGCCGCGCCTGGTCGAGGGTGCCGCCCAGCGGCCGGGCCGCGGCAGCGGGTGCGGCCGGGGCGCCGGGGTGGGGCGACGCACGGACGAGGGAGGGGGCGGCGGCGCGTCCCGCCGCACCGCGGGGGGCGCTCGCGAGGGCGCGTGCCGCGGTCAGTGCGCCCCGTGCGCTCCGTACCCCGCCGTTCTCGCCCGCCCGGTAGCGGCGGCCCTCGCTGTGGACCAGTACTCCCGGGGCGAACGGACGCAGGACGAGGCCCTCCAGACCGGGCGTGCGGGACAGCTCCGGATACGCGGTGCTGAGCACCTGGCCGATCCGGTCGAGCCGGAATCCGTCGATCCGCTCGGTGGACATCCGCCCCCCGACGTAAGGGGCGGCCTCCAGGACCCTGACCGTTACACCGGCGTCGATGAGCTGGTGGGCCGCGCAGAGTCCGGCGACCCCGGCCCCCACGATGATGACGTCCGCATGGTGTGCTGTGGTGAGCACGTGCCCCTCCCCGAGGTCTGCCCGGCTGTGGTGCGGGGCTTGTGCCCCGACAGCCCTGCGGGATACCCGCGCCGGAGGTGCAGCGTAGAAGTCCGCACACTCTCTCCGGCAGGCGCGCACCTCCCGTGCACCGATGCACGGCGGTCGCACAGGAGTTCCCGTGCCCGGCCGCGCGCCGGTCGCACGCCGTCACCGGGGAGCCCGTGCCCCGTCCCCCGCGTCACCCGGCCACCGCCCGCGCGCCGGTCACTCGCCGCCGAGGGCCGCCCCGATCGCGTCGTCGATCGTCGGGAACGCGAACGAGAAGCCCGAGTCGAGCAGCTTCCGCGGCACCACCCGCTGGCTGCCCAGGACGTCCCCCGCCAGTTCGCCCAGGGCGATCCGCAGTGCGGCCTCCGGTACCGGGAAGAGGGTGGGCCGGTGGAGCACCCGGCCCATGGCGGCGGTCACCTCCCGGTTGGTGACCGGCTCCGGGGCGGTCAGGTTCACCGGGCCGGACAGCGACTCGGTGTCGACGAGGTGCCGCAGGGCCGCCACCTCGTCGTGCAGGGCGATGAAGCTCCAGTACTGCCTGCCGTCCCCGAGCCGCCCGCCCAGGCCCGCCCGGAAGATCGGGAAGAGCCGGCCCCAGGCGCCGCCGCCGCGCGCCACGACCAGGCCCGTGCGGGGGAACACCGTGCGGATGCCCGCCTCCTCGGCCGGGGCCGCGGCCTCCTCCCAGTCCACGCACAGCGACGGCAGGAACCCGTCGCCGGGCGGCGCCCCCTCGTCCACCTTCCGCTCGCCGGTGTCCCCGTAGAAGCCGAGCGCCGAACCGCTGACGAACACCCGCGGCGGCACGTCGAGCGAGGCGACGGCCTCCGCGAGGGCGGACGTGCCCAGCAGCCTGCTCTCCCGCAGCTCCCGCTTGTAGGCGTCCGTCCAGCGGTGGTCGCCGATGCCCGCCCCGGCCAGGTGCACCACCGCCTCGCACCCCGCCAGCCCGCCGGTGTCGACGTAACTGCGCCGTGGGTCCCACGTCACCTCGTCCGCGGCCCTGGCCGGGCGCCGCACGAGGCGGACCACCTCGTGCCCGTCCGCGCGCAGGGAGTGTGTCAGTGCCGTACCGATGAGGCCCGTGGAGCCGGAGACCGCGATGCGCATGGGGTCATCCTGCCCCGGATCCGGGCATCCGTGCGCGCCGTGGCACAGTGGCGCCATGTCCGATCCCGCGCGCCCCGCCGCCCCCTCGATACGCCCCGCCGTCCTCGCCGACGACGAGGCGCTCGGCCGGCTCGACCGGGACACCTGGTCGCCCCTGCACGCGGTGACGCCGATGCCGGAGCCGCCGTACGAGGCGTACTTCGACGTCAACCACCGGCCCGAGGACGTACTGGTCGCCCAGGACGCGGCGGGCGGCGCCCTGTGCGGATACGTGCGGCTGGTGCACCCCACCCCGCTCGCCAGCAACGCGCACGTCCTGCAGATCAACGGACTCGCGGTCGCCGAGCACGCCCGGGGCCGGGGCGTGGCCCGGCTGCTGCTGCGGGCCGCCCGCGCGGAGGCGGACCGGCGCGGCGCCCGGCGGATCACGCTCCGGGTGCTCGGCCACAACGCGCCCGCGCGCGCGTTGTACGCCTCGGAGGGGTTCGCCGTGGAGGGCGTACTGCCCGGCGAGTTCTTCCTGGACGGGCGGTACGTGGACGACGTGCTCATGGGGCGCCCGGTCGACGGCTGACGGCGCACCCGGACCGTAATACCGGCATAGTGGATCAAACCGGCGCGAGGCAGGTGCGCCGGAGAAGTCCCGAACGCCCGGAACAGCGGTCGCAGAGGAGCCCGTGTCCCATGAGCTCGGTCCGAGCCCGCCGCGGCGAGGCGGTCCCCGGGTGGCTGCGCGGCGAGCCCGCGCCGCGCTGGGCGCGAGCCCTGCCGCTGGGACTGCTGGTGGTCCTCGCGGTGGCCGACGTGTTCAGCGACGCCGTCGAGCTGGACCATCTGCTGGCCGTGCTGCCACCGCTGGCCGCCGTCGTCTACGGGCCGCTGAACACGGCCCTGCTGAGCCTGGCCGTGCTCCTGCTGGTGCACCCCTTCACCCCCGGCTCGCGGGCCGACGCGGGCTCCCTGCTCTCCTTCACCGTCGCCTCGCTGCTGAGCGTGGCCTTCGCCCGGATCCGCAGCCGCCGCGACGCCCAGCTCGTCGGCATCAACGCGGTGGCCGAGGCGGCCCAGCTCGCCGTACTGCCCCCACTGGCCGAACGCGTCGGCACGGTGCGCTGCGCCGGGCTGTACCGGGCGGCCCTGCGCGGTGCGCTGGTGAGCGGCGACCTGTACGACGTGCGCGCCGGGCCCTGGGGCGTACGCGCGGTGGTGGCCGACGTGAAGGGGCACGACCTGTCCGCGCTGTCGACCGTCTCGGCGCTGCTCGGCGCCTTCCGCGAGGCGGCGCTCGACGACGCGGACCTCGCGGCGGTCGCCCTGCGGATGGACCGCCGCCTGACCGTCGACTCGGCGGCCGTCGAGCACGCGGAACTGTTCGCGACGGCCGTGCTCCTGGAGTTCCCGCCCGGCGAGCGGGTCGTACGGGTGGTGTGCTGCGGGCACCCGCCGCCCCTGCTGCTGCGCGGCGGGCAGGCCGCCGAGATCCGCCTCGACCACGCCCCGCCGCTCGGGCTCGGCCTCGCGGAGCTGGGGGCGCCCGCGGTCGCCTCGGTGCCGCTGCGCCCCGGCGACCGCCTGCTCGCCCACACCGACGGCGTCACCGAGGCCCGCGACGCGGCGGGCGACTTCTACCCGCTGGCCCGCAGGCTGCCGGGCCTGGCCGCGGAGGCGGCGGAACCGGGGGAGCTGACCGAGGCGGTGCTGGCCGACCTGGTCTCCTTCACCGGCGGGGGCGGCCGGTGGCGCGGCGAGCGCACCGGGGACGACGTGGCGCTCCTGCTGCTCCAGCCGGAAGCCCCCTGAACCCTCCCCGGTGTGCCGGGAGCCCCTCGGCGGGGCGTGCCCCGCCCCCGCGTGGCTCAGTAGTGCGTGCCCCCGTCGATCCGGATCTCCGTGCCCGTGATGAACGCCCCGTCCTCGGAGCCGAGCATGGCCACCACGCCGGCCACCGTCTCCGGCCCGGCGAAGCCCTGGCCGAGCGCCGGGGCCAGCTTCGCGAAGAGCGTCATGTCGGCGTCCGCGGGCAGGCCGGGGCCCTTGCCGCTGGTCATGTCGGAGGCTATCGAGCCCGGCGCCACGGACACCGCGCGCAGCCCCTGCTTGCCGTACTCGGCGGCGATGGCGTGCGTCATCGACTGGATGCCGCCCTTGCTGGCCGCGTACGCCGACATGTACGGGTGGGCGAACGACGCCGACGTCGACGAGAAGTTGACGACGACCGGCCGCTCGCCCGCCAGGAGCGACGGCAGGGACTCGCGGATCATCAGGAAGGTGCCGGTCAGGTTGACCGCGAGCACCTTGTTGAAGAAGTCCAGCGTGGTCTCGTGGGTGTGCGACGAGCGCAGGATCCCGGCCGCGTTCACCAGGACGTCCAGACCGCCGAGGGTCTCCACGGCGGCGGCCACGCCGGCCCGCACCGCGGCCTCGTCGGAGATGTCGAGCACCGCGGTGGTCAGCCGCCCGGCCACCTCGGCGGAAGCGGCGGCGGCCTGCTCGGCGGTCTCCTTGAGACCGGCCTCGTTGACGTCGACGGCGACGACCAGGCCGCCCTCGGCGAGCACCCGGTGCACGGTGGCCCGGCCGATGCCGGAACCCGCACCGCTGATCAGGACGCGGCGGCCTTCGTAACGCTTCATTTCTTCCACTCCAGGTTCCGGTTGCTGCGAGGGCCTCGGAAAGGGGCCCACATGCAACACGTTACGCCCAAGTGGCACGATTTGCCACTACGTCATCCCGTGCAGATCTGCCGGTCCCCGGCGTACCCTGCTCTGGTGAGCACCCAGCCATCCCCCGCCGCCCAGCCGTCCCTCACCGAGCGACGCAAGGCCGCCACCCAGCTCGACATCGCGCGGGCCGCCGCGGAACTCTTCGCGGAGCACGGCCCGGACGGCACCACCGCCGAGGCCATCGCCAACCGCGCCGGGGTCGCCCTGCGCACCTTCTACCGCTACTTCCGCAGCAAGCAGGACGCGGTCGCCCCGCTGCTGGCCGCGGGCGGCGACCAGTGGCGCGGACTGCTCGCCGCGGCCGAGCCGGGGTCCGGGGTGCTCACCGCGCTGGAGCGGGCGGTGGCCCAGGCGCTGGCCGCCCCCGACGCGCACGCCGTCGAGCAGCTGGGCTGGACCCGCGGACTGCTGCGGGCGGCCGAGCAGGACCCGGCGCTGCGGGCCGTCTGGTACCGGGTGAACCAGGAGTCGGAGGAGCGCCTGACGCCCGTCCTGGGCACGCTCGCCGGGCCGGACGCCGACCCGCTGGAGGTGCGGCTCGCCTCGGCCGCCGCCACCGCGGCCATCCGTACGGCGCTGGAGGCGTGGGCGCGTACCGAAGCGGGAACCGACGGCCCCGGCTCGCCCGCCGAACTTGCCGCCCGCTGCCTCAGGGAACTGACGGGCGGCATGAGCCTGGCCTGAGTGCACCCGGGCCCGGGTGTCCGCGTGCCCGAGCGGCCGCGGAACCGGGATCGCCGCGTGCGCGGTCAGTCGCCGAAGCGCTCCCACAGCTGCGGGTAGCGATCCGCCAGCACCGCCTCGTCGTCCAGGTCGACCGGGGTGCCGACCGGCTCCGCGGGCTGGGCCGGGACGCCCAGGTCCGGTGCCACCGCCCCGGTCAGCTGTTCGTACGCCTCGTCCGCCGCGTACCCCAGCTCCTCGCCGTCGCCGTCCAGTTCGTCGTCGAAGTCGTCGAGCAGTCCGGCCAGGTCGTCCGGCTCGTGCAGCGCCCCCTCGAAGACCTCCCGGCCCTGTCCGATCAGCCAGCAGCGGAAGTAGTCGAAGGCGTCGTCGCTCGCCGCGCCCAGCAGGACCGCCGCGGCCCCCCACAAGTCCCAGCGGTAGGCGCGGTTGTAGCGCACCTCGAAGTGTCTGGCGAAGTCGAGCACGGCCTCGGGGTCCGACTGGAGCAACCGCTCGACCAGCAGGTCGGCGTGGTCCTCGGGGTCGCCGTCGGCGGCCACGCGGGTGCTGTCGACCATCTCCCAGAATTCCGTCTCGTCCATCACGAGGTACAGCATCGGGCTTGAGCGGGTGCCGCGCACGCGGAGCGCACGGATGTCGGCCGTCTCGTTACTCACGCCCGTCCGTGCGGCCGGGTGTTCGGGAGGCCCCACTTCCGGGGTGGGTCCCGTGTGACCGTCCCATGATTCACTCGTTTGAAGGGCAAGCGAAGCACGCACTCTCACCCTCAAAGGGGTTGCCCTCGCCATGGACATCGAAGACCGTACGACGCCTCCCGGCGGGATCGGCACCCCACCGTCCCCGCTCAGCGTGGAACAGGCCGAGGCGGCGCTCGTCGAGCACTATCCGCGCCTGGTCAGGCTCGCCTTTATCACCCTGGCACCCGCCCTCGGCAGGCACCGCCGGGTCCTGGCGGCCCACGGAATCGTCCAGCGCGCCCTCCCGGCCCGCCGGACCCGCAAGAGCACGGACATCCCCGGCCGGCGCACCGCCCCCGCGTCGCCCCCCGGCGGACCCGCCGGTGCCGCCTACGTCACCCTGCGCGCCCGGGTCCTGCGGGACGCCATGGCCTACGGCAGGCGCCCCGGCTGGTGGCCGAAGCGGGGGCCGGGGCCCGAGCGGCTGCGCCACCCGCTGCCCGCCGTGTGGGGGCTGAGGGTCTTCCCCGCCGCGGGCGGCGCCGACGAACTCGCCCTGGAACAGGCCCTGTCCGGGGCCGACGCCGCCACCCGCGCCGCCCTCGCGCTGCGCCGGGCCGAGGGCCTGGACGAGCGGGCGACCGCCGTCCTGCTCGCCGAGGCGGGCGCCACCGAACCCGCCCTCGCCGTCCGCACCGCCGAACGGCTCGGCAGGCAGGCCCTGGGCGAGCCGCCGGTGGACGAGGACGGCCGGGAGACCCCGCACCCGCTGCTCTCCGGCGAGTTCGACCCCTGCTTCGTGCACACCCGCCCCACCGACCTGCTGCGCCGCAGGCACCGCACCAGGGCCGCGGGAGCGGTCGTCGTGGTGGCCGCGGTGGCCGCCGCGGCCCTGCCGCTGGTCCTGCGCGGCGCCGACCCCTCCCCGGAGCGGGTCGCGGCCACCGGCACCGTCAACGCCTCCATAAGCCAACGGATCCTGGACCCGGGGCATCTCGTGCGGGCCGGCAGGGACGAATGGGCCGACACCTCGCGCGTCGACTTCACCGTCTGGCCCGCCCGCGGCGACCGGCTCGACGACACCGCCCTGCTGGGCCGCGCCCTCCAGGTGTGGGCCTCGCCGGCCCGCGAGGTACGGATCACCAGCACGCCCGGCACCGGCACGGAGCCGCCCACCCGGCCGCCCCGGCTGCTGTACGCGGGCGACGTGGACGGCACCGCGGTCGTCCTGCTGAACGACGGCGACCGCACCGTCCGCTACGCCGAGAGCGCCGACGCGAAGGCGGCCCCGGCGCTGGACTTCGTGCGCACCGACGACGCCGACGTGGTCACCGGCGCCGCCCTCGTCGTCACCCGCGAGGGGCCCGGCTCGCGATTCCTGCTGGCGCCCTGGATCGACGAGACCACCACCCGCGACCTGCTCAGGCCCAACCTGCCGGGCAAGGACCTCGACGTGCGCGCCGACGGGGTCACGGCGCCGGTGCCCCGCCCTGGAGCGAGCGGAACCTGCGACTCCTGGCCGGCGCTCCAGCTCCGTTCCTCCGAACTGATCGTCGAGAAGCACGCCTTCCTGCTCACCGACCTCGGCGACCTGGCGCCCGTGCACCTCACCTACACCCCGCCCCCGGGCAGCGGGGCGCCCGCCCGGCAGCCGCGCGAGGCGACCAGCGCCACCGCCCTGCAGAGCTGGGCGCACACCGCCTGCCACCTGCCGTCGATGCGCGGCGCCGGGGTGCGGGCCGTCAACAACTGGGTGTACGCCCAGCAGACCCTCCCCGAGGCGGCCGGCCGGGCCGACTGGGTGTGCACCCGCGCCGACACCTGGCGGGGCCCCGGCCGGGTACTGGTCCAGCTCCAGCTGCCCGGCGCCGCGCCCACCGCGCTCGGCGTGCCGGTCGCGACGGCGACCGACACCGCGTCGTGCAGCCGCTTCGGCCAGCACGTGGTCGCCGGGGCTGCCTGGCGGGCACCGAAGTCGGGCGACTGGTACCTGCTCGCGGCCGGCAGCAGGAAGGTCACCCGGATCCAGGCGAGCGGCGGCGTGAAGGCCGCCGGTTCCGGGCCGTTCCTGGCGGTCCGGGCCCCGAAGGGGGTGAAGGCGGAACTTCGGGCGCGGATGGCGGACGGATCGGAGCTGGCGGGACTCCACTGAAATCCGGACAGCAGCTGTCTGGATTGGCGGGCATGCTCGGTCGTGCCGGACGAGGACGCGTCCGGCGGGACGAGACGAAGGAGTACGCCATGGGTGATCTGACCGGCCGCATCGTGCTGGTGGCGGGCGCGACCCGGGGCGCCGGGCGCGCCATCGCGGTCCAGTTCGGCGCGCGGGGCGCGACGGTGTACGTGACCGGCCGCACCACCCGCGAGCGGGCGAGCGAGGTCGGCCGTACGACGGAGACCATCGAGGAGAGCGCAGAGCTGGTCACGGCGGCGGGCGGCGAGGGCATCGCCGTCCCCACCGACCACCTGGAGCCCGGCCAGGTCCGCGCGCTGGTCGCGCGCATCGACCGCGAGCAGGGCAGGCTCGACGTCCTGGTGAACGACATCTGGGGCGGCGAGCACCTGGTCGAGTTCGGCAAGAAGATGTGGGAGACCGGACTCGACCAGGGCCTCAGGATGCTGGAACTCGGCGTCAGGAGCCACATCGTCACCAGCAGTTGCGCCCTTCCGCTGCTGGTGCGCCACGAGGGCGGCCTCGTGGTCGAGATCACCGACGGCACGGCCGAGACGAACAGGGCGTTCCGCGAGAACTTCTACTACGACCTCGCGAAGAACGCACCGATCCGGATGGCCTCCAACCTCGCGCACGACCTGGAGTCGGTGGGCGGCACCGCGGTCTCCGTCACCCCCGGATTCCTCCGCTCCGAGCAGATGCTCGACCACTTCGGGGTGAGCGAGGAGAACTGGCGCGACGCCGTCGCCAAGGACCCGGCCTTCGCCATCGCGGAGTCCCCGGTGTTCGTGGGCCGGGGCATCGCGGCCCTGGCCGCCGACCCGGAGCGGGCCCGGTGGAACGGGCAGTCGCTGTCCAGCGCCCAGCTCGGCAAGGAGTACGGGGTGCGCGACGCGGACGGCTCGCAGCCGGACGCGTGGGGCTTCCTGCGCAGGTTCACCGCGGGGGAGAAGGTGTCGGCGGAGGACTACCGCTGAGACGCGGGTCCGTCGGGCGCCCCGTACAGCTCCGACATCCGGTGTGCCGTCCCCGCCAGCATTTCGCGCAGCTCGGGCGGGGACAGCACCTCCACCTCCGCACCCATGCCCAGCAGCTGGGTGTACGCGACCTCCACCGACTCCATCGGCAGCGTCAGCGTCACCCGCTCCCGCGCGTCCGGTCCGGCCGCCCGGGCCAGCGCCTCCCGGGCGGCGGCCGGGTCGGTGACCCGGGGGAGTTGGCGGACGCCCGCCGGGGTCAGCCGCAGCACCGCCTCCATGCGCAGCAGCGACCGGGCGAACCCTGCGGCCCGGTCCGCCCAGAAGCCCGGGAGGTCGAACTCCTCGTCCCGTACGAAGGGTTCGCCGGTGACCGTCACCTCCTGGAAGCGGTCCAGCCGGTAGACCCGTACGTCACCGGACTGTGCCCGTGCGCACACGTACCAGATGCCGCCCTTGAGGACGAGGCCGTAGGGCTCCAGCCGGCGTTCCACCTCGCGGTCGGGCCGGCCGTAGCGGGTCTCGGCCACCCGGTCGCCCCACACCGCCTCCGCCATCGCGGGCAGCAGCCGGGGCGTCCGCGGTTCCTGGTACCAGCCGGGGGCGTCCAGGTGGAAGCGCTGGGCGGCGTTCGCGGAGGCGTCCCGCAGTGAGGGCAGCAGCGCGGCCGACACCTTCAGCCGGGCCGCCGACGCCGCGTCCTGAAGCCCCATCTCCCGCAGCGCGCCCGGCAGTCCGGACAGGAACAGGGCCTCCGCCTCGCTGCGGGCCAGGCCCGTCAGCCGGGTCCGGTACCCGCCGATCAGCCGGTAGCCGCCCGCCCTGCCCCGGTCCGCGTACACCGGCACGCCCGCCTCGGAGAGCGCCTGGGCGTCCCGGGTGACGGTCCGCTCGGAGACCTCCAGCTCCCGGGCCAGCTCGGCGGCGGTCATCATCGGCCGGGACTGGAGGAGGAGCACCATCTTGATGAGGCGGGCAGCACGCATGGGCAACATTGTGGGGGCGGGGTGCGGGCGCGTCCCCACGAGGGACCCGTCCGCACCCCGCCCCCGTCCGGGCGCCGGGCCCTACAGCCCGTACTTCTCCCGCGCGTCCTTCACCAGCGAGGCCGCAACGCCGCCCCGCTTCGCCAGCTGCGCCAGGGTCGCCACGACCACCGACTGGGCGTCCACGCCGAAGTGGCGGCGGGCCGCCTCACGGGTGTCGGAGAGACCGAAGCCGTCCGTGCCCAGTGAGGTGTAGTCCTGCTCGACCCACTGGCTGATCTGGTCGGGGACCTGACGCATCCAGTCGCTGACCGCGACGACCGGGCCGGGCGCGTCCGCGAGGGCCTGCGTCACGTACGGGATGCGCTGCTCGCCGCGCAGGAGCGCCTCGTCGGCCTCCAGCGCGTCGCGGCGCAGCTCGCCCCACGAGGTGGCGGACCACACGTCGGCGTGCACGTTCCAGTCGGCGGCCAGCAGCTCCTGGGCCTCCAGGGCCCAGTGGATCGCCGTGCCGGAGGCGAGCAGCTGGGCGCGCGCCGCGTTCGCGGGCACGTCGGCCGCCTCCTTGAAGCGGTAGAGACCGCGGACGATGCCCTCCTCGACGCCCTCGGGCATCGCGGGCTGCGGCATCGGCTCGTTGTAGACGGTGAGGTAGTAGAAGACGTCCTCCGGCTTCTCGCCGTACATCCGCTTCAGACCGTCCTGGACGATCACCGCGACCTCGTAGGCGAACGCCGGGTCGTAGTTGAGCGACGCCGGGTTGGTGGAGGCGATCAGGTGCGAGTGGCCGTCCGCGTGCTGCAGGCCCTCACCGGTGAGCGTGGTGCGGCCGGCGGTGGCGCCGACGATGAAGCCCTTGCCGAGCTGGTCGGCGAGCTGCCACATCTGGTCGCCGGTCCGCTGCCAGCCGAACATCGAGTAGAAGATGTAGAACGGGATCATCGTCTCGCCGTGCGTGGAGTACGCGGTCGACGCGGCGATGAAGTCCGCCATGGCCCCGGCTTCGGTGATGCCCTCGTTGAGGACCTGACCGTCCTTGGCCTCCTTGTAGTACATCAGCTGGTCGCGGTCGACCGGGTCGTAGGTCTGGCCGAGCGGGGAGTAGATGCCGGCGGAGGGGAACAGCGCCTCCATGCCGAAGGTGCGCGCCTCGTCGGGGACGATCGGCACCCAGCGCCTGCCGGTCTCCTTGTCCCGCATCAGGTCCTTCACCAGGCGGACGAACGCCATGGTGGTGGCCATGCCCTGCTTGGAGCCCTTCTTCAGCGCGGCGAAGGACTTCTCCTGCGGCTGGGGCAGCGGCGCGACGGGGTGCACCCGGCGGGCCGGGGCGGGACCGCCCAGGGCCGCGCGGCGCTCCTGGAGGTAGCGGACCTCGGGGGAGTCGGCGCCCGGGTGGCCGTACGGGACGAGGGAGTCGTCCAGCTTCGCGTCCGGGATCGGAAGCTCCAGCAGGTCGCGCATCGCGCGGAACTCCTTGCCGGTGAGCTTCTTCATCTGGTGGTTGGCGTTGCGCGACTCGAAGGTCGGGCCGAGCGTGTAGCCCTTGACCGTCTGGGCCAGGATCACGGTCGGCTGGCCCTTGTGCTCGACGGCCGCCTTGTACGCCGCGTACACCTTGCGGGCCTCGTGGCCGCCGCGCGAGGTGTGGAAGCACTCGGCGATCTTCGCGTCGGTGAGGACGTCGGCGAGCTGCTTGAGCGCGGGCTCCGCGCCGAAGAAGTGCTCGCGGATGTAGGCGACGTCACGGGTGGCGTACGTCTGGAACTGGGCGTCCGGGACGGCCCGCAGTCGGCGCACCAGCGCGCCCGTGGTGTCCAGCTGGAACAGCTCGTCCCAGGCGGAGCCCCACAGCGACTTGACGACGTTCCAGCCGGCGCCGCGGAAGGCGCCCTCCAGCTCCTGCACGACGCGGAAGTTGGCGCGGACCGGGCCGTCGAGGCGCTGCAGGTTGCAGTTGATGACGAAGGTCAGGTTGTCGAGACCCTCGCGGGCGGCCAGCGTGAGCGCCGCGGTCGCCTCGGGCTCGTCCATCTCGCCGTCACCGAGGAACGCCCACACGTGGGAGTTCGAGGTGTCCTTGATGTTGCGGTTCTCCAGGTAGCGGTTGAACCGCGCCTGGTAGATCGCCGACAGCGGGCCCAGGCCCATGGAGACGGTGGGGAACTCCCACAGCCAGGGCAGCCGGCGCGGGTGCGGGTAGGAGGGCAGGCCGTTGCCGCCCGCCTCCTGGCGGAAGTTGTCGAGCTGCTGCTCGTCGAGGCGGCCGTCGAGGAAGGCGCGCGCGTAGATGCCGGGGGAGGCGTGGCCCTGGATGTAGAGCTGGTCGCCGGAGCCGTCCCCCTCCTTGCCGCGGAAGAAGTGGTTGAAGCCCGTCTCGTACAGCCAGGCGGCCGACGCGAAGGTCGCTATGTGGCCGCCCACGCCGAAGCGGGAGCCGCGGGTCACCATGGCCGCCGCGTTCCAGCGGTTCCAGGCGGTGATCCGGCTCTCCATCTCCAGGTCGCCGTCGAAGGCGGGCTCGGAGGAGGTCGGGATGGTGTTGACGTAGTCCGTCTCCAGCAGCTTGGGCAGCGCCAGTCCGGCGGCCTCGGCGTGGTGGAGGGTGCGGCGCATCAGGTATTCGGCACGGTGCGAACCGGCGGCCTTGGCGACGGCGTCGAGCGAGGCCGCCCATTCGGCGGTCTCTTCGGTGTCGCGGTCCGGGAGCTGGTCGAGCTCGCTCGGACGGTTGCGTACGGAGTCGTTCATGACGCCGCCTTCCGGTAAAGGAGGGGGTGGGGGTGGAGAGAGTGGTGCGGGGGTCTGTGTCTGGCAGGACGGGACCCGGAAATGCGGACCGGATGAGGTCCGCCGTCGACTGTAAGCAACTGATCGATGATCGATCAAAGTTTGGGAGCAAAAAATTCTCCCGCGGACCGAAATAGGCATTCCGTGCCATGAAAAGGGGCACGAAGTGTCACCAGCAATGGGTGCAATTCGGTCATACGGGATCGGTGTTGCTCAGGTCTCCCTCCGCGACGGATCCCCCGGAGAGCGGCCGTTCAGGCCCGCGGCGCGCACCCCAGCACATGCGCCTTCACCCGTTCGCCGATCCGCGGATCGCGCCGCCTGAAGGCGTCCACCAGTTCCTCGTGCTCCTCCGCGTACGACTTCTGCACCGTCCCCAGCCACCGGATCGACAGCGCCGTGAACACCTCGATGCCCAGCCCCTCCCAGGTGTGCAGCAGCACCCCGTTGCCCGCCGCCCGCACCAGCTCCCGGTGGAAGCCCACCGTGTGCCGCACCTGCGCGGTCCCGTCCACCGCCCGGTCCGCCGCGTACAGCGCCACCACGTGCGGCTCCAGCGCCGACACGTCCTCGGCCAGCGCGTCCGCGGCCAGTTCGGCGGCGATCTGCTCCAGGCCCGCCCGCACCGGGTAGCTCTCCTCCAGATCGGCGGCGGTCAGATTCCGCACCCGTACGCCCTTGTTGGGCGCCGACTCGATCAGCCGCAGCGTCTCCAGCTCGCGCAGCGCCTCACGGACCGGCGTCTGGCTCACCTGGAGCTCGGTGGCGATCCGCCGCTCCACGATCCGCTCGCCCGGCTTCCAGCGCCCGCTGACGATCCCCTCCACGATGTGCTCGCGGATCTGCTCGCGCAGCGAGTGGACGACGGGCGGGTTCATGCGGTGCTCCTTCACGCGGGCACGCACCTTCGCGACGGGAGGGCGGCGGCGACTGTGGCTGTGTGGGGATGACGATACGGGTCGCGCACCGGCCGCAGAGCCCCGCGACTAGGAGTCCTTGGACACCTTTGACGCATTGCGGGCCACCGCGTCGTAATGGGCCTTGACCGAGGTGAGGGTGGCCCCGTGGTCCCGCACCGCCCGCTTCTCGTAGGCGAGATGGACGGCTTCGGAGACCCCCAGGTAGTTCACCCGGGTGCGGCAGCGGAGGTCGGTGGTGGCCGCGGCCCGCTCCCTGGCCCCGGCCTTCGCGGTACGGGTCCAGGCCGGGTCCTCGGCGGCGGCGTCGAAGGAGGCGTAGGAGAAGCCCGCCTCGCGCATGCAGGCCGACCAGGCGCCGGTCATCGCGACGTACGCCGGGTCCTTCGCCCCCTCGGCCCAGGCCGCGGAGCGCAGCCTCAGCAGGGTGTTGAGCGCGCTGTTGCCGGGGTGCTCGGCCCGCTCGGCCGGGCTGCCCTTCGCCAGCGTGCGCTCGGTGCGCCCCGCGCAGCCGCCGCGCGGCACGGCCCTGCCGTTGACCTCGCGGTCGGGGCCCGCGGCGGGGGCGCCGCTGGGTGCCGGGCGCGGGTCGGGGCCGTTGAGCACCAGCAGACGGTCGCGCTGTTCGGGCCCGTCGGCCGCTCTCCCGGCGGGGGCGGCGCCGTCGGCAGGCCGCGGCACGTTGTGGAAGCCGTGGGCGGCGGCCTCCGCCAGGGTGCGGGGGAGCGTCGTGCCCCGCCGGAGGTCGGCGAGCAGCGCGGCGTCGGAGTGGGCGGTGATCCGGGCGGTGAGACCGTACTCGGCCAGGCAGGCGTTGAGCAGCGCGGACTCGGCGCGCTGCACGGCCGCCAGCTCCCGGTCGCCCGGCACGAAGGCGGCGAAGGGCATCTCGGTGGCGGTGGGGCCGGACGGCGTCGCCACGGGGCCCACGGCGACCGCCCCGGCCGCCGGATCGGGGCCGCCGCTGCCGGTGCAGCCCGCCAGCAGGCCCAGGGCGGCGGCGACGAGGGACGCCCTGCGGTACCGCAAGCCGCTCAGGCCTTCCCGTACACCCAGGGCCCGCAGGCGCTGAACGCGCCGGTCCCGGCCTCGCCGACACAGGTCTGGTAGGAGAGGACGGAGTCCTCGGCGAGGTTGAAGTTGAAGTCGGCGCGGTGGTTCAGGCCGCCGGTCACCCAGTTGTTGTAGACCTTGTTCCGGTAGGGCACGTACAGCCTGCCCACCGCCGAGTGGCCGTCCTTCGCGAGGTCCTGCACCACGTGGTGGTCGCCCTCGGCCACCCACCAGGAGGCGCCGCCGGCCCCGTTGCTCCAGGCGACGGGGCCGTCCTCGGCGGTCGCGGAATCCGCCATGACCCCCGACAGCGCACCGGCCACGACCAGGGCGCCCGTCAGGGCCAGGGCGACGCGCCGCCCCCCGCTCTTGCCGCCGGGCTGCATCGCCGGCTCCCTCCCACGACTGGATCCACGCTCGACTCACGGCCGGACCCGGGCCCGGACACGCGCCCGATTCACGACCGGGAACGACCCTAACCCGCGGCGGCCCCTCCGGAAAATGTCCGGAGGGGCCGCTGAGGTGGAGAGGTTGGGTACGTACGGAACGCACCCGGGCACTGCTCGCGGGCCGAGTTCGACCTCGTCCCGACGCGCGGCCCCGCGAGGGGCCGACGGATCAGAGGCCGAGCTCGACCTCGAACTCGCCGGCCTCCAGGATCGCCTTGACCGCGGTCAGGTAACGGGCCGCGTCGGCGCCGTCCACCAGACGGTGGTCGTAGGAGAGGGCCAGGTACGTCATGTCGCGGACCGCGATGGTCTCGCCGAGGTCCGGGTGGTTGATGACCACGGGACGCTTGACGGTGGCACCGATGCCCAGGATGCCGACCTGGTTCGGGGGCACGATGACCGTGTCGAACAGCGCACCGCGCGAGCCGGTGTTGCTGATCGTGAAGGTCGCGCCGGACAGCTCGTCCGGGGTGATCTTGTTCCCGCGGACCTTGCCCGCGAGCTCCGCGGTCTTCTTGGAGATGCCGGCGAGGTTGAGGTCGCCCGCCCCCTTGATGACCGGGGTCATCAGACCCTTCTCGGAGTCCACCGCGATACCGATGTTCTCGGTGTCGAAGTAGGTGATCGTGCCCTCGTCCTCGTTGATCCGGGCGTTGACGACCGGGAAGGCCTTCAGCGCCTGGGCCGCGGCCTTGACGAAGAACGGCATCGGGGACAGCTTGACGCCCTCACGGGCGGCGAAGGAGTCCTTGGCGGCCGCACGAAGCCTCATCAGCTTGGTGACGTCCACCTCGACGACCGTGGTGAGCTGCGCCTGGCCGTGCAGCGCCTTCATCATGTTGTCGCCGATGACCTTGCGCATGCGGGTCATCTTGACCGTCTGGCCGCGCAGCGGGGAGACCTCCAGGCGGGGGGCCTTCGACGCGGCGGGCGCGGCGGCGGCGGCCGGAGCCGGGGCGGCGGCCTTGGCGGCCTCCGCGGCGGCGACGACATCCTGCTTGCGGATGCGGCCACCGACGCCCGTGCCCTTGACCTGGCCCAGGTCGACGCCGTTCTCGGCGGCGAGCTTGCGGACCAGCGGGGTCACGTACGCGCCGTCGTCCGACGAGGTCGCGGCCGGAGCCGGTGCCGGGGCGGCGGGGGCGGCCGGAGCCGGAGCGGGGGCGGCCGGAGCTGCCTGCACCGGAGCCGGAGCGGCCGGGGCGGGCTGGGCCGGTGCGGCCGGAGCCGGTGCCGGAGCGGCCGGAGCCGGGGCCGGAGCGGCGGCGGGGGCCGGAGCGGCAGCGGCCGGAGCGGCGGCCGGAGCGGCGCCCTTCGCACCGATGACGGCGAGCTTGGCGCCGACCTCGGCGGTCTCGTCCTCGCCGACGACGATCTCCAGGAGAACGCCGGAGACGGGCGCCGGGATCTCGGTGTCGACCTTGTCGGTGGAGACCTCCAGGAGCGGCTCGTCCTCGGAGACCTCCTCGCCGACCTCCTTCAGCCAGCGGGTGACGGTGCCCTCGGTGACGCTCTCGCCGAGCGCCGGGAGGGTGACGTCGGTGCCCTCGGCGGAGCCGGCGGCGGGAGCGGCCTGGGGGGCCTCCTCCTGCTTCGGCGCCTCCTGGGCGGGGGCCTCGGCCGGAGCCGGGGCGGCCTCGGCGGCCGGAGCGGCCGGGGCCTCGGCGGCGGCCGGAGCGGCGGCGGCCTCGCCACCGCCCGTGCCGTCGTCGATGATCGCGAGCTCGGCGCCGATCTCGACGGTCTCGTCCTCGGCGACCTTGATGGAGGCCAGAATGCCCGCGGCCGGGGCCGGGATCTCGGTGTCGACCTTGTCGGTCGAGACCTCGAGCAACGGCTCGTCGGCCTCGACGCGCTCGCCCTCGGCCTTGAGCCAGCGGGTGACGGTGCCCTCGGTGACGCTCTCGCCGAGCGCCGGCAGGGTTACGGAAACCGACATGGTTTCAGTTGCTCCTAACGGAAGATGTGGTGGTCGTCGCGCCCAGCGGACTGACCGGTCAAGTCGTGAACCGACCGTATTAGTCGTGGGAGTGAAGCGGCTTGCCGGCGAGGGCCAGGTGGGCCTCTCCGAGCGCCTCGTTCTGCGTCGGGTGCGCGTGGATGAGCTGCGCGACCTCGGCCGGGAGCGCTTCCCAGTTGTAGATGAGCTGCGCTTCGCCGACCTGCTCGCCCATCCGGTCACCGACCATGTGGACGCCGACCACGGCACCGTCCTTGACCTGGACGAGCTTGATCTCGCCCGCGGTCTTCAGGATCTTGCTCTTGCCGTTGCCGGCCAGGTTGTACTTCAGAGCGACGACCTTGTCCGCACCGTAGATCTCCTTGGCCTTGGCCTCGGTGATGCCCACGGAGGCGACCTCGGGGTGGCAGTACGTCACCTTCGGGACGCCGTCGTAGTCGATCGGCACGGTCTTGAGACCGGCGAGACGCTCCGCCACCAGGATGCCCTCGGCGAAGCCGACGTGCGCGAGCTGGAGGGTCGGGACGAGGTCGCCGACCGCGGAGATGGTCTCGACGTTGGTGCGCATGTACTCGTCGACCAGGACGTAGCCGCGGTCCATGGCGACGCCCTGCTCCTCGTAACCGAGGCCCTGCGAGACCGGGCCGCGGCCGATTGCGACCAGCAGCACCTCCGCCTCGAAGGTCTTGCCGTCGGCCAGCGTGACCTTGACACCGTTCTCGGTGTACTCGGCGCTCTGGAAGAAGGTGCCCAGGTTGAACTTGATGCCGCGCTTGCGGAACGCGCGCTCCAGGAGCTTGGAGCTGTTCTCGTCCTCGACCGGCACGAGGTGCTTGAGGCCCTCGACGACGGTGATGTCGGAGCCGAAGGACTTCCACGCCGAGGCGAACTCGACGCCGATGACGCCGCCGCCCAGGATGATCGCCGACTCCGGGACGCGGTCGAGCACGAGCGCGTGGTCCGAGGAGAGGATGCGGTTGCCGTCGATCTCCAGGCCCGGCAGCGACTTCGGCACGGAGCCGGTCGCCAGGAGCACGTGGCGGCCCTGGACGCGCTGGCCGTTCACGTCGACGGAGGTCGGGGAGGACAGCCGGCCCTCACCCTCGATGTACGTCACCTTGCGGGAGGCGACCAGGCCCTGAAGGCCCTTGTACAGGCCCGAGATGACCTCGTCCTTGTACTTGTGCACGCCCGCGATGTCGATGCCCTCGAAGGTCGCCTTCACGCCGAACTGCGCGGACTCGCGCGCCTGGTCGGCGATCTCGCCCGCGTGCAGCAGGGCCTTCGTCGGGATGCAGCCGTTGTGCAGGCAGGTGCCGCCCAGCTTGTTCTTCTCGATCAGTGCGACGTCGAGGCCCAGCTGGGCTCCGCGCAGCGCCGCGGCGTAACCGCCACTGCCACCGCCGAGGATCACTAGGTCGAAAACGGTGCTGGCGTCGTTCGCCACGTCACGTCCTCCATGCATGTGCGCCGGTCGCCGGTCATCGCCTGACCGGTCGGCGGGGGTGTACGGCCGCTTGTTGTTCGGCCCTGTGGTGGGGGCCCTGTCCTGCCGGTAAACCATCTTCGCACTTGTTGACGGGTGGCGGGACGCCGGGCCGGGTTCCGGGACGGGGGGTGGCCCGTCGAGCCGGAGGTGCCTCGGGGGTTACCAACGCGTACGTACGTGCAAATATTTCGTTTAGGGCGAAACGGTACGAACGCGTACGTACGGCCCCGGGCGGGCAGCCCGGGGCCGTGACGGGTACGGCTAGCCGAGGTCGCCGGCGGCGGTGCGCTCCGCCAGCTTGACCAGGGTGCGGATCGAGGAGCCGGTGCCGCCCTTGGGGGTGTAGCCGAACGGGGCGGCCTCGTGGAAGGCCGGGCCCGCGATGTCCAGGTGCGCCCAGGCGATGTCCTCGCCGACGAACTCCTGGAGGAACAGACCGGCGACCAGGCCGCCGCCCATCCGCTCGCCCATGTTGGCGATGTCGGCCGTCTCGGAGTTCATGCCCTTGCGCAGCTCGGCCGGCATCGGCATCGGCCAGGACTGCTCGCCGACCTCCTCCGCGATCTCGTGGATGGCGGTGCGGAACGACTCGTCGTTGCCCATGATGCCGAAGGTGCGGCTGCCGAGCGCCACCATCATGGCGCCGGTCAGGGTCGCCACGTCGACGATCGCGTCCGGGTTCTCCTCCGAGGCGCGGGCCAGCGCGTCGGCCAGGACCAGGCGGCCCTCGGCGTCCGTGTTGAGGACCTCGACGGTCTTGCCGCTGTACATGCGCAGCACGTCGCCGGGGCGGGTGGCGGTGCCCGACGGCATGTTCTCGGCGAGCGCCAGCCAGCCGGTGACGTTGACCTTCAGGCCCAGGCGGGCCACCGCGACGACGGCGGCGAACACGGCGGCGGCGCCGGCCATGTCGCACTTCATCGTCTCGTTGTGGCCGGCCGGCTTGAGCGAGATGCCGCCCGAGTCGTAGGTGATGCCCTTGCCGACGAAGGCGAGCGACTTGGCGCCCTTGCCCGCGGTGTAGGAGATCTTCACCAGGCGGGGGCCGTGCGCGGAGCCCGCGCCGACGCCCAGGATGCCGCCGTAGTTGCCCTTGACCAGGGCCTTCTCGTCGAGGACCTGGATCTTGAGGCCGTGCTCCTTGGCGGCGGCCTGGGCCACGGCGGCGAACGACTCGGGGTAGAGGTCGTTCGGCGGGGTGTTCACCAGGTCGCGCGCCCGGTTGATCTCCTCGGCGACGGCGACCGCGCGCTCGGCGGCGGCCTTGAACGCCTTGTCGCGCGGCTTCGCACCGAGCACGGCGACCTCGGCGAGCGGCAGCTTGGCGTCGCCCTTGTCGTCCTGGTAGGCGGTGAAGGCGTACGCGCCGAGCAGCGCGCCCTCGGCGATGGCCTCCGCGTCCTCGACCGACTCGATCGGCAGGGCGAAGCCGGCCTTCTTGGTGCCCGACAGCGCGCGGGCGGCGGCACCGGCGGCGCGGCGCAGCGACTCGGCGGCGTGCACCTCGTCCTTCTCGGGCAGCGCGCCGAGGCCGACGGCGAGCACGAGCGGGGTCTTGACGCCGGCGGGCGCGGGCAGCTTGGTCACTTCACCCTCGGCACCCGAGGCACCCAGGGTCTCCAGGACGGAGGCCAGCTTTCCGTCGAACGCCTTGTCCACGGCCTCCGCGCCGGCGGCGACGACGGGACCCTTGGGGCCCTTGGCGATACCGACGACGAGCGCGTCGGCGCGCAGCGTCGCGGCACCGGAGGTGCTGAGAGTGAGAGCAGTCACGGTGGTGAAATCTCGCTTCCTGGTTTCCTGGTGATGGCGGGAATGTGCGCCTATCGGTCGAGACTACGCGCGTGGGGGCGCTTCGATCACGCCAGCAACCAGTTCACTCATCCGTGGTGTCTCTCCGAGGTTTCGGGAGCGCGGAGCGTGAGCGATGCGTCACACTCGCCGGAGTTCGTGCAAGGGATCAGGGGATTGCTTTGCATGATTTCCACAGTTCTTCCCGGAAGCGTCCGCAAGGATGACGTACGGGAGGCCTTCGAGGGGGAGGGGAGTACGGGATGCCGTACGGAAAAGCAGCGGAGCAGGGGAGCGCGTCGGGGGCGATGCGCGCGGGCAGAGCGGGGGCGGCTCTGCTGACCGCCGGAGTGCTCGGTGTGGTGCTGGCACTGCCGCCGACCGGCGCGAGCGCCGCGGAAGTGGCCCCGCGCATCGATCTGAAGGTGCTCGTGGTCGACGACGGCGGGGAGGCCGTCTCGGCCATCGCCGACGAACTCCGCGGCAGCGGAGTGCCGTTCACCACGCTGAAGCTCGACGCCCCGGGGCGCCCGGTGATCGACGCGGCGTTCCTCAGCGACACCGTGGACGGCCGCCCGCGCGCCAAGTTCCAGGGCGTGGTGCTGCCCAACGAGGCGCCGTTCGGCGCGGACTCGGCGGAGTCGGCCGCCCTCGTCGCGTACGAGAAGACCTTCGGCATCCGTCAGGTCGACGCCTACACCTGGGCCCACCCGGGCGTCGGCCTCGACTACACCGACCAGCAGGGCTACGCCGGCCCGATGGACGGCGTCGACGCCACCGTCACCGCCGCGGGCCGGTCCGGCCCGTTCGGCTACCTCGACGGCCCGCTGAAGTTCGAGGACAACTCGCCCTCCGTGATGGAGAGCTACGGCTACGCCGCCCGCCCGCGCGAGGGCTTCACCTCGTACGTCGACATGCCCACCTCCGCCGCCACCCGCGGCAGCCTGGTCGGCGAGTACGCCCACGACGGGCGGCGCGAACTGGTGGTGACCTTCGCCTACAACAAGTACCAGCGGCAGTTCCGGGTGCTGGCGCGCGGCGTCGTCGAGTGGCTGACCCAGGGCGTACACCTCGGACAGAACCGGAACTACTTCTCCGTTCACGTCGACGACGTCTTCGCCCCGGACGCTCGCTGGAACAGCGAGCTCAACTGCACCCCGGGCGACTTCGACTGCAAGGGCGGTGAAGGGGAAGGTGCCAACCCGGTCCGGATGACGGCGGCCGACGCGAGTTACGCGGCGCAGTGGCAGCGGGAGAAGAAGTTCACCCTCGACATGGTCTTCAACGCCGGCGCGGGCGAGGAGTGGAAGGCGGAGCACGGCAACACCGACGCGCTCACCGCACAGCTGGTGGCCGACCGGGCCCAGTACCGCTGGATCAACCACACCTACACCCACCCCTTCCTGGGCTGCACCCAGGACAACACCGTCGTGCCGTGGAAGTGCGCCACCGACGCCACGGGCAAGACCCTGTGGATGAGCCGCGCCGAGATCTCCCGGCAGATCTCCGACAACCACAAGTGGGCCACCGGCAAGGGCATCGCCGTCGACCGGACCGAGCTGGTCACCGGTGAGCACTCCGGGCTCAAGACCCTGCCGCAGCAGCCCGTCGACAACCCGAACCTCGCCGGGGCGCTCGCCGACAACGGGGTCAAGTGGATCGCCGGCGACGCCTCGCGCGAACCCCAGCAGCGGGCCGCCGGCGCCGCACTCACCGTGCCCCGCCACCCGATGAACGTGTACTACAACGTGGGCACCGCCGCCGAGATGACCGACGAGTACAACTGGCTCTACACCTCCCGCGCGGACGGCGGCAGCGGCGCCTGCGAGGACAACCCGGCCTCCACCTGCATGGCGGGCCCGCTCGACGTCCGCACCGGCTACCAGGACCACATCGTCCCCCAGGAGGCCCGCACCGCGCTGAGCCACGTGATCGGCAACGACCCGCGCCCGCACTACGTCCACCAGTCCAACCTCGCGGAGGAACGGCTGCTGTACCCGGTCCTCGACAGGACCCTCGGCGACTACCGCGCCCTGTTCGCGGACAACACGCCCGTGGTCAACCCGTCGCAGCGCGAGACCGGCGTCGAGTTCACCCGGCGCGCCGCCTGGGACAAGGCGCTCGCCGCGGGCACGGTCACCGCGTACCGCATCGGCGACACCGTGACCGTCAAGGCGCCCTCCGGCGTCCTCGCACCGGTCACCGCCCCGGAGGGCACCACGAAGCAACAGCTCCTGGGCACCGCCGCGTTCGGGACGCCGTACGCGGGGGCACGTTCCGCGTGGACCGGGCCCGAGGCACTGCGCACCACCGTCACACTGAAGCTGCCGGCCGCTCCGTAACCGCACACCCGAACCACCGGCAGCGGCGCGCGGCACGACCACCGCACCAGCACAGCAGCACCGCAACAGCCGTCGGCAACTCGTCCTGGGGGGACACGAACATGAGCCGTGGGCGTCATGTCAGCATGCTCACCGAAGGCACCTATCCGCACGTCCAGGGGGGTGTCAGCACCTGGTGCGACCAACTGGTGCGGGGCATGCCCGACGTCGACTTCCATGTCGTGTCCCTCACGGGCAGCGGGCGCGAACCCGTCACCTGGGAACTGCCCGCCAACGTCTACCGGCACAGCGTGGTCCCGCTGTGGGGCGCGGCCGACACCTCCCGCTCCGCCCGCCCCAGGGGACGGGCGAAGCGGGACTTCCTCGCCACCTACGAACGCTTCCTGCTCTCGATCCTGGACCCCTCCGCGGGCTGCGACTTCGGCCGCGAGCTGTACGCACTGGCCGAACTCGCCCGGCAGGGCAGACTCACCGCGGCCCTGGCCGGCGAGGAGGTGCTGCGCGCCCTGACCTGGATCTGGACCATGCCGCACCTGGACACCGCCCGCGCCAGGCCCACCCTGCACGACGCACTCATAGCCACCGACCTCCTCGACCACCTGCTGCGCCCGCTGGGCGCCAGGATCCCGGACGGCAGCATCGCCCACGCGGTCAGCAGCGGGCTGGCCACCCTGCCCGCCCTCACCGCCAAGCACTTCGACGGGGCGCCCTTCCTCCTCACCGAACACGGCATCTACCTGCGCGAGCGCTACCTCGGCTACCGCTCGGCCGCCCAGCGCTGGCCGGTCAAGGCACTGCTCCTCGGCTTCTACCGGGAGCTCAACTCCCTCGGCTACCGCGAGGCCGACCTGATCACCCCCTGCAACCAGTACAACCGCAGGTGGGAGGAGCGCGGCGGCGCCGACCCCGGCCGCATCCGCACCGTCTACAACGGCGTCGACCCCCAGCTCTTCCCGCACGCGGGCCCCGAGCCCGAGGTCCCCACCCTCAGCTGGGCGGGCCGGATCGACCCGATCAAGGACCTGGAGACCCTGGTACGGGCGTACGCGATCTGCCGCACCGCACTCCCGGCCCTGCGGCTGCGGCTCTTCGGCGGTGTGCCCGAGGGCGGCGAACCGTACCGCACCAAGCTGGAGAAGCTCGCCGCCGAACTCGGCGTGAGCGACGGCATCAGCTACGAGGGACGGGTCTCGGACGTCGCGCGGGCCTACGCCGCGGGCAGCGTCGTGATGCTCTCCAGCATCAGCGAGGGCTTCCCGTTCAGCATCATCGAGGCCATGTCCTGCGGGCGCACCACCGTCTCCACCGACGTCGGCGGCGTCCGCGAGGCGGTCGGCGACACCGGACTCGTCGTCCCGCCGCGCGAACCGGAGGCGATGGCCCGCGCCACCCTGGAACTCCTGCGGGACGACGAACGGCGCGCCCGGCTCGGCGCGGCCTCCCGCCAGCGCGTCATCGACCAGTTCACCCTGCGCCGCTCCATCGAGGGCTTCCGCGGCATCTACCAGGAACTGGACGGCGTGCCCGAGCCGGTCGCCCACGAACTGCCCGGCGAGTGGACCACCCGGCTGCGGCTGCCCGACCCGTGGCGGGCGATGACGGCGGACGGCTCCACCTGGTGACCGTCCGCCAGGGGGCCGCCCGCCCGGCCCCCGCCCGCCCGGGGCCGGCCCCCGGCAGCGACCGCGACACGGCAGGCGGCGCCGACGCGCCCACCGCGAAAGGGACTTCATGAGCGGCCCGATGTGGCTGACGCCCGACGACCGGCAGGACACCCTGCCGGCCATACCGCGACCGCGGCCCGCCTGGGCCACCGCCGCGGACCCCATGGACGAGCTCGCCCGACGGCTGCACGACCTGATAGAGGCCGCCGTCCACCCCGACGAGATCGCCGCCATCCTGGAGTCCGACGGGATGAACGACGAGCACATCCGGCTCACCTACGGCCGGGCCAACTCCTTCGAACTCGCCGAGGACCTCTACGCGCGCGTGCCCCGCGCCTACCCCGAACCGGAGATGTCGCCCGGCGACCCCTGGCACATCAGCCTGCTCCCGTGCCTGCTGCGCGGCCTGGTCTTCGCCCTGCCCGGACTCGCGTACGTACTGGGCGCGCCCTTCGCCACCGGCGCCACCCCGATCACCGTCCTCGTCGCCGGCGCGCTGACCGGCTGGGCCTGGAACCAGGCGCTGGCCCACCGCGCGTACACCTGGCTCGGCCTGGGCGACCGGCGCGCCGCCACCCGCGCCCTGCTCACCGGGGCACCGCTCGGCGCCCTGCTCGGCACGGCCGTGGCACTCGCCTTCGCCGGCAGCGGGCAGGGCGCGGCCGTCGCCTTCGCCTCCGTACAGGCCCTCTACCAGGCGGCGGCCACCGTCCTGCTGGTCCTCGGCCGGGAGCGGCTGCTGCTCGTCGCGCTCGCCCCGATGTCCGCGGGCGCCGTCCTCGCCCTGGTGTACGACGTCCCCGACCCGGTCCGCATCGCCCTGCTCGCCCTCTCGCCGCTGGCCGTGCTCGCGCTGGCGGCGGCGGAACTGCTGCGCGGGAGCGGCGGCCGGGGCCGCGAGGCGGCCGTCACCGTGCGCGGGCCCGCCGGGCCCAAGGTGCTGGGGTCCGTGCCGTACGGGGTGTTCGGCCTGGCCACCGGCGTGCTGGTGCTGCACGCGGCGCTCGGGGACGTCCTCGCGGGCGGCGCCGCCGGAGCCGCCGCCGCGCCCGGCGCGGTCGCCCTGACGCTCAGCATGGGCCCGGCGGAGTGGCTGCTGCACAAGTTCCGCAGCGGCACCCTGGCCGGGCTGCGGGCCGCCACCACGCCGAAGGAGTTCCGGTGGGCGACCGCCCTGACCCTGCTGCGCTGCCTGGGGGTCTACCTGCTGGTCCTGGCGGGCCTGGCCGCGGCCGGGACGCTGGTGTGGCCGCAGGCGGAGGGCTTCGACGGGCCGCGCGCGGCGGGGCTGCTGCTCATCGGCACCCTGATGTGGACCGGACTGCTGCTCCAGGCGTTCGGCGCGGTGCTCGTGGCGGCCTCGGTGTGCGGGGCGGCGGCCCTCGTGCAGACCCTGGCCGTGCTCGGCGGGGCGCCGCAGGGCACCTCGCTGGCGGCGCCGGGGCTGGCCGCCGTGCTGCTGACCGCACTGGTGTGCCTCACGCTGGGAAGGGCCGCGGCACACCGGCCGTGACCCGGCGCACCACGACCGGCCGCGCCGCGGCCCCGCACTCGCGGTGAGGACGCCCCGCGGCCCCGCTCCCGCGGTGGGGCCGCGCCGCACTCCGCTCCCGCCGCGGGGCCGGGGCACCACCCACGACGACCGAGGACCCCGAGGAACCGCTCCGTGACCCAACTGCTCGTCCCGCTCTACGAACACCCCGCCGACCGCCCCGAGGCCTGGGCGGCGGTCCTGCGTGCGCCGGAGCGGCTCTACGGGGTGATCCTCAACCCGGCCAGCGGCCCCGGCACCGCGAGCGACCCGGCGTTCGCCGAGGTCGCGGGCCTGCTGCGGGCGGCCGGGGTGCGCGTCCTCGGGTACGTCGACACCGACTACGCACGCCGTCCGCACGCCGCCGTGGTGGCGGACCTGCTCCGGCACCGCGACTGGTACGGCACCGACGGCGTCTTCCTCGACCAGGTCTCCTCCGGCCCCGACGCCCTCGCCCACTACCGCAGGCTGGCGGTGGCCGCCCGGGAGACCGGTGCGAGGTCGCTGGTGCTCAACCACGGGGTGCACCCCGACCCCGCCTACCTCCCGCTCGCCGACGTCCTGGTGACGTTCGAGGGGAACTGGCGGAGCTACCAGGCGCAGGACCCGGTCCCCGGGTGGACCAGGGCCCACCCGGCGGACCGTTTCTGCCATCTGGTGTACGAGGCCCCCACCGACATCTCCGCGCTGGCCGCCATAAGGGGCGCCGCGGTCCACTGCGCGGTGCCGGGCGGCGGCGCCCACCCGTGGGGCACCCTGCCGCACGGGCTCGGCGACCAGGGGCCGGGGGCACGGGGATGAGGCGCGCCGTACGCCGCCGCCCGGCCCGGACCGCGGGACTGCTGGTGCTCCTGCTGCTCCTGGTGGCGGGGTGCTCCGCAGAGCCCGATCCCGGCCCGTCGCCCGTACCGGGCCCGAGCACCTCCACCGGCCCCCGCTGGCAGCCGCGCCCCGGCGTGGCCTGGCAGTGGCAGCTCAGCGGCAGGGTCGACCTGTCGGTCGACGTACCGGTGTACGACGTCGACGGGCACACCACGTCCGCCGCGACGGTCGCCGCGCTGCACGCCAGGGGCCGCAAGGTCATCTGCTACCTGTCGACCGGGGCGTGGGAGGACTTCCGCCCGGACTCCGCCCGGTTCCCCGCCGAGGTCCTGGGCAGGGGCAACGGCTGGAAGGGCGAGCGCTGGCTCGACATCCGCCGCACCGACGTCCTGGAACCGCTGATGGCCGCGCGCCTGGACATGTGCCGCGACAAGGGCTTCGACGCGGTCGAGCCGGACAACATGGACGGCCACCTCAACCGGACCGGCTTCCCGCTCACCGCCGCCGACCAGCTCCGCTACAACCGGCTGATCGCCCGCCTCGCCCACCGGCGCGGCATGGCGGTCGGTCTGAAGAACGACCTGGAGCAGATCCCCCAGCTGGTGAAGGACTTCGACTTCGCGGTCAACGAGCAGTGCGCCGAGTTCGACGAGTGCGCGCGGCTGACCCCGTTCGTCAGGGCGGGCAAGGCGGTCTTCCACGTGGAGTACGAACTCGCGAACGGGGAGTTCTGCGCGCAGGCGAGGCAGCTGGGGCTCAGCTCCATGCGCAAGCGCTACGAACTGGGCGTCTGGCGGAGCGCCTGCTGAGCGCTCAGCCCAGGGCCAGTACGACGAGCGCCGTCGTCGCCGCGGTCTCCGCGAGCGCGCCGAAGACGTCACCCGTCACCCCGCCGAAGCGGCGCACGCAGTGGGCCAGCAGCAACTGGGCCGAGCCCAGTGCGGCCAGCACCGCCAACCCGTGGTGCAGGGCCCCGGACGGGCCGAGGGCCAGCCCCGCCGCCGCGCACAGCAGCGTGCCGGTCAGGGCCGCGAGGAGGGCGCCGCGCACCGGGAGCACGCCCGCCACCGCCGCCCCCAGGCCGCCGGGGCGGGCGGCGGGGACACCGGCGCGCGAGGCCAGGGTGAGCGCGAGCCTGGCCGCGACGGCCGAGACCAGCGCGGCCAGCGCACCGTGCGCCCATCCGGCCGCGTACAGCTGCGCGTACACCGCCACCTGCGCCAGCAGGACGAACAGCAGCGTGATGACGCCGAACGGGCCGATGTCCGACTGCTTCATGATGTCCAGGGCCGTCGCTGCGGGCTTCGCGCTGCCGAGCCCGTCGGCGGTGTCCGCGAGCCCGTCCAGGTGCAGCCCCCGGGTGAGGGCGGCGGGTACGGCGGCGGAGCCGACGGCGGCGAGCAGCGGGCCCGAGCCGAGCAGGAGGAGCAGTGCGCCCAGCGCCGCCGCGCACAGTCCCACCACGGCGCCCGCCACCGGCGCGCTCCGCATGCCCGCACGCGCCGCCTGCCGGTCCCAGCGGGTGACGTGCACGGGCAGAACGGTGAGGGTGCCGAAGGCGAACCGCAGGCCGTCCTGGAGGGTGGGGCGTGCCGAGGACGGCGGGGGAGGAGTGCTCACCGGCCGCAGGCTATCGGGCGGCTCCACCCGATAGGTTTCGCATTGCGTACAAAACAGACAGAGTGAAGTGAGTGGCATGGGTCACTGGATGGACCGCAACATCGTCGAGCCGGGAAAGCTCCCGCTCTTCCTCGCGCTGCTCTCCTTCGTGCTGTCCTTCCTGGTCACCCGCACCATCACCCGTCTGATCCGGGCGGGCAAGGGGCCGTTCCGCAACGTCACGCCGGGCGGCATGCACATCCACCACGTGGTGCCCGGGGTCGTCCTCACCACCATCGGCGGCTTCGGAGCGGTGGCCAGCGGGCGGCACGGGGTGGGCTCCGCGGTGTGCGCGGTCATCTTCGGGGTGGGCGCGGGACTGGTGCTGGACGAGTTCGCGCTGATCCTTCACCTCGACGACGTCTACTGGACCGAGCAGGGCCGCACCAGCGTCGAGATCGTCGTGCTCACCGCGGCACTGGTGCTGCTGGTGCTGACCGGGTCGCTCCCCTTCGGGGTGAACGACCTGACGGAGGAGGAGACGCAGAGCAGAGGGCTGTTCATCCTCAACATCGCCATCAACGCGATGTGGTCGGTGGTCGCCCTCTTCAAGGGCAAGGTGCGCACCGCCCTGTTCGGCATCGTCGTGCCGATGGTCGGGCTCGTCGGCGCCGTCCGGCTGGCCCGCCCCAACTCGCCGTGGGCGCGGCGCTTCTACCGCAACCGCCCCCGGGCGCGGGCCAGGGCGATGCGCCGCGTCTACCGCCACGACCGCCGCTGGACCCGCCGGGTGCGGGCCTTCCAGGACTGGCTGGGCGGGGCACCGGACAAGGGAACGCCCGGCAGCTGACCGACGGGGTCGGCGGACTGCCGGGCTCGTGCAGCCGGAACGCCGGAACGCCGGAACGCCGGAACGCCGGAACGCAGGGCTCCGGGCGCGGCCGGGCGTCAGCCGCCGGCCGCCGGCCGTTCCGGTGCGCCCCGCCGCCTGCGCAGCGCCGCCTCCACCAGCATCAGTACGAAGATCCCCAGCAGCGCCGCGATGTGCTCCTTGCCCGCCAGGTTCGACTTGACGATCACCTCGACGACCATGGCCAGGACCACCGCCCCCGCCGTCCAGCGCGCGCCGTACCGCCAGCAGACGTACAGCGCCAGGCCCACCACCGCGGCCGAGGGGCCGGTGTCGACCACGGCCTTGTCGACCTCCGGCAGCCCCGCCGGGTTGTCCGGTCCCAGGGCCACGCCCACACGCGCGTAGAGCGTCCCCGAGAGGGTGGCCACGTACGCCAGGAACAGGGTCTTCCAGCGCCCCAGGCAGATCTCCGCGATGCCGAACACCAGCAGCACCTGGGCCAGCGCCCCCCACACCGGCAGGTCGAGCGCGGGCACGAACAGCGACAGCGGGGTGCGCAGGAGGGACACCAGCAGCGGGTCCTCGGCGCGCACCGCGCCGATGTTCTGGACGGCCTGGTAGCCCCAGTCCTGGTTCTGCACGACCTGGAACAGCGAGGTCAGGCAGACCGCCGCCAGGGTCATCGGGATCGCCCGCCAGGTGCGGGTGACCAGCGCCGCGCGCACCCGCGCGTACAGCGGCCCCCACTCGCGCCGGGCGAACCGGCGCAGCGAGGAGTCGGGGACGACTGTGGCGGTCACGTTCTCTTCCCCGTCTCCAGGTGCTTGCGGTGCAGCCACTTGGGCAGTCCCGGGGCCTCCAGGAACCCCTCGGCGCGCCCGGCGGCGATGCCGATGCGCAGCAGGTCGGCACTCTTCTCGAAGAGCATGAAGCGAGGCTCCCAGATCGGTCGGTACTTGGCATTGGCCCGGTACAACGATTCGATCTGCCACCAGCGCGAGAAGAAGCTCAGCAGCGAGCGCCACAGCCTCAGCACCGGTCCCGCACCGAGGCGTGCACCACGCTCGAAGACCGACCGGAACATCGCGAAGTTCAGTGACACCTGAGTGATCCTGATCTCGGCGGCCCGCTGGAGCAGCTCGATGACCATGAACTCCATCAGCCCGTTCTCGGAGTCCCGGTCGCGGCGCATCAGGTCCAGCGAGAGCCCCTTGGGCCCCCACGGAACGAAGCTGAGGACCGCCCGCAGCTCGCCCTCGCCGTCCGTGCACTCCAGCATCACGCAGCGCCCGTCGCCCGGGTCGCCGAGCCGCCCCAGCGCCATCGAGAAGCCGCGCTCGGTGGCCCCGTCCCGCCAGTCGTCGGCCTTGCGCAGCAGCTCGGCCATCTCGTCCTCGGGGATCTCCTCGTGCCGGCGGATGCGCACCTGGTACCCGGCCCGCTTCACCCGGTTGTACGCCTGGCGCACGGTCCGCATCGCGCGGCCCTCCAGGGTGAACTCGGCGGTCTCCACGATCGCCTCGTCACCCAGCTCCAGCGCGTCGAGACCGTGCCGGGCGTAGATCGTGCCCGCCTCCTCGCTCGCGCCCATCACGGCGGGCACCCAGCCGTGCTCGCGGGCCTCCGCCAGCCACGGCTCGATCGCACCGGGCCAGGCCTCCGGGTCGCCGATCGGGTCGCCCGAGGCGAGCGAGACCCCGCCGACCACCCGGTAGGTGACCGCGGCCTTGCCGGTCGGCGACCAGATGGCGCTCTTCTCGCGGCGCAGCGCGAAGTAGCCGAGGGAGTCGCGCTCGCCCTGCTTGGCCAGCAGCGCCCGCAGCTTCTCCTCGTCCTCGTCCGACAGCGGGTCGACGGCCCGCCGGGCGCGGAAGGCGGCCAGCATGACACCGATCAGCAGGGCGGTGCTCATGATGTTGATCGTGACGTTGACCCAGCCCGGGGTCATGATCCCGGCGAACTGGTCGTCCGGCGCCGCCAGCGAGATCAGCCGGGCCACCCCGTAGCGCCAGCGCTCCAGGAACGTCGAGGAGCCGGCCCCGTGCGAGGCGGTGTTGGTGACGGTCACCAGCAGCGCCGCCAGCAGCGAGGTGACCATGAGCCCGCCCACCGCGACGGCGGCGGCCAGCTTCGGATTGGACCGGTCGCCCTTCGCGTAGAACTCGCGGCGGCCCAGCAGCAGCGACACGAAGAACAGCCCGGTCAGCACCAGCGAGACCCAGTTGTGCGGGTACTGCCGGACCTCGGGGAAGGCCATCACCAGCGCGAACAGCAGGAAGAACAGCCCGCTGAGCACCGTGTTGGCGATCCACGCGGCCCGCTTGCGGCGCCGCATGGTGACCGCCATGACCAGCGCGAACAGCCCCGCGGAGAAGCCCGCCGTCAGCAGGTACGGGGTGAAGTAGTCGCCCTCGTTGTGCCGCCGCAGGTCCTGGCCGAGGGAGACCCACACGGCGCTCAGGAAGCAGATGAACGTCACGACCCGCAGGTACCAGACCGCGAACGCCGCGCTGCGCCGGGAAAGCGGCGTACTGCGGCGCGCCGCGGACGCGGGCGGTGCTGTTTTGGGTGTTCCTTCGGTGGCCAAGCGGACATCTCCCATAAAACGCGATGATATGGGTCATTGCGTTCTGTGAGACACCACGCCGGTGCCGGTCGGCGCCCCGGCGACGGACGACGCACCACCGGCCGGCGACCGCGCCCGCCAGGGGCCCGGCGCCCCTGGGAACTCAGCCCTCCGCTGCCGCTTCGGCGTCCTTCGCGTCGTCGGCAGCCCCGTCCCGTACGGGCAGCTCCGCGGCGAGCGCGGAAGCGGCCTGTACCAGCGGAAGTGCCAGCAATGCCCCCGTTCCTTCGCCCACAGTGACGCCTTGATCGAGCAGAGGGTTGAGCGCCATCCGGTCAAGGGCCTTGTCCTGGGCCGGCTCGCCGCTGACCTGCCCGGCCAGCCACCAGTCCGGCGCCCGGAACGCGGCCCGCTGGGCCACCAGCGCGCACGCCGCCGAGACCACCCCGTCCAGGATCACGGGCGTGCGGCGCACCGCGCACTGGAGCAGGAACCCGGTCATCGCGGCGACGTCCGCCCCGCCCACGGCGGCCAGCAGCTCCAGCTGGTCGCCCAGCACCGGCCGGGCCCGCCGCAGCGAGTCGCGCACCGCCGCGCACTTGCGCATCCACGCCAGGTCGTCGATGTGCGCGCCGCCGCGCCCGGTGACCACCGAGGCGTCGGTGCCGCAGAGCGCGGCGACCAGAGTGGCGGCGACGGTGGTGCCGCCCACGCTCAGGTCCCCGAGCACCACCAGGTCGGTCCCGGCGTCCGCCTCCTCGTCGGCGATCGCCATGCCCATCCGTACGGCCGTCTCGGCCTCCAGGGGGGTCAGCGCGTCCTCGATGTCGATACGGCCCGAGCCGCGCCGCACCCGGTGCCGCACGACCTCCTCGGGCAACAGGGCGGGGTCGCAGTCGAGCGAGGCGTCGACGACCCGCACCGGCACGTCCACGCTCCGCGCCAGCACCGCCACCGGGCTCGTCCCGTCCAGCACCGCCCGCACCAGCCGGTGGGCCGAACCGGCCTCGCGCGCCGACACGTCGAGCCCGGCGATCCCGTGGTCCCCGGCGAACAGCACCACCTTGGCCCGCTCCAGGGGCCGCACCGGTACGGACCCCTGGGCCGCCGCCAGCCACTCGCCCAGCTCGTCCAGCCGGCCCAGCGTTCCGGGCGCCACGGCGAAACGTTCCCGCCGCTCCTCGGCGTCCCGGCGCACACCGCTGTCCGGACGCTCGATCAGATCGGAGAAATCATCAAGATTCAACACGCTCATTCGCCGAACAGTACCGGCCCCCCGGGCCTTTACCGCAGTCTCAGCACCTGCCCGGCCACCACCAGCAGGACCTCCTCGCACTCCGCCGCGAACCGTGCGTTCAACCGGCCGAGTTCGTCCCGGAAACGCCGTCCGGCGGCCGTCGCGGGCACCACCCCCGACCCCACCTCGTTGCTCACCGCGACGACGGTCCTGCCGGTCTCCCGCACCGCCCGCACCAGCTCGTCCACCCGCTCGGCCAGCGCGGCCCGGCCGCCCGCCGCCCACTTCTCCTCGTCCCACGCCCCGACCCGGTCCATCGCGTCGGTGAGCCACAGCGCCAGACAGTCGACCAGCAGCGGCGGCCCGTCCTGCGCCAGCAGCTCCGCCACGTCGCAGGTCTCCGCGGTGTGCCAGCCGGCCGGGCGCCGCTGCCGGTGCAGCCCGATCCGCTCGGCCCACTCCGCGTCGCCGTCCCGGCGTCCGCCGGTCGCCACGTACACCACGCCGGGGAAGCCCTCCAGCCGCCGCTCGGCCTCCACCGACTTGCCCGACCTGGCCCCGCCCAGCACCAGGGTGCGCCGCGGCACGTCCGGCACCGCCCCGTACTCCCCGGCCTCCAGGGTGGTCCCGTCCGGTACGGCGCGGGCCCCCAGCGCCGCCAGCCGCCGGTCCGTCTCAACGCCCGGCGGCACGTCGTGGTCCAGGTGCACGGCGACGACGTCGGTGGACGGCAGTACGGCCCCCCAGTCCCGCAGCCGGGCCAGCGCGTCCGGCCGGCCCAGCACGTCCAGCACGACCACGTCGTACGGCCGCATGCCGCCCTCCCCGGCGGGCGCGCCGCCCGGCGGCAGGTACAGCAGCCGGTCGCCCTCCACGGAGGTCACCTCGTACCCCGTACCGGGGGAGTCCATCGGCACCGCCCGCACCCGGTGCCCGCTGATCAGCGTCAACTCCTGGCCGTCCGGCACCCGTCCGGCGCGCGGCAGCCCCGGCGGCAGTTCGACCGGCGGCCCGTCGTGCGGATGCGTGAGCAGTACCTGCCGTACGCCGCCCAGCGACTGCCCCGCCCGCGCGGCGGCCAGCGCCGCCCCCGGGGTCAGGTCGAGCAGCAGGGCCCCGTCCACCAGCAGCGCGGTGGCGCCGCGGGTACGGGTGCCCCGGGCGGTCGCGCAGCTCGCGCAGGGGCAGTCGGGGCGGGGCAGGCCGGTGGGTGCGCCGGTTCCGAGGAGAGTCAGTTCCACGGGACGATCCTCCCGTGTCCTTGTGCGGACTGCGCGCCCGGCTACGCTGCGAGCAGCATCGATCGACCCGGGAGGCGTACATGGCGTGGACGTGGCGGTTCGAAACGGCAGACGGAACGGAGACCCAACCGGCCGTCGAGCCGGAGGAGTTCACCACGCAGGGCGACGCGGAGTCCTGGCTGGGCGAGGTCTGGAAGGACCTGCTGGAGGGCGGGGCGGCGCAGGTGACGCTGTCGGAGGACGGCAAGAAGGTCTACGGGCCGATGAGCCTGAACGCGGACAGCTGAGTCCCTGGGGGAGCGGGGGCGAGCATCCGTCGCCCCCCTTCCCGGGGCTTCCCCGGCCCGGATCGGTCCGATCCTGCCCGGTCAGGTCAGGTCAGGTCAGGTCCGGCCGGCCGGGGTCGCCCCTGCGGAGGCGGGCCGGGGAGGGGGCTACATCTCGCCCAGTGTCGCCTCGACCGTCTTCTCCGCCCCGTCCCGCACGAACCGCACCTTCATCCGCTGTCCCGGCTTCGCCGAAGCCAGCGTCTCGGTCAGGGCGGTGATCGTCGTCACCTCCGTACTGTCGAGCCCGACGATCACGTCCCCGGGTTCGATGCCCGCGCCCGCCGCGGCCCCGTCCTTGGCCACGGCCACCACCGCGACCCCGGTCGGGCGGAAGTCGTCGTCGAGCACCGTGCGGCCGGAGACGCCCAGGGCGGCCCGGCCGGAGTCCGTCACCTTGCCCGTCCGGATGATCTGGTCGGCCACCGTGCGCACCATCGAGACCGGGATCGCGAATCCGATGCCGGGTGCCGCCCCGCCGCCCATCTGCGGGTCGCTGGCGGCCAGCGTGGGGATGCCGACGACCTGACCGTCCAGGTTCACCAGGGCGCCCCCGCTGTTGCCCGGGTTGATCGCCGCCGAGGTCTGCACCATGTTGCCGATGGTGGCCCCGGTCCCGCCGCCGCTCCGCGGCTCGCTCACCGTACGGCCGACCGCCGAGACGATGCCCTGGGTGACGCTGCTGGACAGGCCCAGCGGGCTGCCCATGGCCAGGACGATCTGCCCGACCGCCACCTTCTCCGAGTCCCCGAACCGGGCCGCCTTCACCCCGGCCGGGACCTTGTCCAGCTTGATGACGGCCAGGTCCTGCTCCGGGTACGCGGCCACCAGTCTGGCGCTCATCTTGTCGCCGCCGGTGGCGACGGTGACCTTGAACGTCTTCTCCTCGCCCACCACATGGGCGTTGGTCACGACGTGGCCCTTGTCGTCGTACACCACCCCGGAACCCAGCCCCTCGCTCGCGTCGATCTGCACGACCGACGGCAGGGCCTGCTGGATCACCTGCTGGTAGTCCTCCTCCAGCTCCCGCGTCCCGCCGGTGCCGGAGGACGCGCGGGCCGCGGCGGCCGTCGCGGTGGCGGCGGAGGCCGCCGAGCCCGGTGGGGCCGGCTCCGAGCAGCCGGAGAGCAGGGACACGGCACAGCTTCCCGCGACGATCGGGAGCAGAAGGCGGCGTGCGGGGGCGCGTCGAAGCGTTCCATCCATGTCTGGAGTGTCGCTTCTGTCCCCACCCGGCGGCCTCCCGGCGGGGGCCGAACAGGGGGCGGGCCGCCCAGAGCCCGTGTCTCGGCCCCGGCCCCGCGCGGCCCCGGCCCCGGCACCGGGCCCCGGCCCGCGGGCCCGCGGTCAGCCCCGTACGCCGCACAGGTGCAGCAGTGCCGCCACCCGCCGGTAGGGGTCCGTCCGGCCCGCCCGGTCCTCCAGCGCCAGCACCTCGGCCAGTTCCTCCTCGGACAGGGCGGGCGCGTCGTTGGGCACGTTGTCGGTGAAGATCCGCACCCCGTACCAGGCGCGCAGCGGTGCGGCGATCCCCGCGAGGGTCGCCTCCAGCGCCTCCAGCCGGTCCGCCCGCACCGCCAGGCCCAGCCGGTTCGTGTACGCGTCGGTGTCCAGCGCGGCCAGCGCCCCGGCCCAGTCGCCGGCCAGTCCGGGCCGCATCGCCAGCGCGTCCGCGTTCCGCACCAGCAGCGACAGCAGCCCGCCGGGCGCCAGCATCCGGCCGAGCCCGGCCACCATGGCGTCCGGCTCGGCGACGTACATCAGCACCCCGTGGCACAGCACCACGTCGAAGCTGCCCGGCAGGAAGTGGACGCCGGTGTCGTACCCGTTGCCCTCGATCAGCCGGACCCGTTCGCGGATGCCCTCGGGCTCGCCGCGGAGGGCGTCGCGGGCCGTGGCGAGCATGTCGGGGTCGGCCTCCAGCCCGGTCACCCGGTGCCCGGCACGGGCCAGCCGCAGCGCCTGGGTGCCCTGGCCCATGCCGACGTCCAGCACCCGCAGCCGCTGCCCCACCGGGAAGCGGCCCGATATCTGTTCTTCGAGCTGGCGGGCCACCAGTTCCTGCCTGACCTTGTTCCGCAGTCCCCCCAGACCGGCCAGCCATGCGGCGGAAGCCCCGTCGAAACCCGCCGGTGCGGCGGTCGACGGGGCTCCCGGAGCCTGGGGGGAAATCCCGCTCAGGGCCGTTCCCCGCGCTTGACCTGCGGCTTGGGCAGACGCAGCCGGCGCATCTGGAGCGAGCGCATCAGGCCGTACGCGGTGGCCCCGCGCAGCGACTCGTTCGGGAAGCGGGCCTTGAGCTGCTTCTTCAGCCGGATGGCCAGGCCGATCGAGTCGATCACGATCAGCACGATGACGATCATCCACAGCAGCAGCGCGATGGTCTGGAGGTTGCCCACCTGGACCATGCTCAGCACCAGGATGATCACTGCCATCGGCAGGAAGAACTCCGCGACGAAGAAGCGCGAGTCGACGAAGTCACGGGTGAACTTTCGCACCGGACCCTTGTCGCGGACCGGCAGGTACCGCTCGTCGCCGCTGGCGAGCGCCTCCCGCTGCTTGGCGAGGTCGGCACGGCGGGCCTCCCGCTGGCGCTTCATCGCCTCCTTGCGGTTCGCCGGAGCGGTCACGGCGCTGCGGCGCTGCGACTGCGCGACGGCGCGCTTGGGGGTGGGGCGCCCCTTGGGCGCCTGCGGGTCACGGGGCGTCTTGGAGAGATCGGCGGTCACCTTGTCGGTGGCGGCGGTCTTCTCGGCGCTGGAGTTGGCACGGCTACGGAACACAAAACCCAAGGGTACGGGGTGCCGGGCATGGACCCCAGTCCGGAGGGGAACGATCCGGCAACGGCTCTGCCCGGATCCGGCCGCCCGCGGCGACCGGACCGGGCGCGGAACCAGGGTCGCCTCTACTCCCTACGCGTGAGCCCGCTCCCGCACAGTCGTCCTGGAGGAGGAGCACATCGACGCCGGAACAGTGCGGTAATAGAGACAGGGCCCGTACTGTGGGTTCTGTTGGAGTGGCCAGGAGCCGGAGTCCGTCAGAAGGGGGCGCGCGAAGCCCATGAGCGGTGTCATGAAGCGTATGGGGATGATCTTCCGCGCGAAGGCGAACAAGGCCCTTGACCGGGCCGAAGACCCGCGGGAGACGCTCGACTACTCGTACCAGAAGCAGCTCGAACTGCTGCAGAAGGTACGCCGCGGGGTCGCCGACGTCGCAACGTCGCGCAAGCGGCTCGAACTGCAGCTCAACACGCTGCAGAACAATTCCTCCAAGCTGGAGGACCAGGGCCGCAAGGCGCTCGCGCTGGGCCGGGAGGACCTCGCCCGCGAGGCGCTGTCCCGCCGCGCCGCCCTGCAGCAGCAGGTCTCCGACCTGGAGGTGCAGCACCAGACCCTGCAGGGCGAGGAGGAGAAGCTGACCCTCGCCGCGCAGCGCCTGCAGGCCAAGGTGGACGCCTTCCGCACCAAGAAGGAGACCATCAAGGCCACCTACACGGCGGCGCAGGCACAGACCCGGATCGCGGAGTCCTTCTCCGGGATCTCCGAGGAGATGAGCGACGTCGGCGTCGCGATCCAGCGCGCCGAGGACAAGACGGCCCAGCTCCAGGCGCGGGCCGGCGCGATCGACGAACTGCTCGCCTCCGGTGCGCTGGACGACCAGTCCGGGCTCGCCAAGGACGACATCCAGGCCGAGCTGGACCGCCTCTCCGGCGGTACGGACGTCGAGCTGGAGCTCCAGCGGATGAAGGCGGAACTGTCCGGCGGTCCCTCGCAGCAGGCGATCGAGGGCGGCCAGGGCCAGCAGGGCTCCGCGCAGCAGGGGCAGAACCAGTCCCACCCGAAGTTCGACAAGCAGTAGGCGGGAGCACCATGATCATCCGCATCATGGGGGAGGGTCAGCTCGATCTGGCCGACAGTCACTTCGTCGAGCTGAACAAGCTCGACGACGAGCTGCTGGCCGAGATGGAGAACGGCGACGGGCCGGGGTTCCGGCGCACGCTGGAGGCGTTGCTGGAGGCGGTCCGCAGGCTGGGCACACCTCTCGCGGACGACTCCCTGGAGCCTTCCGAGCTCATTCTTCCGGCCCCGGACTCCACGCTGGAGGAAGTGCGCGCCATGCTCACCGAAGACGGCCTCATCCCCGGCTGACCCCACCCAACAGGCCCACGCCCCCACCCCGCCGCCCTCCCCTCGGACGGCGGGGCCCGCCGCCGTCCCCTTGGGCGGCGGGGCCGCCCCCCGGGGGCGGAACGGGCGGGCAAGGGGGCGGTCCCCGGCGGAGCCGAACCCACCCGGCCCGGACCCCCGCCCCCCCGCGGACCCGCGCCCCCCAGCACCGCCCCCGTACGCCCCGTACGGTAAATCCATGACCCCCCTAGGCCTCGGCACCGGCCTCACCCGCCCCCGCTCCTGGCTGCGGGCCCACCCCCTCGCGTTCGACGCCGGGCTCGCCGCGGTCGTCCTGGGGTGCATGATCAGCGGGTCCTTCGTCGACCCGCACGGCGGACTGCACGGGCCCTCCTTCGGCGCCCGCGCCCCCGGGGCACGCAGCATCGTCCTGATGACCCTGGCCGCCGCCGCCCTCGTCCTGCGCCGCCGCAAACCGCTCGCGGTCCTCGGCGCGACCTGCGCCCTCACGGTCGTGGAGCTGGTGTTCGCGGCCCAGGAGCGCCCCGCGCCCGTCTCGATGAGCGCCGTCGTCGCCCTGTACACCGTCGCCTCCCGCACCGACCGGCCCACCACCTGGCGCATAGGGCTGTCCACCATGGTCGGGCTGACCGCCGCCGCGATGTGCTTCAACGAGGGCCCCTGGTACGCCCAGGAGAACATCGGCCTGTTCGCCTGGACGGGCATCGGGGCCAGCGTCGGCGACGCGGTCCGCAGCCGCCGGGCCTTCGTCGACGCCATCCGGGAGCGGGCCGAGCGGGCGGAGCGCACCCGCGAGGAGGAGGCCCGCCGCAGGGTGGCGGAGGAGCGGCTGCGCATCGCCCGCGACCTGCACGACGTCGTCGCGCACCACATCGCCCTGGTGAACGTGCAGGCCGGAGTCGCCGCGCACGTCATGGACAAGCGCCCCGACCAGGCCAAGGAGGCCCTCGCGCACGTGCGCGAGGCCAGCCGCTCCGCGCTCAACGAGCTGCGGGCCACCGTCGGCCTGCTGCGCCAGTCGGGGGAGTCCCAGGCGCCCACCGAGCCGGCCCCGGGCCTCGCCGTCCTCGACGGCCTGCTGGACACCTTCCGCAACGCCGGACTGCCGGTGGCCCTCGCCCGTACCGACGACGAGGGCCTGCCGCCGTCCGTCGACCTGGCCGCGTACCGGATCATCCAGGAGGCCCTCACCAACGTCCGCAAGCACGCGGGCCCGGACGCGAAGGCCGAGGTCAGCGTGGTCCGCGTCGGTACGTCGGTGGAGGTCACGGTCCTCGACAACGGCACGGCCGGCACCGGCGCGGGCAGCGGCTCCGGCACCGGGAGCCGGGGCGGCGCGGACGGCCCCGAGCCCGGCTCCGGCGGCCACGGCCTCGTCGGCATGCGCGAGCGCGTCACCGCCCTCGGCGGCTCCCTCACCGCGGCCCCCCGGCCCGGCGGCGGCTTCCGCGTCCATGCGATCCTGCCCGACAAGGCCCGTACGGCCGGCCGGGCACGTACGGCCGCGCAGGCCGTCCCCGGGACCGGCCAGGGGGAGGACCAGCAGGTATGAGCACGGAGTTCCCGGCGCCCGGCGCCCCCGACCAGCTGCCCCCGATCAAGGTCCTGCTCGCCGACGACCAGGCCCTGCTGCGCAGCGCCTTTCGCGTACTGGTGGACTCCGAGGCGGACATGACCGTCGTCGGTGAGGCCGCCGACGGGGCGCAGGCCCTGGAACTGACCCGTCGCACACGCCCCGACGTCGTCCTGATGGACATCCGGATGCCCGGCACCGACGGCCTCACCGCCACCCGGGCGATCGGCGCCGACCCCGAACTCGCCGGTGTGCACGTGGTGATGCTGACGACCTTCGAGGTCGACGAGTACGTGGTGGAGTCGATCAGGGCGGGCGCCTCCGGTTTCCTCGGCAAGGGCGCCGAGCCCGACGAACTCCTCAACGCCATCCGGATCGCCGCCCAGGGCGAGGCCCTGCTGTCGCCCGCGGCCACCAAGGGGCTGATCGCCACCTTCCTCAAGCAGGGCGAACCGGCCGAGCAGGAGCCCGCCGCCGACGGCGAGCACGCCGCCCGGCTCGCCACCCTGACCGTCCGCGAGCGCGAGGTGCTGGTCCAGGTGGCCGGCGGCAACTCCAACGACGAGATCGCCGAGCTGCTCGTGGTCAGCCCGCTCACCGTGAAGACCCATGTCAACCGGGCGATGGCGAAACTCGGCGCCCGCGACCGTGCGCAACTGGTGGTATTCGCGTACGAATCGGGCCTGGTACGTCCAAGGGTGGAGTGACGGCACACCTCCACGTACTCCAGCTGCGGTACGTGCCCGGCGGAAAGGGGACCTGGGAGCGAGGAATCGGCCCCGTGCGATGGCCGATCGTATGAGAGGACGTCCGCCCCTGCCGCACAAGGGGCTTTTCCCCATGGATCCCCACGGACGGGGACTCTTCGCGTCCGCCTGCCTCGCTCGCCACAGAAGAGAGACTCATCCCATGTCCTGGCTGTCCAGATTCAGCCTTGCCCAGCGGGCCCTGATCGGGCTGATATCGATCGTCGCGCTGGTCTTCGGCGCGATAGCGATCCCGCAGCTCAAGCAGCAGCTGCTGCCCACCATCGAACTCCCGATGGTCTCCGTGATCGCCCCGTACCAGGGTGCGTCCCCGGACGTGGTCGAGAAGCAGGTCGTCGAACCGCTGGAGTCCACCCTCAAGGCGGTCGACGGCATCGAGTCCGTCAATTCGACCGCCAGCGAGGGCAGCGCCGTGATCATGGCGCAGTTCGACTACGGCGACGAGGGCTCCAAGCAGCTCGTGGCCGATGTCCAGCAGACCGTGAACCGGGCCCGCGCGATGCTGCCCAAGGACGTCGACCCGCAGGTGGTGGCCGGTTCCACCGACGACATCCCGACCGTCGTGCTCGCGGTCACCTCGCCCAAGGACCAGCAGGCGCTCGCCGACCAGCTGGACCGCAGCGTGGTGCCCGAGCTGGAGAAGATCGAGGGCGTCGGCACGGTCACCGTGGCCGGCGTCCGCGACCTCCAGGTCGCCGTCACCCCCGACGACGCCAAGCTGGCCGCCGCCGGGCTCAACGCGATGACCCTCGCGCAGGCGCTCCAGGCGGCGGGCGTCTCCGTCCCGGCGGGTTCGTTCGCCGAGGGCGGCCAGAGCCGCACGGTGCAGGTCGGCGGCGCCTTCACCTCGCTGAAGCAGATCGAGGACCTGCGCGTGACGGCCCAGCCGGCGCCGGGCGCCCAGACCCCGCCGAAGCCGGTACGGCTCGGCGACGTGGCCAAGGTCGAGGAGAAGCCCGCGACCGCGACCTCGCTGACCCGCACCAACGGCGAGCCCAGCCTCTCCCTGTCGATCACCATGGACAAGGACGGCAGCGCCGTCGCCATCTCCGACGGGGTCAAGGAGAAGATCGACGACCTGAGCGCCGGACTCGGCGCGGGCGCCAAGATCACCACGGTCTTCGACCAGGGCCCCGGCGTCTCCAAGTCCATCTCCGGCCTGACCACCGAGGGTGCCCTCGGCCTGGTCTTCGCCGTGGTGATCATCCTGGTGTTCCTGGCGTCGATCCGCTCGACGCTGGTCACCGCGATCTCCATCCCGCTCTCGGTCGTCCTCGCGCTGATCGTGCTGTGGACCCGGGACCTGTCGCTCAACGTGCTGACCCTGGGCGCGCTGACCATCGCCATCGGCCGGGTCGTCGACGACTCGATCGTGGTCCTGGAGAACATCAAGCGCCACCTCGGCTACGGCGAGGAGCGGCACTCCGCGATCGTCACCGCGGTCAAGGAAGTGGCCGGCGCGGTCACCTCCTCGACCCTCACCACCGTCGCCGTCTTCCTGCCGATCGGCCTGGTCGGCGGCATGGTGGGCCAGCTCTTCGGCTCGTTCTCGATCACGGTGACGGCCGCCCTGCTGGCGTCGCTGCTGGTCTCGCTGACCGTCGTCCCGGTCTTCTCGTACTGGTTCCTGCGCGCGCCCAAGGGCTCCGAGGGCGTCGACCCGGCCGAGCTGCGCCGCAAGGCGGAGGAGAAGGAGGCGCGGAGCAGGCTGCAGAAGATGTACGTCCCGGTGCTGCGCTTCGCCACCCGGCGCCGCTTCACCAGCCTGGTGATCGCCGTCGTCGTCCTGGTCGCCACGTTCGCCATGGCACCGCTGCTCAAGACGAACTTCTTCGACCAGGGCGAGCAGGACACCCTCTCGCTCACCCAGAAGCTGAAGCCGGGCACCAGCCTGGAGGAGTCCGACAAGGCCGCCAGGAAGGTCGAGAAGGTCCTCTCCTCGATCGACACCGTCAAGGACTACCAGGTCACCGTCGGTTCCTCCGGCTTCGCGGCGGCCTTCGGCGGCGGCTCCGGCGCCAACCAGGCGTCGTACCAGCTGACCCTGAAGGACGCCAAGGACGGCGAGCGGACGACCGAGCGCATCGAGTCGGAGCTGAAGAAGCTCGACGGCATCGGCGAGACCAAGGTCGGCGCCGGTGGCGGCATGGGCGGCCAGGACCTGTCCGTGGTCGTCAAGGCGGGTGACGCGGACGTCCTGAAGGCCGCGTCCGAGCAGGTCCGTACCGCCGTCGCGGGCATCAAGAACGTCACCGACGTACAGAGCGACCTCGCCCAGTCGGTGCCCCGCATCTCGGTCAAGGCGACCCCGAAGGCCGCCGAGGCCGGCTTCAACGACGCGGCGCTGGGCGGCGCCGTCGCCCAGGCGGTGCGCGGCACCAACGCGGGCAAGGCGATGCTCGACTCCACCGAGCGCGACATCGTCATCACCTCGGCCCGCCCGGCCACCACCCTCGCCGAGCTGAAGAACCTGCCGCTCGGCCCGGTCAGGCTCGGCCAGATCGCCGACGTGAAGCTGGTGGACGGCCCGGTCTCGATGACCCGGATCGACGGCGCCCGCGCCGCCACCGTCACCGCCAAGCCGGTCGGCGAGGACACCGGTGCGGTCACCACCGCGCTCAACTCGAAGATCAACGAGCTGAAGGACAAGCTGCCCAAGGGTGCCTCGGTCGAGATCGGCGGCGTCTCCTCGGACATGGACGAGACGTTCGTGAAGCTCTTCCTGGCGATGTTCGCGGCCGTCGCGATCGTCTTCCTGCTGCTGGTCGCCACCTTCCGCTCGCTGATCCAGCCGCTGATCCTGCTGGTGTCGATCCCGTTCGCGGCGACCGGCGCGATCGGCCTGCTGCTCGCCACCGGCACCCCGATGGGCGTCCCGGCGATGATCGGCATGCTGATGCTCATCGGCATCGTGGTCACCAACGCGATCGTGCTGATCGACCTGATCAACCAGTACCGGGCGCAGGGCATGGGCGTCGTCGAGGCGGTCGTCGAGGGCGGCCGGCACCGACTGCGGCCGATCCTGATGACCGCACTGGCGACGATCTTCGCGCTGCTGCCGATGGCGCTGGGCATCACCGGCGAGGGCGGCTTCATCTCCAAGCCGCTCGCCATCGTGGTGATCGGCGGTCTGATCACCTCGACGCTGCTGACGCTCCTGCTGGTGCCGACGCTGTACGCGATGGTGGAGCTCCGCAAGGAGCGCAGGGCGGCCAGGAAGGCCGCGAAGCGGGAGGCCAAGGCGGCTCCCGCGCCGCAGAGCGACGACCGCGAGCCCGCGGGCGTCTGATCCCTTCCGGGCGTACGGCCCGCTGAGGACACCTCGGCACACAGGTAAGGGGCACCCTCCAGGAGGGTGCCCCTTACTCGTTCCGTCGTGTCCGCGGTACGGGCGGCGCCGTCAGACCTCGGGGTCCTCGGGCAGCGCGTGCACCTCGACCGGGTCGTCGCCCGGCTTGCCGCCGGGGCCGGGACAGGCGGAGGCGCGCGCCGCGATCTCGTACGCCCGCTCCTGGCTCTTCACGTCGACCACCCAGTAGCCGGCGAGGATCGGGCCCCGCACGGCCGGGCCGTCGGTGATCCGCGGCTTCCCGTCGGAGCCCGCCCGGACCGTCCTGGCCAGGGAGGGGCCGCCGAGCCCGCGTGCCTCCACCATCTCGCCCGCCGACGTCAGCTCGTTGTTGAGGGCTTCCATGTGGGCGAACATCGCCTGCATGTCGTCCTGCGAGTAGGACGCCATGACGGAGTCCCAGCTGTCGGCGTCCACGTTCATCTGGATCATGTACAGCATCTGTCCGCGCTCCTCGGGCCGAACGGTTTCCTGTACTGCTGACAGGTGGACTGTCCGTGCCAGCCAAACTCATCGGTCCGAGGAGCGCCACAGGAACTGCGCGGTCCGCTACGGCGGCGGCCGGCGCCCGCTACGGCAGCGCCAGCATCCGCTCCAGCGCCAGCTTCGCGAAGCTCTCCGTCTCCCGGTCGACCTCGATCCGGTTGACCAGGTTGCCCTCGGCCAGCGACTCCAGGGTCCACACCAGGTGGGGGAGGTCGATGCGGTTCATGGTCGAGCAGAAGCAGACCGTCTTGTCGAGGAAGACGATCTCCTTGTCGGGGTGCGCGTTCGCCAGCCGGCGCACGAGGTTCAGCTCGGTGCCGATCGCCCACTTCGAACCGGCCGGGGCCGCGTCCAGCGCCTTGATGATGTACTCCGTCGAACCGACCTCGTCGGCCGCCGCGACCACCTCGTGCTTGCACTCCGGGTGCACCAGGACGCGGACGCCGGGGATCCGGGCCCGTACGTCCTCCACCGACTCCAGCGAGAACCGGCCGTGCACCGAGCAGTGCCCGCGCCACAGGATCATCTTCGCGCCGCGCAGCTGCTCGACGGTGAGCCCGCCGTTCGGCTTGTGCGGGTTGTAGAGGACGCAGTCGTCCAGCGACATGCCCATGTCCCGCACCGCGGTGTTGCGGCCCAGGTGCTGGTCGGGCAGGAACAGCACCTGCTCGCCCTGCTCGAAGGCCCAGTCCAGGGCGCGCTTGGCGTTGGAGGAGGTGCAGATGGTGCCGCCGTGCTTGCCGGTGAAGGCCTTGATGTCGGCGGAGGAGTTCATGTACGAGACCGGAACCACGCGGTCCGCGATCCCGGCCTCGGTCAGCACGTCCCAGCACTCCGCGACCTGCTCGGCGGTGGCCATGTCGGCCATCGAGCAGCCCGCCGCGAGGTCCGGCAGCACGACCTTCTGGTCGTCCTTGGTGAGGATGTCGGCCGACTCGGCCATGAAGTGCACGCCGCAGAAGACGATGTACTCCGCCTCCGGCCTGGCGGCGGCGTCGCGCGCGAGCTTGAAGGAGTCGCCGGTCACGTCCGCGAACTGGATGACCTCGTCGCGCTGGTAGTGGTGGCCGAGCACGAAGACCTTGTCCCCGAGCTTCTCCTTGGCCGCGCGGGCGCGCTCCACCAGGTCCGGGTCGGACGGCGAGGGGAGGTCACCGGGACACTCGACGCCCCGCTCGCTCCTGGGGTCGGCCTCGCGGCCGAGCAGCAGCAGAGCGAGGGGCGACGGCTGGACGTCGAGGTCGACCTGACGGGGCTGGGCGGTGGTCACGACACGCACCCTTTCTGTTCTGCGAGATGCGAGTGGGGCCCGGGAGAAAGGAATATGGGGCCTTTTCGTCGAAATGACGCTATCTATCATAGCCGCTTCGCGTCAGTTTGACGATGCCGATCTCGTCGATGTGACGCATTCCTGGGCGGGGCTCGGGCGCGCTCCGGGTGGTGCCGGGGCGCGCAGGCGGGGCGCGGCTGCCGGGCGCCGGGGTCCGGCCGCCGCACCCGGCTTCTCCCGGGCGGGTGTTCGGCGGACACTGGCCCGTGCCCGCTCCCCGGGCGGTGTGCGAGCATGAAAGAACAAGGCAGAACCAGACAGACGCTCCGGCCCGGAATGAATCCGCGGCCCCGCCGGTTGCAACCGTCGGCAAGCAGTCCGTACAACCCGGGAGAGATGTAGATGTCCGTTCAGGACGACAAGACCACCGTGAGCGACGGCATTCTCCTGTCCGACGCCGCCGCGGCCAAGGTGAAGGCCCTGCTCGACCAGGAAGGCCGCGACGACCTCGCGCTCCGCGTCGCCGTGCAGCCCGGTGGCTGCTCGGGCCTGCGGTACCAGCTCTTCTTCGACGAGCGCTCGCTCGACGGCGACGTCATCAAGGACTTCGACGGTGTGAAGGTCGTCACCGACCGCATGAGCGCCCCGTACCTGGGCGGCGCCTCCATCGACTTCGTCGACACCATCGAGAAGCAGGGCTTCACGATCGACAACCCGAACGCCACCGGCTCCTGCGCCTGCGGCGACTCCTTCAGCTAGTCGCCCCGGCCGGCCCCCGGCGTCGGCAGCACCACCGAGGCGGTTGCCCCGGACCTCGTGTCCGGGGCAACCGCCTTCGCCGTGGGCCCGCTTCCGGCCCGTTCCGCCCCCGGGCCTTCCATCCGCCCGCTCAGCCCCGGGGGACCGCCCTGCCGCTCTCGTCGAGCACCTGCCGTCCGTCCAGCGGCCTGTCCAGCGTGACGCTCGCGGTCAGCTTCTTCGCCAGTGCGATGCAGACCCGCTTCGGATCGGGGTTGCTCTCCACGACCCGCACCGTCACGGTGCCGCCCTTCTCGGCCGCCTTCAGGGCGTACTCGCTGCACACCCCGCCCCAGAAGGTGACCGTCAGCTTCCGGCCGTCCGTCCGGTAGGAGTCGACGTGCCGGTCCGGCGTCGTCGCCGGGTCCTGCGGCGGCGCGCTCACCGGCGGCTTCGGTGCCGCCAGGAACTTCGGGTCCACCGCCGGGTACGTCACCGTGTACGGCTTCTCGTCACCCGTCGGCCGCACCCCGAACAGCCAGGACGGCACCAGCATCTGCTGCCCGTCCGCGTAGGTCGTGGCCAGCCCGAGGACCGCCGAGCCCACCGTCACCGTCCTCGGCGGCACCTGCCGCGGCTCGCACGGCGCGATCCGGCCCAGCGGCGGCGCCGGCTCGGTGCCGTCCACCGACGTCCCCTGCTTCTGCTCCTTCGCCGGTACCGGAGTCGCGCAGCCGCCGACGTCCGGCAGCCGCGGCTTGCGCCCCGCCCCGTTGAGCAGGTCCAGCGCCCGCGCCGCGTCGACGACCGGGTAGTCGGCCCCCTTGGTGAGGCCCTTCAGCTGCCCGCTGCCGCCCACCACCCGTCCGTCGGGCCCCACCGGGAGCCCGGTCGTCCAGCCGTACGTCGGCAGCCCGCCGACCACCGGATCCGCGTTGACCACCCGTGCCCCGCCCAGCACCTGGCTCGTGTCCAGCCGCGCGTCCCGCAGCCCCAGCGCCTCCAGCACCGGCGCCGCGGCCTTCCGCGCGGCCTCCTCGCCCACCGGCTCGCCCGTGGTGCACGGCTTGCCCCGCAGGCAGTCGACACTGCCGCGCGGCCCCGGAGCGCGGGAGAACGTCCAGGTGCCCGGCGCCCGCTCGGCCACCCGCAACTGCGCACCGGAGCCGTCCGCCAGCGCTCCCACCAGCCAGGAGCCGCCCTCGCGCTTCGGTGTGCCCTCCACCCCGAGCGCCCGCGCCAGCCGGCTCACCTCGTCGGCGCCCACCGAACCCTGCGCCCGGTACACCGGGGCCGACCCCGGCCCCTTCGGCAGGTCGCCGGAGGCCCGGTAGACCACCGGACCCCAGGGGCCGCCGCCGTGCGGGTCCGGCTCGCCCGGCGCGATGCCGGCCGGGCCGCTGCCGGTGGGCGCGGGCGCCGCGCCGCCCAGGTCCGTACCACCGGAGCCGCCGTCCGTGGCGCCGCCGAGGGTGAGCACCGGGGGAGTGCCGCCGACGGCTCCGGGGCCCGCCGCCGCGCCGTCGCCACCCGCCGAGGCCGCCCAGTACGCGCCCCCGCCCCCCACCAGCAGCACCGCTGCCGCCACCGAGGCGGCGGCCAGCGGGGAGTGCCGCCGACGGGGGGTGCGTTGCGTCTGCTGCTCGCTGCTCACCGGATCGCTCCTTCGCCTGCGCCGGGCGGGCGCCTGATGCGGATGCCCCTTTACGGAAGACACCTGTGGGACGGAGCGAGCGGGATTCCGGTTCCCCGCGGGACCCGCGGGGAAGCGGCTCAGGCCCCGTACTCGGGCATCGCGCCCACCAGCCGCGCCGACGCCGAGGGGACCACCACACCGTGGATGAGCGAGGCCGGAACGCGCTCGGCGACCGTCGCGGGCACCGCCCAGTGCGGCACCATCCGGGCGCAGTCCCCCTGCAACTGCGCCCAGTCGCCGTCGGCCTCGGGTCCTGCGGAAGTGAGCGGTCCGGTCGTGACGCTGTGCTTGGGCATGTGTGGAGCTCCCGTGCTCAAGGGGCCGCCGAAGATGCGGAACCCCGGTCTCATCGCACCGTATGCACCTGCGACCTCAAGGAAAAAGCCCTACTATCGGGTAGTTTTGCCGCTTCAGCCGTGGGGACTCGAACAGGTAGCTTGAGCTGTCATCGTCTTCCCGTCATTCCCACAGGGAGCAGCCCCGCCGTGCGTATCGCAGTCACCGGCTCCATCGCCACCGACCACCTCATGACCTTCCCCGGCCGTTTCGCCGACCAGCTGGTCGCGGATCAGCTGCATACGGTCTCCCTCTCCTTCCTGGTCGACAACCTCGACGTCCGCCGCGGAGGTGTCGGCGCGAACATCTGCTTCGGCATGGGACAGCTCGGCACCCGCCCGATCCTGGTGGGCGCGGCCGGCTCCGACTTCGACGAGTACCGCGCCTGGCTCGACCGGCACGGCGTGGACACCGAGTCGGTCCGGATCTCCGAGGTCCTGCACACCGCGCGCTTCGTGTGCACCACCGACTCCGACCACAACCAGATCGGCTCCTTCTACACGGGCGCGATGAGCGAGGCCCGCCAGATCGAGCTGAAGGCCGTCGCCGACCGCGTCGGCGGTCTGGACCTCGTCCTGATCGGCGCGGACGACCCGGAGGCGATGCTCCGCCACACCGAGGAGTGCCGCTCCCGCACCATCCCCTTCGCCGCCGACTTCTCGCAGCAGATCGCCCGGATGTCCGGCGACGACATCCGCACGCTGCTCGAAGGCGCCACGTACCTCTTCTCCAACGAGTACGAGAAGGGCCTCATCGAGTCGAAGACCGGCTGGAGCGACGAGGAGATCCTCGCCAAGGTCGGCCACCGCGTCACCACCCTCGGCTCGCGCGGCGTGCGCATCGAGAAGCTCGGCCTGGAGCCGATCGAGGTCGGCTGCCCGGAGGAGGAGGCCAAGGTCGACCCGACGGGTGTGGGCGACGCGTTCCGCGCGGGCTTCCTGTCCGGTCTGGCGTGGGGCGTCAACCACGAGCGTGCCGCGCAGATCGGCTGCATGCTGGCGACGCTGGTCATCGAGACGCTGGGCACGCAGGAGTACACGCTGAGCCGGGCGCACTTCATGGACCGCTTCACCAAGGCGTACGGGCACGAGGCGGCGACGGAGGTCCAGGGGCACCTGGGCTGAGGCGTCACGGGAGCAAGCGGGGGTGAGGGGGCGGGTCCGGTGGGCGGGGCCGGGTGGGTTCGGCTCCGCCGGGGGCCGCCCCCTTGCCCGCCCGTTCCGCCCCCTTGGGGCGGCCCCGTCGCCCAAGAGGGCTCGGGCGGGGGCGGGAGGGTGCGCGGCCCCGTCGCCCAAGGGGGCTCGGCGGGCGGCCCCGCCGCCCAAGGGGCGGGGCGGGGTGCTACTTCGCGCGGCGGACCACGTAGGCGGATCCCTGGGCGCGTTCCTCCTCGCCCACGTACTCCTGGCCCCGCATCTCGCACCACGCCGGGATGTCGAGCCGGGCGGCGACGTCGTCGGCCAGGACCGTGACCGTCCCGCCGGGCGCGACGTCACCGATCACCTTCGCCAGCTCGATCACCGGGAGCGGGCACCGCTTGCCGAGCGCGTCGACCGTCAGCGACGCCGGGGCGGCCGACGGCGCGGCGGGCACCGCACCCGGCGCCCCGAGCCGCTCGCGCACCCCGGCCACGGCCCCCGGCAGGGCGGCCAGGAAGTCCGCCACCTCCGCCTCCCGCGTCCCGCGCGGCAGCGACACCCGCACATTGCCCTCCGAGAGCACCCCCATCGCCCGCAGCACATGGCTCGGCGTCAGCGTGCTGCTCGTGCACGAGGAACCCGACGACACCGAGAAGCCCGCCCCGTCCAGCGCGTGCAGCAGGCTCTCCCCGTCCACGTAGAGACAGGAGAAGGTCACCAGGTGCGGCAGCCGGTCCACCGGGTCCCCGACCACCTCCACGTCCGGCACGTCCGCCGCCACCCGCGCCCGGATCCGCTCCACCAGCTCCCGCAGCCGCGCCGCCTCCTCGTCGGCCTCCGCCCGCACCGCCCGCAGCGAGGCCGCCGCCGCGACGACCGCCGGGAGGTTCACGAAGCCGGGGGAGCGCCCCGCCTCCCGCTCGTCCGCCGGGCCCTGCGGCGCGTACCGCACGCCCTTCCTGACCACGAGCAGTCCGACCCCGGCCGGACCGCCCCACTTGTGCGCGCTGGCGGTCAGCAGCGACCAGTCGCCGTCCACCGGCCCCCAGCCCAGCGACTGGGCCGCGTCCACCAGCAGCGGCACACCCACCTCCCGGCACTGCTGTGCGACTTCGGCCACCGGCTGGAGGGTGCCGACCTCGTGGTTGGCGGACTGCAGGCAGGCCAGAGCGGTGTCCGGCCGCAGCGCCGCCGCGAAGTCCCGGGCCGCGACCGCGCCGGTGCGCCCCACCGGAACCTCGGTCGCCGACCCGCCGTCCGCCTCGTGGGCGGCGGCCGAATGGAGTACCGAGGAGTGCTCGACGGCGGAGGTGACCAGGTGGCGGCCGACACGCCGACGCGCCGCGAGGGCCCCGGCAATTCCGGTGTGCACCGCGTGCGTTCCCGAAGGGGTGAAAACCAGCTCGTCGGGGCGGCAGCCGACCGCCTCCGCGGCGGCCTCCCGCGCCGCGTCCAGCAGCATCCTGGCCCGGCGGCCCTCCCGGTACAGCCGGGCCGGATCGGCCCACCCCTCGTCCAGCGAGGCAAGCAGCGCCTGGTGGGCGACGGGGTGCAGGGGGGCGGCGGAGGCGGCGTCGAAGTAGGGCACCCGGCCACGCTAGCCGCCGGACCCCGTCCGCTCCGTACCCCCATCGGGGGAGGGGTCGTCAGATGCCGGGCGGAGGCCGGGGTTCCGCCCGTCACCGGCGGCGGCGCCACCCCTTCGGGGAGCGCTGCGGCGCGTTGGGCACCCTCCCCGCGCGACCCCAAATAGCGTCCAGTAGGGTTTGGTCCGCATAAACATCCAAACCCCTGCCCGCGTCAGGGCCGGCGACCGACCAGTCAGACGGCCGCAGCCACTACACGCGCGGGCGAGACTCTCGGGAAGGCGCTACGTGAGTCCCAACGGCTCCGACCGCTCGTCGCGGCGCCCGATGCGGCGGAAGCTGCTCCAGGTGCTGACCGCGGGCGTGGTCCTGGCGACCGCCTCTGGTTGCTCGTACACATGGGAGGACTTCCCGCGACTGGGAATGCCCACCCCGGTGACGGAAGAGGCGCCGCGAATCCTCTCCCTCTGGCAGGGCTCGTGGGCGGCAGCGCTCGTCACGGGCGTGCTGGTGTGGGGTCTGATCCTGTGGAGTGTCATCTTCCACCGGCGCAGCCGCACCAAGGTCGAGGTACCTCCGCAGACCCGGTACAACATGCCCATCGAGGCCCTGTACACGGTCGCCCCGCTCATCATCGTCTCGGTGCTGTTCTACTTCACCGCCCGTGACGAATCGAAGCTCCTGCATCTCGACGACAAGCCGAAGCACACGATCAACGTGGTCGGCTACCAGTGGAGCTGGGGCTTCAACTACGTCGAGGACGTGGACGGCAACCCCGCCACCGGTCCTCAGACGGACCCCAAAACCAAGCTGAAGACCGGTGTTCCCAAGGAACTCAACGCGATTCCGGACAAGTTCACCAAGCAGTTCCCGGACGGCGCAGAGGGCGTCTACGAGTACGGCATCCCCGGTGTCCGCAATCCGGAGAACGGCAACCCCGGCCCCACGCTGTGGCTGCCGAAGGGCGAGAAGGTCCGGTTCGTACTGACGTCGCGCGAGGTCATCCACTCCTTCTGGGTGGTTCCCTTCCTCATGAAGCAGGACGTCGTCCCGGGCCACACCAACGCCTTCGAGGTGACCCCCACCAAGGAGGGCATCTTCATGGGCAAGTGCGCCGAGCTCTGCGGCGTCGACCACTCCCGGATGCTCTTCAACGTCAAGGTCGTCTCCCCTGAGGAGTACAAGCAGCACCTCAAGGACCTGAAGGAGAAGGGCCAGACCGGATACATCCCGGCCGGCATCGAGCTGACCGAACCGGCTCGGAATGCGGAGAAGAACACACTGTGAGCATCCTCAATGAACCCAAGGGTGCCGCTGCAGCAGTCGACTCGTACGAGAACGAGCTGCCCGTGCGGCGCAAGGAGCCGGGAAACATTGTGATCAAGTGGCTCACCACCACTGACCACAAGACGATCGGCTCGATGTACCTCATCACGTCGTTCGTGTTCTTCATCATCGGCGGTCTGATGGCGCTCTTCATGCGCGCCGAGCTCGCTCGTCCCGGCACGCAGATCATGTCGAACGAGCAGTTCAACCAGGCCTTCACGATGCACGGCACGATCATGCTGCTGATGTTCGCGACGCCGCTGTTCGCCGGATTCGCGAACTGGATCATGCCGCTGCAGATCGGCGCGCCCGACGTGGCGTTCCCGCGGCTGAACATGTTCGCGTACTGGCTGTACCTCTTCGGCTCGATCATCGCGGTGGCCGGCTTCCTCACCCCGCAGGGTGCGGCCGACTTCGGCTGGTTCGCCTACTCCCCGCTGTCGGACGCGGTCCGTTCGCCGGGCGTCGGCGCCGACATGTGGATCATGGGTCTGGCCTTCTCCGGCTTCGGCACGATCCTCGGCTCGGTCAACTTCATCACCACGATCATCTGCATGCGCGCTCCCGGCATGACGATGTTCCGCATGCCGATCTTCACCTGGAACGTGCTGCTGACCGGTGTGCTGGTCCTGCTCGCCTTCCCGGTGCTGGCCGCCGCGCTGTTCGCCCTGGAGGCGGACCGTAAATTCGGTGCCCATATCTTCGACGCCGCAAATGGCGGTGCGCTTCTGTGGCAACACCTCTTCTGGTTCTTCGGCCATCCAGAGGTGTACATCATCGCGCTGCCATTCTTCGGAATCATTTCCGAAGTGATCCCGGTCTTCAGCCGCAAGCCGATGTTCGGCTACATCGGTCTGATCGCCGCGACCATCGCGATCGCCGGCCTTTCGGTCACCGTCTGGGCCCACCACATGTACGTGACGGGCGGCGTGCTGTTGCCGTTCTTCTCGTTCATGACGTTCCTCATCGCAGTACCGACCGGTGTGAAGTTCTTCAACTGGATCGGCACGATGTGGAAGGGCTCACTGTCCTTCGAGACACCGATGCTCTGGGCCGTCGGCTTCCTGATCACCTTCACCTTCGGTGGTCTGACCGGCGTCATCCTGGCCTCGCCCCCGATGGACTTCCACGTCTCCGACTCGTACTTCGTCGTCGCGCACTTCCACTACGTCATCTTCGGCACCGTGGTCTTCGCGATGTTCTCCGGCTTCCACTTCTGGTGGCCGAAGTTCACCGGCAAGATGCTGGACGAGCGGCTCGGCAAGATCACCTTCTGGACGCTGTTCGTGGGCTTCCACGGCACGTTCCTGGTGCAGCACTGGCTGGGTGCCGAGGGCATGCCGCGTCGTTACGCGGACTACCTCGCGGCCGACGGCTTCACCGCGCTGAACACGATCTCGACCATCAGCTCCTTCCTGCTGGGTCTGTCGATGCTCCCGTTCTTCTACAACGTGTGGAAGACCGCGAAGTACGGCAAGAAGATCGAGGTCGACGACCCCTGGGGCTACGGCCGCTCCCTTGAGTGGGCGACCTCCTGCCCGCCGCCGCGGCACAACTTCCTCACGCTGCCGCGCATCCGGTCGGAATCCCCGGCGTTCGACCTGCACCACCCGGAGATCTCCGCGATCGACCAGTTGGAGAACCACCGGGACAACGGCATCGAGTCGCTCGCTCTCGGCGCGAAGGAGTCGGGCAAGTGAAGATCCAAGGCTGGCTGTTCATCTGGCTGAGCGTGTTCGTCGGGATCATGGCCGTCGTGTACGGCGTGTGGTCCAAGGAGCCCGCGGGCACCACGGCGCTCGTCCTGGCCTTCGGACTGAGCCTCATGATCGGCTTCTACCTGGCCTTCACGGCCAAGCGGGTCGACTCCATGGCCCAGGACAACAAGCAGGCCGACGTCGCGGACGAGGCCGGCGAGCTGGGCTTCTTCGCCCCGCACAGCTGGCAGCCGCTGTCCCTGGGCATCGGCGGCGCGTTCGCCTTCCTCGCGGTCGCGATGGGCTGGTGGCTGCTGTTCTTCTCGCTGCCGCTGATCCTGGTCGGCCTGTTCGGCTGGGTCTTCGAGTTCTACCGCGGTGAGAACCGCACCCAGTAGCACCGGGAAACCCGGGGAATCAGCCGTACGGCGGTACCTCGACGAGGGGCCCGTCCACCTGACGACGTTCAGGCGGACGGGCCCCTCATTCGTTTGCAGTCACTTGCCGATGTCCAACGCGCTCAATCTGACGATGCTTCATATCGTGTGATCATGAGCTACGCACCCCGAAGCCGGACGGTCCTGAGCTGCGCACTGCTGGTCGCCACCCTCGGGGCGGGGCTGACCGCCTGCGGCCAGCCCCAGGCCAACCCGCTCTCCTCCAAGCCGTACGACGCGGCGCGGCAGATCACCTTCAACGGCCGGCCCGGCAGCACCGACGCCGACCCGGAGAAGCCCCTCGAAGTGCGGGCCACCGGGAAGGAGGGCCGGATCACCGACGTCATCGCCGCGGACGCCGCAGGGCGCCAGGTGGCGGGCGAACTCTCCGCCGACGGGTCCCGCTGGCACTCCACCTCTCCGCTGGCCGCAGGAGCCGACTACACGGTCCGCATCGCCACCGAGGACACCACCGGCGCCCCCGGGGTGCGCAGGCTCAACTTCCGCACCGCGGTCGGCAAGAAGAAGCTGAAGGTCACCTTCGGCCCCGACGCGGGCACCTACGGCGTCGGCCAGCCGATCACCGCCGAACTCAGCCAGAAGGTCAAGGACCCGCGCGCCAGGGCCGTCGTGGAGCGCGCCCTCAAGGTCGAGTCCAAGCCCGCGGTGGAGGGCTCCTGGTACTGGGTGGACGACGACATGCTGCACTTCCGCCCGCGCGAGTACTGGCCCTCACGGGCCACCATCAAGGCGTACAGCACCCTGGAGGGCATCAAGGTCGCCAAGGACCTCTACGGGGCCCCCACGGCGCCCCTGCAGCTGCGCACGGGCGACCGGATCGAGGCCATCACCGACGCCTCGTCGCACTACATGACGGTCAAGCGCAACGGAGAAGTGATCAACACCATTCCGGTGACCACCGGCAAGCCCGGCTACTCCACCCGCAACGGCGTCAAGGTCGTACTGGGCAAGGAGTACTTCGTACGGATGCGCGGCACCAGCATCGGAATCCCGACCGGTACGAGCGACTCCTACGACCTGCCGGTGTACTACGCGACCCGGGTGACCTGGAGCGGCGAGTACGTGCACGCCGCGCCCTGGTCCACCGGCTCGCAGGGGTACGCGAACGTCAGCCACGGCTGCACGGGCATGTCCACCGGCGACGCCAGCTGGTTCTTCGACACCGTCCGCGAGGGCGACATCGTCAAGGTCGTCGGCAGCTGGGGGGACACCATGGACCCCTTCGGCAACGGCTTCGGCGACTGGAACCTGCCCTGGAAGAAGTGGCGCAAGGGCAGTGCCCTGCTCGCCTCCACCGAGCAGCAGCGCGACCGGGTGTACACCCCGCGCCTGCGCCCCCAGGTCTGACACGGCGGGCCCGGGGGAGCGAGGAGGAGGCGGAGCGTGACGTCAGCCCTGTACGGCCGGGGAGCGGTCGCCCAGCCGGGCGCGCAGCAGCGCGGCCAGCGAGGCGGCGAACTCCACCGGCTCGACAGGCAGCGTCACGGCCGCCTCCGCGCGGCTCCAGGTGGCCAGCCAGGCGTCCTGCGGGCGGCCCATCAGCAGCAGTACCGGCGGGCACTCGAAGATCTCGTCCTTGATCTGCCGGCAGACGCCCATGCCGCCCGCCGGGACGGTCTCGCCGTCCAGCACGCACACATCCACGCCGCCCGCGTCCAGCGCCTTCAGGACGGCGGGCAGGGTGGCGCACTCCAGGAACTCGACCGGCGGTACGTCGGCGGCCGGCCTGCGTCCGGCCGCGAGGCGCACCTGCTCGCGGGTGTTGGCGTCGTCGCTGTAGACCAGCACCGTTGCGGTCGGCTGCTGCATTGTTCCTCCGTGACGTCCGGTTGCGCGGTGTTCTCGGGGTTCTCAGGGCTCTGCAGCGGGCTCCACTGGCTCGCTCCGATGCGCGGATGCTACTCCGTCAAACACCCCGTCAACACCGGTTCGCACGGTCCTTCGATGGGCCGTTCGGGCAGGACACACCCTCTTGACACTCCGAACGGCACCCCCCGGGGTGAGGGCGGGATAAGCGACCGACATAATGTCGGTCGTGGCGACAGCAACGACAGTAGATACCGGGCACGCGCACCCGTCGGTCAATCGACCGAACCTCACCAGCGTCGGAACCATCATCTGGCTGAGTTCCGAGCTGATGTTCTTCGCGGCCCTCTTCGCGATGTACTTCACCCTGCGATCGGTGACGGGTCCCGAGTTCTGGGCGGAAAAGGCCTCGGCCTTGAACTTCCCGTTCTCGCTGACCAATACCTCGATCCTGGTGCTCTCCTCCCTCACCTGCCAGCTCGGCGTTTTCGCGGCCGAGCGGGGCGATGTGAAGAAGCTCAGGACGTGGTTCATCATCACGTTCGTGATGGGTGCGATCTTCATTGGCGGCCAGGTGTACGAGTACACCGAGCTGGTCAAGCACGAGGGCCTCTCGCTCTCGTCGGACCCGTACGGCTCGGTGTTCTACCTGACGACCGGCTTCCACGGACTGCACGTGACAGGCGGTCTCATCGCCTTCCTGCTGGTCCTGGGCCGGACGTACGCGGCCAAGCGATTCACCCACGAGCAGGCGACAGCCGCCATCGTCGTGTCCTACTACTGGCACTTCGTCGATGTCGTCTGGATCGGCCTGTTCGCCACGATCTACATGATCAAGTAATCCGGGCTCACCAGAACAGGGCCCGAGCCCGCAACACTTCCCGCATCGACGCAGAAGATCCTGACACCGGGGTAATCCGTGAAAAAGCTCTCCGCACGACGACGCCATCCGCTGGCGGCGCTCGTCGTCCTACTCTTCGCGCTGGCGGCCACTGGGGGGCTGTACGCCGCGTTTGCGCCTGCGGGCAAGGCGCAGGCCGACGAGACCGCCCAGTCCCTCGCCATCGAGGAGGGCAAGAAGCTCTACGCCGTCGGCTGCGCAAGCTGCCACGGAACCGGCGGTCAGGGCACCACTGACGGCCCCTCCCTCGTGGGCGTGGGCTCCGCCGCAGTGGACTTCCAGGTCGGCACCGGCCGTATGCCGGCGCAGCAGCCCGGCGCGCAGGTGCCCAAGAAGAAGGTCATCTACACGCAGGCGCAGACCGACCAGCTTGCCGCGTACGTGGCCTCTCTGGGCGCCGGTCCCATCACGCCGACCGAAAGCCAGACCAACCCTGAAGGCGCCGACATCGGCAAGGGTGGCGAACTGTTCCGCACCAACTGCGCGCAGTGCCACAACTTCACCGGTGAGGGCGGTGCCCTGACGAACGGCAAGTACGCTCCGCCCCTGACGGACGTCTCGCCGAAGCACATCTACGAGGCCATGCAGACCGGCCCGCAGAACATGCCCTCCTTCCCGGACAGCACCATGCCGGAGAAGCAGAAGAAGGAAATCATCGCGTACGTCAAGGCCGTGAACGGCGAAGAGACCCCGAGCCCCGGCGGCTTCGGACTGGGCGGCCTCGGGCCGGTCAGTGAGGGTCTGTTCGCCTGGATCTTCGGTCTGGGTGCGCTCATCGCAGTTGCCGTCTGGGTCGCGGCCCACACCGCTAAGGCCAAGAAGTCATGAGTAGCCAAGAGAATCCAGAAGAGGCCCTGCCGGCTGAGCAGGGCGACGCGCACGGCGAGGTGGCGCGCAAGGACGATCCGTTCGCGGACCCGGGCCTGCCGCCGCACAAGCCGCGTATCCAGGACATCGACGAGCGGGCCGCCAACCGGTCCGAGCGCGTCGTCGCGTTCCTGTTCACGCTGTCCATGCTGGCCACGGTCGGCTTCATCGCCTCCTTCGTGGCGTTCCCGATCGACAAGATCGTGTACGTCTGGCCGCTGGGCCACGTGAGCGCGCTGAACCTCTCCCTCGGTCTGACGCTCGGCATCGCCCTCTTCTGCATCGGCGCGGGCGCGGTCCACTGGGCCCGCACCCTGATGTCCGACGTGGAGGTCGCCGACGAGCGCCACGCGATCGCGGCCACGCCCGAGGTCAAGGCCAAGGTCATGGCCGACTTCAAGGCCGGCGCCCAGGAGTCCGCGATCGGCCGTCGCAAGCTGATCCGCACCACGATGTTCGGCGCGCTGGCCCTGGTGCCGCTGTCCGGCGTCGTGCTGCTGCGCGACCTCGGTCCGCTGCCGGAGAAGAAGCTCCGCGAGACGCTCTGGGGCAAGGGCAAGCTGCTCATCAACCAGAACACGATGGAGCCGCTGCGCGCCGAGGACGTCGCCGTGGGTTCGCTCACCTTCGCCATGCCGGAAGGCCTGAAGGAGGACGATCACGAGTTCAACACCGAGATCGCCAAGGCCGCGCTGATGATCGTCCGTATCCAGCCGGACGAGATCAAGGACAAGCAGCAGCGCGAGTGGGCGCACGAGGGCATCGTGGCGTACTCCAAGATCTGCACCCACGTCGGCTGCCCGATCAGCCTGTACGAGCAGCAGACGCACCACGTGCTGTGCCCGTGCCACCAGTCCACCTTCGACCTCTCCGACGGCGCCCGTGTCATCTTCGGCCCGGCCGGTCACGCGCTGCCGCAGCTGCGGATCGGTGTGAATGACGAGGGTTACCTCGAAGCGCTGGGCGACTTCGAAGAGCCCGTCGGTCCTTCCTTCTGGGAGCGCGGATGAGTACTGCAACCGAGACCAAGCCGCAGCAGAAGGCGCCCGCCGGTGAGCGGGTCGCGGACTGGGCGGACGGCCGGCTGGGGATCTACTCCCTGGCCAAGGCCAACATGCGCAAGATCTTCCCGGACCACTGGTCCTTCATGCTCGGCGAGATCTGCATGTACAGCTTCATCATCATCATCCTCACGGGTGTGTACCTGACGCTGTTCTTCCACCCGTCGATGAACGAGATCGTGTACCACGGCTCGTACGCGCCGATGCACGGCATCCGCATGACGGAGGCCTACGCGTCGACCCTGGACATCAGCTTCGACGTCCGCGGCGGTCTGCTGATCCGGCAGATCCACCACTGGGGCGCGCTGATCTTCCTCGCGGCGATGTTCGTGCACATGATGCGCGTCTTCTTCACGGGTGCCTTCCGCAAGCCGCGCGAGGTCAACTGGCTGTTCGGCTTCCTGCTGTTCGTCCTCGGCATGTTCACCGGCTTCACCGGTTACTCGCTGCCGGACGACCTGCTGTCGGGCACCGGTGTCCGCTTCACCCAGGGCGCGATCCTGTCCGTGCCGGTCGTCGGCACGTACATCTCGATGTTCCTGTTCGGCGGAGAGTTCCCCGGCCACGACATGGTCGCCAGGTTCTACTCGATCCACATCCTGCTGCTGCCGGGCATCATGCTCGGCCTGATGGTGGCTCACCTGATCCTGGTCTTCTACCACAAGCACACCCAGTTCGCGGGCCCCGGCCGGACGAACAAGAACGTCGTCGGCATGCCGCTGCTGCCGGTCTACATGGCCAAGGCCGGAGGCTTCTTCTTCCTGGTCTTCGGCATCATCGCGATCATCGCGGCGGCGTTCACGATCAACCCGGTGTGGGCGCTCGGCCCCTACCGTCCGGACCAGGTGTCCACCGGCGCCCAGCCCGACTGGTACATGGGCTTCGCCGAGGGTCTGGTGCGTGTCATGCCGGGCTGGGAGATCAACCTCTGGGGCCACACGCTGGTCCTGGGTGTCTTCATCCCGCTGGTGCTGTTCGGTGTGATCCTCGGTGTCATCGCGGTGTGGCCGTTCCTGGAGTCCTGGGTCACCGGGGACAAGCGCGAGCACCACATCGCGCAGCGTCCGCGCAACAGCCCGACCCGCACCGCGTTCGGCGTCGCCTGGATCACGGTCTACTTCATCGGCCTCGTCGGCGGTGGAAACGACCTGTGGGCCACGCACTTCCACCTGTCGATCAACTCGATCACCTGGTTCGTGCGCATCGGCTTCTTCGCCGGTCCGGTCCTGGCGTTCATCATCACCAAGCGGATCTGCCTGGGCCTCCAGCGCAGGGACGCCGAGAAGGTGCTGCACGGACGCGAGTCCGGCATCATCAAGCGGCTGCCGCACGGTGAGTTCATCGAGGTGCACGAGCCGCTCAACCAGCACCAGCTGCACTCGCTCACGGCGCACGAGCAGTACGCGCCGGCCGAGATCGGTCCCGAGGTGGACGAGAACGGCGTCGAGCGCAAGGTGGGCGCCACCGAGAAGCTGCGCGTCAAGCTCAGCAAGGGCATGTACGGCGAGGGCAACCAGATCGCCAAGCCCACCGCCGAGGAGTACAAGGAGATCACCAGCGGCCACGGCCACCACTGATCACCTCAAGCCGGCCCGGTAGCCCCGGACCGGGGTGACCCCCCGGGCCGCACTGTCCGCCACAGCGAGAGCCCCGTCCATTCGTCGGACGGGGCTCTTCGCCGTCCCCGGGCCTGGATAGGGTGAGGGCACCCCCTGGAGGGGGCATCCCTTTTTCGGCTGTGGACCCTGGAGCGGACCATGAACGTTGTGACCCCGGTAGGCGGCGACAGCGTGGCGGCCCGTAGCTGGCCGGGCATCCTCAACCCCCTGCTGCGCGGCGAGCACCTCGGCGCGGACGACACCGCCTGGGCCATGGACCGCATCATGAGCGGCGAGGCGACCGACGCCCAGATCGCCGGCTTCGCGGTCGCCCTGCGCGCCAAGGGCGAGACGGTGGAGGAAGTGACCGGCCTGGTGCGGGCGATGTACACGCACGCACGCACCATCGAGGTGCCCGGCCCCAGCGTCGACATCGTCGGCACCGGCGGCGACCTCGCCAAGACCGTCAACATCTCCACCATGTCCGCGGTCGTCATCGCGGGCACCGGCGCCAAGGTCGTCAAGCACGGCAACCGGGCCGCGTCCTCCGCGAGCGGCTCCTCGGACGTCCTGGAGAAGCTCGGCGTCAATCTGGACCTGACGCCGCGGCGGGTGGCGGAGGTCGCCGAGGAGGCGGGCATCACCTTCTGCTTCGCGGTGAAGTTCCACCCGGCGCTGCGGTACGCCGCCAAGGCCCGCAAGGAGCTCGGCGCGCAGACCACCTTCAACATCCTGGGCCCGCTCACCAACCCGGCCCAGGTGCGCGCGCAGGCCGTCGGGGTCGCCGACGCGCGGATGGCGCCGATCGTGGCCGGCGTGCTGGCCGAGCGGGGGAACTCCGCGCTGGTCTTCCGCGGCGACGACGGTCTCGACGAGCTGACCACCACCGCGACCTCACGGGTGTGGATCGTGCGCGGGGGCACCGTGCGCGAGGAGGCCTTCGACCCGCGGGACGTGGGCCTGGACATCGTCCCCGTCGAGGCGCTGCGGGGCGCCGACGCCTCGTACAACGCGGAGGTGGCCCGCAGGCTGCTGGCCGGTGAGGAGGGGCCCGTGCGCGACGCCGTCCTGCTCAACACGGCAGCCGCCCTCGTCGCCCTCAATCCCGGTGGAGGATCGTTGAACGAGGAGATCGCCGCCGGGATCGAACGGGCCCGCGAGTCCCTCGACTCCGGGAGCGCGCTCAAGGCGCTGGAGCGCTGGGTGGCGGCCAGCAACTCCTGAAACCCCTTCGACGTGTGACGCAGAGCGCAGTCCGGATGTCTCGATACGCGGACTGCGCTCTTGCGCGTCGTTGATCGTGTGGCAAGATGCTGCACAGGTCATGAGTGACAGCGACTACGGCCCCGGCCCGCTGTCCGGCAACCCTCCGTCCGTGGCGGGGTGCCCCGGGTGAAGACCAGGTCGTAGGCAGCGAGGTCTACGGCAAGCGCGGACCCCTGCGCACTCCTGTCGGAGTGGCGCGCCCCTGGGGTCCTGGTCCTCAAGGGAGCAGTCTCGTGAGCAAGCGAATGCGATAGGGCCGCTCGGCCCCGTTCCACCTTCACCTCCGCACCGGACCCGTGTGTCCGGAGCGTCGAGGCAACTCCCGTACCCGGCAAGGCATCTGAGCTTTCGTCAGCATTGGTACGGGCACCACTGAAGCCATTCCGCCTCACCAGGAGTTTCGTCATGCCCGCATCGCCCGTCGCCACCACCGCCACTGCCGCCACCGCCTCCTCCGCCGCGCCGGCCCCCGCCCCGGCCGCCGTTTCCGGTGAGTCCGCCGACCCCTGCTGCGCGGCGCCGCTGCCCGTCCTCGGGCGGGACGTGGCCGTGCCGCTGGTGACCGGTGGCGAGGTCACCTACGCGGCCCTCGACTACGCGGCCAGCGCCCCGGCGCTCCAGCGGGTGTGGGACGACGTGGCGGCGTACGCCCCGTACTACGGCAGCGTGCACCGCGGCGCCGGGTACCTCTCGCAGCTCTCCACGGACCTGTTCGAGAACAGCCGCACCACCGTCCACGAGTTCCTGGACTGCCGGGACGACGACCAGGTCGTCTTCACCCGCTCCACCACCGACTCGCTGAACCTGCTCTCGGCCGTACTGCCCGCCGGCTGCCAGGTGTTCGTCTTCGAGACCGAGCACCACGCCTCGCTGCTGCCCTGGCAGGACGCCGACGTCCACTACCTCAACGCGCCGCGCACCCCCGCCCAGGCCGTCGCGATCCTGGAGCGCGCCCTCGCCGACCGCGATCCTTCCTCAAGCTCTCGGCTTCGTTCGAGCACGGGAGGCCCCACCGGTCCGGCCCTCGTCTGCGTGACCGGTGCCTCCAACGTCACCGGGGAGATCTGGCCGGTGAAGGAGCTGGCCGCCGTCGCGCACGCCCACGGGGCGCGGATCGTCCTCGACGCCGCCCAGCTGGCCCCCCACCACCCCGTCTCCGTCAAGGAGCTGGACGTGGACTGGGTCGCCTTCTCGGGCCACAAGCTGTACGCGCCCTTCGGCTCCGGCGTGCTCGCCGGACGCGCCGACTGGCTCCAGGAAGCCGAGCCGTACCTGGCCGGCGGCGGCGCCTCCAAGAAGGTCGCCCGGCGCACCGACGGCGGGGTGGACGTCGAGTGGCACACCACCGCCGCCCGCCACGAGGCCGGATCGCCCAACGTCATCGGCGTCTACTCCATCGCCTCCGCCTGCCGGGCGCTCACCGAGGCGGGCTTCGACTCCCTGGTGGAGCGGGAGCAGTCCCTGGTGCGCCGGGTGCGGGAGGGGCTCGCCCGGGTGCCCGCCGTCAAGGTGCTCTCGCTGTTCGGCGACGAAGCGCCCCGGGTCGGCGTCATCTCCTTCGTGGTGGAGGGCTGGAACAGCTCGCACTTCGCCGCCGCCCTCTCCGCCGAGTACGGGATCGGCGTCCGCGACGGCCTCTTCTGCGCCCACCCGCTGGTGCGCACCCTGCTCGGCAGCGACCCGCAGGAGGTGGGCGAGTGCGGCGCCCCGGAGGCCGAGCCGGGCGAGCGCTCGCTCAACGCGATCCGGGTCAGCTTCGGCGCGGGCACCCCCGACGAGCACGTCGAGCGGTTCGTGACGGCGGTGGGGGAACTCGTCGCCAACGGCGCGCAGTGGAACTACCGCACCGAGGGCGGGCGTTGCGTCCCGGCGGTCTGAGGTGCCCGGGACACCGGGTGCGGCGGCCGGAGCGGTGAGGTACGGGCGGTGCGCGCCCCCAGCTGGATCATCCGCAGGGCCCGCTCGGTCGCGTCCGTGAGGAACTCGCCGCCGCGGCCCAGCGCCTCGGCCAGCGCGATCGGGGCGGGCAGGATCCCGCTGTAGGCGTCCGCGCCCACGGCCCTGATCTCGTGCGCGCCGTCGCCCAGGGTGCCCGCCAGGACGAGCACCGGCCGGTTCAGCAGCTTGGCCCGGCGCGCCACTTCGGCCGGGACCTTGCCGCGCGGTGTCTGCCGGTCCAGGGCGCCCTCCGCGGTGACCACCAGATCGGCGCGGGCCAGCCGGGCGTCCAGGTCGAGGTGGTCCAGCAGCACGTCGAAGCGGGGGAGCAGCCGGGCGCCCAGCGCGGCGAGCCCCGCGCCCAGACCGCCGGACGCGCCGGTGCCAAGACCACGGCGCAGATCGGTGCCCGCGGGGGTGGTGCGGGCGAGGTCGCGGTCGAGGACGCGGGCCCAGCGGTCGAGCGCGGCGGAGAGCTCCTCGACCTGGGCAGGGGTCGCCCCCTTCTGCGGGCCGAAGATTCGGGCGACGCCCTGCGGGCCGCACAGGACGTTGTGCGGATTGCAGGCGACGCGCAGCTCGGTACGGGCCAGCCGGGGGTCCAGGCCCGACGGGTCCACCCTGTCGAGAGCCGTCAAGTGCCTCCCACCGTAGGGGAGTTCGCGTCCTTCGGAGTCCAGCAGCCGGGCGCCGAGGGCCTGGAGCGCCCCCGCGCCGCCGTCGGACGTGCCGGAGTCCCCGCAGCCGACCAGGATGCGGCGCGCACCCGCGTCGAGGGCGGCGCGGACCAGTTCGCCCACACCGTACGTCGTGGTGGCACCGGGGTCGCGCCGGGTGCGCGGCACCAGCGACAGGCCCGCGACGGCGGCCATCTCGACCACGGCGGTGCCCGGGTCCAGGAGGGCGAAGTGGGCCGGCACGCGGCGGCCCGTGGGACCGGTGGCGCTCAGGTTCACCACCCGGGCCCCCGGTGTGGCCGCCGCGAGGGTGCGGGCGGTGCCCTCGCCGCCGTCGACCAGCGGGATCAGATCGAGCACGGCTGCGGGCAGGACCCTGCGGACCCCGGCGGCGATGGCCTCCGCGGCGGCCTCGGCGGACAGCGACTCCTTGAAACCGCTGGGGGCGATGGCGACATGACGTACCGGCACGAGAACTCCTGGGACTGGCGGGGCGGTCAGCGGGGCAGCAGGACGGGCACGCCGAGCAGCGGCCACACGGCGAGGGCGAAGAACAGGACCGTCAGGGCGGTCAACGGCGCCAGCACTGCGGACAGCCGCAGCAGGTCGCGCGGGGTGTACGTCGGGGTGTCCGGCAGGTCGGCGTAGAGCGTCACCGGCTTCGCGGACGCCGGAAGGGTGTGGCAGAACCCGGCCGCGGCGGTGGACGCGAGGGCGGCGGCCACCGGGTTCACCCCGACGCCGGCCGCCGCCGCCACCACGAGCGGCACGAGCACGCTGGAGCGCGCCGAACGGGACTGGAGGATCAGGTGCGCCACCGTACTGACGGCGACCACGGCGCCCAGGAACGCCCACGGCGGGACCCCGGTCAGCGGCAGCCGCGCCATCAGCCAGCGGGCCGCCCCCGATTCGGCGAGCGCCACGCCCATCGCCGTCGTCGCCGCCATGAACAGCAGCAGCGACCACGGCACGGTGCCCAGCGCCTCCTTCAGCCGTACGGTGCCCAGTGCGGGCGACGCGGCCACCACCGCACCGATCAGCGCGACCACCGCGGGCGGCACCTGGTGCAGCGGCTCGCTGCACCAGAGCAGCACCACCGTCCCCAGCAGCGCGGCGCAGCGCGCCTCGGCGGAGGTCAGGGCGCCGGTCACGGGGCGGTCGCTGTGCCGCTGGACCTGCGCGGCGGTGATCCGCACGGGCCCGGCGCGGTCGGCGCGGCGGGTGGTGGTGAGCAGGACGGCCTCGGCGGCGAGGTGGCTGGAGACGGCCGCCAGGGGCAGGCCGAGCAGCAGCCACTGGGTGAAGCCGATGCGCTGCCCGGTCGCCTCGAAGAGGACCGACACGGTGATCAGGTGCGCGCCCGCGCCGATCAGGGTGGCCACGGCGGACAGCAGGATCACCGTGGGGAAGAGCAGGGCCAGCATGACGACCACCCGGCGCCGGTCCGCCAGCGCCCTGGCCAGCGCGAGGAACACGGGGAGCGCGAGCGCGGCCCGGCCCGAGGTCGCGGGGACGGCGAACGCGGTGACGACCAGGGCGGCGGTGGACAGATGGACGAGCTGACGCACCGTACGGGCCCCGCTGACCAGGAAGGCGGCGGCCCGCCCCGCCAGGCCGGTCCTGGCCACCGCGGCGGCCAGGACGAAGGCGCAGATCAGCAGCCACACCGTCGCGTCGCCGAGCGTCCCGAACAGGGTCTCGCTGCCGATCACCCCGGTCACGGTCAGCGCGAGCCCCGCCCCGAGCGCGATGTACGTGTCGTCGACCGGGGTGGCGATCCACGCGGCGGTGGCGAGGGTGAACACCAGGAGGGTGATCCGCGCGTCGGTGGACAGCGGCGGGAGGAGATCCGGCAGGAGCAGCAGCGTGCAGAGCGCGAGGGCGAGGCCGAGCACGGCGTACTGGTGGGGCCTCGGGGCGAACCGGGGCCGGGCGGGCGGCGGGGCGGGGGCCCGGTCGGGGACGCGGGCGGTCGGGGTCACGTGGTCGAGCGTGACCGGGCGGGGTGAGCGGGGCGTGAGGCACGGATGAAGGGGGCTTCATCCGGCGTGCGGCGAGGGGCGGTTTGCGAGCCCGGGGGAGCCAGGGCGGGTCCGGAGGGGGAGCTAGGGGAGGCGGTAGCCCATGCCGCGGACCGTTTCGACCAGTCCGGGGCCCAGCTTCTTGCGGAGGGCGCGGACGTAGACGTCCACGATGTTCGAGCCGGGGTCGAAGTCGTAGCCCCAGACGTGGGAGAGGATCTGTTCGCGCGAGAGGACCTGTCCGGGGTGGCGCAGGAAGAGTTCCAGGAGCACGAACTCACGGGCCGTCAGATCCACCGTCCGGTCCGCCGACCGTGCCCGGCGGGTGCGCAGGTCCAGCGAGAGGTCGCCGCTGCGCAGCACCGTGACCTCCGGGACGCGGGCCGCCGTGCGCAGCCGGAGCCGGACCCGGGCCAGCAGTTCCTCGAAGCGGAACGGCTTGGTCATCCAGTCGTCGGCCCCGCCCTCCAGCCCGGCCACCGTGTCCCGTACCGAGTCGCGGGCCGTGAGCACGATGACCGGTGCGCTCACCCGGGCCTCGCGCAGCGCGCGCAGGACCGTGAAGCCGTCCCGGCCCGGCAGACCGATGTCGAGCAGCACCAGGTCGAAGCCGCCCGTGCAGGCGTAGTCGTACGCGGTGTCGCCGTCGCAGGCGACCGTCGTCGTGAAGCCGTTGGCGCGCAGGCCCTTCTCGACGAAGGACGCGATGCGCTCCTCGTCCTCGACGATGAGGATGCGGTTCATGAGGCGGGAGGTGTCCCTTCCGGTACGGCCGTCGCGGGCCCTGGATCCAGTACGAGGGTGAAGGTGGCGCCGGGACCCGCGACGGGTGAGCCGCCGTACTCCGGGCCCGCGGCGCCCCCGTACTCCGGTCCCGCGGTGCCAGCGCTCAGCTCGACGCGCCCCCGGTGGCCCTCCGCGATGGCCTTCACGATGGCGAGGCCGAGGCCCGCCCCCGTGCTGCGGGAGCCGCGCCGAGCGCTGCCGCGGCGGAAGCGTTCGAAGATAACGGCGGCGTCCCGGGGCGGCACCCCGGGCCCGCTGTCGGAGACGTACAGCTCGATCGGGGCGGCCTGCTCCTGGCCGCCGGGCGGCGTCCGTGTCCGGGAGCCGATCGCCACGCGGCTGCCGCGCGCGGTGTGCTGCACCGCGTTCTGGGCGAGCTGCACCATGGCCTGGGTGATCCGCTGCGGGTCCAGGCGGACCTCCCGGTCGGCGACCTCGGCCAGGACCCAGTCGCGGTCGCCGAGCGTGCGCGCCTTCACGAACACGTCGGCCGTCAGCTCCGCGAGCTGGACCGGCTCGGGGGTGACGAAGTCGGGCCGCTCCGCCTTGGCGAGCAGCAGCAGGTCCTCCACCATGCGGCTCATCCGGTCGAGTTCGTCGGTGACCAGCCGGAGAGTCTCCTCGCGTTCCGCGGGGTCCTCGCCCATCAGCTCCAGGTGGCCGCGCACGATCGTGATGGGGGTGCGCAGTTCGTGGCCCGCGTCGTCCACGAACTCGCGCTGCGCGGCGAACGCCCGCTCCAGCCGGTCCAGCATCGCGTTGAACGTCGCGGCGAGGGCGGCGATGTCGTCCCTGCCCTCGACCGGGATGCGCCGGGTGAGGTCCTGCTCGGTGAGCTGCGCCGCGGTGGTGCGCACCAGCCGGACCGGGGCGAGTATCCGGCCCGCGACCGCCCAGCCGATGCCGGTCGACATCAGCAGCGCCACCCCGGAGATGGCCAGCAGGATGCGGAACGTCTTGTCGGCGACGGCCCGTTCGCGCTCGGTGTGCACGACGACCACGAAGGCGCCCTGGGTGGGCCCGGCGATCGGCACCTTCGCCCAGGCCACCGCTCCGCCGGAGCGCCCCGCCCCGTCGCCCCGCTCCAGGGTGCCGCTGGCCGCCCCGGAGCCGAAGATCTCGATCAGGGCCCCGGAGTCCTGGTGCAGCGCGGTGCCCGGCGGGAAGTCGCGGGGCTGGCGCACGACGCGCGGGCGGGGCCCGTCGGTGCGCAGCAGACCGAGGAGTTCCTCGTCCGGGTCGGAGTACTGGCGTTGCAGGAAGACTTCCAGGAGGCGGTGGGTGTCGGTGAAGCGTCCGCCGGTGTCCGGGTCGACGCCCTGGGCCACGAAGTTGGCGAACTCCCGGGTCTCCTGGGTCAGCAACTGCCCGATCCGGCTGTCCACGTCGCGCAGCAGCAGAGACCGGGTGGTCGTCGCGACGGCGGCCAGCGCCACCGCCATCACCAGCAGCAGCCACAGCAGGATGCGGACCCGGGCCGAGATCCGCGGGCCGCGCGGCCCGCCGCCCGGGGCGCCGGGCGCCGCGGCGTCAGTGGGCGTCGTCACCGGGGGAGTTCCCCGGGGGGCCGGGCCGCTCGTCCGGGTCGTCATCGTCGTCGTCGCCCCGCGGGCTGGGCCCCGGTACGACCGAGTCGCCGGTCGGCGCACCCGAGGGCGCGGCGGAGGGGGAGTCGGGCGCGGGAGAGGAGGGCGGAGCGGCGGGGCGGTCCGTCGTCCTGCCGGGCCCGCCGGTGAGTTCGACCCTGGGCGGCACCTCGGGAGCGTGGGGGGCGTCGGTCAGCGCGTAGCTCGTCGCCGCGATGCCCAGCGGTATCGCGACGACGGCCGCGAGGGTCGCCAAGCGGTGGGAGAAGGCCATGCGGCCAGCCTGGCAGCCGCCCCGCGCCCCGCACATGAGGGCCGCATGAAGAACCCTTCATGGACGGCACCGGGCGCGCGGGCGGGGCGGCCGGTGCCGCGGGCGCCGTTCTCAGCCGTCGAGGCCGATGGCGAAGGCCGCTTCCAGGTCGTGCTGCGAGTAGGTGCGGAAGGCGACGTGCGTGTCCGTGCCCTCGACGCCGGGGATCTTGCTGATGGAGCCCGGAATGATGTCCGCCAGGTCGTCGTGCCGGCCGACCCGCACCATGGCGATCAGGTCGTACGTACCGGTGACCGAGAAGACCTCGCTGACGCTGTCCAGCGCGGCGATCGACTCGGCGATCTCGGGGATCCGGTCCACGCTGGTCTTGATGAGCACGATCGCGGTGATCACGGCTGGCTTTCTCCCTCGGTGGCCGGTGGCGCTGCTGCGGCCCTCACTCTAGTCGTACGGGGGTAGCGCGCCCACGCGTAGAGGAAGCCGCCCGCGAAGCCCACCACGTGCGCCAGGTACGCGACCCCGGCCCCGGTGCCCAGCCCCTGCGCGGCCAGCCACTGGAGCACGAACCAGAAGATCAGCACGATCCACGCCGGGAAGCGCAGCGGCAGGAACAGCAGGAAGGGGAAGAGGCTGGTCACCCGCGCGTGCGGGAAGAGCCGCAGGAACGCGCCGAGCACCGCCGAGATCGCCCCCGAGGCCCCGACCAGGGTCTCCTGGGAGGAGGAGTGGGCCAGGGCGTACACGACGAGCGCGAGGTAGCCGGTGACGAGGTAGAAGAGCAGGAAGTGCAGCCGGCCCAGCCGCTCCTCGGTCATCGCCCCGAACACGTACAGGAAGAGCATGTTGCCCAGCAGGTGAAGCCAGTTGCCGTGCACGAACAGGGCGGTGAGCGGGGTGAGCAGGGAGTGCGGGGCGAAGCCGGTCAGTTCCTCGGGGACCACGCCCCAGCGCTCGAAGTAGTCGTTCTGCGCGGCGAGCAGGGCGTCGCCGGTGCCGTACGCGGGGACGAAGCCGGAGGCGGGGCCGAGCAGGAAGGCCACGCAGCACAGGGCGATCAGGGCGTACGTCACGACCGGGGCGTGCCCGAGGGACTGCCACCGGGCCGCCAAGTCCTTGGCCGTGACCTTGATCATGGGTTCGAGCATGACGCAAGGGGTGCGACGGGGGAGGCCGCCTCGCCGTACCGGGTCTCAAGGGTCGGCCGCCCCCGGCACGGGGTAGCGGTAAGGCCGTAGGGTTGCGCGCAGGGTATCCGCAGTTCGACGGCGCACCGCGGCAACGACGTACGACACCCGTGCGACACGCACGGATACGACGAAGAGGACGGTACGCATGACGACGACGGTTCCCCTGCCCACGGCCGGTACCCGGTGGCGCTGCACGCTCTGTGGCAACCTCACACGCTTCGACGTGACCCGCTCGTCGAAGGTCGTGGAGTACGTCCACCTCGACCTGGCCGGGGAATCGAAGGTCGAGGAACGCGAGGTGGTCAGTGAGACCATCGAGTCGGTGCGTTGCCGCTGGTGCAACGCGGTGGATCAGATCGAACTGGTGGACAGGCCGGACGCCGAGTCCTGAGGGCCCCGACGGGGCCCGGGACAGCGGCCCGGCAGGGCAGTGCCCATGAGGGCACGAAGGTAGTGGGGTGACGGATTGTGGAGCCTGCGAGCGGCGCGGAACCGGCCGGCTCGGCCGACGACGCCGCAGAGGTGCTCGACCGCCCGTTGCCCGAAGGGGTGCGGCGCCGGGTCGTGACGCTGGTCTCGGACGCGTTCGGCGGCCTCACGGTCGCCGAACTTCCGGCCCAGCTGAGGCAGTACGCCCGGTTCACCCCGACCAGACGCGCCAAGTTCGCGGGCAACGCGATGGCCGCCGCGCTGGAGAGCGACCCGGTCTTCCGGCAGCGCATCGGTGAGCGGCTGCGCGAGGCGCAGCCCGAGCTGGCCGGCGCGCTGGAGGCCGGGTCGCCGCCCGCCGCCGCCGATCCCGTCGACGTGGCGGCGGCGGCCTACGTGCTGCGCCCGGTCGGCTGGGTGAAGCTGGTGGCCGCCGCGGGCGAGGAGGCCGAGCGGGCCGGCGCGGAGCGCGCCGACGAGGCCGTCCAGCGCGAACTGGAGCAGCTGCGGGCCGAGTTGGCGGAGGCCAAGGAGCGCACCAAGGCGGAGACCGAGCGGCTGCGCGGCGAGCTGGACACCGTCCGCAGGGAGTCCGACGCCGCCCAGCGCAAGCTGCGCGGCGCGCTCAGCGACGTCAAGCGCGGGGAGGCCGCGCTGCGCAGGACGCAGGCCGAGATCGACGGCATCAGGTCCGAGGCGGCTGCCCAGGTGGCGTCCGCGGAGGCCGAGTCGCGGCGGCTGCGGGCCCGGCTGGGCGAGGCCGAGGCGTCCGTCGAGGCGGGGCGCAGGGCGGTGCGCGAGGGGCGCAGTGTCGAGGACATGCGCCTGCGCCTGCTTCTGGACACCGTGCTCGAAGCGGCCCAGGGGCTGCGCAGGGAACTCGCGCTGCCGCCGTCGGCGGGGCGGCCCGCGGACAGCGTGGACGCGGTCGAGCCGGGGCGGATGTCGCCCAAGGACATCGCGGCCAGGGCCCTGTCCGACACCGATCCGGCCGTCCTTGACCAGCTGCTCGCGCTGCCCCAGGCGCACTTGGTGGTCGACGGCTACAACGTCACCAAGACCGGCTATCCGACGATGCCGCTGGAGAAGCAGCGGCTGCGGCTGCTCGGCGGGCTCTCCATGCTGGCCGCCGCCTCGGGGGCCGAGGTGACCTGCGTCTTCGACGGTGCGGAGCTGGCCGCTCCGGTGCTGCTCGCGCCGCCGCGCGGGGTGCGGGTGCTGTTCAGCAAGGCGGGGGTGACGGCCGACGAGCTGATCCGTCAGCTGGTCCGGGCGGAGCCGCCGGGGCGGCCGGTGGTGGTGGTCTCCACGGACCGCGAGGTCGCGGACGGAGTCGCGAAGTCCGGCGCCAGACCGGTCGCTTCGGCGATGCTGCTGAAGCGGCTTTCGCGCGCCTGACGGAGAAGACGGGGCGATATCCAACTGATGCGGCTATTGCCCGGATTGGGACTAAATCCGTATGGCGCTCCGTCAACTCCCGGTGACGCGCTGTGTGACGCGTGGAAATTATGTGTCCCACGGGCGAGATTTTTCCTGTGAGGATTTGAACTGATCACAGGAAGGTCACTAGGGTCTGGGCTCGAACCTTCGCACGGTTGATCACTCACCCGGAGTATCGGCGAGGTCGCCGCCAACCGCTGACCGGTAGGTGGTTCGAGGAAGAAGGAGCTCGCCTCCGTGGCGTCCCACCGTCGTCCCAAGAACCCGAGCCGCACGCGTGTGACCGTGCTCTCCCTCGCCGCCACCGCAGCCGTGGCCCTCAGCTCGCAGGCGGCCAACGCCGCGCCCAAGCCGGACAAGAAGGAAGTCAAGGCGAAGGTCGACGCGCTGCACGAGGACGCGGAGGGCGCGACCGAGAAGTACAACGCGGCGAAGGAGAAGCAGGAGACCCTGGAGAAGCAGGTCAAGGGCCTCCAGGACAAGGCCGCACGGGGTCAGGGCGAGCTCAACCAGATGCGCAAGGGGCTCGGTGCGCTGGCCACCGCCCAGTACCGCACCGGCGCCGTCGACCCCTCGCTGCAGCTCTTCCTCTCCTCCGAGCCGGACCAGTTCCTGGACCGCGCCGCCGCGATGAACCAGCTGACCGCCAAGCAGGCCGAGTCGCTGCGCAAGATCCAGGCCAAGCAGCGCACCCTCGCCCAGCAGCGCGAGGAGGCCACCGGCAAGCTCGCCGACCTGGCCGCCGTGCGCAAGGAGCTGGGCGAGAAGAAGAAGTTCGTCCAGGGCAAGCTCGCCGAGGCGCAGACCCTGCTCAACACCCTCACCAAGGCCGAGCGCGACGCGATGGCCGCCGAGGAGGAGCGGGCCAACCGGGCCGGCGGCGGCGACGGCGGACGCGTCGACCTCGGCAACGAGACCCCCGCCTCCGGCATCGGCGCCGCCGCCATGGCCGCGGCCCGGACGAAGATAGGCGCGCCGTACGACTGGGGCAACAAGGGTCCCAACGCGTTCGACTGCTCCGGCCTCGTCTACTGGGCGTTCCAGCAGGTCAACGTGACCGTCGGCGGCAGCACGTACACGCAGGAGAGCGCCGGCCGGAAGATCTACAACCGGAGCGAACTGCGCCCCGGCGACCTGGTCTTCTTCAACAACCTCCAGCACGTCGGCTTCTACGCGGGCAACGGCATGTCGCTGCACGCCCCCAAGCCGGGTGCCAACGTGCGCATCGAGGACATGAAGTACCTCGGCCCGTTCCAGTTCGGCGTGCGTGTCGGCGGCTGACCCCGGCCCTCCGAGGCGCGCCGACGGCTGAGCGGCGCGCCCCCGATACCCGGACGCCGCCACTGAACACACCGCCCGATCGGGCGAATCGCGGCGCCCCGCACTGACTTCACGCCCCGCCGGTGACCTGGTCACCGGCGGGGCTTCGTGCTGTTCACACGGTGTTCGAGTGCCCGGGTCTTTGGCCGGTGCGTGACCGTCCCGCTACTGTCTGGCGCGCAGCTCCCGTCCGGCAGTCCGCCCGCCCCGGGCGGCAGGGTGCTGCCTACCCAGCAGTGGAAGGAGTGCGGCTACCCGTGGCGTCACACCGTCGTCCCTCGCAGTCCGGGCTCACACAGAGCACCCGGGTCACCGTCCTGTCCGCAGCCGCGGCGACCGCCGCGGCGGCCCTCGGGGCCACGCCGGCCAGCGCCGACCCGGCGGGCACGCCCACGGCGACCAAGGCCACCGTCGACCGGCTCTTCGAACAGGCCGAGCAGGCCACCGAGCAGTTCAACCGGGCCAACGAACGCGCCGCGACACTGCGCAAGGAGGTCGGCCAGGCCCGCGACCGCACCGCCAGGGGCCAGGAGCGGATCAACCGGATGCGCGGCGTCCTCGGACAGCTGGCGGGTGCCCAGTACCGGTCGGGCGGCATGGATCCCGCCATGTCGCTGCTGCTGTCGGAGGACCCGGACAGCTACCTCGACAAGGCCGCCGCCCTCGGCCGGGTCAGCGCCCTGCACACCGGCCGGCTGCACGAACTCACCGAGGCCCTGCGGAAACTGGGCCAGGAGCGGGTCGAGGCCGGCCGCAAGCTGACGGAGCTGGAGCGCAACCGGGTCGTCGTCTCGCGCCACAAGCGCACCGTCGAGGGCAAGCTCGCCGAGGCCCGCCGGATGCTCAACGCGCTCTCCACCCGCGAGCGCGCCGAGTTCGACCGCGGCTCGCGCAGCGGACGCGAGGACATGCCGGAGATGTCCGGGGCCATGCCCTCCTCCTCGCGCGCCGCGGCCGCGGTCCTCGCCGCCAGGAACGCCGTCGGCAAGCCCTACGTCTGGGGTGCCAGCGGCCCGTCCTCCTTCGACTGCTCCGGCCTGATGCAGTGGAGCTACGGCCAGGCCGGAGTCTCCCTGCCGCGCACCTCGCAGGCCCAGCGCTACGCGGGCCGCCAGGTCGCGCTGGACCAGGCGCAGCCCGGCGACCTGGTCGCCTACCGCGACGACGCCAGCCACATCGGGATGTACATGGGCAACGGGCAGGTCGTGCACGCCCCCTACCCGGGCGCGCCGGTGCGCTACGACCCGGTCGGGATGATGCCCATCTCGTCCGTCACCCGGGTCTGAACCCGGCCGCGCGCCCCGGCCCCGGCGTGCCCGAGTCGGGTACGGAGCTGATCACGCCGCCGTACGATCGCCGGATGGAAGGTCGTGACGGCGGTGCGCGGTACGGGCGGCGGGCGGTGCTCGGACTCGGCCTGGGGCTGGGACTGGGCGGGCTGCCCGGTCTGTCCTGCACGGTCCCGGCCAAGCCGTCCGACACCGCCGCCCGTGATGTGCGGCGGCTCCTGGAGCGGCGGGCCACCGCCCTGCTCGGCCGGGACCTGGAGGGCTTCCTGGCGGTGCTGGAACCCGGCGCGCAGGGCCTGCGGACCGCCCAGGAGCAGGAGTTCGACAACCTCGCGGGAGTCGAGCTGAAGTCCTGGGAGTACCGGGTGCGCGGGCTCGACCGGACCGGGGACGCCGCGGCCACCGCTCGCGTGGACCTGGCACTGCGGGTCGAGGGCTACGACACGGTGCCCGCCGTCACCGCCCGCCGCGTCGACCTGCGCCGGCACGAGGGGCGCTGGTACGTCGCCGGGGACCGGCCCGCCAGGAGCGGCGCGCAGGAGATCTGGCAGCAGGGCCCGGTGACCGCGGTGCGCGGGCGGCGCTCCCTCGTCCTGGGGGCGGGCCAGGACCGGGCGCGGCTGCGCGGCATCGGGGAGCTGGCCGACACCGCGGTGGCCGCCGTCGCGCGCGCGTGGCCCGCCGAACCGGGGCTGCGCGTGGTGCTCCTGGTGCCGCCCTCGCTGAGCGGGATGGGCGCGCTGCTCGGCGAACCGGCCGCCGGCTACCGGGGCATCGCCGCCGTCACCACCGGTGCGAGCGCCGCCGGGAAACGGACCTCGGCGGACCGGGTGATCGTCAACCCCGAGGCGTACGACGTGCTCGGGGCGGCCGGGCAGCAGGTGGTGCTCACCCACGAGACGACCCATGTGGCGACCCGGACCGGAACCACCGCGGCCACTCCGATGTGGCTGTCCGAGGGCTTCGCCGACTGGGTGGCCTACCGGGAGAGCGACCGCGCCGCCGCCAGGATCGCACCCGAACTGCGGGCCACCGTCCGCAAGGAGGGCGTGCCCGACGAGCTGCCCGCCGACGAGGACTTCCGCTTCGCCGGGGACGCGGACCGGCTGGCCGGGGCGTACGAGGGCGGCTGGCTGGCCTGCCGGATGATTGTTGAACGATGGGACGAAAGGACGCTCCTCGCGTTCTATCGTGCCGTCGGCGCCCATCCGCAGCGCGAGGGGGCGGTGGAGAGCGCGCTGAACGACACGCTCGGTACCACCCCCGCGGACTTCACCGCGCGGTGGCGCGGTTACGTGCGGGACGAACTCGGCTGACCCGGCCCGGCGGCCCCGGCCGCGTCGCCGGCCTGCGCCTCCGTGCCGCGCGCGGGCACGTGCCGCTGCGCGGGCAGCGAGCCCAGGGTGGCCGCGGCGGCGCCGGCCGTGCTCCGCCACAGGGTGCGGCACGCCACCACCGTCGCCGCGACCAGCAGTCCGTTCCGTACGAACAGCAGGCTCAGCCCGAGCGCGTCGCCGGCCACCACGTGCGAGAACCACAGCGGGAATTCGAGACAGGTGACGAACGTCGCGGCCAGCACCAGGTGCGCGGCCCGGTCCATCCGGCTGCCCCGGAACACCAGGCAGACCGCCGCGAGCCCGACCAGCCACAGCATGTACTGCGGGCTGATCACCCGGCTCGTCGTGGTGAACAGCAGCACCGCCGTGAACGCCGCGTCGCCCGCCGTCGACGCGGTGAACACCCGGGCCCGCAGCCGCCACACCAGCAGCCACCCGAAGGCCAGCACCGTGAGTCCCATCGCCAGCGCGCTCACCAGCGGCACGTACGGGCCGAGGAACTCCACCGAGCCGTAGTTCAGCAGCACCTCGCCCTCCCAGCCGAAGTGCCGGGCCACGTGGAAGACCAGCGCGCCCAGCGACTCCACCTCGGTGCCCCGGTCCCGCTGGAAGGTCAGGAACGCGAACGCCCCCGGCATCGACGCCGCGAACAGCACCGCGAGCCCGAGCGCCGTCAGCACGAACGCCGACCACGCGCCGCGCGTCGTGCGCCCGCGTGCCGTCCCCGCGAGCAGCAGCCCCGGCCAGACCTTCAGCATCGCCCCCAGGGCTGCCAGCGCCCCCATCACGCGCGGCCTGCGGGCCCCCGCCAGCAGCGCCGCGACCGCGACACCGGTCACCATCACGTCGTAGCGGGCGTACGACGTCGGGCCGAGCAGCGCGAGCCCGGCGATCCAGACCCAGGCCCCGGCCGGCCGCTTGCCCGGCCGCCGCCCCGCGTACAGCAGCAGCCCCGTGACCACAGCGTCGGCCAGGAACGCCAGGACGAAGAAGGCGGCCGGGTACTCCAGGAACGGCAGCAGGCCGGGGGAGAGCACCGCGAGAGCGGCGGCCGGCGGGTACTGCCAGGTGATGTCGTCGAGTGGGAAGGTGCCGGTCCGCAGGACCTCGTACCAGCCCTGGTAGATGACCGAGACGTCGCTGGTGACGTCCGGGCCGGGGAAGGCCAGCACCCGCAGGACGCACAGCAGCAGCAGGGTGCGGGTCAGCACCCACACCGCGACGGGCAGGGCCGGGACGCGCATCGGGTGTCCGGGGCCGCTCGCTCGTGTCATGACCATCCTCGTTCGGTTCCCCACAGTCCTGTCCGGGCCCTCGCGGCGCCGTCCGCACGCGCCGGTGCGACGGTGCCGTCCTCATGGTGCGGCCCCGACGGCCGAAGGGACATGATGCAGTGCCCGGACGCGCCACGGCGACGGCGCGGGGCCGCCCGGTACTGTCGGTCGCGATGGACAAGACCTTGATCGTGACCAATGACTTCCCGCCCCGCCCCGGCGGCATCCAGGCGTTCCTGCACAACATGGCGCTGCGGCTGGACCCCGAGCGGATCGTCGTCTACGCCTCCACCTGGAAGCGCGGGCGGGAAGGGGCCGAGGCCACCGCCGCGTTCGACGCCGAGCAGCCCTTTCGCGTGGTGCGCGACCGCACGACGATGCTGCTGCCGACGCCCCGGGTCACCCGCAGGGCCACCGGGCTGCTGCGCGAGCACGGCTGCACCTCGGTGTGGTTCGGGGCCGCCGCGCCGCTCGGGCTGATGGCCCCGGCGCTGCGCCGCGCGGGCGCCCGCAGGCTGGTCGCCACCACCCACGGGCACGAGGCGGGCTGGGCCCAGCTCCCCGCCGCCCGGCAGCTGCTGGGCCGGATCGGCGAGGGCACCGACACGATCACCTACCTGGGCGAGTACACCCGCTCCCGGATCGCCACCGCTCTGGGCCCCGGGGCGGCGGGGCGGATGGTCCAGCTGCCGCCCGGCGTCGACGAGAAGACCTTCCACCCCGGCTCCGGCGGCGAGGAGGTGCGGGCCCGGCTCGGGCTGAGCGAGCGGCCCGTGGTGGTGTGCGTGTCCCGGCTGGTGCCGCGCAAGGGGCAGGACACCCTGATCGAGGCGATGCCGCGGATCCTGCGCGAGGTGCCGGACGCGGTGCTGCTGATCGTGGGCGGCGGACCGTACGAGAAGGACCTGCGCGCACTGGCCGCGACCACCGGCGTCGCGGACTCGGTGCGCTTCACCGGGGCGGTGCCCTGGGCGGAGCTGCCCGCGCACTACGGGGCGGGCGACGTCTTCGCCATGCCGTGCCGCACCCGCCGGGGCGGACTCGACGTGGAGGGGCTCGGCATCGTCTACCTGGAGGCGTCCGCGACCGGACTGCCCGTGGTGGCCGGCGACTCCGGGGGCGCGCCCGACGCGGTCCTGGACGGGGAGACCGGATGGGTGGTGCGCGGCGGCAGTCCGGTGGAGGCCGCGGACCGGATCGTCACCTTGTTGAACGATCCCGAGCTGCGTGCGCGAATGGGTGCACGGGGGCGCGAGTGGGTCGAGGAGAAGTGGCGCTGGGACCTGCTCGCGGAGAAGCTCGAAGCGCTGCTCTAGGCCGAAGAGACGTACGGGTGCGGGGCGGTCTCCCGGAGACCGCCCCGCACCCGTACGTCCTCACACCCGCGCGCCTACCGGCCGCTCAGCCGCCGTAGATCGCCTCGATCTCGTCCGCGAAGTCCTTCGCCACCACGTTGCGCTTCAGCTTCAGCGACGGCGTGATGTGCCCGGCCTCCTCGGTGAACTGGGCGGGCAGGATCCGGAACTTGCGCACCGACTCCGCCTTGGAGACCGCCGAGTTCCCGTCGTCCACCGCGCTCTGCACCGTGGCCAGCAGGTCCGCGTCGTCCCGCAGCGAGACCGCCGTGGAGCCGGCCGGCTTGCCGTGCTCCTCGGCCCAGCGGCCCAGGAACTCCTCGTCGATCGTGATCAGCGCGCCCACGAACGGCCGCCCGTCGCCGACCACCATGCACTCCGCGACCAGCGCGTGCGCCCGGATGCGGTCCTCGATCACGGCCGGGGCGACGTTCTTGCCGCCCGCCGTGACGATGATCTCCTTCTTGCGGCCGGTGATCGCCAGGTAGCCGTCCTGGTCGAGGGTGCCGATGTCACCGGTGTGGAACCAGCCGTCGGTCAGCGCCTCCGCGGTGGCCGACGGGTTGTTCCAGTACCCGGTGAAGATGTGCTCGCCGTGCAGCAGCACCTCGCCGTCGTCCGCGATGCGCACCACGGAGCCGGGCAGCGGCTGGCCGACCGTGCCGATCTTCGGGCGGTCCCACGGGTTGAACGCGGTCGCCGCACAGGACTCGGTGAGCCCGTAGCCCTCCAGCACCCGGAACCCTATGCCGCTGAAGAAGTGCCCGAGCCGCTCGCCCAGCGGGGCGCCGCCGGAGATCGCGAACTCGCAGCGCCCGCCGAGCACCGCGCGCAGCTTGCTGTAGACCAGCTTGTCGAAGACCTTGTGCTTGAGCTTGAGGCCCAGCGTCGGGCCCTCGGGGGTGCCCAGCGCGCGGCTGTAGGCGATGGCCGTGTCGGCCGCCTTGTCGAAGATCTTGCCCTTGCCGTCCGCCTGCGCCTTCGCACGGGCGGAGTTGTAGACCTTCTCGAAGACCCGGGGCACGCCCAGGATCAGCGTCGGCCGGAAGGACGCCAGTTCGTCGGTGAGGTTCTTGATGTCCGGTACGCAGCCGAGCTTGATCGGCGCCATCACGGAGGCGACCTCGACCAGCCGCCCGAAGACGTGCGCGGCGGGCAGGAACAGCAGCACCGAGCACTCGCCCGTACGGAACAGCGGCTTCAGCCGCTCCACCACGTTCCCGCACTCCGCGAAGAAGCTGCGGTGCGTCAGCACACAGCCCTTGGGGCGGCCCGTGGTGCCCGAGGTGTAGACGATGGTGGCCGGGTCGTCGGCGTTGGCCGAGGACATCCGCTCGTCGAGCAGCTCGTCGGAGACCTGCGCGCCCTCCGCGGTGAGCTGCGCGACGGCGTCGGCGTCGATCTGCCGGATGCCGGTGAGCGCGGGCAGGCTCGCCTGCACGGAGGCGACGGCGGCCCGGTGGGCGTCGGACTCGACCAGGACCAGCTTGGCGCCGGAGTCCCCCAGGATCCACTGCACCTGCTCGGCGGAGCTGGTCTCGTACACCGGCACGGTCACCGCGCCCGCGCTCCAGATCGCGAAGTCCAGCAGCACCCACTCGTAGCGGGTGCGCGACATCAGCGCGACCCGGTCGCCCGGCTCCACGCCGGCGGCGATCAGACCCTTGGCGGCGGCCCGTACCTCGGCCAGGAACTGGGTGGCGGTGACGTCGGTCCATGCCCCGGCGACCTTGCGGCCCATGACCGCGGTGTGGGGGTGCTGAGCGGCATTGCGGCGGATGAGATCCGTCAGATTGCCGTCCGAAGGGACCTCGTACAGGGCCGGAAGGCTGAACTCGCGCAAGACTGCTGCTCCTCATCAGGCACCGGACGCCACTTCAGTGTGTGCCGGCTGCGGTCCAAGGTCGGGCAGGTGCTCAGTGGGGGATGAGCACGACTGGACTGCCCGGACGTTACCCACCAGTACTCGGTTCCCGATAGGGGGTCCCGGGCAGATGTACGCTGCGTCACACTGTTCGGGCGGTGCTTGCCGCAGAGTAGTCGACGCTTCGGGCGACTCGGAAGTAACCGCAGGTCCGACCGCCCCTACTCAGGGATCCGGCGGAGTCCTAGGCTGATCACCATGCGAGTTCATGTGGTGAGTGACGTGCACGGGAACGCGGCGGACCTCGCCCGTGCGGGGGACGGAGCCGACGCGCTGATCTGCCTCGGCGACCTCGTGCTCTTCCTCGACTACGCCGACCACTCGCGCGGCATCTTCCCCGACCTTTTCGGCACCGCCAACGCCGATCTCATCGTCGAGCTGCGCACGGCGCGCCGCTTCGAGGAGGCCCGCGACCTCAGCCGCCGCCTCTGGGCCGGTCTGGACCGCAGGGCCGCCACCGACGCGGCGGTGCGCAAGCAGTACGCCGAGATGTTCGCCGCGTTCCCCAGCCCGACGTACGCCACCTACGGCAATGTCGACATGCCCACCCTGTGGCCCGACTTCGCGGGCCCCGGCACGGTCAGCCCCGGCACCCGCGTGCTGGACGGGGAGCGGGTGGAGATCGGCGGCCTGGTCTTCGGGTTCGTCGGCGGCGGGCTGCGCACCCCGATGAACACGCCCTTCGAGATCGGCGACGAGGAGTACGCGGCCAAGGTCGAGGCGCTCGGCGAGGTCGACGTGCTGTGCACGCACATCCCGCCGGAGGTCCCCGAGCTGGTGTACGACACCGTGGCGCGCCGCTTCGAGCGCGGCAGCCGGGCCCTGCTGGACGCCATCCACCGCACCCGCCCGCGCTACTCCCTCTTCGGCCACGTCCACCAGCCGCTGGCCCGCCGGATGCGCGTCGGCGCCACCGAGTGCGTGAACGTCGGCCACTTCGCGTCCACCGGCCGCCCCTGGGCCCTGGAGTGGTGAGCGGAACGATCGCGATAGCCTTCACACGGCACGCACCCGCCCGCACCTCCCCGGCCCACCGGACCGCCCCCGGCGTCCGCACGCCGCTTCCGTGCACCGGCCCGCAAGCCAGTCAGCCAGTCCCAGTCCGGACGTGAGGAGCCATCGCGATGGCGGAACACACCAGCTCAAGCATCACCATCGAGGCGGCCCCTGCCGACGTCATGGACGTCATCGCGGACTTCGCCCGCTACCCGGACTGGACGGGCGAGGTGAAGGAGGCCGAGGTCCTGGCCACCGACGACCACGGCCGTGCCGAGAAGGTCCGCCTGGTGCTCGACGCCGGTGCGATCAAGGACGACCACACCCTCGCCTACAGCTGGACCGGCGACAACGAGGTCAGCTGGACCCTGGTGAAGTCGCAGATGCTGCGCGCCCTGGACGGCTCCTACCGGCTGGCGCCCGCCGCGGGCGGCGCCACCGAGGTCACCTACCAGCTCACCGTCGACGTCAAGATCCCGATGCTCGGCATGATCAAGCGCAAGGCCGAGAAGGTCATCATCGACCGCGCCCTGGCCGGTCTGAAGAAGCGCGTCGAGTCCGGCCCCAAGGGCTGAGGCGACGGACGGCACGGGGGAGTCGGGCATGAGCGCGGTGCGTACGGTCCTGGTCACCGGCCCCGGGGGAGCGGGCCGCAGCACCGTCGCCGCGGCGACCGCGCTCGCCGCCTCCGGCGCGGGCGCGCGCGTGCTGCTGCTGGGCACCGACCGCGGAGAGGGCCTGGCGACCGCGCTCGGCGCCCCCGCCGGCCCGCTGCCCGCCGCGACGGACCCGCTGGAGGCGGCGCCCGGACTGCGGGCCGCCCGCATCGACACCGCGGCGGACTTCCGCGGCGAACTGCTCTCCCTCCAGGAGCGCGCCGCCACCGCCCTCGACCTGCTGGGCGCGAACGCCCTGGACGCCGACGAGCTCACCGAACTCCCGGGCAGCGAACCGCTCGCCCTGCTGCGCACCCTGCGCACGGTGTGCGCCGCGCCCTCCTCCCCGTACGACCTGGTCGTCGTCGACATGCCGCCGACCCACCAGGCGCTCGCCGCCCTCGCGCTGCCCGGACAGCTGCGGCGCTACCTGCGCAGGCTGCTGCCGCCCGAACGGCAGGCCGCCCGCTCGCTGCGCCCGATGCTCGCCCAGCTCGCCGGGGTGCCGATGCCCGCGCAGTGGCTGTACGAGACGACCGCCCGCTGGGAGGCGGAACTGGCCGCCACCCAGGACGTGGTGGAGAGCCCCGCGCTGTCGGTGCGCCTGGTCGTCGAACCCGGCCCGGCCGCCGCCGACGCGCTGCGCACCGCCCGGCTCGGGCTCGCCCTGCACGGCCTCGCCCTGGACACCGTGGTGGCCAACCGGGTACTGCCCACCGCCTCCCCGGACCCCTGGCTGGCCGGGCTCTCCGCCCAGCAGCAGACGCACCTCAAGGAGGTGCACGAAAGCTCCGGCGCGGTGCGCGAACTGCCGCACCTGGGGCACCAGCCGCGCGGCACCGAGGAGTTGGGGCCGCTCGCGCGGGCCCTGTCGTACGGCGGCGGGGGCGGCGGCACGGCGCGCGCGCCCGAGCCGGTCGTCGAGGACCGGCTCGCCGACGACGGCGTCCTGGTGTGGCACCTGCCGCTGCCCGGCGCCCGCAAGAGCGAGCTGGGACTGGTGCGGCGCGGGGACGAACTCGTCCTGACGGCCGGTGAGTTCCGGCGGATCCTGTCGCTGCCCTCCGCGCTGCGCAGGTGCACCGTCTCCGGGGCCGGGCTGACCGACGGCGTCCTGCGGGTGCGCTTCGCGCCGGACCCGGGACTGTGGCCGCAGGGACGGTGAGGGCCGGGCGTCCGGCGGGGCGCCGCCGGGGGCCGGGGCACTGAACCGCGTACCGCTGTTCGGGTAACGTCGATGGGGTAGATGCCCCGTTGCCCCATCCATCCCGCGTCGCAGGAGTGCGCCATGAGCGAAGCCACCGACCGCCCCGACGAGTCCGCGGCCCACGACTCGACGGTGCACGGGACGAAGAAGCAGGACACGAAGCCCCGGGACGACCACGGGCCGCAGGCGTACGACGCCGACGCCTGGGCGACCGCGTGCGAGGAGGACCTCGCCGCGGAGCGGGCCCGCCGCCGCGCCCAGTACGGCCCGCAGTCCGGGTCGGCCGCCGAGGAGCTGCGCCGGCTGATGGACGCGGTCGCCGAGAAGGTCTCCTCGCTCCAGTCGCCGCTGCTCGGTATGGCGGCCCAGGGGGTCGCCAAGCAGTTCGTTCAGCAGGCGAAGGCAGTCGTGGAACCCGTCGTGGAGCGCAACCCGCAGGTCTTCGACCACCTCGCGGCGGCGGGAAATGAGCTCCTTGCGGCATATCGGTCCGCGGTCGCCGGGCACGAGCAGCGCTGGACGCAGGATTCCCCGAGTTCCGCGAAAAGCACGGAGGGTACGGCCAAAGCGCCCAAATCATCCGAAGGTGGCCCGGACGATCCCGATGACCGTTCAAAAGGTGAACACATCGACCTCGATTGAGCGGTCTCCTCGGGTACCGTGGCCCTCGGAGTCCGTCCGTGGCTCCGAGCGCGGTTCGACCTAAACCTGAGGGACTCATGGGACTCACCATCGGCGTCGACATCGGCGGCACGAAGATCGCGGCCGGAGTGGTCGACGAAGAGGGACAGATCCTTGAGACGTACAAGGTGAAGACCCCGCAGACCCCCGAGGACATGGTCGACGCGATCTCCGCCGCGGTCTCCGAGGTCGGCAAGGGACAGCAGATCGAGGCCGTGGGCATCGGCGCCGCCGGATACGTGGACGACAAGCGCGCCACGGTGCTCTTCGCCCCCAACATCGCCTGGCGGCACGAGCCGCTCAAGGACAAGGTCGAGCAGCGCGTCGGCCTGCCGGTCGTCGTCGAGAACGACGCCAACGCCGCCGCCTGGGGCGAGTACAAGTTCGGCGCCGGCAAGGGCCACGAGGACGTCATCTGCATCACGCTCGGCACCGGCCTGGGCGGCGGCATCATCATCGGCAACAAGCTGCGCCGCGGACGCTTCGGCGTGGCCGCCGAGTTCGGCCACATCCGGGTCGTCCCCGACGGCCTGCTGTGCGGCTGCGGCAGCCAGGGCTGCTGGGAGCAGTACGCCTCCGGGCGCGCCCTGGTGCGCTACGCCCGCCAGCGCGCCAACGCCACCCCGGAGAACGCGGAGGTCCTGCTCGGCCTCGGCGACGGCACCCCCGACGGCATCGAGGGCAAGCACGTCAGCGCCGCCGCCCGGCAGGGCGACCCGGTCGCCGTCGACTCCTTCCGCGAACTGGCCCGCTGGGCCGGCGCGGGCCTGGCGGACCTCGCCTCGCTCTTCGACCCGTCCGCGTTCATCGTCGGCGGCGGCGTCTCCGACGAGGGCGAGCTGGTGCTCGACCCGATCCGCAAGTCCTTCCGGCGCTGGCTGATCGGCGGCCAGTGGCGGCCGCACGCGCAGGTGCTCGCGGCGCAGCTGGGCGGCAAGGCCGGCCTGGTCGGCGCGGCGGACCTGGCCCGCCAGGGCTGAACACTCCCCGGGGGCTTCACCGGTGCCCGTCGCGTCCCCTGTGGGCGCGGCGGGCACCGGTCTATGTTGGCCCGCATGGCGACCGCTCCCAAGACCCCGTCCCTGCCCGCGTCCGTCACCGAACCCGACGGCTCGGCCGTCGTCCGGGTCCTCAGCTACAACATCCGCTCCATGCGCGACGACCGCGAGGCGCTGGCCCGGGTGGTGCGGGCCTGCGAGCCCGACCTCGTACTGATCCAGGAGGCGCCGCGCTTCTTCCGCTGGCGCAAGAAGGCCGCCTGGCTGGCCGCGCACAGCGACCTGGTGGTGCTGGGCGGCGGGGCGACGGCGGCCGGACCGCTGCTGCTGTGCTCGCTGCGGGCCACGGTCGAACGGACCGAGGACGTCCTGCTGCCGCGCACCCCCGGACTGCACCAGCGGGGCTTCGCCACGGCGGTGGTACGGATCGGGGGCGCCCGGCTCGGGGTGCTCAGCTGCCACCTGAGCCTTCAGGGCGAGGAGCGGTACGCCCAGGCGCGACTGCTCCTGGAGCAGTTGGCCCGGATGGGGGTCGGCCACGCGATCGCCGGCGGCGACCTCAACGACCGGCCGGAGGGCAAGTCGTTCCGGCTGCTGGCGGGGGAGCTCCAGGACTGCTGGGCGGTGGCGCCGTGGGGCGGTGAGTTCACGTCCGTGCCCGCGGACCCGCACCAGCGGATCGACGCGATCTTCGCGACGGAGGGCGTGGAGGTGCTGGGGTGCGGGGTGCCGGAGCTGCCCCGGGCGGACGTGGTGGCGGCGACGGACCACCTGCCGGTACTGGCGGCGGTGCGGGTGCCGGCGGAGCGGTAGGGGCTCGGGCGCGGGTACGAGGTGGCCTGATCCGCGCGGTTCCCCGCGCCCTTGACAAGGGCGCGGGCAACCGCCGACCAGCCGCGGAGAGGCACGCGACCGGGTGAGCGCCACCGTGGTGCAGGTCGCTCTAGACCACCGCTCCGCGGCCCGGGTCCTCGTCCTCGTCGTCGGAGCCGCTGGACATCCGGGCCACCAGCGTGCCGAAGCCGCCCAGGAAGCCGCCGATGCCCAGCACCTGGAGCCACCAGGTCATGTCCCAGCCCAGTACGACCGCCAGGAGCAGCAGCAGCGGGCCGCCCACCACCGCCAGCCAGGCGAACTTGGAGGTGACGTCGGCCTCCGGAAGCTCCGGGTCCGGCGGCACGAAGTGGCCCTCGTCGGAATCGTCGAGGTCCTCGTCCTTGGCCTCGGCGGGCCGGTAGTCCCGGGGGCCCGCCGCGCCGACCCCCGGGGCGAAGACCACCGAGCTGCCGAGCGGCCGGTCCTCCGAGGGGGAGGCGGCGGGGGAGGGCCGGTCGGGTCCGTCCCCGTTGACCTCGCCCTCCATCCGTGCCAGGTCGTCCACCGACTTGAACGGCTTCGCCCCCGGCGGGTCCGGCGGCTCGTCCCCGTACCCCGCGACGATCGCCTCCCAGGCGGCGGCCTCGTCCAGCGGGGTACCGGCCTCGTCCGGGGAGGAGGCCGCGGGCTTCGCGCCGGTGGTCTCCGGCTCCCGCTCCTCCTCGCGGTCCGCGCGCTCCGCGTTGTGCTCAGCCACCGGCAGTGCTCCCCTTCTTCCCGATGCTCGGAGCGAGGCGGCCGATGAACGCGTGGCTCTCGTCGAAAATCCGCTTCGCGTCATGGTCCAACGTCGCCACGTGGTAGCTCTGTTCCAGCAGGATCTCGGTGACGTCCGTCGAGGAGATCCGGCTGAGGATGCGGGCCGAGTCGGCCGGCGGGACCACATGGTCCTGCGGGCTGTGCAGCAGCAGCACCGGCTGCGTCACCTGCGGCAGCTCTCCGTCCACGAGCCGGAAGAAGTTGCGCAGGGAGTGCGCGGCGTGCAGCGGCACCCGGTCGTAGCCGACCTCGTGGGAGCCCTCCAGCGCGATGTCGTCGGCCAGGCCCTTGGTCGTACGGACGAAGTGACGGACGACGGGCAGCGCGTACGCGGCCAGGCCGTGCACCTTGTTGCCCGGGTTGACCAGCACGATGCCGCTGATCGCGTCGCCGTGCTTGGCGGCCAGCCGCAGGGTGAGCGCGCCGCCCATGGACAGGCCGAAGACGAAGACCTGGCTGCAGCGCGCCCGCAGCGCGGTCAGCTCGCGGTCCACCTCGGCGTACCAGTCCTGCCAGCCGGTCAGCTGCATGTCCTCCCAGCGGGTGCCGTGGCCCGGCAGCAGCGGCAGGGACACCGTCAGCCCCCGTTCGGCCAGGTGGTCGGCCCAGGGGCGCAGCGACTGCGGGGAACCGGTGAAACCGTGGCAGAGAAGGACGCCTACCTCTCCGCCCTCGTGGCGGAACGGCTCGGCTCCAGGGAGGACCGGCACCGGGGTCTCCTGTTCGTGAGGATTCGTCGGGAGGTTCCGTCGTGGAGGACGGGGCGGGGAGGGCGCCCCCGAGGGGACGCCGAGGATGCCTTCACCGTACGCGACCGGGCCGACACCGACCAGGTCCGCAGGCCCCCCGGCAAGCGCGGGCGAGAGCGCGCGGTGCCCACGGGTTATGGTCTTTTCGACAGACAAGGGAAGGCACACGTTGATCTACGGCGCAATGAAGTTCTCCATCGGAGGGTCCCTGAAGCTCGCCTTCAGGCCCTGGGTGGAGGGCCTCGAGAACATTCCCGCGGACGGGCCGGCGATCCTCGCGAGCAACCATCTGTCGTTCTCCGACTCCTTCTTCCTGCCGGCCGTACTGGACCGGAAGGTCACCTTCATCGCGAAGTCGGAGTACTTCACCTCGCCCGGAGTCAAGGGCAGGCTGACCGCAGCCTTCTTCAAGGGCGTCGGCCAGCTCCCGGTGGACCGTTCCGGCGCCCGCGGTGCGGGCGAGGCGGCGATCAGGGCGGGCATCGAGGTCGTCGAGGGCGGCGGCCTGTTCGGCATCTACCCGGAGGGCACCCGCTCCCCGGACGGCCGGCTCTACCGGGGCAAGCCCGGCGGCCTCGCGCGCGTGGCGCTGGCGACCGGCGCCCCGGTGATCCCCGTCGCGATGATCGACACCGAGAAGATCCAGCCGCCCGGCAAGGTGGTCCCGAAGCTGATGCGGCCGGGCATCCGGATCGGCAGGCCGCTCGACTTCAGCCGCTACCACGGCATGGACGGCGACCGCTTCATCCTGCGCTCGGTGACCGACGAGGTCATGTACGAGATCATGAAGCTCTCCGGCCAGGAGTACGTCGATATCTACGCGACCGCCGCCAAGCGGCAGATCGCGGACGCGGAGAAGGCGGCCAAGGCGGAGAAGGCCGAGCTGGAGAAGGCCGAGAAGGCCGCCCACGCGGAGCTGGAGAAGGCGGCCAGGGCCGAGCGGACGGAGGCGGAGAAGGCGGAGAAGGCCGACGCCGCGCAGGCGGAGCGGGCCCAGAAGGCGGAGTAGGCGGAACCGTCCGGGGGCGGGCGGCGTCGTCCGTCCCCGAAACGTCGTCCGTCCGGGGGTGGGGGGATATGGCCAAGGCCAGGCGCGAGCGCGTCGTACGGATGTCGGTCGAGCAGCCGCTGTGGCGCGCGCTGACCGGCTACCGGGTGCTCACCATGCTGTACGCGGTGGGCCTGTTCGTCTTTACCAGGCAGGAGTTCGAGCGCGCCTGGGTGGCCATGGGCTACCTGGCGTTCCTCGCCGTGTGGACGCTGGTCACGCTCCCCAAGGTGGCGAACGCGGCCAACTGCACCAAACGCTTCCTGGTCGCCGACCTCACCGTCGCCCTCGTCGGCATCCTGCTGACCCCGCTCGCCAACTTCCAGGCGCAGGAGATCGACGGGCCGACCCTGCCGACCATATGGACGGCCGGGGCCGTGCTGGCGTACGCGATCAAGGGCGGCTGGCGGTGGGCGGCGTTCGCCTCCTCGCTGGTGGCCGCGGCGAACCTGGTCGAGCGCGGCACCCCCAGCCGGGACACCCTGCACAACGTGCTGCTGGTCTGGGTCGCCTCGATCGCGATCGGGTACGTCGTGGAGGTCGCCCGCGCCTCGGAGCGCACCCTGGCCCGCGCCCTGGAGATCGAGGCCGCCACCCGCGAGCGCGAGCGGCTCGCCCGCGACATCCACGACAGCGTGCTCCAGGTGCTCGCCATGGTGCAGCGGCGCGGCAGCGCGCTCGGCGGCGAGGCGGCCGAACTGGGCCGGATGGCCGGGGAGCAGGAGGTCGCCCTGCGCACCCTGGTCTCCAGCGGTCTGGTGCCCACCACCCGGGCCTCCGAGGACGCGTCCCAGGGCGCGGTGGTGCGCTGCGTGGAGGTCGACGAGCCGGACGACGCCGGGTGCGGCGGCCCGGTGGACCTGCGTTCGCTGCTGGCCCCGCACGCCGGGGCCCGCGTCTCGTTCGCGGAACCGGGCACTCCGGTGCTGCTGGAACCGGCGGCGGCCGGGGAACTGGCGGCCGCTGTCAGTGCCGCACTGGACAATGTCCGCAAGCACGCGGGCGAGAACGCCCAGGCCTGGATCCTGGTCGAGGACGAGCCGGACGAGGTGATCGTGACGGTGCGGGACGACGGCCCCGGCATCCCCGACGGCCGGCTCGCGCAGGCCGAGGGGGAGGGCCGGATGGGTGTCGCCCTCTCGATCCGCGGGCGGCTGCGGGACCTGGGCGGGAGCGCCGAACTGCTCTCCGTCCCGGGGCAGGGCACGGAAGTCGAACTGAAGGTTCCACGGGGGAGAACGAAGCGATGAGCGAAGTGAGCGCAGAGGCGGCGACGGGCGTGACGGCGGAAACGGGCGAGGAGCGGCAGGACGGCCTCCGGGCCGGCTCGATCCGGGTGATGGTCGTCGACGACCACCCCATGTGGCGCGACGCGGTGGCCCGCGACCTGGCCGCCGCCGGGTTCGACGTGGTCGCCACCGCCGGGGACGGGCCGCAGGCGGTGCGGCGCGCCCAGGCGGTCGTGCCCGAGGTGCTGGTGCTGGATCTGAACCTGCCGGGCATGCCGGGCGTACAGGTCTGCAAGGAGCTGGTCGGGGCCGACCCCAAGCTGCGGGTGCTGGTGCTGTCCGCGAGCGGCGAGCACGCGGACGTGCTGGAGGCGGTGAAGTCCGGGGCGACCGGCTACCTGCTGAAGTCGGCGTCCACCGAGGAACTGTGCGACGCCGTGCGCCGCACCGCCGTCGGCGACCCCGTCTTCACCCCCGGGCTGGCCGGGCTGGTGCTCGGCGAGTACCGCAGGCTGGCCTCCGACCCGGCGCCCGCGGCCCCCGACGAGCCGAAGGCGCCGCAGCTCACCGACCGCGAGACCGAGGTGCTGCGGCTGGTCGCCAAGGGGCTGTCGTACAAGCAGATCGCCGAGCGCCTGGTCATCTCGCACCGCACCGTCCAGAACCACGTGCAGAACACCCTCGGCAAGCTCCAGCTGCACAACCGGGTCGAGCTGGTGCGGTACGCGATAGAGCGCGGCCTCGACGACGCCTGAGCGGGCGCCGCGCCCGGCGCGCGAACGCCCGCCCGGGGGCGCGGACGCGGTCTCGACGGCGCGTCCGCGGGCGTCCTAGCGTGGTGGGTCCCAGTGCTGGGCACGGCGGAAGGGGCGCACGCCATGCGAGTCGGAGTACTGACCGGGGGCGGTGACTGTCCGGGGCTCAACGCGGTCATCCGCGCCGTGGTCCGCAAGGGAGTGCAGGCTTACGGGCACGAGTTCGTCGGCTTCAGGGACGGCTGGCGCGGTGTCCTCGACGACCACCGCACGGTCGCCCTGACCATCGGGGCGGTCCGCGGCATCCTGCCCCGCGGCGGCACCATCCTCGGCTCCTCGCGCACCAACCCGCTCACCGAGGGCGCGGACGGGGTGCGCCTGATCGGCGAGACCATGGCCAGGAACGGCGTCGAGGCGCTGATCGTGATCGGCGGCGAGGACACCCTCGGCGTCGCGGCGAGACTGTCCGGGGAGTACGGGATCGACTGCGTCGGGGTGCCCAAGACCATCGACAACGACCTCTCCGCCACCGACTACACCTTCGGCTTCGACACCGCCGTCTCCATCGCCACCGAGGCCATCGACCGGCTGCACACCACCGCCGAGTCCCACATGCGGGTGCTGGTCGTCGAGGTGATGGGCCGCCACTCCGGCTGGATAGCCCTGCACTCGGGGCTCGCGGGCGGCGCCAACGTGATCCTGGTGCCGGAACGGCGGTTCGACATCGACCGGGTCTGCGGCTGGATCAGCTCCCGCTTCCGGTCCTCCTACGCGCCGATCGTGGTGGTCGCCGAGGGAGCCATGCCGAAGGACGGCGACATGGTCCTCAAGGACGGCACGCTGGACTCCTTCGGGCACGTGCGGCTGTCCGGAGTGGGGGAGTGGCTGGCCAAGGAGATCGAGAAGCGGACCGGCAAGGAGGCCAGGACGACCGTCCTCGGGCACGTCCAGCGCGGCGGCACCCCCAGCGCCTTCGACCGCTGGCTGGCCACCCGCTTCGGGCTGCACGCCGTCGACGCCGTGCACGAGCGGGACTTCGGCACGATGGTGGCGCTGCGCGGCACGGACATCGTGCGGGTGCCGATCGGGGAGGCGACGGCGACGCTCAAGACGGTGCCGGACGAGCTGTACGAGGAGGCGGAGATCTTCTTCGGCTGACGCGGCCGACACGGCCGCCGCGGCCGAGTCGGCGGGCCGGGGAGCAGGTCCGCCCCCGGCCGCCGGGACGCCCGCGGAGGAGCGGGGCGGTGGGAGCGCCCGTATATTCGTGCCTATTCCGGCATAGCTCCCAAAGTCTTCCGTACGAGGTGAAATCCGTGGACGTCCTGGCATTCGGCGTGCAGGCCGACGAGCAGCCGCTGATCGAGAAGGCCTTCGCGGAGGAGGGCTCGCACGGGGTCCGCTGCCTGAACGTCTTCCTCACCGAGGACACCGTGCCCATCGCGGCGGGCCACGAGATCATCAGCACCAGCGTCAACGCGGACCTCGGAGCCCGGGTGCTGCGCGCGCTCGCCGCCGGCGGCACCCGGATGATCGCCCAGCGCTCCACCGGCTTCAACAACATCGACCTGGAGGTGGCCAGGGAACTCGGCCTCACCGTCGCCCGGGTCTCGTACTACTCCCCGTACTCCGTCGCCGAGTTCGCCTGGACCCTGGCGATGGCGGTCAACCGCCGGGTGGTCCGGGCCGCCGGGCGCACCCGCGACTTCGACTTCCGGCTGGACGGGCTGCTGGGGCGCGACATGCGCGGCCGTACGGTCGGCGTACTCGGCACCGGGAAGATCGGCGAGGCGTTCACCCGGATCGCCCACGGCTTCGGCATGAACCTGCTCGGCTGGGACGTCGCCGAGAACCCCGCGTGCACGGCGCTCGGCATGCGCTACGTGGAGAAGGCCGAACTCTTCGCCGAGTCCGACGTGATCAGCCTGCACGTGCCGCTGCTGCCCTCGACGCACCACCTGATCGACGCGGCGGTGCTGCGGCAGATGAAGGACGACGCGATCCTGGTCAACTCCAGCCGCGGCGGGCTGGTCGACACCGAGGCCCTGGTCAACGAGTTGCGGGCGGGCCGCTTCATGGGGGTGGGCCTGGACGTGTACGAGGCGGAGGCCGGGCTCTTCTTCCTCGACAAGTCCCTGGAGGTCGTCGCGGACGACACCCTGGCCCGGCTGGTGACCTTCCCCAACGTGCTGGTGACCTCGCACCAGGCGTACTACACCCTGGACGCGGTGGGCGAGATCGTCGCCGCCACCGTCCGCAACGTGGCGGACTACGGCGCCGGCCGCCACGGCGAGAACGTGCTGGTCCCCCGGGCGGACTGAGACAGAAGCGGAGCGGCGGGGCTCCCGACGGGCGGGGCGGGGGAGCGGCGGGACGGGCCGCCCGTACGACCTCCGGTCGCACCCCGCCCGGCCGGGCGGCCTCCGCCCCCGCAGCCCCGACGGCAGCCGCCCCCCCCCCGCAGCCCTGACAGCAGCAGCCCCCCCGCTGCCGCGCATCCCGCCCCGCCCCTCCGCCGCATCTTCAGCCGCGCACCCTGCTCCGCAGCCCCGACAGCAGGTCGCGGACCACGTCCACGCCCTCCAGGCTCAGCACCGACTCCGGGTGGAACTGCACCGAGGCGAACCCCGCCCCCCGCAGCCCGTGCACCTCGCCGGTTCCCGGGTCACGGGCCACCTCGATGCCGTGCGCCGCCAGTTCGGCGGCCTCCGGATCCCCGCACACCGCCGTGAAGCTGTTGTAGAAGCCGACCGTCCGCGGGGCCCCGAACAGCTCGATCCGCTCCTGCGCCCCCTGGTGGGGGACCGCCTTGCGCGCGATGCGCAGCCCCAGCTCCGCCGCGATCAGCTCGTGTCCCAGGCACACCCCGAGCACCCCGTGCCGGTGCCCCCGCAGGTCCCGGGTGAGAGCGCGCAGCGCCCGCATCCTCGGATCGAGGGCGTCCGCCGGGTTCCCCGGGCCGGGCCCCAGCACCACGGGCCCCACGTGCGCGAGCACCGCGTCACGGGTGCCCGGTGCGTCGTACCGCCGTACCGTCACCTCCAGCCCCGACGCCCGCAGCACGTGCGCCAGCATCGCCGTGAAGGTGTCCTCCGCGTCCACCACGAACGCGTGCCCCTCCAGCAGAGCGGTCCGCTCCTGCATCCGCAGCCAGAACGGGGCCAGCCGCGCCCGGCGCCCGTCCAGCGCCGTCCGCACCCGCAGGTCGTCCGTCAGCGGCGGGCGCTCCCGCTCCGGCAGCGGCCGGCCGGGGCGCACGCCCAGCGCGGCGAGCACCCCCGCCGCCTTGGCGTGCGTCTCGGCCACCTCGCCCGCCGGATCGGAGTGCCGCACCAGCGTGGCGCCGACCGGTACCCGCAGCCGCCCGTCGGCGGAGATGTCGGCGGTACGGATCAGGATCGGCGAGTCGAGGGTCTGCCCGCCGGAGGAGTCCCGGCCGAGCAGCGCCAGCGCACCGGCGTAGTAGCCGCGCCCGCCCACCTCGTGGCGCTCGACGACCCGGCAGGCGTTCTGCACGGGGGAGCCGGTGACCGTCGCGGCGAACATCGTCTCGCGCAGCACGTCCCGTACGTCCAGCGAACTGCGCCCGCGCAACTCGTACTCGGTGTGCGCCAGGTGGGCCATCTCCTTGAGCCGGGGCCCGACCACCACCCCGCCCATGTCGCCGACCGTGCACATCATCTTCAGCTCCTCGTCGACGACCATCGAGAGCTCCTCGGTCTCCTTGGGGTCGGCGAGGAAGTCCAGCAGGTCCTCGGAGGTCGGGCCGTCGGCCGGGTAGCGGTAGGTGCCGCTGATCGGGTTCATCACGACGGTCCCGCCGGACATCCGCACGTGCACCTCGGGGCTCGCACCGACCAGCACCCGCCCGCCCGTGTCCCGCCCCTCCGGAGCGGCCCCCGCGTCCCCCCGGCCGCTGCCGGTGTGCACGACGTACGTCCAGTAGGCGCCCCGCTCGCCCTCCAGCAGCCGCCGGAAGAGCGCGAGGGCGTCCGCTCTGCCGAAGCCGGGGACCGTACCCGTGTACGTACGCCGGATCACGAAGTTCGCGCCCTCACCGCGTCCGATCTCGGAATCGATGACTCGTTGAACGATTCCCGCGTACTCCTCGTCGGAGACGTCGAAGCCGCCGTCCGTCACCCGGACCTCGTGCCGGGGCAGCACCGCCCGTACGTCCGCCAGCGGCAGCTCGTACACCTCGTCGGCGACCAGCACGCTCAGCGGCGTACCGTCGTCGCGCACCTCGAAGCCGCGCTCGCGGATCTGCCGGAACGGTACGAGGGCGAGCGCCGGACGGCCGTCCGCGCCGTCGGGCAGGTCCGCCAGCCGCTCCACCTCGCGCACCGCCCCGATCAGCACCTCCACCGTGTCGTGGGCACGGCCGGGGGTGCGGCGGCGCAGCAGCGCGAAGGGCGGGCAGTCGGCGTCGAGCAACCGGTCCAGCAAGGTCGGGGCAAGCATCGGGCGGTTCCTTCCGGGGGATGGGGCGGGATCCCGGAGAGCGGCCCGGACACGAAAAAGGCCGCCCTCCCGGGGCGGCCTCCGCGTCAGTGTGGGTACGCGCGATCAGTGGGCCGCCGGATGAGCGGTCCACCACCAGTTCTGGATCTGGGTCTTCTGCGCGAACATGAGCCGGACCCTACCGCACGGCGCGCCGTGCGGCGGAACGTTTGCGCCACAGATGGTGTCCGGCACGTCTCATGTGGTGAGCACGGCACGTAGCACCCTGTAGCACCCCGTAGGCTGACCGCGTGACCGTGAACGCGAAGACCACCCCTGAGGGTGGCAACACCTGGCGCGACCTTCCTGCGGCGCAGCAGCCCGAGTACCCCGATGCTGAGGCGCTGCGCGATGCTGTCGCGGACCTCGAATCGTATCCGCCGCTCGTCTTCGCGGGCGAGTGCGACCAGCTGCGCGCCCGACTGGGAGCCGTCGCCAAGGGCGAGGCGTTCCTGCTCCAGGGAGGTGACTGCGCCGAGGCCTTCGACGCCGTGTCGGCCGACCACATCCGCAACAAGCTGAAGACCCTCCTGCAGATGGGAGCGGTGCTGACGTACGCGGCATCGGTTCCCGTCGTCAAGGTGGGGCGCATCGCGGGGCAGTACAGCAAGCCGCGCTCCAAGGGCACCGAGACCCGCGACGGCGTGACCCTGCCCACCTACCGGGGCGACTCGGTGAACGGCTTCGCCTTCACCGAAGAGGCCCGGGTGCCCGACCCCGAGCGCCTGAAGCGGATGTACAACGCCTCCGCCTCGACGCTCAACCTCGTGCGCGCCTTCACCACCGGCGGCTACGCGGACCTGCGCCAGGTGCACGCCTGGAACCAGGACTTCGTGAAGTCCTCGCCGTCCGGCCAGCGCTACGAGCAGCTCGCCCGCGAGATCGACAACGCGCTGAACTTCATGAAGGCCGCCGGGACCGACCCGGCGGAGTTCCGCACGGTGGAGTTCTACGCCTCCCACGAGGCGCTGCTGCTGGACTACGAGGCCGCGCTGACCCGCGTGGACTCCCGCACCGGCACGCTGTACGACACCTCCGGCCACATGGTCTGGATCGGTGAGCGCACCCGCCAGATGGACGGCGCGCACATCGAGTTCGCGTCGCGCATCCGCAACCCGATCGGCATCAAGCTCGGCCCGACGACCACGGTCGACGAGGCGCTCGGCTACATCGACAAGCTGGACCCGGACCGCGAGCCCGGCCGGCTGACCTTCATCGTCCGCATGGGCGCCGACAAGGTCCGCGACAAGCTGCCCGAGCTGGTCGAGAAGGTCACCGCCTCCGGCGCCACCGTGGCGTGGGTGACCGACCCGATGCACGGCAACACCTTCGAGGCCGCCTCCGGCCACAAGACGCGCCGCTTCGACGACGTGCTGGACGAGGTCAAGGGCTTCTTCGAGGTGCACAAGGGCCTGGGCACCCACCCGGGCGGCATCCACGTCGAGCTGACCGGTGACGACGTCACCGAGTGCGTGGGCGGCGGCGACGAGATCTTCGTCGACGACCTGCACCAGCGCTACGAGACGGCCTGCGACCCGCGGCTCAACCGCAGCCAGTCGCTCGACCTGGCGTTCCTGGTGGCGGAGATGTACCGCGACCAGTAGCAGGACCGGTACGTCCGGGCGACCGCGCCCGTCCGCACCACCGTCGTGACCGTGGGGCACGGATCCATGTGATCCGTGCCCCACAGGCGTACGGGGGGTTTCCCGCGCACAGTGCCACGGGTAAGGTTAGGTTTACCTGAGCAAGGACCTTCCTGGTCCTGGTGTCCTGGCTGTGGGATCGAGGTGTCCGCGTGTTCGTCTGCTCCTGCTTCGGCGTGACCGACCAGCAGATCAAGGCCCACGCCGCCGACGGAGCCTGCACGCCGCGCCAGATAGCCTCCGTCACCAAGGCCGGCACGGACTGCGGCAACTGCGTCCGTACGATCCAGGGCCTGCTGGGCCGCGGTGCCTGCCCCCGCCGGGAGCTCATCGCCCAGCGCGAGATCGTCGCGGTCCCCGCCGAAGAGGCGCTCGGCGAAGCCGCCTGACATGCCCGTCCGAAGCCCCGTGCGCGTGGGCCCGGCCGGAGGCTACGCCTCGCTCGGCTGCTCGATCAGCTGCGCGATGTAGAGCGGCTCACCGAGCTTCTCCACCAGCTCCAGCTGGGTGTCGAGGTAGTCGATGTGGTGCTCCTCGTCCGCCAGGATGTCCTCGAAGATCTTGGCCGAGGTGATGTCGCCCTTGGCCCGCATGACCTCCGCGCCGCGCTTGAGGCGGTCGATCGCCTCGACCTCGATCTGCCGGTCGGCCTGGAACATCTCGGTGACCGTCTGGCCGATCCGCACGTGGAAGAGCCGCTGGTAATTGGGCAGGCCGTCCAGGAAGAGGATCCGGTCGGTCAGGATCTCCGCGTGCTTCATCTCGTCGAAGGACTCCGCCCGCGTGTACTTGGCGAGCTTGGTCCACCCGAAGTTGTCCTGCATCTTGGCGTGGAGGAAGTACTGGTTGATCGCCGTCAGTTCGGCGGTCAGCTGCTCGTTGAGAAATTCAATGACCTCGGGGTCGCCCTGCATCGCTGGGCTCCTTCCAGGGGTGTGGCGGGCAGATTGCGCGCATCCTTGCATCGCACCTCCGAGGCCGTCCAGTAAGTGCACGCTTAGTAGGAGTTGCCCGAATCGGGCCAGACCCGGTCATGACCACCCCTCGCGGTCTGTCACCATGGGAGGCATGGGTCAGCCGGAAAGCCGGGAATACCGCACAATCGAGCACTCCGAGCTTCCGCCCGGACAACGGCTGCAGCGTGGCTGGCCGGTCACGCACTACGGGCCCGTCCCCAAGTTCAAGCCCGACCGCTGGGAGTTCCGCGTCTTCGGCGCGACCGCGGACGGCGAGAAGCACTGCTGGAACCACGAGGAATTCTCCGCGCTGCCCTTCGACACGGTCGTGGCCGATCTGCACTGCGTGACGAAATTCAGCATGCTGGGGGCCGAATGGGGTGGCGTCGCCGCCCGTACGATCCTGGAACTGGCCCCGCCCGCGCCCGGCGTCTCGCACGTCATGGTGTGGGCCGAGTACGGCTACAGCGCCAACGTCCGTATCGAGGACTTCACTTCCGAGCGCACCATCTTCGCCACGCACAAGGGCGACGAGCTGCTCACCGCCGAGCACGGCTTCCCGCTGCGCCTGGTGGTGCCGCACCTGTACGCCTGGAAGGGCCCCAAGTGGGTCCGCGGCATCGAGTACATGACGGCCGACCGCCGCGGCTTCTGGGAGGAGCGCGGCTACCACAACATCGGCGACCCGTGGCGTGAGCAGCGGTACTCCTACCAGGAGGAGCCGGGCGAGGGCCCCGAGCTGTAGGGCGCGCCCGCCGGGTCTCTCGCGCGTATCGCGCGCGGCCCGCGGTCAGTGGTGGTACTGGTGGACCACCGCGTGCCCCTTGCCGCGGCCGATCATCCACCGGTTGACCGGCGTGGTGACCACGAAGGCCAGCGCGAGGGACGCCGCGAGCGCGCCCCAGAACAGGGCGTCCGACAGTTGGGCGTCCATCGCGCCGGGCCACAGGACGATCACTCCGTTGTCGATCAGCTCCATCACGGCGATCGACAGCGTGTCGGCGGCCAGCGCGACCCCGAAGGCGGTCCTGAGGCCGACGCCGGCCCGCAGGATGCCGCGCAGGGTCAGCGCGTAGCCGAAGAAGAAGGCCAGGACGATCGCGAGGACCATCGTGGGGGCGTTGCCCCAGCCGAACGCGGTGCCGATCACCATCCCGAGCACCTCGCCGACGGCGCACCCGGTGAGGCAGTGCAGGGTGGCCTGCGCGGCCGTGCGCCAGGACGCGCCGCCGCGGGGGCCGGTGCCGGAGCCGTGCGGGGGCTGCTCGTGACCGGCGTGCGGTCCGTGCGTTCCGTGTGACGTGTGCTGTTCGCCGTGCTGCATGGTGTGCCCCCAGCCTCGGGCGGCGGTCCTTGCCGAAACCGGAACCGTATACCCCCTAAGGGTATTCCTCAAGGGCGCTCTCGCGGGGGAACGCGGTCACGGCCCCTCGCGCAGCTCCTTCAGCCGGGCCACGTCCGCCGCGTGCCCCTCCTTGCCGCCCGGCGTCTCGATCACCAGCGGCACCCCCGCGGTCGCCGGGTGCGTGAACAGCTCGCGGAACGGCTCGCTGCCGATGTGCCCGGAGCCGATGTTCTCGTGGCGGTCCTTGTGGGCGCCGGTGACGTCCTTGGAGTCGTTGGCGTGGATCAGCTTCAGCCGGTTCTCGCCGACGGTGTCCACCAGCAGGTCGAGGGTCTGCTTCATGCCGCCGGGGCCCGCCAGGTCGTGCCCGGCGGCGAAGATGTGGCAGGTGTCCAGACAGATGCCAAGCTTGGGGTGCGCGTCCAGTGCCTCGAAGTACGGGCCGAAGTCCCAGGTGCGCGAGCAGAGCGAGAAGCCCTGGCCGGCCGTCGACTCCAGCAGGAGGTACGGGTCGTCGTCGTGGGTCAGCTCGTCGAGCAGCGGCAGCATGTGCTCCCTGACCTGCGCGTACGCCTCCTCGCGAGGCCGTCCGCCGGTCGCCGAGCCGGTGTGCACGACCACCCCGAGCGCACCGATGGCACGGGCCCTGCGCAGCGAGTGCCGCAGGGACTCCACGGACTTCTCGACGGTGGCCTCGGTGTGCGAACCGAAGTTGATCAGGTACGGGGCGTGGACGTAGGCCGGGACGCGCTCGGCGGCGCAGGCGTCCCGGAAGGCCTCGTCCTGCGCCGGATTCCCCGCCGGGGTGGCCCAGCCGCGCGGGTTGGCGACGAAGACCTGGACGGTCTCGGCGCCCATCTCGCGGGCGTACGGCAGCCCGGTGGCGGCGAGCCCGCCGGCCACCGGGACGTGCCCGCCGACGGGGTTGCGGGAGGCCGGGGCGGCGGCGGGGAACCGGTCGGCGAATTCTGCGGAAGTCTCTCGGGTGCTCATCGCCCTCCAGGATGCCGCACGGCCGCCGCCCCGCCCGTACGGCCCTCGCTCCCCGGCGGACCCGGAGCCGCCGGGGAATGGCCCGGGAGCGGCCGGACGAGCTAGAGGATCTTCGTCGTGATGGTGATGGTGCTGCCCTCGGCCGCCTGGCCGCCGCCCTCCACCGACTGCTTGTCGATCACCTTGCTGAAGGACAGCAGCGGCCGGTCCACCTGCACCTCGAAGCCCGCCGCCTTGAGGATGCGGGTCGCCTCGTCGGCGTGCTTGCCGAGGACGTCGGGCACCGGGAGCATCCGGGGGCCCTTGGAGACGGTGAGCGTGACGCGCTCGCCCTCGCCGAGCCGGGTGCCCGCGGGCACCGACTGGCGGCCCACCTTGCCCGCCTCCGCGGGGGAGTTGACCTGGTCGGGGGCGACATCGACCTTGAGGCCGAGGCCTTCGAGGGTGCGGGTGGCGTCGTCGACGCTCTGGCCGGTCACCTCGGGGACGTCCACCGGGGAACCCTTGCTGACCACGATCGCGACCGCGGTGTCGGGGGAGCGGCCGGTGCCTGCCCGCGGGTCCGTGCTGATGACGGTGCCCAGCGGGACGTCCTCGCTGAACGCCCTGGTCACCACGCCGGGCGCCAGCCCCGCGTCCTTCAGCGTGCTCTTCGCCTTCTCCAGCGGCATCCGCTTGAGGTCGGGCACCTTCACGATCTCGGGACCGCGCGAGACGACCAGGGTCACCGAGCCGTTGGTGCGGATGCGGGCGCCCGGGGCGGGCTCGCTGTCCATGACGGAGCCGCGCGTGACGGTGTCGCTGAACTTCCGCTCCACCTTCTTCACGTCCAGCCCCGCCGCGTCCAGCTTCTCGCGGGCACCGCTCTCGGACTGGCTGAGCAGCAGCGGGACCTTGGTGAACTGGCCGGAGTTGATGTACCAGACGCCGGTGCCGATGCCCAGGAGCAGCAGTACGCCGACGACGAGGACGAGCAGCCGGCGCCGGTCGCGCGCCGCGCCGCGCCCGGTGCGTCCGGCGCGCCGCCGGGGCTCCTCCGGCTCCTCGGGCAGCGGCATCCGCAGCCGGCTGGTGTGCTGCTCGGTGGGGAGCGTGCGCGGAATCACGCTGGTCCGCTCCTCCGGATCGGATCCCTCCGGCGGGGCCGCGCCCTTCGCCTGCGGGGGTACGAGGTCCAGCTGGTCCTCGGTCAGCGCGGCCCGCGCCTCCTGGGCCTGCCCGAGCAGCGCGACCGCGTCGAACGGGCGGGCCTCGGGGTTGCGGACGGTCGCACCGGCCACCAGCTCGTCCAGTTCGAGGGCGAGCCCGGGGACGACGGCCGAGGGCGGCGGGACGTCCTCGTTGAGGTGCTTGTAGAGGACCTGGGCGGGGGTGCCGCCGGAGTGCGGTTTGGCGCCGGTCAGCATCTCGTACAGGACCACGCCGCACGCGTACACGTCGGCGCGGGTGTCGGCGGTGCCGTGCTCGATCTGCTCGGGGGCCAGGTAGGAGACGGTGCCGAGGACGGAGCCCGTGGTGCTGGTGACCGTGTCCACGGCCCGTACGAGACCGAAGTCGGCGACCTTCACCCGGCCGTCGTCCCCTATCAGGACGTTCTCCGGCTTCATGTCGCGGTGCACGAAACCGGCCCGGTGGGCGGCGCCGAGCGCGGCGAGCACCGGCTCCAGGATGTCGAGGGCGGCCCGGGGCTGGAGGGCGCCGCGCTCGCGCAGCACGTCCCGCAGGGTGCAGCCGGCGATGTACTCCATCGCCAGGTAGACGTAGGACCCGTCGGTGCCCTGGTCGAACACCCCGACCACATTGGGGTGCGCGAGCCGGGCGACGGACTTCGCCTCGCGGATGAAGCGCTCCACGAAGGTGTCGTCCGCCGCGAGGGAGGGGTGCATCACCTTGAGGGCGAGCACGCGGTCGAGGCGGGTGTCGACGGCCCGGTAGACCGTGGCCATCCCGCCGACGGCGATGCGTGCCTCGACGCGATAGCGGCTGTCGAGCAGATGCCCGACGAGGGGGTCCTGAAGGGTCGTGTCCACGGAGGGAGTCTACGAGCCGCAGGTCGTGGGGCGGACTGGGTGAGGGCCCCGCTCCCGTACTGAAGCCGACCTGTAACAGCCCACCCCCGCCCCCTTGGGCGGCGGGGCCGCCCCCGGGGGCGGAACGGGCGGGCAAGGGGGCGGCCCCCGGCGGAGCCGCACCTCTCCCGCCCCGGACGCCCCGGCGAACCCGCCCCTGCCTCCGAGCCCCCAACCCCCTGCCCCACGCGTCCCCTCAGAACGCCGGCCGCTCCGGGTCGAACACCGCCACGCCCCCCTCCGGCGACGAAGCCAGCGCGAAGCGGCGCCGCGGAATCCGCCCCGCCCGGTACGCCAGCCGCCCCGCCTCCACCCCGTGCCGCATCGCCCCCGCCATCAGCTCCGGCTCCTGCGCCCGCGTCACCGCGGAGGCCAGCATCACCCCGGCGCACCCCAGCTCCATCGCCAGCACCGCGTCCGACGCGGTCCCCGCCCCGGCGTCGAGGATCACCGGCACCCCGGCCCGCTCCACGATCAGCTCGAAGTTGTGCGGGTTGCGGATGCCGAGCCCGGAGCCGATCGGCGACCCCAGCGGCATCACCGCCGCGCACCCCGCGTCCTCCAGCTTGCGCGCCAGCACCGGGTCGTCGTTGGTGTACGGCAGGACCGTGAAGCCGTCGTCGACCAGGGTCTCGGCCGCGTCCAGCAGTTCCACCGGGTCCGGCAGCAGGGTCCGCTCGTCCGCGATGACCTCCAGCTTCACCCAGTCCGTCCCCAGCGCCTCGCGGGCCAGGCGGGCCGTCAGCACCGCCTCGCCGGCCGTGAAGCACCCCGCGGTGTTGGGCAGCACACGGATGCCGAGCCGTTCCAGGACGGAGAGGACGGAGCCCTGCACGGACGGGTCCAGCCGCCGCATCGCCACCGTCGTCAGCTCGGTGCCGGAGGCGATCAGCGACCGCTCCAGCACCTCCAGGCTGGGCGCCCCGCCCGTTCCCATGATCAGCCGGGACGAGAAGGTGACGCCGCCCAGTTCGAAGAGATCGTCGGCCATGCCGGTTCAGCCTCCCTGGACCGCGGTGAGTACTTCGACGCGGTCGCCGTCGGCCAGGGCGGTGTCCGCCCACCGGCCGCGCGGGACCACGGTTTCGTTGAGCGCCGCGGCCACGCCCGCGTGCGCGCGGGTGAGCGAGGCGACGACGGTGTCGAGGGTCGTGCCCGCGGCCAGTTCCCGCCGCTCGCCGTTCACGGACACGGCCAGGGCTGTCGTAGGGCTCATGCGGGCTGCTCCTCGGGTACGGGCGAAGGCGACGGGGCCGGGGCGAACCGGCGGGGGGTGAACGGGCGTACCGCGTCGGGCAGTTCGCCCGAGGTCAGCACGTCCGCCATGGCGTCCCCGGTGACCGGCGTCAGCAGCACCCCGTTGCGGTAGTGCCCGGTGGCCAGCAGCAGACCGGGCAGGGCGGTCGGGCCGAGCAGCGGGGCGTTGTCGGGGGAGCCGGGGCGCAGTCCGGCCAGGGTCTCGGTGAGCGGGAGCTCGGTGATGCCGGGGACCAGCTCGTGCGCGTCGCGCAGCAGCTCGTACACGCCGCCCGCGGTGACGGTGGTGTCCCAGCCGAGTTCCTCGGTGGTGGCGCCGACGACCAGTTCGCCGTTCTCGCGCGGCACCAGGTAGACGTGGCTGCCGCGGACCACGGCCCGTACCGTCCGGCTGAGGAACGGCGCGTACGCGGGCGGCACGGTCAGCCGCAGCACCTGGCCCTTGACCGGGCGCACCGGCGGCAGCGCCTCGGCGGGCACCCCGGCGAGCCGCCCGCTGAGGCTCCCGGCGGCCAGTACCACCTGGTCGGCGACGATCTCGGTGCCGTCGGCCAGGACCGCGCCCGTGGCCCGCTCCCGGGCGACGGACAGCCGCTCGGCCGCCAGCCGGTACAGGGCGACCCCGGCGCGTTCGCAGGCCGTCACGAGGGCGTCGGCCAGCCGCCGCGGGTCGATCTGGTGGTCGCCGTCCACCCGCAGCCCGCCGCGCACCCCGGGGGCGAGCATCGGCTCCAGGCGGCGGCACTCGCGCCCGCTCAGCCACTCCGACTCCAGCCCGCACCGCCGTTGCAGCGCGTGCAGTTCGCGCAGGTGGGACCGGTCGTCCGCGTCCAGGGCGACGGCCAGCGTGCCGCAGGTGCGGTAGCCGGTGTCCCGGCCGCTCGCCTCCTCCAGTTCGGCGACGAAGGCCGGATAGCGGCGCGCGGAGGCGAGGTTGAGGCCGAGCAGGGTCTGCTCGCCGTAGTGGAGTTCGGTGACGGCGGCGAGCATTCCGGCCGCCACCCGGGCGGCCCCGCCGCCCGGTTCGGGGTCGGCGAGCGCGGTGCGCAGCCCGCGCTGTGCGGCCCGCCAGGCGGTGACCAGGCCGATGATGCCGCCGCCGACGACCAGGACGTCGTACGGCTGCCTTCCGACAGAGGTGTGCATGGGCGTCCAGCCCCTCCCTTCGCCGGCATGACCCGGATCAGGTTCGTACGGTCGGAGGCGGTGGCAGCCTCCCTCTCAGCCCGGTCCGCCGGGCTCCCGTGAGTGCGGTCTTCTGTTCTGCCGGGGCTACCGCGAAGGGTCCCCCGGGGGTGGTTTACGGTGGCCAGCCTAATCCTTGGCTTCAACAAGCTGTAAGGGAGCGTCCCCCGTGCCCCGTTCGCTCGACGGTCTCCTCCTCGCCCCGGTCGCCGACCAGGCCCCCGGGCAGGTCGGCACCCGTACCCGGTTCACGTACCACGAGCGGGACGGCCTGATCTGGGCCGACTACGCGGGCGGCGACGTCGTGCGGGGACATCTGGTGGGCACGCGCGCGGGGGACCGCCTGGACTTCCGGTACGTACAGCTGAAGACGGACGGCACCACCTCGTCCGGCCACTGCCTTTCCACGGTCGTACTCACGGCCGACGGCAGAGTTCGGCTGGAGGAGAGCTGGGCATGGGAGTCACAGGAGGGCAGTGGGACGAGCACGGTCGAGGAACTCCTGGTCGGGGACGCCCCGGCCGGAGGGGACCCGGCCGGGGGCCCACTGTCCTGACGGAGCGTCAGATAACTAAGGTGGTCGGGTGAGCGAGCAGAAGCGAATCGTCGTCGTCGGCGCGGGCATGGCCGGGGTGCAGACCGCGGTGGCCCTGCGCGAGCAGGGTTTCGACGGAGCCCTCGTGCTGATCGGCGCCGAACGGCACCGGCCCTACGACCGGCCGCCGCTGTCCAAGGCCGTCCTGCTCGGCAAGGCCGACGGCTCGGCCTTCGAGGTCGACTTCGAGGCGCTCGGCGTCGAACTGCGGCTGGGCTGCGAGGTGACCGGCGTGCGCCCGGCGGACCACGAGATCGACACCCTCACCGGCCCCCTCGCGTACGACAGCCTGGTCCTGGCCACCGGCGCCGACCCCATCACCCTGCCGGGCACCGTCGGCGTCCCCGGCGTGCACCTGCTGCGCACCCTGGACGACGCCCAGCGGCTGCGGCCGGTGCTGGACGCGCAGAGCGACGTGGTGGTGGTCGGCGCGGGCTGGATCGGCGCCGAGTTCACCACGGCCGCCCGCGAGGCCGGCTGCCGGGTGACCGTCGTGGAGGCCGCCGACCGGCCGCTCGCCGGGACCATGCCCGCCCGGATCGCCGCCCCGATGGCCGACTGGTACGCCGAGGGCGGGGCCGAGCTGCGCACCCACGCCCGGGTGGCCGCGGTGGAGGACGGCGCCGTGCTGCTCGCCGACGGCAGCCGCCTGCCGGCCGCCGCCGTCGTCGTCGGCATCGGGGCGAGACCCGCCACCGCCTGGCTGGAGGGCTCCGGCGTCGAACTGGGCCCGGACGGCTCCGTCACCGCCGACGCGCACCTGCGCACGAGCGCCCCCGACGTGTACGCGGTCGGCGACTGCGCCTCCTTCCCCTCCCGCCGCTACGGCAGGCGCCTGCTCGTCCACCACTGGGACAACGCCCTCCAGGGGCCCCGCACGGTCGCCGCGAACATCCTCGGCGCAGCCCCCCTGGCCTACGACCCGGTGCCCTACTTCTGGTCCGAGCAGTTCGGCCGCTTCGTGCAGTACGCGGGCCACCACGCGGACGCCGACGACATGGTGTGGCGCGGCGACCCCGCCAGCCCCTCCTGGTCGGTGTGCTGGCTGCGCGAGGGGGCGCTGGTGGCGCTGCTCGCGGTGGGCCGCCCGCGCGACCTCGCACAGGGGCGCAAGCTGATCGAGGCGGGCGCCGCCCTCGACCCGGCGCTGGCCGCCGACCCCTCCGTACCGCTGAAATCGGCCGTCAGGAAGGCGTAGGCGCGGTGGCGGGAAACTGCCGGAACGGACCATTTCGGGCAGACCCGGTTACCGGCTGTCAGTCCTGGATGGCACGCTTGTCCTGTGACCGAGATTGACGCAAAGATCGATGCCCTCGTCCCCGCCTGGCTCCACCTCCCCGACATCGCGGAGATGCTCGACGTGGAGGTGACGAAGGTGCGCCAGCTGGTGAAGGAAGGACAGCTCATCGCCGTCCGGCGCGGAGAGAACCGCGCGCTCCAGGTGCCCGCCGCCTTCATCGACGGCACCAAGATCGTCAAGGGTCTGCCCGGCCTGCTGACGGTCCTGAAGGACGACGGCTTCTCCGACACGGAGATGCTGGAGTGGCTCTTCACCGCCGACCCGACCCTGCCCGGCACCCCCGCGCAGGCCCTGAGCGAGAATCGCGGCACGGAGGTGAAGCGCCGCGCCCAGGCGCTCGCCCTCTGACGCGACCGCACCGCGCCACGGCGGAGCGGCGCACCACGACACCGCTCCGCAGTACGGCGGGGCACGGACCCGGGCCGCCCCGGGCCCGTGCCCCCGCCGCTCACGACGTACGGGGAACACCCGTGCACACACCACGGGGGGACACCGCACCATGCCCACGCCTCGCGAGCAGCTCGCCGACGCCCGGCTCTACCTCTGCACGGACGCCCGCAAGGAGCAGGGGGACCTGCCCGCCTTCCTGGACGCCGTGCTCTCCTCCGGCGTCGACGTCGTCCAGCTCCGTGACAAGGGCATGGAGGCGGGCGAGGAGCTGGAGCACCTCGCGGTGTTCGCCGACGCCTGCCGCCGGCACGGCAAGCTGCTCGCCGTCAACGACCGCGCCGACGTGGCCCACGCCATCGGCAGCGACGTCCTCCACCTCGGCCAGGGCGACCTGCCGGTGCCCGCCGCCCGCGCCATCCTCGGGGCCACCCCCGACCACGTCCTGATCGGCCGCTCCACGCACGCCGAGTCCGAGGTGGACGCCGCCGTCGCCGAGGAGGGCGTCGACTACTTCTGCACCGGACCCTGCTGGCCCACCCCCACCAAGCCCGGCCGGTACGCCCCGGGCCTGGACCTCGTGCGCTACGCCGCCTCCCTCGACCAGCCCCGCCCCTGGTTCGCCATCGGCGGCATCGACGCGGGCAACCTCGACGAGGTGCTCGCGGCGGGCGCGCGCCGGATCGTGGTGGTCAGGGCCCTCACCGAGGCCGCCGACCCGGCCGCGGCCGCGGCCGAACTCGCCCGGCGGATCAGGTCGTAACCCGCCCGGCGGATCAGGGCCACCGTCGACAACCAGCCGCACGTGGCTGAATAACTGTCCGAAGGGTGGACAAGAACCCGGCATAACGGACCTTTGTCGGCCACTTGGTTGGGGGTCCGCCGTGCCGCTGGCTAACCTCTCCGCATGGCCCTTGGCACAGCTTCCACCAGATCAGACCGCGCCCTTACGGTGCGTGAGCTGCTGGAGACCGGAAAGACGTCGATTTCCTTCGAATTCTCGGCCCGCAGGACCGAGAAGGGTGAGCAGAACCTCTGGAACGCCCTGCGCCGGGTCGAGGCGGTGGCCCCCAGTTTCGTCTCCGTGACCTACGGAGCGGGCGGCTCCACCCGCGAGGGAACCGTCAAGGCCACCCAGAAGATCGCCTCCGACTCCACTCTCACGCCGGTCGCGCACCTCACCGCCGTCGACCACTCGGTGGCCGAGCTGCGCAACATGGTCGGGCAGTACGCGGACGCCGGGATCAGGAACATCCTCGCGGTGCGCGGCGACCCGCCCGGCGACCCGATGGGCGAGTGGGTCCGGCACCCCGAAGGGGTGACGTACGCCGCCGAACTCGTCGAACTCATCAAGGAGTCCGGCGACTTCTGCGTCGGCGTCGCCGCATTCCCCGAGATGCACCCGCGCTCGGAGAACTGGGAGTCCGACATCCGCCACTTCGTGGACAAGTGCCGGGCCGGTGCCGATTACGCCATCACCCAGATGTTCTTCGAGCCGGAGAGCTATCTGCGGATGCGCGACCGCGTCCAGGCGGCCGGCTGCGAGACGCCCATCATCCCCGAGGTGATGCCCGTCACGCTGGTCAAACAGCTCGACCGGCTGCCGCAGCTCAGCAACGCGCATTTCCCGGACGCCGTGAAAGAACGGATCCTCGCGGTCAAGGACGATCCGGCCGCTGTACGCTCCATTGGCATCGAGTTCGCCACCGAGTTCTGCGCGACGCTGCTTGCCGAAGGTGTACCGGGAATGCACTTCATCACGCTGAACAACTCGACGGCGACGCTCGAAATCCACGAGAATCTCGGACTGCACGAGCAGGCGTCATCTCCGGCGCAGGCGTAGCAGTCATCACAGCTGTACTCGCGCCGTCGTGTTCCAGCAGGGGAACAGCGGCCGCAGGAGAGGGGCGTACATGGGCTGGACGGTCCTCTACATCGCATTCGGCGTGGTCGCGCTGTGGCTGCTCGGCGAAGTGCTGTTGCAGTACAAGGCGCGGCTGCGCTGGCGGGTGCTCGCCTTCGCGGGCTTCGCCGTCGTCGTGATCGGGGTGCTGCTGCCGTCCGTCCTGGTCATCGGGGCGGGCGCGGTCGCCTTCGCGGTCGGCCAGACGTACGTCACGCTGTCCTTCCGCCGCGGCTTCTCCACGGGCTGGGCGATCGGCGGCAACCCGGGCGCCAGCAAGCGCCGCAAGGGCCGCGGCGAGGCCGCCGAGCAGCAGCCGACGCTCCAGGTCTCCGACCTGGAGTACGGCGCGCAGAGCGAGCCGGCCGGTACCGGGTTCGACGGGACGCACGGCTTCGACACGACCGGACAGGGCCAGCCGCCGGCCTACGCGCCGCAGCAGCAACTGCCGGACGAATCGGGCCAGTACGGCGGCTACGACACCGCGGCGTCCTACGCCCCGGCGCAGTCCGCCGACCACCAGGCACAGGGATACGACGACTTCGCCACCGGCACCTTCCCCGGCTACGGGCCGGGCGGCGGCCAGGGCCAGGACACCGGGTCCTACAGCACGTACGACACCGGGCAGCAGAGCTACGCGGCGTACTCCGACCCGTACATCGGCACCCAGGCGTACGGCGGGGGAGGCGAGTACGACTCGTACGGCGGGCAGCAGCAGATGTACCCGGGCCCGTACGCGGAGAACTACCCGGGCGAGACGCCGCCCGGCGGGGTGTGGGTCCCGCACCAGCGCGACGGCGAACAGCCGCTCGCCCCGGAACCCCCCCAACAACCCGCCGCCCACCCCCACCCCACCTACGACCCCAACACCCAATACCGCTACTGACCCACCCCGGCCCGAGCCCCCTTGGGCGGCGGAGCCGCATGTTTTCCCACCCCGCCCCCGCCCCCGGGGGCGGCGGGGCCGCCCCCGGGGGCGGAACGGGCGGGCAAGGGGGCGGCCCCCGGCGGAGCCGCACACCGGGCCCCGCCCGGCCCCGCCCCCCCGCCGCACACCCTCACCGCCGCGACGCCCCCCCGCACCACCCCTCACCACCGCCCCGCCGCCCGCCCAAGGGCCCCTCACTGCGACCCCCGAAACCCCTCCCCCTCCACGATCAACCCCGCCACCAGCGCCCCCGACATCCCCGCGTGGGCCGCCCCGCCCCCCGGATGCGCCCACCCGCCGGCCACGTACAGCCCGTCCAGCGGCGTCGTGTTGCCCGGGGCGAGGAACCGTCCCTCCCGCCCGGCCAGCGCCGGCGCCGGCACCGCGCCCCCGGCCGCACCGGTCACCTCCGCCGTGTCGGCCGGCGTCCGCACCTCCCGCCACCGGATCCGCTCGCCGAGCCCCGGCACCGCGCGCCCCGCCGCGGCCACCATCCGGTCCGCCCACGCCTCCGCGAGCCCCGGCGCCGCCCAGTCGTACTCCCTGCCGGCCACCGGTGCGGCCGCGGTGAGCACCACCGCCTCGTGACCGTCGTCCGGCCGCAGCGCCGGGTCGTCGGGGCGGTCGACCCACACGGTCGGCGCGAGCCCCTCACCGGAGGACCCGGGCGGCGGGCCGGACCGGCCGAAGACCTCCTGGAGTTCGCCCTCGCGACGCGCCGAGTGCACCACGCTGCGGTGCACGGCCCCGGCCTCCCGCGCCCCGTCGAGCGCCAGGAACACCCGCACCCGGCCCGCCACCACCGGCGCGGGGCCGCCAACGGCCCCACGCGCCGGCTCCTGCCCCGGCCCGGCCCGCCCGCCGAGCAGCGCGGAAAGCCGCTCCGGTGGCACGGCGGCCACCACCGAGTCCGCCTCGGTGACCGTCCCGTCGGCCAGCTCCACACCCGCCGCCCGGCCGTCCTTCTCCACGACCGACACCGCCTCGGCGCCGAACACGAACTCCACCCGCCGCGCCAGGCACCGCTCGTACAGCGCACGGGCCAGCTCCCGGGTGCCCCCGGCCACGTACCAGCTGCCGAAGGTCTGCTCCAGGTAGGGCAGCACGGCGGCCGATGCGGGGGCGTCGCGCGGGTCCAGCCCGTAGGACAGGGCGTAACTCTCCAGCAGGGCCGCCAGCCGCGGATCGGCCAGCTCCCAGGCGGCCACCTCGGCGAGCGTGCCGGCCTGCCGGTCGCGGCGCAGCAGCCGCTTGACGCGCACCGCGGGGTAGGGGTCGCGGCCGAGGACCCGCGGGTCGGCGCGCAGGGGTTCTTCGAGCAGCGGGCGCCGGGTGCGGTCCCAGGCGTCCCGGGCCCGGTTCATGAACTCGCCCCAGCGCTCGCCGAGGCCCGCGCCGAGCGCCTCCTCCAGCGCGGCGACGACGCCGCCGCGCGAGGCGTTGGGCAGCGACACCGCGGTGCCGTCGGGGAAGAAGTGCCGCACGGCCGGGTCCACCTGGGCCATGTCGACGAGGGCTTCGAGGGGTTCCTTGCCGGTCTTCACGAACACGTCGCGATAGACGGCGGGCAGATGCACCAGGCCGGGGCCCGTGTCGAAGCCGAACCCGTCCCGCTCCAGCCGGCCCGTCGCACCGCCGTACGTCCGTCCGCGCTCGTACACCGTCACCCGGTGGCCGGCCACGGCCAGCCGGGCGGCGGTCGCCATCGCGCCGAGCCCGGCGCCGATCACCACAATCCGTGCCATGCAGGTGACCCTATCGGCCCCCGCGGGCCGCCCCGGCAGCTCAGCCCGGAGGGCGCACACCCGCCTCCGCCAGGCGTTTCTCCGCCCGGCGCTCTGCCCGCCGGCGCCAGAACCGGCGGATCCGGCCGGCCAGGAAGAGCAGTATCGCCAGACCCGCCACCAGCAGCACCGCCACGACGACGGCCGCCGCGACCGGATGGAATATGGCGAAGGTGATGACCGCCGCGACGCCCAGGTCCTCCAGGACGCTCACCGCGATGTTGCTGAAGGGTTCGGGCGAGGTGTTCACCGCCATCCGCGTACCGGCCTTGATCAGATGGCTGACCAGCGCGGTCGAGCCGCCCACCGCGCCCGCCGTGATCTCCGGCAGCGACCCGTTCTGCCCCGCCAGCAGCGCGCCGACCACCGCGCCCGCGACCGGCCGGACGACGGTGTGCACGGCGTCCCACACCGAATCCAGGTACGGGATCTTGTCGCTCACCGCCTCGATCAGGAAGAGGACGCCCGCGACGACCATGACGTCGGTGCGCTGCATCGCGGCAGGCACCTCGTCCGAAAGGCCGGTCGCGCCGAATATGCCGAGGAGGAGGACCACCGCGTAGGCGTTGATCCCGCTGGCCCAGCCGCTGGTGAAGACAAGGGGGAGTACGGACACGGACGCGATCGTAACCAGTCGTGTCCTCGCGGGGATGGGGTTGAGCACACAGGTCTGAGTATCCGTACCTAGAAGGAGAGATGAGTAGGTGTGCGGATGGGCCCCACCAGCGCAGACGGAAGAGTGGGGGTCACGGAAGGGGCACCGCGCCGAGACCGCCGACACGGGGCGGCGGAAGCGGCGCGGGACCCCGGACACAACGGGGAGCACGGGGGAAACGCACCGGTGGGGGGGGGGGGGGGGGGGGGGGGCGGCACCCCCCCCCCCCGGGGCGGGGGCGGGGCCGGGGGGGGGGGGGGGCCCGGGCCCCGGCCGGGGCCCGGCGCCCCCGGGCGGGGGGGGCCGCCGGGGGGGGCGCGCGGGGGCCCCCGCCCCGGCGGGGGCCCCGGGCCCCCCCCCCCCCCCCGGGGCCCCGGGGCCCACCCCCCGGGGGGGGGGGGGGGGGGGGGCCCCCCCCCCCCCCCGCACCGGTGTTCCTCATGTCCGGACCGGGGGCCGGAGCCTTCCGGGCCCAGGGCCGGGACCGCGGCCCGCCGGGCCGGGGGCCGCGAGCCCCCGTATCCCGGCCGGGCGTTCAGCGCAGGTCGCCGCCCACCCGTCCGTGCAGCAGCCGCGACAGCGCCGAGTGGACGTCGTCCAGCGAGCGCTCGCTCTGGAAGGCCTGCCAGTCCAGCGCCGCCACCAGCACCATCCCGACCAGTGCCGCCGCGGTCAGCGGGATGTCGATCTCCTCGCTCAGCTCGCCGTCCGCGACGCCCTCCGCGAGGACCGTCTCCACCACCGCGACCGCCTGCTGACGCACCACCAGCAGTGTGGACTGCCACGCCCGGTTGGTGCGCCACAGCTCGGCGACGTACAGCTGGGTGAAGGCCGGGTAGCGGTGGATGAACTGCAGGCCCGCCCTGATCATCGCGTCCAGGGACTCGACCTTGCTGCCGCCGCCGGCCCTGGTGGCGTCCGCCGCCTCCTGGAGGGAGGCGGTCAGCAGGCCGACGCCGTACCGCAGCAGCTCCTCGAAGAGCTCGCTCTTGCTCTTGAAGTTGTAGTACACGGTGCCCTTGGCGACCCCAGCCCGCTCGGCGATCTCCTCCACGGTGGTGGAGGAGAAGCCCTTCTCCGCGATGAGAGTCACGGCCGCCTCGTAGAGCTTCTGCCGGGTGTTGCGGCGCCGCGTGCTGCTGCTGTCCATGGCGTTGATTCTCACAGGCTGAGCTCGGGGTGGAGTCTGTCCAGCGTCCAGACCTGCTTGCGGCGCGCGGACAGCGCGGTGAGGGCCAGCGCCCCGGCGGTGAAGGCGGCCAGCACGACGCTGCCCGTCCAGACCGGTTCCAGACCGCCGCCCGAGATCAGCCTGCGCAGCCCCTCGACGACGTACGTCATGGGCAGGAACGGGTGGATCGCGTTGAAGAACGTCGGCGACGTCTGCACCGGGTACGTGCCGCCCGCCGACGTCAGCTGGAGCATCAGCACCGCCAGCACCAGGATCCGGCCCGCCGCGCCGAACCGCGCGTTCAGCCATTGCACGATCGCCGAGAAGCAGCAGGTCACCAGGGCGAGGAAGGCGATGGTGCCGGCCGGGCGGGCCATCTCCAGCCCCAGGGCGAAGTGCAGTACGGACATCAGTGCCGCGATCTGCAGCAGGCCGAGCGCCGCGACCGGCAGCCAGCCCGCGAAGGCGATCCGCCAGGCGGACGCCCCGGCGGCCAGGGCGCGCCGGTTGAGCGGCTGGATCAGCATGTACGCCACCATCGAACCCACCCACAGGGACAGCGGGATGAAGTACGGGGCGAAGCCGGTGCCGTAGTTGGGCGCCTTGTGCATCGACTGCGAGGCCAGCTTGACCGGGTCGGCCATCACCTCGGTGCGCTTGTCCCGGGAGTCCTTGTCGTAGTCCGGGATCCTGTCCACGCCGTCGTGCAGACCGCCGGCCAGCTTGCCGCTGCCGTCGGCGAGCTTGAACAGCCCGCCGTCCAGGTCGTTGGCGCCGGTCCGCAGCTTGCCGACGCCGTTGTCGAGGTCGCTGGCGCCGGTACGGGCGGAGCCGAGGCCGGTGTGCAGCTTGGCGGCGCCCTGGGAGACCTGCTGGGCGCCGGAGTTCAGCGCGTTGACCTTGGTGACGGCGGCCTTGAGGTCGTCGTCCAGGTGCGGGGCCTCCTTGACGAGGGCCTGCGACTTGGACTGGAGGTCCGCGAGCCGGGTGTCCAGGGTGGCCAGCTCGCCCTTGCTGTCCCTGACCATCGCGTTGACGTCCTCGGCCACCTTCGCGGCGTTCTGCGCGGCGGTGACACCGCGCGCGAGCACGGGGCAGGCGCGCGCCTTGAGGGCCGCCTCGGCGGCGGCCGGGTCCGGTGCGTCCGCGGCGGCCCCGTCGGCGGACGGCGCCTTCGGGGCACTCGCCCCGCCGCCCGCGCTCTCGCAGAACTGCTTGTGCACGGCGGCCAGGTCCTGGGCGCCCTTGCGGGCGTCGGCCGCGGCCACCGGGGCGCCCTTGACCAGGGTGTCCAGGTGGTGGCGGGCCGCCTTGGAGGAGTCCGCGACCAGTTGCGCGGCACGGGCGATCGACTTGCCGTCGTCCTTCAGGTACGGGCGGACCTGACCGGCCACCCCGTTGACCTTCTGCGCGAGCTGCTTCGTACCGTCGGCGACCTTCTTGGAGCCGGCCGCCAGGTCGGCGGCGCCGGTGTCCAGCTTCCGGATGCCGCCGGACAGGTCGCCGCTGCCCTTCTTGGCGTCCTTCAGCCCGTTGGCGAGGTCCTTGGAGCCCTTCTTCGCCTTGCCGATGCCGCCGTCGAGGTCCTTGGCGCCCTTGGCGGCCTTGGCGGTCGCGTCGTGGATGTCGGAGAACGAGATGAAGATCTTGTCGAGGAAGCCGCGCGAGGCGTTCGTGGAGGCCGCGGTGCGCACCTCGGAGAACACCGAGCGGGAGATCTGCCCGACGATGTAGTTGTTGGAGTCGTTGGTGGCCACCTGGAGCGCACCGGTCTCCGGGGAGTCGCCGGAGCTGGAGGCGATCCGCTTGCTGAAGTCGGAGGGCATGGTCAGCGACAGGTAGTAGGCGCCGCTCTCGACACCGTCCTTGGCGTCCTTCGCGTTCACCTCCTGCCAGTCGAAGACCTTGCTGTCGAGCAGCTTCCCGGTGATCTCGTCACCGGCGGTGATCTTCTTGCCCCCGGCGGTCGCCCCCTGGTCCTCGTTGACGAGCGCCACGGGAATCTTGTCGAGCCGCCCGTACGGGTCCCAGAAGGACCACAGGTACAGGGCGCCGTAGAGCAGCGGCAGCAGCAGGAGCGCCACCAGAGCGGCCCGCGGCAGCTTCCCCCTGCCGAACCGCTTGAGCTCAAGCGCGGCCAGTTTCGGCGAGCGCATCGGCCGCCCCCTCCTCGGTCGAGTCCTTCTTGCTGTCCTGCGTCATGTCCTGCTTCGTTTCCGGCCCGCCCGGTACGGGCCCGCCCCCGGGCCCCGTCCCGGTCCCCGGCTTCCCGGCCGCCTCGCGTACGTCGCCCAGGCGGACCCGCAGCGCGTCGGCGGGCGGTTCGCTGCACACCGCGACGACGGTCGTGCCGCCGGCCGCCACCGACCGCAGCAGCTCCCAGGCCAGCTCGCGCTCGGCGTCGGACAGCTTCAGGTCCGCGTCGTCCACGGCCAGCAGCCGGGGCGAACCCATCAGCGCCAGTCCCACCGACAGCCGCAGCCCCTCCAGCCGCTCCAGGTCGCGCACGGAGGTCCGTCCGCCCTTGGGCAGGGTGTCGAGGTCCAGGCCGACCGCCTTCAGCGCGGTGTCGATCCGTGCCCGCGCGGCCGCCCGGCGCGCGGAGGGCCGCTGGAACAGGGAGCGCAGCGGGCCGTCCAGGCGGCGCTGCAGCAGCGCGCGTTCGCGCAGGTGCTCGTTCACGGTGAAGGCGGGGTCCAGTTCGCTGACCGAGGTCACCGGGCCCAGCGCGCTGATCCGGCGCACCCCCGCCATCTTCTTCGGCAGCCGCAGACCGCCCACCCTGGCGTGTCCCTCGGTGGCACGCATGCGTCCGGCCAGGGCGAGCAGCAGGCAGGTGCGGCCCGAGCCGGAGGGGCCCTCGATCGCGACGAACGACCCTGCCGGAGCGGAGAGGTCCACGCCCCGGAAGGCCCAGCCGCGCGGCCCCTTGAGGCCGAAGTTCACGGCGTCGACCGCGGCCCCCTCGGCGGTTGCTGTCCCCGTGTGCGGGCTGTCCACGCACCCTCCCCACTTTTGAACTGACCGGTCAGTTCAAAAGTATGCCCTCCCTTCCCGGGACCAAAGACCCAGCTCAGGGCCGATTGTCAGTGGCGTCCCTCACAGTGGGCACATACGGCCACAGCGCCGTTACCCGACGATCAGGAGGCTCGTCATGACTCGCGCTGGTGTCCACGCCGATGTCCACCCCGTACTGCGCCGCGCCTCGGCGCCGCCCGCGGCCCTCGACCTGCTCGCCCAGGCCCGCGCGGGCCTGGAGGAGGCCGCGGTCACCGAGGCCGCCAACGAGCGGTACGCCACCGCGCACCTGGCCGCGCTGCGCACCGCGGCCGCCGTGCTGGCCGCCCGGGGCCGCCCCGAGACCACCCCGCGCCGCAGGCAGCGGATACGCAGCGCCTGGGAGGTGCTGCCGGAGACCGCGCCCGAACTGACCGAGTGGAGCGCCCTGTTCGCCTCCGGAGCCGAGCGCAGGGCCCGTGCGGAGGCGGGGATACGGGGCGCCGCCAGCGCCCGGGACGCCGACGACCTGGTGCGCGACGCGGCGATGTTCCTCCGGCTGGTCGAGCGGATGCTCGTCCTGCAGCCCGTGCTGCCCAGGGCCCGTGCCGAGGACCCGGCGCCACCCGCCCCGGCGGCGTCCGCGACGCCGTCGCCGGGCCCCGCCGCGACCCCGGCCGCACGCCCCGGGCCGCCGCCGCACGGGGAGGGCGGACCGGGCCCCGCGCAGGCGGGATGACCTGGGCGGGGTCCGGGGGCCATTAGGCTGGGCGGAGCCTTGTCAGCGGGCTCAGGCCCGCACCGTTCCCCGAGGAGTCAATGCCGTGTCGGAACCGATGCGCCCCCGCGCCTCCCTGCGTACCGCCGTGGTCTGGGAGGTCCTCAAGGACGCTCTCGACCAGCGTGCCAAGGAGACCGGCCGCGACACCCTGGACATCCTCGACACCGGGGGCGGCACCGGGAACTTCGCGGTGCCCGTCGCCAGGCTCGGCCACCGGGTCACCGTGGTCGACCCCAGCCCCAACGCCCTCTTCGCGCTGGAGCGCCGGGCGGCCGAGGCCGGGGTCGCCGACCGGGTCAGCGGAGTCCAGGGCGACGCGCTGGGCCTGTTCGACGTGGTCGAGCGCGAGGGGTACGACGCGGTGCTCTGCCACGGCGTCCTGGAGTACGTCGACGACCCCGCCGAGGGACTGGGCAACGTGGTGGCGGCGCTCCGCCCCTCCGGCACCCTCAGCCTGCTCGCGGCCGGCAGCGGCGGCGCCGTGCTCGCCCGCGCCCTGGCCGGCCACTTCAACGAGGCCCGCCAGGCCCTCACCGACCCGGCCGGCCGCTGGGGCGAGGGCGACCCGGTGCCCCGCCGCTTCACCGCCGAGCAGCTCGGCGCCCTCGCCGACGGCGCGGGCGTCGAGGTCGGCGCCGTGCACGGCGTCCGGGTCTTCGCGGACCTGGTCCCCGGCGTCCTGGTGGACACCGAGCCCGGTGCGATGGAGGCCCTGATGAAGCTGGAGGCCGCGGCGGCCGAACTGGCCGCCTTCCACGCGGTGGCCACCCAGCTGCACGTACTGGGCGAGAAGCGGGCCGAGGGCAAGGGCCGCTAGCCCCCCGGCCCGTCCGGAGCAACGGCCGCCGACCGGACCCACGACCCCGCCACGGCGGCTGATCAGGGACGAGGGCGGGTAGGTGAGGGGCAAGGAGTCCGCCGCCGGCCCCCCGATCAGCCTCCGGGCCCCGTATGATCGAGGGACACCGTCGGCATGACGGGTCGGCCGTTGGGGAATGCACGCTTCAACAGCCAAGCCGGCACGGCGGCCCGGATTGGCGAATTGGCGTAGAGGGCGGGTTTCACGGGGGCGATTCCCTGCCTATTCTGAAAGGGCCGCATCCGGTCGCCCCCCGCGACCGACGAGTAGGAGGACTCCGTGCCGCTCTCGGAGCACGAGCAGCGAATGCTCGAGCAAATGGAGCGAGCGCTGTACGCCGAAGATCCCAAATTCGCGACAGCGCTTGAGGGAAGCGGGCTGCGTACGTACACCCGGCGACGGGTCTACCAGGCGGTCGCAGGCTTTCTGGTGGGTATCGCGCTCCTCATGGCCGGCATGGTCGCCCAGGAAATCTGGGTGAGCGTCGTCGGTTTCCTTGTCATGCTCGGTTGCGCCGTCCTCGCGGTCACCGGATGGCGCAAGGCTCCCAAACCGGGTGAGCAGCCCGTTCCCGGCATGGCGCCCGCGGGCCGCCGTCAGCCCAGGCAGCGCCGCTCGGTGATGAACCGCATAGAGGAACGCTGGCAGCGCCGGCGCGACGAACAGGGCGGCCAGTAGCGCGCGAGTGCGCCGACGTCTCACTTTTACGCGCGAGGGGCGACCACCTGAGGGGTGGTCGCCCCTCGCGCGTACGTGGGCGTGTGCGCCGCCGCGGCTTGGAGTGGCGGGCCCTCCTGGGGCGGGTGCGGAGGCGCGGGTGCGTCACGGTTGCTCGCGCGGGTCCCCGCGCCCCTGAATGCGGCCCCCGGGGGCGAACAGCTCCGCGCCCCTGAACGCGGCCCCAGGGGGGGCGAACAACGCACCCCAACCCACCCCCGCCTCACCCCCGCTGGCGCGACACCCGCCTCAGCAGCGGGCCCGACCAGCGCCCCCACTTCCCGCTCCACCGCTCCCGCACCGCCGAGGCGCGGCCGGAAATCGCCCACACCACCCGCACGGCCGAGCGGGGCAGCAGCAGGGCGCGCAGCCTGGTCCGGCCCCTCGCCGCGTCCCGCAGCCCGGCCCGTACCCGGTGCACGTCGTCCACCAGCGAGCCGCTCGCCTGCGGCACCGGTGCGTACAGCACCTGCTCCACCGCAGAGGCGGTCCGGTGCACCGCCTCGGCGGAGGGGCCGTCCAGCGAACCCAGCCGGACGATCCGTGCCGCGGTCCTGCGCGGTGTCTGGGAACCGTCGGGCGCGATGCCCAGGTCCCACGCCGAGTCGTTGATCTCCCGCCAGGCCGCCAGCGTCCGGTCCGCCGCGTCCGACGGCGTACGCCCGCCCGAACCCAGCCGCCGCGCCCGCACCCTGGTCCGCCACAAGAGGGGAAGCAGGGGCAGCACGAGGAGCACCAGCACGCCCGCGGCGACGGCCACGACCGTACCGGTCGGGGTGCCGCGGTCGGTCGGGTCGACCGGACCCGCCTGCGCCTCCCGGCCGCACTCGCCGAGCCTGCGGTCGGCGGCCGAGCACTTGTCGGTCGGCTGCGGGGAGGCGGTCGGCTCGTTCGAGGCACCGGTGGTCGGCTGCGCCGAGTCGCTCGGGTCCTGCGACGGGGTTTCCTGCCGGGTGTAGTCGGGGGTCGAACCACGGGTCGGGGTCGGCTCGAAACGGGTCCAGCCGAGCCCCTCGAAGTACAGCTCGGGCCAGGCGTGCGCGTCCCGCAGACCGACCGACATGGTGCCGTCCGACTTCGCCGTACCCGGGGTGAAGCCCACCGCGACCCGCGCCGGGATGCCCAGCGTGCGGGCCATCGCCGCCATCGAGAAGGAGAAGTGGACGCAGAAGCCCTCCTTGTCCTTCAGGAAGCGGGCGATGGCCTCCGAGCCGGTGCCCGACTTCACCTGGGTGTCGTACGTGAAACCGCCGTCGGTGGAGAACCAGTTCTGGAGCGCGACCGCCCGCTCGTAGTCGTTGGAGGCGTCCTTGGTGACCTCCAGGGCGGTCCGCTTCACCACCGGCGGGAGGTTCGCCGGCACCCGGGTGTACTCCTTGCGGAGGTCGGCGGGTGCGGCCGGGGCCGCCGCCAGCTGCTCCCGCGTCGGCTGGACGGCCAGGCTGCGGACGTCGTAGCGGGCGCCCTTGGTGGTCTGCCCCCGGTCGCCGACCAGGGTGCGGCCCTCCGGCTCGAACCGCCAGCGCCCGCCGATCTTCACCTTGGTCGCGGGGAAGGGCAGCGGCAGCCAGTTCTGCTCGTAGGACCGGTCGGCCAGGATGTTGGTGCTGATCTCGGTGACCGGGACCTCGGGGCTCAGGCCCTTGGGCGGCGGAAGCGGATCGGGGACGTCCCCGATCTTGCGCTCGGACGACTTCCACGCCGTCCCGTCGAACTGGTCCAGCGCCACGATCCGCAGATACAGGTCCTGCGTCTGCTGCGCCGTGGTGCGGTAGCGCAGCACCTCGCGGTCGACCGGCTGGTTCAGGCTCTCCTGGAGCGAGACCAGCGGGTTCACCGCCGAGATGGTGCCGCCCGAGCCGGTGCCGCGCCCGGGGCCGCTGCCGCCGAGCAGACCGCCGTCCAGGGTGGGCAGCAGGGCGGGGACCAGCAGGGCGACGCCCAGCGTGAGCGCGCCGATCCGGCGGCCGGTGCGGACCGGGGCCAGCGGCGCGCTGCCGCCGGTCTCCAGACCGGCGACGCTCTGCCGCAGCCGGTTCGGCGCGGACCCGCCGAACACCCGGCCCCACTGCGACAGCCGGTCCCGGCCCTCGGCCAGGAGCAGCAGCAGGTACCCGGCGGCGGCCAGCAGGAAGTACAGCCAGCTCGCACCGCCCCCGGACAGGCCGGCGGCCACCGAGTACAGGGCGAGCAGCGGCAGCCCGGCGGGTGCCGCGCTGCGGAAGGTCACCGCGAGGGCGTCCACCGCGATGCCGATCATGAGCACACCGCCGACCAGCATCAGCCGGATGCCCTCGGAGGCGGGTGCCGGGATGGCGTACCGGTTGACGTCCGCCGCCCCCGAGCTGAGCAGCCGGCCGAACTCGCCGACCGCGTCGGGCCCCGGCAGGAACCCGAGCACCGCGTGACCCCCGGCGAACATCAGGGTCAGCAGCACCAGCGAGACCACCAGCTGCACGGCCACGGTCAGCGCCCTGGCCAGCGGCACCCGGCGGGCCAGGGCCCCGACCCCGGCCTGCACACCCACCAGGAGGACCGCCTGGAGGAACCAGCCCGCCTCCGTCACCAGCGGAATCAGCGCCGCCGCCGCCATCAGGGTGGCGGCCAGCGCGCAGAGCGTCATCCGCCCGCGCCCGCTCATGACCAGCCCCCCGAAATCCCCGACATCCCCGATGTCCCCGTCTTCGTCCCCGCGGCGTCCCCGCCGCCGCTGCGCTGTGCCTCCGCCTGCCGCCACAGCTCCGCCAGCGGCGTGCCCGGCGGCGCGCACACGACGGTCCAGCCCGCGTCGCGCAGCCCCCGCAGCCGCTCCTCGGCCTGCTCGCGCACGGCCGCCGCGGCCTCCGGCTCACAGGTCCACACCGCACTGTCCACGACGAAGGCGACCGCCCCGCCGGTGCGCTGGCGCATCTGCGCCGCGATGGCCGACTGGGTGCTGTCGAGGTCGCCGAAGAAGGCGACCAGCAGGCCCTCGTTGCCGCCCCGCAGGACGTCGTACGAGGGCGAGAGACCGCCGCCCTCGGAGTGTCCGACGACCGCCAGGGTGTCCATCATCAGTCCCGCCGAGTCCGCGGTCTCCTGGGTGGAACCGGTGAACCCGCCCGCGCCGTCGCCCGGCACCGAGTTGCCGGTGTCGGTCAACAGCCGTACCGAGAAGCCCCGTTCGAGCATGTGCACCAGCACGGAAGCGGCACCCGAGACCGCCCATTCGAAGGCCGAGTCGGGCCCGGCCCCCACGAAGGCGTCCCGCCGGGTGTCCAGCAGCACCGTGCAGCGGGCCCGCTGCGGCTGCTCCTCGCGGCGCACCATCAGCTCGCCGTAGCGCGCGGTGGAGCGCCAGTGCACCCGGCGCAGGTCGTCGCCGTGCCGGTAGCCGCGCGGAATGATGTCGTCCTCGCCGGCCAGCGCGAGCGAGCGCAGCCGTCCGTCGCCGTACCCGTTGGCCTCACCCGTGAGCCGTACCGGAGGCAGCGCCTCCACGCGCGGGACCACGGTCAGGGTGTCGTACGCGCTGAAGGAGCGGCTCAGCTCGCACATCCCGAACGGGTCGGTCAGCCGCAGTTGCAGCGGCCCCAGCGGATAGCGTCCGCGCAGGTCCGAGCGGACCCGGTAGGACACCTCGCGCCGGCCGCCCGGCTCCACCTTGTCCAGCACGAAGCGGGGCCGCGGCCCCAGCACGTACGGCACCCGGTCCTGGAGCATCAGCAGCCCGGTGGGCAGCCGCGAGACGTTGTCCATCCGCAGGTGCACCCGGGCCTCCGACCCGGCGGGCACCCGCGCGGGGGAGAGCCGGCGGCTGCCCGCGACCCGGTAGCGGGTGCGGTAGAGCACGATCACGCACATCAGGGGCAGCACCGCGAGCAGCACCCCGACCCGGAGCAGATCGCCCTGCCCCAGCACGTACGCGCAGACCGCCGCGGCGAGACCGGCCGCCAGGAACGACCGGCCGCGGGTGGTCAGCCCGGCCAGCGCGGCCCGCACCCCGCCCTCCTTCTCCCCGGGCTCGGCCGCGGGCCCCCCGGCCTGCATCACAGCGACCGGGCGCCGGGCGAGCCGTGGTACGGCGGAGCAGGGGTGTTCCCGGTGGGCACCGGGGTCCGCTGGAGGATGTCCAGCACGACCTGTTCGGCGGTCCGCCGGTTGAGCTGCGCCTGCGCGGTCGGCAGCAGCCGGTGCGCGAGCACCGCCACCGCCAGTGCCTGCACGTCGTCGGGCAGCGCGTAGTCCCGGCCGCTGAGCGCGGCGGAGGACTTGGCGGCCCGCAGCAGGTGCAGGGTGGCCCGCGGGGAGGCACCGAGCCGCAGGTCGGGGTGGTTGCGGGTGGCCCCCACCAGCTCGACCGCGTACCGCCGGACCGCGTCGGCGACGTGCACCTTGCGGACGGCGTCGATCAGCTTCACGATGTCGTGCGCGTGCGCCACCGGCTGGAGGTCGTCCAGCGGGGAGAGCCCGCCGTGCACGTCCAGCATCTGGAGCTCCGCCTCCGGCGACGGGTAGCCGATCGACACGCGCGCCATGAAGCGGTCGCGCTGCGCCTCGGGCAGCGGGTAGGTGCCCTCCATCTCGACCGGGTTCTGGGTGGCCACCACCATGAACGGGTTGGGCAGCTCGTAGGTCTGCCCGTCGATGGTGACCTGCCGCTCCTCCATGGACTCCAGGAGCGCCGACTGCGTCTTGGGCGACGCGCGGTTGATCTCGTCGCCGATCACGATCTGGGCGAAGATCGCGCCCGGCTTGAACTCGAAGTCGCGCCGCTGCTGGTCGTAGATCGACACACCGGTGACGTCGGACGGCAGCAGGTCCGGCGTGAACTGGATGCGCCGCACCGAACAGTCGATGGATCTGGCCAGGGCCTTCGCGAGCATCGTCTTGCCGACGCCCGGCACGTCCTCGATGAGCAGATGCCCCTCGGCGAGGAGCACGGTCAGCGAAAGCCGTACGACCTCAGGCTTGCCCTCGATCACGGCCTCCACCGACGCGCGCACCCGCTCCGCCGTGCTGGTCAGATCCGTGAGGCTCGCTCGATCGTCATAGGTCGTCACCCCGGCCCTCCTCGGCCCTTTCGGGCCGGCGTCACGACGACGCATGCGGCCCACCCCGAAACACGGACAGCCCGGCCGGAGGGTTCCCGGCCGGATGTCACACACGCATTCTTGTTGCCGTTACCGCTTCGTGTCACTCGCCTGCGGACAAGTGGATGCGAAATGCCGGAGTTGGTGCTTTTTTGCGCCAGATCCCCGCGGTCGGGCCGCCCCGCTCAGGCGGGGTCGATCTCCCGCAGCAGACCCGTCGTCACATCGAAGACGAAGCCGCGCACGTCCTCGGTGTGCAGCAGGAACGGCGACGTCCGCACCCGCTGCATCGACTGCCGTACGTCCTGGTCCACGTCCCGGAACGCCTCGACGGCCCAGGACGGGCGCTGGCCGACCTCGTCCTCGATCTCGTGCCGGAAGTCCTCGGTGAGGGACTCCAGACCGCAGTTGGTGTGGTGGATGAGTATGACGCTGCGGGTGCCGAGCGCCCGCTGGCTGATGGTGAGCGAACGGATCACGTCGTCGGTCACCACACCGCCCGCGTTGCGGATGGTGTGGCAGTCGCCGAGCGCCAGACCGAGCGCGTCGTGCAGGTCGAGCCGTGCGTCCATGCAGGCGACCACGGCGACCTGGAGAACCGGCCGGGCGTCCATGCCGGGGTCGGTGAAGTCGGCGGCGTACCGCTGGTTGGCCGCGACGAGACGGCTGATGACCGCGGCGTCGCCGGAGGCGTCGGTGCCCTGGGGGCCCTCGGGAAGGGATGCGGAAGTCGACATGACTATGACGGTACTGGTCAGGCCCCGGCCGGGCCTGCTGTGGGAGGGGACAAAGAAGGTCAACAAGTGTTGTTGTGAGCTAATCCACAGGGCCCCCGGCGGATGCCGCCGGCTTGCCTCGTACGGGTGAAAAACCGGCCGCAGGGTCTGTCGCGGGCACGGCACGCGGTGCCCTGCCCGTTGATTGACCGGGAGGACCGGTGGACTAAAGTGACGCGAATCCCGTAGTTCCCCCCGCGCGCGGCAGTTACGTACGGCCCGGCCTCCGCCCGCTCGTCGGCCGGCCCCTGTGGCCGGCTCCCCTTCCCGAGCGGGTGGGGACCGGGCCGTACGTGACTCACGAGAGCACCGCGCGCACCTGCTTCGAGAGGGCGCATGAGCCAGAGTCGACACGTCCCGGTGATGCTCCAGCGGTGCCTGGACATGCTGGCCCCGGCCATCGCCGAGCCGGGGGCGGTCGTCGTCGACTGCACCCTGGGGCTCGGCGGTCACAGCGAGGCCCTGCTCACCCAGTTCCCCGGCGTGCGCCTGATCGGCCTGGACCGTGACAAGGAGGCCCTGCGCCTCTCCGGCGAACGCCTCGCCCCCTTCGGCGACCGGGCCACCCTGGTGCACGCGGTCTACGACGAGCTGCCCGAGGTGCTCGACCGGCTCGGCGTCCCGCGCGTCCAGGGCGTCCTGTTCGACCTCGGCGTCTCCTCCATGCAGCTCGACGAGGCAGACCGGGGCTTCGCCTACGCCCAGGACGCCCCGCTCGACATGCGGATGGACCAGAGTTCCGGCGTCAGCGCCGCCGAGGTCCTCAACACCTACGCCCCCGGCGAGCTGGTGCGCATCCTGCGCCAGTACGGCGAGGAGAAGCAGGCCAAGCGGATCGTCTCGGCGATCGTGCGCGAGCGCGACAAGGAACCCTTCAGCAACAGCGCGCGCCTGGTCGAGCTGATCCGCGACTCGCTGCCGCAGGCCGCCAAGCGCACCGGGGGCAACCCCTCCAAGCGCACCTTCCAGGCCCTGCGCATCGAGGTCAACCGCGAACTGGACAGCGTGGAGGCCGCAATTCCGGCCGCCGTGCGGGCGGTCTCCGTCGGCGGCCGGGTCGTCGTCATGTCGTACCAGTCGCTGGAGGACCGCATCGTCAAGCAGGTCTTCGCGGCGGGCGCGGCCAACACCGCGCCGCCCGGCCTGCCGGTGGTCCCCGAGCGCTACCAACCGCGGCTCAAGCTGCTCACCCGCGGCGCCGAACTGCCCACCGAGGAAGAGGTCGCCGAGAACCGCCGGGCCGCGCCCGCCCGGCTGCGCGGCGCCCAGCGCATCCGGGAGGACGAAGCCGAGTGACGAAGCCGGCCAAGCAGTTGCGGGGGAGGGCGGCACGGCTGTCCCAGCTGTTGCCGCCGGGCCCCGGTCAGGCGGCCCGAACGCCCTTCGTGCTGCTGGTCGTGGTGCTCCTCGGCGGTGGGCTGATCTGCCTGCTGATGCTGAACTCGGCACTCAACGAGGGCTCGTTCCGGCTGAACGACCTCAAGAAGCAGACCACCGAACTCACCGACGAGGAGCAGCAGCTCCAGCGCGACGTCGACGATCGCTCGGCCCCCGGCGCCCTGGAGCGCCGGGCCCGCGAACTCGGCATGGTCCCCGGCGGCTCCCCGGCCTTCCTCGACCCCGACGGCAAGGTCCGCGGCACCCCGAGCGAGGCCGCCCCGCCGCCGGAGCCGGCCCCCGAACCCGTACGGCCGCAGCGGGCCCCCGCCGTGCCCCCGGCCGCCGCCGCGAGCCCGGACGCGGCCGGTCCCGGTCCCAGCGGCGCGCCCCGCGCGCCCGCCGCGAGCCCGTCCCCCGCGGGCCGCCCGCCCGCGCGCACCTCCGCCACGCCTCCGCCCGCGCAGCCGTCCCCGACGACTGGGCCCCCGACGACCTCCGGCAGGTGACGCAGTGCCCCCGAAGGCTGTGCCCCCGAACGAACCGCGCCGCCGGGTCCCGGCCCCCGGCCGGCCGCCCGCCCGCAAGTCCGCCGCACCCGCCCGCAGGCCCGCGGCCCGGTCCGCGAAGGCCAAGCAGCTGCGGCTCGGCAGCCCGCGGCCCCGGCTGCGGCTGGTCGGGCTCGCCCTGACGCTGGTGATGCTGGCCTTCGTCGTACGGCTGTTCCAGGTCCAGGCCGTCGACGCGGCCACGTACACCGACAAGGCCGAGGCGCAGCGGCAGACCAAGCACACCCTGACCGCCGAGCGCGGCGAGATCACCGACCGCAGCGGCATCGCGCTGGCCGCGAGCGTGGACGCGCACGACGTCACCGCCGACCCGTTCCTCTACACCCCCGAGCAGAGCAAGCTCGCGGACGCGCCGCAGCAGGCCGCGGCCGTGCTCGCGCCGATCCTCGGCAGGCCCCCCGCCGAGATCGCCAAGAAGCTGGCCACCCCCAAGACGCGCTACGTGGTCCTCGCCCGCCGCCAGACCCCCCAGATCTGGAAGCAGATCAAGGACCTCAAGAGCGTGTACGGGGACCGGGCCGCCGCCGCGAACCGCAAGAAGCCCGGCTCCGCGACCAACCTGCTGGGCGGCATCCTCCAGGAGCCCAGCAGCACCCGCGTCTACCCCAACGGCGACCTGGCCGCCGGGATACTGGGTTACGTGAACGCCGCAGGACGCGGCGCGGGCGGCCTGGAGGTCAAGCTCGACGAGCAACTCGCGGGCAAGGACGGCGAGATCACCTTCGCCCAGGCGGGCGGACGCCGGGTGCCCACCGCGGGCGCCAACGAGACCCCCGCCGTGCCCGGCTCCGACATCGAGCTGACCATCGACCGCGACATCCAGTGGGCCGCCCAGAGCGCCATCGAGGCGCAGGTGAAGAAGTCCAAGGCGGACCGCGGGTACGTCATAGTGCAGGACACCCGCACCGGCGAGGTCCTCGCGATGGCCAACGCCCCCGGCTTCGACCCCAACGACCTCTCCCAGGCCAACTCCGCGGCCATGGGCAACGCGGCCCTCCAGGACGCCTACGAACCCGGCTCCACGGCCAAGATCATGTCGATGGCCGCGGTGCTGGAGGAGAAGGCGGCCACCCCCGACACCCACGTCGTGGTGCCCAACCGGCTCAAGCGCGGCGACCGCCTCTTCAAGGACGACGTCGACCACGAGACCTGGTACCTCACCCTCAACGGGGTCCTCGCCAAGTCCTCCAACATCGGCACCATCCTGGCCACCGGAGAACTCGGCGACACCCAGCCCGAGGCCAACAAGGTGCTCCACTCCTACCTCACCAAGTTCGGCATCGGACAGCGCAGCGGCCTCGGCTTCCCCGGCGAGACCCCCGGCATCCTGGCGCCGCCGGAGAAGTGGTCCACCTCGCAGCAGTACACGATCCCGTTCGGCCAGGGCCTGTCGCTCAACGCGATGCAGGCGGCCTCCGTGTACTCCACGATCGCCAACGGGGGAGTGCGCATCGAGCCCACCCTCGTACGCGGCACCAAGGGCCCGGACGGCCGCTTCGCCCCCGCGCCCGCGCCGAAGAAGACCCGCGTGGTCAGCGACCGCACGGCGAAGACGCTCGCCCGGATGCTGGAGTCCGTCGTGGACGACGAGGAGGGCACCGGCACCAAGGCGCGCATCCCCGGCTACCGCGTCGGAGGCAAGACCGGCACGTCCAACCGGGTGGACCCGCTCACCGGCCGCTACAAGGGCTACACCGCCTCCTTCGCCGGATTCGCGCCCGCCGACCAGCCGCGGATCACCGTCTACTGCGCCATCCAGAACCCCACCAGGGGCAGCTATTTCGGTGGCCAGATCTGCGGTCCGATCTACAAGCAGGTCATGGAGTTCGCGCTGAAGACCAGGCAGGTCGCACCCACCGGCGGCAAGCCGGCGAACCTCCCGGTCACCTTCGGCACCGGGAGCTGACCGGCCGAAAATCGCCGTCCGCACCGGAAACCCTCCGTACGAACCGGAAACCCTCAGTGACAACCCTCACCAACGACCACCGAAAACGGGTTGCGCGGGCCCCCTGCTTTCGCCCGGAACCCGTCCCGCCGGGTACGCTCACCGCCGTGCCACACGCTGATCAGTCCCAAACCACCCAGAAGGACGCTCCGGTGAACTACCCCGGAGCGCCCAGGCCGGACCGGGTCCGCCCGACGACCCTCGGGGAGCTGGCCGAACGGCTGGGCATCGAGTCCCCAGGACCTGGAGAGACCACCGGAATCACCCACGACTCCCGCGCGGTTCGCCCCGGCGACATCTACGCCGCGCTCCCGGGAGCGCGCCTGCACGGCGCGGACTTCGTCGCGCAGGCCGCCGAACTCGGCGCCGCCGCGGTCCTCACCGACCCGGCGGGCGCCGCCCGCGCCGCCGCGACCGGCCTGCCCGTCCTCGCCGTCGAGAACCCGCGCGCCCACATGGGCCAGCTCGCCGCCGACATCTACGGGAACCCCGGCCGCGACCTGCTCCAGATCGGCATCACCGGAACGTCCGGCAAGACCACCACGGCGTACCTCGTCGAGGGCGGTCTGAAGGCGGCCGGCGACCTGCCCGGCCTCATCGGCACGGTCGAGATGCGGATCGGCGACGAGCGCGTCAAGTCCGAGCGGACCACCCCCGAGGCCACCGACCTCCAGGCGCTCTTCGCCGTCATGCGCGAACGCGGCGTCAAGTCGGTCGCCATGGAGGTTTCCAGCCACGCGCTGGTGCTCGGCCGGGTCGACGCCTGCGTCTTCGACGTCGCGGTCTTCAACAACCTGAGCCCCGAACACATGGAGTTCCACTCCGACATGGAGGACTACTTCCGGGCGAAGGCACAGCTCTTCACCCCGGAGCGGTCCCGGCTCGGTGTGCTCAACTTCGACGACGAGTACGGCCGCAGGCTGGTCACCGAGGCCGGCGTGCCCGTGATCACCTTCTCCGCCGAGGGCCACCCCGACGCCGACTGGCGGGCCGACAAGGTCGAGGTCGGACCGCAGTCCAGCACCTTCACGGTGATCGGCCCCCGGGGCGAGCACGTCAGCGCGACCGCCCCGCTGCCCGGCCCGTTCAACGTCGCCAACACCCTCGCCGCGATCGTCACCCTGGCCGCCGCCGGGTACGACCCGCAGACCGCCGCCGACGGCATCGCCGCCGTCCCCGGCGTCCCGGGCCGCCTGGAGCGCGTCGACGCCGGGCAGGACTACCTCGCCGTCGTCGACTACGCCCACAAGACGGACGCCGTCGAATCGGTGCTGCGCGCCCTGCGCAAGGTCACCGAGGGCGACCTGCACATCGTGCTGGGCTGCGGCGGCGACCGCGACCAGCAGAAGCGGGCCCCGATGGGCGCGGCCGCCGCCCGGCTCGCCGACACCGCCGTACTGACCTCGGACAACCCCCGTTCCGAGGACCCCCTCGCCATCCTCGCGACCATGCTCGCGGGAGCCGCCGAAGTACCCGCCCACGAGCGCGGCGACGTCGCCGTCTTCGAGGACCGGGCCGCCGCCATCGCCGAGGCCGTCGCCCGCGCGAAGAGCGGCGACACCGTCCTCGTGGCGGGCAAGGGCCACGAACAGGGCCAGGACATCGCCGGAGTGGTACGCCCCTTCGACGACCGCAAGGTGCTGCGCGACGCCATCGAGCGCCGCCGGCACGAGATGGGATGAAGCAGTGATCGCCCTCTCCCTCGCCGAGATCGCCGACCTCGTCAGCGGACAGACGCACGACATACCGGACACGAGCCTTCAGGTCACGGGCCCGGTCGTCATCGACTCCCGCCAGGTGCGGCCCGGTTCGCTCTTCGCCGCGTACGCGGGTGAGCGCGTCGACGGACACGACTTCGCTCAGCGCGCGATCGACGCGGGCGCGGCGGCCGTACTGGCCACCCGCCCCGTCGGCGTGCCCGCGATCGTGGTGCCCGACGTCACCGAGGCGCTCGGCGCGCTCTCCCGCAGCGTCGTCGCCCGCCTGGGCGCCGACGTCGTCGCCCTCACCGGCTCCGCGGGCAAGACCTCCACCAAGGACCTGATCGCCCAGCTGCTCGAGCGCAAGGCCCCCACCGTCTACCCCGCGGGCAACCTCAACAACGAGATCGGCCTGCCGCTGACCGCGCTGCGCGCCACCGAGGACACCCGGCACCTGGTCCTCGAAATGGGCGCCCGCTACGTCGGCGACATCCGCTACCTCACCGGGCTCGTCCCGCCGCGCATCGGCCTCGTGCTCAACGTGGGCACCGCGCACGTCGGCGAGTTCGGCAGCCGCGAGAAGATCGCCGAGGCCAAGGGCGAGATGGTCGAGTCGCTGCCGGCCGACGGCGTCGCCGTGCTGAACGCCGACGACAACCTGGTGCGCGCGATGGCCTCGCGCACCAAGGCGCGCGTCGTGTACTTCGGAGAGTCGGACACGGCGGACGTACGGGCCGAGAACGTCCGGCTGACCGAGCAGGGACAGCCCACCTTCACGCTCCACACACCCTCCGGGTGCAGTGACGTGACCATGCGGCTGTACGGTGAGCACCACGTGTCGAACGCGCTCGCCGCGGCCGCCGTCGCCCATGAGCTGGGCATGTCCGTCGACGAGATCGCCGTGGCGCTCTCCGAGGCTGGCACCCTCTCCCGCTGGCGCATGGAGGTCACCGAGCGTCCTGACGGCGTGACGGTTGTCAACGACGCCTACAACGCGAACCCCGAATCCATGCGAGCCGCCCTTCGCGCGCTCGTGTCCATGGGCAAGGGGCGGCGTACGTGGGCGGTGCTCGGTCACATGGCCGAGCTGGGGGACACCTCGCTCGTCGAGCACGACGCGGTCGGACGGCTCGCCGTCCGGCTCAACGTCAGCAAGCTGGTGGCAGTCGGGGGCCGAGAAGCGTCCTGGCTGCAACTGGGCGCCTATAACGAGGGTTCGTGGGGTGAGGAGTCGGTGCACGTGTCCGACACGCAGGCGGCGATCGACCTGTTGCGCGGGGAACTGCGCCCGGGGGACGTCGTGCTGGTGAAGGCATCCAGGTCGGTCGGCCTCGAAGCGGTCGCCCAGGCACTGCTCGATCCCGCCACGGAGGGTGAGGTCGCCGGCTCATGAGCCAGATCCTCTTCGCAGGGGCCATCGGCCTCTTCCTGACGCTCATCGGCACTCCGCTGCTGATCAAGCTGCTGGCCCGCAAGGGCTACGGCCAGTTCATCCGTGACGACGGCCCCCGCGGCCACCACGGCAAGCGCGGTACGCCGACCATGGGCGGCATCGCCTTCATCCTGGCCACGCTCATCGCGTACGCCCTGACGAAGGTGCTCACCTCCAGCCAGCCCAGCCTCTCCGGTGTGCTGGTGCTGTTCCTGATGGCGGGCATGGGCCTGGTCGGCTTCCTCGACGACTACATCAAGATCGTCAAGCAGCGCTCGCTGGGTCTGCGCGCCAAGGCGAAGATGCTCGGCCAGCTGATCGTCGGCATCGCCTTCGCGGTGCTCGCGCTCAACTTCGCCGACAGCCGCGGCCAGACCCCGGCCTCCGACCGGCTCTCCTTCGTCACCGACTTCGGCTGGGCGATCACCCCGGTGCTGTTCGTGGTGTGGGCGCTGTTCATGATCCTGGCGATGTCGAACGGCGTGAACCTCACCGACGGCCTCGACGGACTCGCCACCGGCGCCTCCGTGATGGTCTTCGGCGCGTACACCTTCATCGGTCTGTGGCAGTTCCAGGAGTCCTGCGCCAACGCCACCAGCCTGACCAACCCCAACGCCTGCTTCGAGGTCCGCGACCCGCTCGACCTCGCGGTCGTCGCCTCGGCGCTGATGGGCTCCTGCTTCGGCTTCCTGTGGTGGAACACCTCGCCCGCCAAGATCTTCATGGGCGACACCGGTTCGCTGGCCCTCGGCGGCGCGCTCGCGGGTCTGGCGATCTGCTCCCGCACCGAGCTGCTCCTCGCCATCCTCGGCGGCCTGTTCGTACTGATCACCCTGTCGGTGGTCATCCAGGTCGGCTCGTTCAAGATGACCGGCAAGCGGGTCTTCCGGATGGCCCCGCTCCAGCACCACTTCGAACTCAAGGGGTGGTCCGAAGTCCTTGTCGTGGTCCGCTTCTGGATCATCCAGGGCATGTGCGTGATCGTCGGTCTCGGACTCTTCTACGCAGGATGGGCAGCCGGCAAGTGACCAGCTGGAACGGCCAGAACATCACCGTCGCCGGCCTCGGCGTGAGCGGCCTCAGCGCCGCCCGCGCCCTGGCCGGCCTCGGCGCCCGCATCACCGTCGTCGACGGCGGCGACAGCGCCACGCACCGGGCCCGCGCGGCGGAGCTCGAAGGCGAAGGCATCGCCGTACGTCTCGCGGACGCGGACACCCTCCCCGAAGGCACCGACCTCGTCGTCACCTCGCCCGGCTGGATGCCCTCCAGCCCGCTGTTCGAGGCGGCGGCGAAGGCGGGCGTGGACGTCGTCGGCGACGTCGAGATCGCCTGGCGGCTGCGCGGGCCCGACGCGGCCCCGTGGCTGGCGATCACCGGCACCAACGGCAAGACCACCACCACCCAGATGCTCGCGTCGATCCTGACCGCCGCCGGCCTGCGCACCGCGGCCGTCGGCAACATCGGTACGCCGATCGTCGACGTGGTGCTCCAGGGCGGGGCGTACGACGTCCTGGCCGTCGAGCTCTCCAGCTACCAGCTGCACTGGGCCCCGTCCCTGCGCGCCCACTCCGCCGCCGTGCTCAATCTGGCGCCGGACCACCTCGACTGGCACGGCTCCATGGACGCCTACGCCGCCGACAAGGGCCGCATCTACGAGGGCAACCAGGTCGCCTGTGTCTACAACGTCGCGGACGCGGCCACCGAGCACCTGGTCCGCGAGGCCGACGTCGAGGAGGGCTGCCGCGCCATCGGCTTCACCCTGGGCACGCCCGGCCCCTCCCAGCTCGGCATCGTCGACGGCATCCTCGTCGACCGCGCCTTCGTGACCAACCGGCAGAAGAACGCCCAGGAACTCGCCGAGGTCACCGACGTGACCCCGGCCGCCCCGCACAACCTCGCCAACGCCCTCGCCGCCGCAGCGCTGGCCCGCGCCTACGGCGTCAAGCCCGCGGCCGTACGGGAGGGCCTGCGCGCCTTCCGCCCGGACGCGCACCGCATCGAGCACGTCGCGGACGTCGCCGGGGTCGCGTACGTCGACGACTCCAAGGCCACCAACACGCACGCCACCGAGGCCTCCCTCGCCGCGTACGGGTCCATCGTCTGGATCGCCGGCGGCCTCGCCAAGGGCGCCACCTTCGACGAGCTGGTGAAGAACTCCGCCGAGCGCCTGCGCGGCGTCGTGCTGATCGGCGCCGACCGTGCGCTGATCGGCGAAGCCCTCGCGCGACACGCCCCCCAGGTGCCGGTGGTCGACCTCGACCGGACCGACACTGGGGCGATGTCGGCGGCGGTCCGCGAAGCGGCCGCGCTCGCGGAGCCGGGGGACACGGTGCTGATGGCCCCGGCCTGCGCCTCGATGGACATGTTCGCCAACTACAACAAGCGCGGCGAGGCGTTCGCCGACGCCGTACGCGAACTGATCCCGAACGGGCCGGCCGCGAACGGACCGGCGGGCGGCCGGTAGGCTCCCACTCCCGGCCGCCCGGCCCCGGTTCGCTCATCGGCGCACGAGTTGTTGGAGGGGACCACCGAGATGCCGGCCACGGCCAAGGACAAGCCACGGGTACGCCCCGCAGCCACGGGCGGCCGGACACCGCCCCGCCGCCCGCGCCGCGGTCCCACCAGCCCCCGCAAGCTCTACGAGCAGCTCCGCAGGGCCTGGGACCGCCCGCTGACGGCGTACTACGTCATCCTCGGCAGCGCCCTGCTCATCACCGGCCTCGGCCTCGTGATGGTCTACTCCGCCTCGATGATCCAGGCGCTGCGCTTCGACCTGCCCGGCTCGTACTTCTTCCGCAAGCAGCTGCTCGCCGCCGCCATCGGCGGCGTCCTGCTGCTGGTCGCCTCCCGGGTACCGGTCAAGCTGCACCGTGCACTCTCCTACCCGATGCTGGCCGGCACCGTCTTCCTGATGGCGCTCGTGCAGGTCCCCGGGATAGGGCACGAGGTCAACGGCAACCAGAACTGGATCTCCGTCGGCGGCCCCTTCCAGCTCCAGCCCAGCGAGTTCGGCAAGCTGGCGCTGATCCTGTGGGGCGCCGACCTGCTCGCCCGCAAGCAGGACAAGCACCTGCTGGCCCAGTGGAAGCACATGCTGGTGCCGCTCGTCCCGGTGACCTTCATGCTGCTCGGGCTGATCATGCTCGGCGGCGACATGGGCACCGCGATGATCCTCACCGCGATCCTCTTCGGCCTGCTGTGGCTGGCCGGAGCACCCACCCGGCTGTTCGCCGGAGTGCTCGGCTTCGCGGGCGTCCTCGGCTTCGTACTGATCAAGACGAGTGACAACCGGATGGCGCGGCTCGACTGCATCCTCAGCACGGAGATGGGCCCGGAGGGCCAGTGCCAGCAGGCGGTGCACGGAATCTACGCCCTCGCCTCCGGCGGATGGTTCGGATCCGGCCTCGGTGCGAGTGTGGAAAAATGGGGTCAACTCCCCGAACCCCACAACGACTTCATCTTCGCCATCACCGGTGAGGAACTGGGTCTGGCGGGGACGCTGTCGGTACTCGCCCTGTTCGCGGCCCTAGGCTATGCGGGTATCCGCGTGGCCGGACGCACGGAGGACCCCTTCGTGAGGTACGCCGCGGGAGGTGTGACCACCTGGATCATGGCTCAGGCCGTGGTCAACATCGGTGCGGTGCTCGGCCTGTTGCCGATCGCCGGTGTCCCGCTCCCGCTGTTCTCGTACGGGGGCTCGGCGCTGCTGCCGACCATGTTCGCCGTAGGGTTGTTGATCGCCTTCGCGCGTGACGACCCGGCGGCGCGGGCGGCTCTGGCCATGAGGCGGCCCGGGACGAGATGGAAAACGATGAGACGGCGCGTCACCAAGCGTCCGTCCGGAGAGCGGTGAATTTCGGTGCATGTCGTACTCGCCGGTGGGGGGACCGCCGGCCACATCGAGCCCGCGCTCGCCCTCGCGGACGCCCTGCGCAGGCAGGACCCCACCGTGGGGATCACGGCCCTCGGCACGGAGCGCGGTCTGGAGACCAGACTGGTCCCGGAGCGCGGCTACGAACTCGGCCTGATCCCGGCCGTTCCGCTGCCCCGCAAGCCCACCCCCGAACTGATCACCGTCCCCGGGCGGCTGCGCGGCACCATCAAGGCCGCCGAGCAGATCCTGGAGCGCACCAAGGCCGACTGCGTCGTCGGCTTCGGCGGCTACGTGGCGCTGCCCGGCTACCTGGCGGCCAAGCGCCTCGGGGTGCCGATCATCGTCCACGAGGCCAACGCCAGGCCCGGTCTGGCCAACAAGATCGGTTCGCGGTACGCCGCCGCCGTCGCGGTCTCCACCCCCGACAGCAAGCTGCGCGGCGCCCGTTACGTCGGCATCCCGCTGCGCCGCACCATCGCCACCCTGGACCGCGGGGCCGTGCGCCCGCAGGCGCGCGCCGCGTTCGGGCTCGACCCGAACCTGCCGACGCTGCTGGTCTCCGGCGGCTCGCAGGGCGCCCGCCGCCTCAACGAGGTGGTCCAGCAGGCCGCCCCGTACCTCCAGCGCGCCGGAATCCAGATCCTGCACGCGGTCGGCCCGAAGAACGAGATGCCGCGCGTGGACAACATGCCCGGTATGCCGCCCTACATCCCGGTACCGTACGTGGACCGGATGGACCTGGCGTACGCCGCGGCCGACATGATGCTCTGCCGCGCGGGCGCCATGACCGTCGCCGAACTCTCCGCCGTCGGGCTCCCGGCCGCCTACGTCCCGCTGCCCATCGGCAACGGCGAACAGCGGCTGAACGCCCAGCCGGTGGTCAACGCCGGCGGCGGACTGCTGGTGGACGACGCGGCCCTGACCCCCGAGTGGGTCCAGGGCAACGTGCTGCCGGTGCTCTCCGACCCGCACCGGCTGTACGAGATGTCGCGCGCGGCATCGGAGTTCGGCCGCCGGGACGCCGACGAACTCCTCGTCGGCATGGTCTACCAGGCGATTGCCGCACGCCGGGCCGGCTGACCGGCCCCCGACGCAGGAGGCGACAAGCACGTGGCCGGACCGACGACCCGCGAACGCGGGACCAGAAAGCCCAGCGGTCCGGCCGCTGCCCGGACACCCCGCAAGGGGCGTGTGGGCCGCTTCCCGCGAATTCCCGTGAGCCGCCCGGTCGTTCTCCTGCTCGCCGTCGCCGTCCTGCTGGTCGGCGGCGGCGTCTGGGCGCTGTACGGCTCGAAGTGGCTGCGCGTGGAGCAGGTGCGGGCCACCGGCACCCGGGTGCTGACCCCCGGCGAGGTGGTGGCCGCGGCCGACGTGCCGACCGGGGTTCCGATGATCTCCATCGACTCCGGCGCCATAGAGGACCGGTTGCGCAAGGAACTGCCCCGCATCGACACGATCGACGTGGTCCGTTCGTGGCCGCACGGAATCGGGCTGAAAGTGACCGAGCGAAAGCCGGTCCTGCTCATCGAAAAGGGCGCAAAGTTCATCGAAGTGGACCACCAGGGTGTGCGGTTCGCCACTGTGACGAAAGCTCCCCGCGGGGTACCCAGGCTGGAATTGGCCGCGCAGCGCTCCCCGAGCCTGCGCCGGTTCGGTGAACAACGCCTGCTCGACGAGGCGGTGCGTGTCACCGGTGAACTCGGCGGGGCTTTGGCCCGTAACCTGACGGCGGTGAAAGTGACTTCGTTCGACTCGATCACACTGGAACTGACCAACGGCCGAAGCGTCTTCTGGGGCAGCGGCGAGGACAACGCCGCCAAGTCCCGGGCGCTGGTCGCCCTGATGAAAGCGGCGCCGGACGCGCGGCACTTCGATGTGAGTGCTCCCAGCGCACCTGCCGTCAGGGCGAGTTGACGGACAGTCCAGCAGGTCGGGCCCCTGGTTGGTCAGCGATATGGGTGATCACATAGGGTGAAAAGAAAAACGGGAGGTTCGGCGTGTTCGTTGAACGCGCACCACTTGTCGACTTAGTGTCCTGTTCGGAAGAGTCCAAGGAACAGACACACTGGTAACCCTAAACTTCAGCGTTAGGGTTCGGGTCGGCGTTCGGACCGTCCCAAATCGGCATCAGTCGTCGCGGCGCTGCAAACTCCGTGGCGGCACGTAAATCGAGGCGAGAGGCCTTCGACGTGGCAGCACCGCAGAACTACCTCGCAGTCATCAAGGTCATCGGTGTCGGCGGCGGTGGTGTCAATGCCATCAACCGGATGATCGAGGTCGGTCTCAAGGGCGTCGAGTTCATCGCCATCAACACCGACGCGCAAGCGCTGTTGATGAGCGACGCCGACGTCAAGCTGGACGTCGGCCGTGAACTCACCCGGGGCCTCGGCGCCGGCGCCAACCCCGACGTCGGCCGGAAGGCGGCAGAGGACCACCGCGAGGAGATCGAGGAGGTCCTCAAGGGGGCCGACATGGTCTTCGTGACGGCAGGCGAGGGTGGTGGCACCGGAACCGGTGGCGCGCCCGTGGTCGCCAACATCGCCCGCTCGCTGGGCGCCCTGACGATCGGTGTGGTCACCCGCCCGTTCACCTTCGAGGGCCGGCGGCGCGCGAACCAGGCGGAGGACGGCATCGCCCAGCTCCGCGAAGAGGTCGACACCCTCATCGTCATCCCCAACGACCGGCTCCTGTCGATCAGCGACCGTCAGGTCAGCGTGCTCGACGCCTTCAAGTCGGCCGACCAGGTCCTGCTGTCCGGTGTCCAGGGCATCACCGACCTGATCACCACCCCGGGCCTGATCAACCTCGACTTCGCCGACGTCAAGTCGGTCATGTCCGAGGCCGGCTCCGCGCTCATGGGCATCGGCTCGGCACGCGGCGACGACCGCGCGGTGGCCGCGGCCGAGATGGCGATCTCCTCGCCGCTCCTGGAGGCGTCCATCGACGGCGCCCGCGGTGTCCTGCTGTCCATCTCCGGCGGCTCCGACCTCGGTCTCTTCGAGATCAACGAGGCCGCCCAGCTGGTCAGCGAGGCCGCCCACCCGGAGGCCAACATCATCTTCGGCGCCGTCATCGACGACGCCCTGGGCGACGAGGTACGGGTCACCGTCATCGCCGCCGGATTCGACGGCGGTCAGCCGCCGGCCCGGCGCGAGAACGTGCTCGGCGCGGGAGCGGGCACCAAGCGCGAGGAGAGCGCCCCGGCCTCGCGCCCGGCGCCGCCCGAGCCCGCCCGGCCCACCGGCATCGGTTCGGTCCCCGTGCGCGAGGAGGCCCCGGCTCCGGTCGAGCAGCCCGCGCCGGTCAGCGAGGCCCCGGCCCCGCAGGCCGCCCCGCACGTCCCGCCGGCCCGCCCTTCGTACGCGGACAGCGCGGCCGAGGAGCTGGACGTCCCGGACTTCCTGAAGTAGCCGGACGCGTTACGTGATACAGCGGTACGACGACGAGAGCGGCGCGCACTTCGCCTTCACCGACAGGTGGGGCGGGGTGAGCGCCGTTCCGTACGAGCAGCTCAATCTCGGCGGAGCTGTGGGCGACGACCCCGCGGCCGTCCGGGAGAACCGCCGCCTGGCAGCCGGGGCCCTCGGGCTCGACGCGGCGCGGGTGGTCTGGATGAACCAGGTCCACGGCCGGGACGTCGCGGTGGTGGACGGGCCCTGGCCCACCGGCCCGGCCGCGGGGGCGGACGCCGGAGCCCCGGCGGAAATCCCCGCCGTCGACGCGGTGGTGACCGCCCGTCGGGGGCTGGCCCTCGCGGTGCTCACCGCCGACTGCACCCCCGTACTTCTCGCCGACCCCGTCGCCGGGGTCGTCGCGGCGGCCCACGCCGGGCGGCCGGGGATGCTCGCCGGGGTGGTGCCCGCCGCCGTCGAGGCGATGACGGGGCTCGGCGCGCGGCCCGACCGCGTCAGGGCGTGGACCGGACCCGCGGTGTGCGGGCGTTGTTACGAAGTGCCCGAGCAGATGCGGGCGGACGCCGCCGCGGTCGAACCGGCCTGCTGGGCCGAGACGAGCTGGGGCACCCCGGCCGTCGACGTCACCGCCGGGGTGCACGCCCAGCTGGCGGCGCTCGGGGTGCGGAGCCGGTCGCAGTCGCCGGTGTGCACGCGCGAGTCGGGCGACCACTTCTCCTACCGGCGGGACCGCACCACGGGACGGCTCGCCGGATATGTCTGGTTGGACGGGTAGGACATGACGGACCGTACGCAGGACGCCGGGCCCTCGGCGCGCAAGGACGAACTGGCCTCGAACCTCGCGCGGGTGGAGGAACGTATCTCTTCCGCTTGTGCGGCGGTCGGGCGCGCGCGTGAAGAAGTGACCCTGATCGTGGTCACCAAGACCTACCCGGCGAGCGATGTGCGCATGCTCGCCGAGCTGGGGGTGCGTCATGTCGCCGAGAACCGCGACCAGGACGCCGCCCCCAAGGCGGAACTCTCCGCCGACCTGCCCCTGACCTGGCACTTCGTCGGGCAGCTGCAGACCAACAAGGTGCGTTCGGTGGTCGGGTACGCGGACGAGGTGCAGTCGGTGGACCGGCTGAAGCTGGTGTCCTCGCTGTCCTCGGCCGCGGTGCGGGCCGAACGTGAGATCGGTTGCCTGCTCCAGGTGGCCCTGGACGCCGAGTCCGGCGAAAGGGGCGAAAGGGGTGGGGTTTCCCCCGACGGCGTCGAGGAGTTGGCCGCCGCCGTGGCCGCCGCGCCGGGGCTGCGGCTGGACGGTCTGATGACCGTCGCGCCGCTCGCGGGCCCGTACGCGGGGCGCCAACGGGCGGCCTTCGAGCGGCTGATGGAAATCTCGTCCGGCCTGCGCACCGCACATCCGGCTGCCACCATGGTGTCTGCGGGAATGAGTGCGGACCTTGACGAGGCGGTGGCGGCCGGTGCGACACATGTGCGCGTCGGCACTGCGGTACTCGGCGTCCGTCCTCGCCTCGGGTAACGTCGCGAAGCAAGTCGGACCACAGCAGAAAATATGGTCATCCCCACTATTCAGTGGGCAGGCCCAGTGGATCGCGGGCACTTGGTGACGAGGCCGATCCACCACAGAGCGGAGGACTCAGGAAATGGCCGGCGCTATGCGCAAGATGGCGGTCTACCTCGGCCTCGTGGAGGACGATGGATACGACGGCCGGGGCTTCGACCCCGACGACGACTTCGAACCCGAGCCCGAACCCGAGCGTGACCACCGCCGGCACCAGCCCCCGCACCAGGCGGAGCGGGAGCGGGACGAACCGGTACGAGTCACCCAGCCGCCCGCCCCCCGTGAGCCCGTTCAGCTTCCGGCGGAAAGCGGACGACCCGCACGAATCGCCCCCGTGGCGTCCATCACACCTGAACGTCCGAGCCTGGAGAAGAACGCACCGGTGATCATGCCCAAGGTCGTGTCCGAGCGGGAGCCGTACCGCATCACCACGTTGCACCCCCGGACCTACAACGAGGCCCGTACCATCGGGGAACACTTCCGCGAGGGCACTCCGGTGATCATGAACCTCACGGAGATGGACGACACGGACGCGAAGCGACTTGTCGACTTTGCTGCAGGACTGGTCTTCGGTCTGCATGGCAGCATTGAGCGAGTGACGCAGAAGGTGTTCCTGTTGTCGCCTGCTAACGTCGATGTCACGGCGGAGGACAAGGCCCGTATCGCAGAGGGCGGTTTCTTCAACCAGAGCTGACAGAGCCGAGAGCAGGACAACCGAAACAACCGGCCACGAGGCCGAGCTGAGGCGAGAGCCAGGGGAGAGGGACGCACGGGAATGGGCATCGCACTGGACGTGATCTACATCGCGCTGATGTGCTTCCTGGTCGTGCTGATTTTCCGGCTCGTCATGGACTACGTCTTTCAGTTCGCGCGTTCATGGCAACCCGGCAAGGCGATGGTGGTCGTTCTTGAGGCCACCTACACTGTCACCGATCCACCGCTCAAGCTTCTGCGGCGGTTCATTCCGCCGCTGCGTCTCGGGGGCGTGGCACTCGACCTGTCCTTCTTCGTTCTGATGATCATCGTCTACATCCTGATCAGTGTTGTGAACAACATTGCGAGCAGGGTGTGAGCGATACGGTCTTGCCGACTGCCGACGACTACGTAGAGGTGAAGAAGAGATGCCGCTGACCCCCGAGGACGTGCGGAACAAGCAGTTCACGACCGTCCGCCTTCGAGAAGGCTATGACGAGGACGAGGTTGATGCGTTCCTCGACGAGGTCGAGTCCGAGCTGACCCGTCTGCTCCGCGAGAACGAGGACCTGCGCGCCAAGCTGGCCGCGGCGACCCGTGCCGCGGCGCAGAACCAGCAGCAGCAGGGCATGCGCAAGCCGGAGCCGCAGGACAACCGGCCCGGTGGACCGGGCGCGCCCGTTCCCGCGGCCATATCCGGACCGCCTCAGCAGCAGCAGCCGCCCCAGCAGCAGCAGATGCAGCAGCAGGGCGGACCGCTCCAGCTTCCCGCCGGCCCCGGCGGCCACGGCCCCGGCCCGCAGCAGCAGGGCCAGCACGGTCCCGGCCCGATGGGTCAGGGTCCGATGCAGGGCCAGCACGGTCCCGGCCCGATGGGCCAGGGCCCGATGCAGGGCGGCATGGGCCAGGGCCCGATGGGCGGCCCCATGCAGCAGCCGATGCAGCAGCCGCCGCAGCAGCAGATGCCGCAGCCGGGTGGCGACAGCGCCGCCCGCGTGCTCTCGCTCGCGCAGCAGACCGCCGACCAGGCGATCGCGGAGGCCCGTTCCGAGGCCAACAAGATCGTCGGCGAGGCCCGTTCGCGCGCCGAGGGTCTGGAGCGCGACGCCCGTGCCAAGGCGGACGCCCTGGAGCGGGACGCGCAGGAGAAGCACCGCGTCGCGATGGGCTCGCTGGAGTCCGCCCGCGCCACGCTGGAGCGCAAGGTCGAGGACCTGCGCGGCTTCGAGCGCGAGTACCGCACGCGTCTGAAGTCCTACCTGGAGTCGCAGCTGCGTCAGCTGGAGACCCAGGCCGACGACTCGCTGGCTCCGCCGCGGACCCCGGCCACGGCCTCGCTGCCGCCGGCCCCGCAGATGAGCAGCACCATGGCGCCCGCGGGTGCCGGTTCGATGGGCCACTCCATGGGTGGCAACCCGTCGATGGGCGCGCCGTCCATGGGCGGACAGTCGAACGGTGCTCCGTCGTACGGCGGTCAGCAGCAGATGACTCCGGCGATGACCCAGCCGATGGCGCCGGTGCGGCCGCAGGGGCCGCAGCCGATGCAGCAGGCGCCTTCGCCGATGCGTGGGTTCCTGATCGACGAGGACGACAACTGACGGGCGTTGCGCGCTTTTTGAGCGCGTAGCCGTCGGCAGGCTGAGGGGCGGGCCCCGGGACTTTGGTCCTGGGGCCCGCCCCTTTTTGTGTGCGTGCGGGAGTTGGGGTGGGGGTGGGTGGGGTCGGTGTGGGGGTGGGAGGGGGTGGGGGAGGTGCGGGTCCGGGGTGGGTGCGGCTCCGCCGGGGGGCCGCCCCCTTGCCCGCCCGTTCCGCCCCCGGGGGGCGGCCCCGTCGCCCAAGGGGGCTCGGGGGTGGGGCGGGCTCGTCGTTCAAGGGGGCTCGGGGGCGGGGCGGTCCTGTGGTCCAAAGGGCTTGGGGACAGGGGAGGGCCCGGAGGTGGGGTGTCTCCGGGCCCTCAGTTGTGCGGGGAGCGGTGTCAGATCTTGCGGAGGTGGAAGGTCAGGGCGAGGGGTTCGTCGGTGAAGGGGGCGCCGAAGGTGTCGTCGGGGGTGCCCTCCGTGTAGTCCGTCGCCAGGACCTCGTCGGAGATGAGCGGGGCGTGGGCCGTGAGGGCCTCCGTGGTCTCCGGGGAGGTGGAGGTCCAGCGGACGGCGATGCGGTCGGCGACGTCCAGGCCGCTGTTCTTGCGGGCCTCCTGGATCAGCCGGATCGCGTCACGGGCCAGGCCCGCCTTGCGCAGCTCCGGGGTGATTTCGAGGTCGAGGGCGACCGTCGCACCGGAGTCGGAGGCGACCGACCAGCCCTCGCGGGGGGTCTCGGTGATGATGACCTCCTCGGGGGTGAGGAGGATCGTCTCGCCGTTCACGACGAGGGGGGCCTCGCCGTCGCGCAGGGCCAGGGAGAGGGCCGCCGCGTCGGCTGCCGCGACCGCCTTCGCCACGTCCTGGACGCCCTTGCCGAACCGCTTGCCCAGTGCGCGGAAGTTCGCCTTGGCGGTCGTGTCGACCAGCGAGCCGCCCACCTCGGAGAGGGAGGCCAGCGAGGTGACGTTCAGCTCCTCGGTGATCTGCGCCTGGAGCTCGGGGGAGAGCGCGGCGAAGCCGGAGGCCGCGACCAGTGCGCGGGAGAGCGGCTGCCGGGTCTTGACGCCCGACTCCGCGCGGGTGGCCCGGCCCAGCTCGACCAGGCGGCGTACGAGCGCCATCTGCGTGGAGAGCGTCGGGTCGATGGCCGTCAGGTCCGCCTTCGGCCAGGAGGCGAGGTGGACCGACTCCGGGGCGTCCGGGGCGACGGGGACCACCATGTCCTGCCAGACCCGCTCCGTGATGAAGGGGGTGAGGGGGGCCATGAGGCGGGTGACCGTCTCGACGACGTCGTGCAACGTGCGCAGTGCCGCCTTGTCGCCCTGCCAGAAGCGGCGGCGCGAGCGGCGCACGTACCAGTTGGAGAGGTCGTCGACGAAGGCGGACAGGAGCTTGCCCGCCTTCTGGGTGTCGTACGACTCCATGGCGACGGTGACCTGGTCGACGAGCGCGTTCAGCTCGGAGAGCAGCCAGCGGTCGAGGACCGTGCGGTCGGCCGGGGCCGGATCGGCGGCCGAGGGCGCCCAGTCGGAGGTGCGGGCGTACAGCGCCTGGAAGGCGACCGTGTTCCAGTAGGTGAGGAGGGTCTTGCGGACGACCTCCTGGATGGTGCCGTGGCCGACCCGGCGGGCCGCCCACGGGGAGCCGCCGGCCGCCATGAACCAGCGCACGGCGTCCGCGCCGTGCTGGTCCATCAGCGGGATCGGCTGGAGGATGTTGCCCAGGTGCTTGGACATCTTCCGGCCGTCCTCGGCGAGGATGTGGCCGAGGCAGACCACGTTCTCGTAGGACGACTTGTCGAAGACCAGGGTGCCGATGGCCATCAGCGTGTAGAACCAGCCGCGGGTCTGGTCGATCGCCTCCGAGATGAACTGCGCCGGGTAGCGCTTCTCGAAGATCTCCTTGTTCTTGTACGGGTAGCCCCACTGCGCGAACGGCATCGAACCCGAGTCGTACCAGGCGTCGATGACCTCCGGGACGCGGGTCGCCGTCAGGGTGCAGCCCTCGTGGGTGCAGGTGAAGGTGACGTCGTCGATGTACGGGCGGTGCGGGTCCAGGGCGGAGTGGTCCTGGCCGGACAGCTCGGAGAGCTCGGCGCGGGAGCCGACGCAGGTGAGGTGGTCCTCCTCGCAGCGCCAGATGGGCAGCGGGGTGCCCCAGTAGCGGTTGCGGGACAGCGCCCAGTCGATGTTGTTGTTCAGCCAGTCGCCGAAGCGGCCGTGCTTGACCGAGTCCGGGAACCAGTTGGTCTTCTCGTTCTCTTCGAGGAGACGGTCCTTGACGGCGGTGGTACGGACGTACCAGGACGGCTGCGCGTAGTAGAGGAGCGCGGTGTGGCAGCGCCAGCAGTGCGGATAGCTGTGCTCGTACGGAACGTGACGGAACAGCAGGCCGCGCGCGTCGAGGTCGGCGGTCAGCTTCTCGTCGGCCTTCTTGAAGAACACGCCGCCGACGAGGGGCACCTCCTCCTCGAAGGTGCCGTCGGGGCGGACCGGGTTCACCACCGGCAGGCCGTACGACTTGCAGACCACGAGGTCGTCCGCGCCGAAGGCGGGGGACTGGTGGACGAGGCCGGTGCCGTCCTCGGTGGTGACGTACTCGGCGTTGACGACGAAGTGGGCCTCGGAGGGGAACTCGACGAGGTCGAACGGGCGCCGGTAGGTCCAGCGCTCCATCTCGGCGCCGGTGAAGGTGTCCCCGGTGACCTCCCAGCCCTCGCCGAGGGCCTTCTCCAGGAGGGGCTCGGCGACGACCAGCTTCTCCTCGCCGTTGGTGGCGACGACGTAGCGGACCTCGGGGTGGGCGGCGACCGCGGTGTTGGACACCAGGGTCCAGGGGGTCGTCGTCCAGACCAGGAGGGCGGCCTCGCCCGCGAGGGGGCCGCCGGTCAGCGGGAAGCGGACGAAGACCGAGGGGTCGACGACGGTCTCGTAGCCCTGCGCCAGCTCGTGGTCGGAGAGACCGGTGCCGCAGCGGGGGCACCAGGGGGCGACGCGGTAGTCCTGGGTCAGCAGGCCCTTGTTGAAGATCTCCTTCAGGGACCACCACACGGACTCGACGTACTCCGGGTCCATGGTGCGGTAGGCGTCGTCCAGGTCGACCCAGTAGCCCATGCGCTGCGTCAGCTCGGCGAAGGCGTCGGTGTGGCGGGTGACGGACTCGCGGCACTTGTCGTTGAACGCGGCGATGCCGTAGTTCTCGATGTCCTGCTTGCCGCTGAAGCCGAGTTCCTTCTCGACCGCCAGCTCGACGGGCAGGCCGTGGCAGTCCCAGCCGGCCTTGCGGCCGACGTGGTAGCCCTGCATCGTGCGGAAGCGGGGGAAGACGTCCTTGAAGACGCGGGCCTCGATGTGGTGGGCGCCGGGCATGCCGTTGGCGGTCGGCGGGCCCTCGTAGAAGACCCACTCGGGGCGCCCCTCGGAGGCTTCGAGGGACTTCGCGAAGACCTTCGCCTCGGCCCAGAAGTCGAGCACGGCGTGCTCCAGGGCGGGCAGGTCGACCTGTGCGGGTACCGGGTTGTACTGCGGCTTCGGCGGTGTCGGCGCTGTCATGGGGGTGCTCTTCCTCCGGCGGACGTCGTTCTTCCGTCGGAGGGACGAGAGCTGTGCTCCCGCGGTACCACCCTCCTTGGCCCCGGACGACCTGCGTCCGCGGCCCCCTCATTGGGGTCGCGCTGCCGGGTCTAGTCGCCCGCCGCGGACGCGGGGGCTTTCTTCCGGCGGCTCCGGGGTGATGCTTCGCGCCGTGCTCGCCCCCGGGCTCTCACCGTCCCCGGGTCGCTCATCGCTGCGTGCGGCGCTACTCGGCCCCATCGATGCCTTTCGCTCGGGCCAGTGTACGGGGCGGGGTGCGCGGAGGCGGACCGGTTTTCGGCGGGCCGCGGCGTCGAGCGGCGCCGTGGACGCGGTACGGGCGGGGGTGACCCGAATGGCACACGGCGGCGGGCGGACCTCCGCCACGCGCGCGTGGGGGCGATTACCCGGCGGAGAGCTGGGCACAACGGATGCAGGTCTGTCGCGACACGGCGTGGGGAGGGCGCAGCCGGCGGTGTGCCCCGTTGCCGCGGTGCTTGGGTCGATTTATCGTCCCAGCACGATTCGCGTGCAAGATCACAAAATGTGAAGGGGCCGCGTCCATGGTGGCTGACAAGACCGCCGCAACGAAGAAGACGGCGTCGACGAGAACCACCGGAGCGGCGGCCGGGAAGCAGCCCGCCGAGGAGGAACGGAGCGCGGCCCCGAAGGGGACGACGGCGGCCGACGGTACGGCCGGGAGCGCCGGAGGGAAGGCCGCCGCGAAGAAGACGGCCCCGTCGGAGGCCACCGCGAAGAAGGCGGGCGCCGGAGACACGGCGGCCAAGAAGACGACCGCGAAGAAGACAGCCGCGAAGAAGGCAGCCGCGAAGAAAACGGTCGCCAAGAAAACGGCTGCCAAGAAGACGGCGGCGAAGAAGGCCGCTCCGGCGGTGGACGGGGCCGCGGAGGAGACCGGGTCCGGGAAGGCCGCGGCGGCGGCCGGGCGGACACCGGCGAAGAGGGCGGCGGCCGAACCGGCCGCGGCCGGCAGGACGGCTCCCGAGGCATCCGCCGAGGCTGCCGGAGATCGGGCCGCACCCGCGGCCGACGGGGCGGCCGAGGCCGCACAGACGGGAGCCGAGACGGTGGTTGCGAAGAAGAGTCCGGGCGGGGCCACGACGGCCAGGAAGAAGGCGGTGCCGGCCGCCCGTGCGACGACCGCGGTGGTGCCCGGCGAACTCGCCGTACGGCCCGGGGAGGACCCCTGGACGCCCGACGAGGTCGCCGAGGCGCGGGCCGAACTGGACAGCGAGATCCTGCGGCTGCGGGCCGAGATCGCCTCGCTGGAGGAGGCGCTCAGCGGACTGATGCGCGACTCCGGCAACGGTGCCGGCGACGACGACGCGGACACCGGCAGCAAGAACATCACCCGCGAGCACGAGATGTCCCTGGCCGCCAACGCCCGCGAGATGCTGGAGCAGACCGAGCGTGCCCGCGACCGGCTCGACTCCTGGACGTACGGCATCTGCGAGAACTGCGGCAACCCGATCGGCAAGGCCCGGATGCAGGCCTTCCCGCGCGCCACGCTCTGCGTGGAGTGCAAGCAGAAGCAGGAGCGGCGCTCCTGAGGTGCCGCGCGGACGGCGCGCGCGACGCGGCGCCCGCGTGTGCGGCAGGGGCCACGAGCCCTCGGAGTCCGTACGTGTGTGCCGTACCCTCGTGCTCACCGTGAATTCCCCCCGGGGGGATCCGCGGCAGTCAGGTACGAGGGCGAGGGACTTACGTGGCAGAGGCGGAGCGCATCATCGGTACGCCAGATGTGGAGGGAGCCGGGCCGGAGCAGTCCTCGCGTGACGAGGGCGCTGCGGGTGCGGCTGCCGCGGAGACCGCGGGCAAGGACGCCGGAGCCACCGGCGCGGACGCCGCAGGGGCCGGCGCCGGTGCCCACAGGACCGCCGGGGACGCCGCGGGCGGGGACGCGGAGCAGGGCGCCGGGGAGTCCGGCGGGGCCACGGCCACCGGCCGGGGCAAGCGGAAGCTGGCGATCCTGTTCGTCATCGCGCTGCTCGCCTACGCGCTCGACCTCGGGACCAAGCTGCTCGTGGTGGCCAAGCTGGAGCCCAGCGGCGAGACGATCAACGTGATCGGGGAGCTGCTCCAGTTCCGGGCGATCCGCAACCCGGGTGCCGCCTTCGGCTTCGGCGAGGCGTTCACGATCATCTTCACGATCATCGCGGCCTCGGTGATCGTGGTGATCGCCCGGCTGGCGCGCAAGCTCTACAGCATGCCGTGGGCCATCGCGCTCGGGCTGCTGCTCGGCGGTGCGCTGGGCAACCTCACCGACCGGATCTTCCGTACGCCGGGATTCCTGGAGGGAGCGGTCGTCGACTTCATCGCGCCCGCGAACTTCGCCGTCTTCAACCTCGCCGACTCGGCGATCGTCTGCGGCGGCATCCTGATCGTGATCCTGTCGTTCCGGGGGCTGGACCCGGACGGGACCGTGCACAAGGACTGAGCGCGCACCGGGACCGGCCCGTGCACCGGGACCGGGCCCGAGGGCCCCGCACGGGGCCCCGTGCGGCCTTCCCGGTCGGGGTCTGCCGGTGCGGTCCTGCATACTCGACGGGTGAGTACGATTCCCGAGATCCGCACCCTGCCCGTTCCCGATGGCCTTGAGGGCGAGCGCGTCGACGCCGCCATTTCCCGGATGTTCGGGTTCTCCCGGACCAAGGCGGCCGAGCTCGCCGCTGCCGGAAAGGTCCAGGTCGACGGCTCGGTGGTCGGGAAGTCCGAGCGCGTGCACGGCGGGGCCTGGCTGGAGGTCGAGATGCCCGCCCCGGCCGCGCCCGTACAGATCGTCGCCGAGCCCGTCGAGGGCATGGAGATCATCCACGACGACGACGACATCGTGGTGATCGTGAAGCCGGTCGGCGTGGCCGCGCACCCGAGCCCCGGCTGGACCGGGACGACCGTGATCGGCGGGCTCGCCGCCGCCGGGTACCGGATCTCCACCTCCGGTGCCGCCGAGCGCCAGGGCATCGTGCACCGGCTCGACGTCGGCACCTCCGGCCTGATGGTCGTCGCCAAGTCGGAGCGCGCGTACACCTCGCTCAAGCAGCAGTTCCGCGAGCGCACCGTGGACAAGCGCTACAACGCGCTCGTCCAGGGCCACCCGGACCCGATGAGCGGCACCATCGACGCCCCCATCGGCCGGCACCCGAACCACGACTACAAGTGGGCCGTCGTCGCCGAGGGCAAGCCCTCCGTCACCCACTACGACCTCATCGAGGCCTTCCGCGCGGCCAGCCTGCTCGACATCAAGCTGGAGACCGGGCGCACCCACCAGATCCGCGTGCACATGTCGGCGCACCGCCACCCCTGCGTGGGCGACGTGACCTACGGCGCGGACCCGACGCTGGCCAAGCGGCTGGGGCTGACCCGGCAGTGGCTGCACGCGATGCGGCTCGGCTTCACCCACCCGGGCAGCGGCGACTGGGTCGAGTTCGAGAGCCCCTACCCGGAGGACCTCCAGCACGCGCTGGACGTGATCCGGGCGGAGAGCGAATGACCTCCGGCTCCTACCGGGTGCGGGTCGCCGAGGGGCCCGAGGACCTGGCCGCGTGCTTCGCGGTGCGCAAGGAGGTCTTCGTGGCGGAGCAGGGGGTGCCCGAGTCCCTGGAGTACGACCGTTACGACGGGACCGCGCTGCACGTCCTGGCGGTCGCCGACGACGGCACCCCGCTGGGCACCGGCCGGCTGCTGTACGGCGACGACGCGCTCGGCAAAACCGGCGCGGGCCCGGAGGTCGCCTCCCTGGGCCGTCTCGCGGTGAGCGCGGCGGCCCGCGGGCTGGGCGTCGGGGCCGCCCTGGTGCGGGGCATCGAGGACGCGGCACGGGACCTGGACCGGGGCCTGACGGCGATCGACCTGCACGCGCAGACGCAGGCGCTGGGTTTCTACGAACGGCTGGGGTACGAGGTGTACGGCCCGGTCTTCCTCGACGCGGGGATCGACCACCGGGCGATGCGCCGCGGGCTGTGAGGCGCCGCCCCCTGGTGCGGGGGTACGCGGCGGGGTGAGTCCGTCCGGAGCGGGGCGGCCCCCGGCCGCCGGGCAGGGGTACTCCGAGAGCCGGGCCCGGCGGGACGATTTGTTGGGGTTCGTGGCAGGCTGGGGGTCTTGATCGTTGCCCTTGCGAACCGCCCGGAGTGCACCCCGTGGATCAACTGGCCCTCTTGTTCGTGCTGCTGCTCGGTGCGGTGGTCTCCGTACCGCTCGGGGAGCGGCTGGGGTTGCCCGCGCCGGTGCTGATGACGCTGGCCGGAGTGGTGCTCGCGCTCATCCCGGTCGTACCGAACCCTGACATTCCGCCGGAGTTCATTCTTCCGCTCGTCCTGCCGCCGCTGCTCTACGCGGCGGTGCAACGCACCTCCTGGCGGCAGTTCACCGCCAACTTCCGGCCGATCCTGCTGCTGGCCGTGGCGCTGGTCTTCGTGACGACGGCCGCCGTGGCCGCCGTCGCCAACGCCGTCGTGCCCGGACTCCCGATCGCCGCCGCCGTCGCCCTCGGCGCACTCGTCGCGCCGCCGGACCCGGTCGCCGCGACCGCCGTGGCCGGCTCGCTGGGACTGCCCCGGCGACTGGTGTCGATCCTGGAGGGCGAGGGGCTCTTCAACGACGTCACCGCCATCGTGCTCTACCACGTGGCGATCGGCGCGGCCGTCAGCGGCACCTTCTCCTGGCCGGCCGCGATGGGCGAACTGGTGCTCTCGGCCGTCGTCGCCGTGGTGGTCGGCGGCGGACTGGGCTGGATCAGCAACAAGCTCATGGGCTACCTGGGCGACGCCACGCTCCAGATCGGGCTGACCCTGCTGGTGCCGTTCGTCAGCTACGTACTGGCCGAGGAGTTCCTGGGGTCGGGCGTGCTGGCGGTGCTGACCTCCGCGCTCTACCTCGCCTCGCACGCGGTCGACGCCGACGACGTGATGGGCCGGCTGGCCGGGCAGACCTTCTGGCAGATCGTGGACACGCTCGTCACCGGCGTCGCCTTCGGCCTCATCGGCCTCGAACTCCACTCCGTCTTCGGGCTCGCCGACGGGCGGCTCGTCGAGATGCTGGGCTGGGGCGCGGCGGTGGCGGGCGTGGTCATCGGCGTACGGCTGCTGTGGCTGCTGCCGGCGACCTGGCTGGCGAAGCGGCTGCACAAACGGCGCGACGTGGACGAGGACATCCCGATGAGCTGGCGGGAGACCGTCGTCATGTGGTGGTCGGGGATGCGCGGCGTGGCCTCGGTCGCGCTGGTGCTGGCCATCCCGCTGCAGACGGACGCGGGCGACGACTTCCCGGCGCGCGACGAGATCGTCTTCATCGCCTTCTGCGTGATCATGACGACCCTGGTGCTCCAGGGCCTGACCCTGCCCTGGCTGGTGCGCAAGCTCGGGGTGCGGGCCGACACGGACGCCGAACGGGCACTGGAGCACGAACTCGCCCTGCGGGCCGCGAAGGCGGCGAAGCGGCGGCTGAAGGAGATCGAGGAGGTCGAGGAACTGCCCGAGGAGGTGTCCGAGCGGCTCCAGCGCGGGGCGTTCGACCTCGGCGCGCGGATCAGCCCGGACATCATCGACGACGAACGGCGGGAGGCGTACGCGTCGCGGGCGGTACGGGTGAAGGCCGTGATGCGCATCCAGCGGGAAATGATGTCCGCGGCCCGGCACGAGGTGCTGTCGGCCCGCAACGAGGCCGGGGTGGACCCGGAAGTGGTGGACCGGGTGCTGCACCAGCTGGACCTGAGGAGCATGCGCTGAGGTGCGGCACGGCGGGTCCGACTTCCGGACGGGGCGGGCGGTGACGGCTGCATCGAAGGGTGCAGTGGGGGTTCCTCACTGGTCATGACGCGGTGCCCCCGGTGGCTGGCGACGATGAAGAGGTGGACCAGCCAGGGGAGTTGAGCCGACCATGACCGAAGCGGAGACCGCCGTCACCGCCGCCGGGGACCCGCGGGGCACCGGGGCGCTCGGCCGCCGTGCGGACGCCGGGGGAGGGAGCGGCAAGCGGCTGCCGCTGCTGGACGTGCTGCGCGGGGCCGCCATCCTCGGCACCCTCATGACCAACGTCTGGATCTTCGCCGCGGCCGGGTCCGAGGTCGGCATCCTCCAGGGCGGATTCCGCCCGACGCTCACCGACGGAACGGTCGGCGGACTGGCCGAAGGGCTCTTCCGGCTGCTGGCGGACGGCAAGTTCCTGTCGCTGCTGACGATCCTGTTCGGCGTCGGGCTCGCCATCCAGTTCGGCTCCGCCGAGCGGCGCGGCACACCGTGGCCCGGCCGGTACAAGTGGCGGGCGCTGTTCCTCTTCGCCGAGGGCACCGTGCACTTCGTCCTCGTCTTCGCCTGGGACGTACTGATGGGGTACGCCGTCACCGCCCTCCTGGTCGCCTGGTCGCTGGCGCGCGGCGAGCGCTTCCGCGGGATCCTGATGTGGACGGCCGGCTCCCTGCACCTCGTCCTGATGCTGCTGGGCAGCTGGGCGCTGGCCGCCGGGGACAACGACGGCGGCAAGGGCGTGGACCCGGACGTGGTCGCGCTCTACGCCGACGGCAGCTGGGGCGAGCAGGTGCTCTTCCGGCTCCAGCACGCCCCGCTGCTGCGCATGGAGCCACTGGTCACCTTCGGGCTGCTGGTCTTCCTGTTCCTGCTGGGCGTACGGCTCTTCAGGGCCGGTGCCTTCGGCGACGACGACCGCGGCCGGGCCCTGCGCAAACGGCTGCTGCGCTGGGGCCTGGGCCTAGGCCTGCCGCTCACCCTCGCCGCCGGACTCGCGGGCTCCAGCTTCTTCCTGATCGAGCGGTACGTCGCCGCGCCGGTCGTCGCGCTCGGCCTCATCGGCCTCGTCGGGGCGCTCCTGGACCGCTTCGGCGGCGCCTCGCGGACGGTCGCCGGACTCGGTGCGGTCGGACGGTGCGCACTGTCCTGCTACGTCCTGCAGAACGTGCTGTGCATGTTCCTCTTCTACGGGTTCGGCCTCGGGCTCGCGGCCCGCTGGGCGGATCAGGGGCCCTGGTGGGTGATGGGGGTCTGGGCCGCCGTGGGCGCGCTGCTGATGGCCGTCTCGACACTGTGGCTGCGCCGGTTCGCGCAGGGCCCGCTGGAATCCGTACAGCGCAGGCTGCTGCGGCGGTAGTCGTCCGCGCGGCTCCCGCGCCGCGCGGCGAGGGAAACCGGCGGCCGGACTCCACGGGGGTGGGTCCGGCCGCCGGCGTTTCCCGCCCGTCCGACCCGGCGACCGGAGCCGTTCCCCAAGGCCCGCCCTAGCCCCGCCCGGTGCGCGGCTGTGTCCCGTCCGGGGACATGACCGGGGCGCGCCCGCGGTCGGCGCCGGGCGGCGGGGCGTCGTCGTCGGTGCGGATGTCCGCGTTGTTGGTGTGCAGTTCCTCCGGGCGCGGGGCCCGGCCGTTGGAACCGGCGCGGGAGGGCCACTGGTCGCCCGGCGGCGCCGCCGCCTCCGCGGTGTTGACCTTCGGCAGGGCGTACGGGTGGTGCGCGCACAGCCAGCCGATCAGCTGCTCGCGGACCGCGCACCGCACCGTCCAGATGTCGTCGGCGTCCTTCGCGGTGACCACGACCCGCACCTCCATGGTGTTGGGGGTGGTGCCCGTCACCGCCAGGCTCCAGTCCCGGCCGTCCCAGGAGGGGGTGGCCGCCAGGATCTCCCGGAGCTTCTCGCGCATCGCCGCGACCGGGGCGTGGTGGTCCAGCTGGAGGTAGACCGTGCCGGTCATCTGGGCGCCGCCGCGCGACCAGTTCTCGAACGGCTTGCTGGTGAAGTACGACACCGGCATGGTGATGCGCCGCTCGTCCCAGGTGCGGACCGCCAGGAAGGTCAGGGTGACCTCCTCGACCACACCCCACTCGCCGTCCACCACCACCGTGTCGCCTATCCGCACCATGTCGCCGAACGCGATCTGGAAGCCGGCGAAGAGGTTGCCGAGCGTCGACTGGGCGGCGACACCGGCGACGATTCCGATGATTCCCGCGGACGCCAGCATCGACTTGCCGATGGCCTGCATGTTCGGGAAGGTCATCAGCATGGCTGCCGCCGCGATCACGCCGACGACGGCGGTCACGATCCGCATGATCAGCGTGACCTGGGTGCGGACCCGGCGGACCCGGGCCGCGTCGCGCGACTGCTGCGAGGCGTAGCGCGCGTACGAGGACTCGACGACGGTCGAGGCGACCCGCACGATCAGCCACGCGGTCGCGGCGATCAGCACGAGCGAGAGCACCTGGCCGATGCCTTCGACGTGGTCCTCGACGATCTTCAGGCTGGTCTGGTCGTACGCCCCGCGCAGGAGCGCGGTGAGCAGGACCACCATCAGGGGTGGCCGGCAACGCCGCAGCAGTCCCCACAGCGGGGTCTCGTGGTGACGGGCATCGGCCCGGCGCAACACTACGTCGACAGCCCAGCCGACGAACAACGTGAGTACGACCGAGCCACCCAGGACGATCAACGGGCGCAGTACGTTCTCCATGACTCCGAAGCTAACTGGCAGGATGGGCGGAATGGACATTCTTCTTTTCCACTCCGTCTACGGTCTGCGACCGGCCGTGCACGCCGCTGCGACACGGCTGCGCGCTTCCGGGCACCAGGTGCACGTGCCCGACCTCTTCGAGGGGCAAACGGCCGACAGCGCGGAGGAGGGCCGGGAAATCCTGGAGAAGCTCGGCCGCGACGAGCTTCTGCGGCGGGCCGTGGTGGCCGCCGCCCCCCACTCCGACAAGGGCCTGGTCTACGCCGGCTTCTCCTGGGGCGGCTCGGTCGCCCAGACCCTCGCCCTCGGCGACGCCAGGGCCCGCGGGCTGCTCCTGCTGCACGGCACCTCGGACATCGCCGAGGACGCGTCCGTCGACGACCTGCCCGTACAGCTGCACGTCGCCTCGCCCGACCCCTTCGAGTCCGACGACTGGCTGAACGCCTGGTACCTGCGGATGCAGCGCATCGGCGCCGACGTCGAGGTCCACCGCTACCCGGGCGCCGGCCACCTCTACACCGACCCCGGCCTGCCCGACCACGACGAGCAGGCCGCCGAGCAGACCTGGCGGGTCGCGCTGGGCTTCCTGGAAACCCTCTGACCCCGCCCGGCCCGCCGGCGGCCCCGCCGGGCCGTGCCGGTCAGCGCACCGGCCGGTACACCCGCTCCACCCGCTGGGTGCCCGAGCGGGTGCGGTAGGACCTGCTCCAGGCGCTGGTCGCGTCCTGGCGGGTCTTGTCGGAGACGGCGTAGTAGTCCATCTGCGCATGCTCGGCGGTGACGTCGAGCACGCCGTACCCGTGCGCGTCCATGTCGAGCCACTTCACGTGCCGGTTGGCGGCCTGGACGGCCGTCGCCGCGACCAGCGAGACGGTGTGCGGGGCGACGTGCAGGATGTCGTCGAGGTTGTCCGAGGTCACCGAGGTGACCACGAACTCGACGCCCGCCGAGCCCGAGGCGGGGTAGGTCGCCGCCTTCACCGGCACGTCGTTGGCCCAGGACATGTGGATGTCGCCGGTGAGGAAGACGGTGTTGGAGATGCCGTTGCCCCGAAGGTGGCCGATGAGTTCCTTGCGGTCGTCGGTGTAGCCGTCCCACTGGTCGGTGTTGACCGCCAGGCCCTCCTTGGGGAGCCCCACCAGTTCGGCGATCGGCTCCAGCAGGTGCGCGGGGACCGAGCCGAAGGCGACCGGGGAGATCATCACCGAGGTGCCCACCAGCTTCCAGGACGCGTCGGAGGCGGTGAGTCCGGACTTCAGCCAGTCCAGCTGGGCGCGGCCGGTGAGGGTGCGGTCCGGGTCGTCCACCTTGCCGCTGCCGACCGCCGCCTGCTGGTCGCGGAAGGAGCGCAGGTCCAGCAGGTGCAGATCGGCCAGCCTGCCCCAGCGCAGCCTGCGGTAGACGGTGCCCTCGGTGGAGGCGCGGACCGGCATCCACTCGAAGTAGGCCTGCTTGGCGGCGGCCATCCGGGCCGCCCAGTCGCCCTCGGTGCCCGGGGTGTGGTTGCCCGCGCCGCCCGACCAGGCGTTGTCGGCGAACTCGTGGTCGTCCCAGATCGCGACGACCGGGTGCCGGTGGTGCAGCGCCTGGAGGTCGGGGTCGGTCTTGTACTTGCCGTGCCGGGTGCGGTAGTCGGCGAGCGAGACGATCTCGTGCTTCGGCTCGTGCTGCCGCACGACGTACCGCGGTTCGGGGTAGCCGCCGGTCTCGTACTCGTAGAGGTAGTCGCCGAGGTGCAGCACCGCGTCCAGGTCGCCGCGGGCGGCGAGATGGCGGTACGGGGAGAAGTACCCGGACTCCCAGTTGGCGCAGGACACCACGCCGAGGCGGACGCCCGCGGTGGTGGCGTCGGCGGCCGGAGTGGTGCGGGTGCGGGCGGCGGGGGAGAGGGCGGAGCCGCAGGAGAAGCGGAAGTAGTAGCCGGTCTCCGGTTGCAGGCCCCGGACGTCGGCCTTCACGGTGTGGTCGGTGGCGGCGCGCGCGGTCGTCGTCCCCCGGGCCACGACGCGGGCGAAGTCCTTGTCCTCCGCGACCTCCCAGCCGACCGCGGTGTCCGGCCCGACGCCGGAGCCCGGCAGGGCCTCGGGCACCGGGGTCACGCGGGTCCAGAGCAGGACGCCGTCCGGCAGCGGGTCGCCGGAGGCGACACCGTGCAGGAACGCGGGGGTCCCGGCGGCCCCCGGGGCGGCTGCGGCCGGCAGGGCCGAGGCCCCGACGAGTGCGGGTGCGGCCACGGCGGTGGCGGCCGCGGCCTTGAGGGCGGTGCGGCGGGACGGGGCCGGTGCGGGGGTCCGGGCGGCGCCGGGAGTGACGGACGCGGTGTCCGTGGCAGGTGTGTTTTGACTGGTCACGGGCGATCAGATTACTGATCAGTAGGGTGCATGGGTGGGCGAACGGTGAAAGTTCGCCCACGCGTCGGGTGCCCGTCGCACGGCGGACAGCGGAACGGCGGACGGCGGCCGAAAGGGTCTCGGTCGCCGCCCGCCGTCGCCGTAGGCCGTCCCCGGCCGGGGACGGCCCCTGCCGGAGGGTCAGCCCTTGAGGGCCTTCTCCATCGCCGGGCCGAAGTCCGCCGGAGTCATCGGAGCGCCCTCGGTGCCCTCCTTGACGACCGTCTTGCCGTCCATCTTCAGGGTCGGCGTGCCCTTGATGCCGCTCTTGTCGAACTTCTCGGACATCTTCAGCGCCCACGCGTCGTAGGTGCCGGCCTTCACCGCGTCCTGGAACTTCTTGTTGCCCTTGAGTGCCGGGATCTGGTCGGCGACCTTGATGAGGTAGTTGTCGTCGGCGAACTTGTCGACGCTCTCCTCGGGGTGGTTGGCCTGCGAGTACAGGGCGCCCTTGTAGGCGAGGAAGGCGTCGGGGCTCACGTTCAGCGCGGCGCCCAGGGCGCTCGTCGCGTTCTTGGAGCCCTCGCCGCCGGCCATGTTGTCGATGAAGGTCGCGCCGATGTACTGGACCTTGTACTTGCCCGCGTCGACGTCCTTCTTCACCTGCTCGCCGTTGGCCTGCTCGAAGGCGGCGCAGCTCGGGCAGCGCGGGTCCTCGTACAGCTCCAGGGTCTTCTTGGCGTCGGCCTTGCCGATGACGACGGTGGTGCCGTTGTCGCCCGTGCTGTTGGCGGGCTTGACGACCTCGGCGGTCGAGGCCGCCTCCCAGGCCTTCGGCTTGTTGGCCTGGACGACGAAGTAGCCGACGCCGCCGGCTATCGCGAGGACGGCGACGACGCTACCGGCGACGATGAACTGCCGCTTCGTCTTGTCCTTCTTGGCCTGCCGCTCGCGCTCGGCGCGCAGCCGCTCGCGGGCCGCCTGCTTGTTCGCCTGGCTGTTGCGTGCGCTCATGATCGTTCCAACTCCGTGGGTACTGAACTGCCGTGTGGGGAGTGCCCGGCCGGCGGGTGCGTGGTGACCCGGGGCTCAGGCGGCGGGGACGAACACGGCGGCGGGCGGTCCGCGCCTGCCCACGGAGTGCACCAGCAGCCGGGTGCGCGGCACGGCGGCGGCGCCACGGCGGACCGGCGGAAGGCCGGGGGTCCGTACCGTGTGCAGGCCCGTCACCGAGGCCACCGCGAGTAGCAGCGGCCGGAAGGCGGACAGGGTGCTCGCCCGCAGCAGCCCGGCCAGGGCCGCCTCGCCGCGCCGCAGCCAGGCGGCGGCCAGCAGGCCGACCGCCGTGTGCGCCCCGAGCAGCAGCCAGGGCAGGGCGGGGTCGGGCGAGGCGAGGAGCGCGCCGAGGCGCTCGCCGGGTCCGGTGTGCGCGAAGGGGGCGCCGAGCGGGGGACCGCCGCAGAGCACGTCCACGCCCAGGGCGCGGAGCGCACCGGCGACGGGCCCGCCGGACGGCCCGTAACAGACGTGCTGTCCGGTGGTGAAGAGGGTGTCCGCCGCGAGTTCCAGCGGCACCAGCAGGGCGGCGATGCGGCCGAAGCCGCGCTCCCGTCCGGCCAGCGCGTACGCGAGGAGGAACACGGCGGCGCCGAGGGCGACGACCGTCACCGGCGGCAGGGGGGCTCCGGACAGCAGCACGTGGGAACCCACGGACAGCGTCACGACGAGTGCCGTGAACAGCAGTGCCCGCAGGGTCCGCAGTGGAGTCGTGGATATGCCCATCGGAGTCGAGTCTGCCACGGCGCTGCGTAAGGCCTCTCTAAGGGAGGCGGAATGGGTACGGAGCTGTGACCCGGGGCGCACCAGCGCCCCGGGTCCTGCGGCCCCGGGTCAGAGGCCGGGGATGCGGCCGTTGCGGAACAGGTCGACGAAGATCTGGTGGTCCCGGCGGGCGCGTGCGCCGTAGTCGTGGGCGAAGTCGACCAGCAGGGCGGCGAAGCCGTCCTCGTCGGCGGCGATGGCCGCGTCGATGGCCCGCTCCGTGGAGAAGGGCACCAGCGAGTGCCCGCTCTCGTCGTCGGCGGCGGCGTGCATGGTGGCCGTCGCCCGGCCGAGGTCGGCGATCACCGCCGCGAACTCGTCCGGCTCGTCGATGTCCGACCAGTCCAGGTCCACCGCGTACGGCGAGACCTCGGCGACCAGCTGCCCCTGCCCGTCCAGCTCGGTCCAGCCCAGCCACGGGTCGGCGTTCACCTGGAGGGCGCGCTGCGAGATGACCGTGCGGTGGCCCTCGTGCTGGAAGTAGCCGCGGACGGCGGCGTCGGTGATGTGCCGGGAGACGGCGGGGGTCTGGCCCTGCTTCATGTAGATGACGACGTCGTTCTCCAGGGCGTCGCTGTTGCCCTCCAGCAGGATGTTGTACGAGGGCAGTCCGGCCGAGCCGATCCCGATGCCGCGTCGGCCCACGACGTCCTTCACGCGGTAGGAGTCGGGCCGGGTCAGGGACGACTCGGGCAGCGTCTCCAGGTAGCCGTCGAAGGCGGCCAGGACCTTGTAGCGGGTGGCCGCGTCGAGGTCGATGGAGCCGCCGTCGGAGGTGAAGCGGCGCTCGAAGTCGCGGATCTCGGTCATCGAGTCGAGCAGCGAGAACCGGGTCAGCGAGCGGGCCGAGCGCAGCGCGTCGAGCAGCGGTCCCTCGGCGGTGTCCAGGGTGAAGGGCGGCACCTCGTCGTTCTTGGCGCCGGTCGCCAGCTGGTGGATGCGCTCGCGGTAGGCGGCGGCGTACACCCGCACCAGGTCGCCGATCTGCTCGTCGCCGAGCGCCTTGCGGTAGCCGATCAGGGCGACGGAGGCGGCGAAGCGCTTGAGGTCCCAGAGGAAGGGGCCGACGTAGGCCTCGTCGAAGTCGTTCACGTTGAAGATCAGGCGGCCCTCGGCGTCCATGTACGTGCCGAAGTTCTCGGCGTGCAGGTCGCCGTGGATCCACACCCGGCTGGTCCGCTCGTCCAGGTAGGGGCCGCTGTGCTGCTCGCGCTCCTGGTCGGCGTAGAACAGGCAGGCGGTGCCCCGGTAGAAGGCGAAGGCGGAGGCGGCCATCTTGCGGAACTTCACCCGGAACGCGGCCGGATCGGCGGCGAGCAGCTGCCCGAAAGCGGTGTCGAAGACGGCGAGAATCTGCTCGCCGCGCTGGGCGGCTTCTGTCTGCGGAACCGACATCGCCGGGGCCTCCTGGTGCATGACGTACAAGCGCGTACTGGGCAAATGGGGCAGGTCCGGGACAGGCCTGCGACCTGTCCAACGCCCGACCGTACCCCTGAGTGCCCGGGGCCGGGGGCGTCTCGCCGACCCCGGTTCTGTCGGTCGCGGGAAGTAGACTTCGGGGCTGTCCGACCCGCCCGTGAACAGTCCCCGTCACCGACCGCAGCACCGGAGGCCCCAGCCGTGACCAAGCCGCCCTTTACGCACCTCCACGTCCACACCCAGTACTCGCTGCTGGACGGTGCCGCGCGGCTGAAGGACATGTTCGAGGCGTGCAACGAGATGGGCATGACGCACATCGCGATGTCCGACCACGGCAACCTGCACGGGGCCTACGACTTCTTCCACTCCGCGCAGAAGGCGGGCGTCACGCCGATCATCGGCATCGAGGCGTACGTCGCCCCGGAGTCCCGCAAGCACAAGCGCAAGGTGCAGTGGGGCCAGCCGCACCAGAAGCGCGACGACGTCTCGGGCTCCGGCGGTTACACCCACAAGACGATCTGGGCGGCCAACAGCACCGGCCTGCACAACCTCTTCCGGCTGTCCTCCGACGCGTACGCCGAGGGCTGGCTGCAGAAGTGGCCGCGCATGGACAAGGAGACCATCTCCCAGTGGTCCGAGGGCCTGATCGCCTCGACCGGCTGCCCCTCGGGCGAGCTCCAGACCCGCCTGCGGCTCGGCCAGTACGAGGAGGCCAAGCAGGCCGCCTCCGACTACCAGGACATCTTCGGCAAGGACCGCTACTTCCTGGAGCTGATGGACCACGGCATCGACATCGAGCGCCGGGTCCGCGACGACCTCGTCAGGATCGGCAAGGAACTGGGCATTCCGCCGCTGGTGACGAACGACTCGCACTACACCTACGCGCACGAGGCGACCGCGCACGACGCCCTGCTGTGCATCCAGACCGGCAAGAACCTCTCCGACCCGGACCGCTTCCGCTTCGACGGCACCGGCTACTACCTCAAGACGACCGACGAGATGTACGCCATCGACTCCTCGGACGCCTGGCAGGAGGGCTGCCGCAACACCCTCCTGGTCGCGGAGCAGATCGACACCACGGGGATGTTCGAGAAGCGCGACCTGATGCCGAAGTTCGACATCCCCGAGGGCTTCACCGAGGTCACCTGGTTCCAGGAGGAGGTCCGGGTCGGCATGGAGCGCCGCTACCCGGGCGGCGTCCCCGAGGACCGCCAGAAGCAGGCCGAGTACGAGATGGACACCATCATCGCGATGGGCTTCCCGGGCTACTTCCTCGTGGTCGCCGACTTCATCATGTGGGCCAAGAACCAGGGCATCGCGGTGGGCCCCGGCCGTGGTTCGGCGGCCGGTTCGATCGTCGCGTACGCCATGGGCATCACCGACCTCGACCCGATCACCCACGGCCTGATCTTCGAGCGCTTCCTCAACCCCGAGCGCATCTCCATGCCCGACGTCGACATCGACTTCGACGAGCGCAGGCGCGTCGAGGTGATCCGGTACGTGACGGAGAAGTACGGCTCCGACAAGGTCGCCATGATCGGCACCTACGGAAAGATCAAGGCGAAGAACGCCATCAAGGACTCCGCCCGCGTGCTGGGCTACCCGTACGCGATGGGCGACCGCCTCACCAAGGCCATGCCCGCCGACGTCCTCGGCAAGGGCATCGACCTCTCCGGCATCACCGACCCCAAGCACCCGCGCTACGGCGAGGCCGGCGAGATCCGGGGGATGTACGAGAACGAGCCGGACGTGAAGAAGGTCATCGACACCGCCAAGGGCGTCGAGGGCCTGGTCCGCCAGATGGGTGTGCACGCGGCCGGCGTCATCATGTCCAGCGAGCCGATCGTCGACCACGCCCCGATCTGGGTGCGGCACACCGACGGCGTCACCATCACGCAGTGGGACTACCCGCAGTGCGAGTCGCTCGGCCTGCTCAAGATGGACTTCCTGGGCCTGCGGAACCTGACCATCATGGACGACGCCGTCAAGATGGTGAAGGCCAACAAGGGCATCGACCTGGAGATGCTCGCGCTGCCGCTGGACGACCCGAAGACCTTCGAACTGCTCTGCCGGGGCGACACGCTCGGCGTCTTCCAGTTCGACGGCGGCCCCATGCGCTCGCTGCTGCGCCAGATGCAGCCCGACAACTTCGAGGACATCTCCGCCGTCTCGGCCCTGTACCGGCCGGGCCCGATGGGCATGAACTCGCACACCAACTACGCGGAGCGCAAGAACGGCCGCCAGGAGATCACGCCGATCCACCCGGAGCTCGAAGAGCCCCTGAAGGAGACGCTCGGCCTCACCTACGGCCTCATCGTGTACCAGGAGCAGGTGCAGAAGGCCGCCCAGATCATCGCCGGGTACTCGCTCGGCGAGGCCGACATCCTGCGCCGCGTGATGGGCAAGAAGAAGCCCGAGGAACTGGCGAAGAACTTCGTCCTCTTCCAGGAGGGCGCCAAGAAGAACGGCTACAGCGACCAGGCCATCCAGGCGCTGTGGGACGTGCTGGTGCCGTTCGCCGGATACGCGTTCAACAAGGCGCACTCCTCCGCGTACGGCCTGGTCACCTACTGGACCGCCTACCTCAAGGCCAACTACCCGGCCGAGTACATGGCGGCCCTGCTCACCTCGGTGAAGGACGACAAGGACAAGTCGGCCGTCTACCTCAACGAGTGCCGCCGCATGGGCATCAAGGTGCTCCCGCCGAACGTGAACGAGTCGGAGTCCAACTTCGCCGCCCAGGGCGACGACGTGATCCTCTTCGGCCTCACCGCCGTGCGCAACGTCGGCCAGAACGTGGTGGACTCGATCATCCGGATGCGCAAGGCGAAGGGGAAGTACACCTCCTTCCCCGACTTCCTCGACAAGGTCGAGGCCGTCGTCTGCAACAAGCGCACCGTCGAGTCCCTGATCAAGGCCGGCGCCTTCGACGAGATGGGGCACACCCGCAAGGGGCTGGTCGCCCACCACGAGCCGATGATCGACAACGTGGTGCAGGTCAAGCGCAAGGAGGCCGAGGGACAGTTCGACCTGTTCGGCGGCGGCGAGGAGGACAGCAGCGAGCCCGGCTTCGGGCTGGACGTCGAGTTCTCCGACCTCGAATGGGAGAAGTCCTACCTGCTCGCGCAGGAGCGGGAGATGCTCGGGCTTTACGTGTCCGACCACCCGCTCTTCGGTCTGGAGCACGTCCTGTCCGACAAGGCGGACGCGGCCATCGCCCAGCTCATGGGCGGCGAGCACTCCGACGGCGCGGTCATCACGGTCGGCGGCATCATCTCCGGCCTCCAGCGCAAGATGACCAAGCAGGGCAACGCCTGGGCCATCGCCACCGTGGAGGACCTGGCGGGCTCCATCGAGTGCATGTTCTTCCCCGCCACCTACCAGCTGGTCTCCACCCAGCTGGTGGAGGACACGGTGGTCTTCGTCAAGGGCCGCCTCGACAAGCGCGAGGACGTGCCCCGGCTGGTCGCCATGGAGCTCCAGGTCCCCGACCTGTCCAACGCCGGGACCAACGCCCCCGTCGTGCTGACCATCCCGACCGTCAAGGTCACCCCGCCGATGATCAGCAAGCTCGGCGAGATCCTCTCCCACCACCGGGGCAACACCGAGGTCCGCATCAAGCTGCTCGGTGCCCGCAAGACGACCGTGCTGCGGCTCGACCGGCACCGGGTGACCGCCGACCCGGCCCTCTTCGGCGACCTGAAGGTGCTGCTCGGCCCGAGCTGCCTGGCCGGCTGAGATCCGGCGGACCGGCCGGCGCCCCCGTACCAAGAGGCCCGGCCGGCGCCCCCGTACAAGAAGGCGCGCTCCCTGTGCACGGGGAGCGCGCCTTCACGTATGTCACAAGTGATCAGTTGTGCCCGAAACGACGCTGGTGCTTGCGGGCCACGTCGGCGGGGCTGCCCTGCGCCGGGGACTGCGGCTGTGTCTGCGCCTCGAAGGAACTGCTCTTCTCGGCCTGCTGCGAAGCACGGTCCTGCGGCGAGGACTGCTTGCGGTTGTTCTTGTTCTTGGCCATGGAATGCCTCCTGAAAGGTCTCGGTGCCAGGGCCGCGACCAGACAAACACAGCGGGGCATTGCTCGCATTTTGGATCATTGCCGTACGTAGTCACGGGCGCGGGAATGTCATCGGGGGGCCACTGGGGCGCCATCGGGGGTAACTTCCGGGGCAACTTCGTTCGCCGCCACGCCGATGATCGAGTTCCGGCCGTTAAGCCTCGCGAGGTCGGGCAGACTCGAGAGAAACCCGTATGCCTGCCGACCCTTGTCCGTTGTATTCGAGCGATGCGAACGATTCGCACCGCCTCGCACAATTTCCGAGGTTCCAGAAAGAGGGTGGAACACGTGGACCGCTGCGTCGTCCTGGTGGACGCCGGCTATCTGCTGGGCGCCGCCGCGAGTCTGCTGGCCGGGGAGCCGGCCCGCTCGCGCATCACCGTCGATCACGCCGCCCTCATCCAGGGCCTGCGCGAACGCGCCGAGGCCGATACGCAGCAGCCGCTGCTGCGCATCTACTGGTTCGACGGTGCCCCCGACCGGGTCCCCCAGCCGGAACACCGCAGGCTGCGCGTGATGCCCCGGGTGACCGTCCGGCTCGGTGCCCTGACCAGGAGCGACGGCCGCTGGGCGCAGAAGGGCGTGGACGCGGCCATGCACGCGGAACTCACCGAGCTGGCCAGAAATCGCGCCTGCTCCGACATCGTGCTGGTCACCGGGGACGGTGATCTGCTACCCGGGCTGATGTCCGCGAAGGAGCACGGGGTCGCGGTCCACCTGTGGGCGGTGCAGGCCGCCGACGGCGACTACAACCAGTCGGAGGACCTGGTCGCGGAGGCCGACGAGCGCAGGGTGCTGGACCGGGAGTGGATCACCCGCGCGGTCCGGGCCAAGGAGTACGGCGGCATCTGCGCCCCGCCGCCGGCGCCCCGCCCCGAGATCGCCGCCATCCTCTCCGCCCCGCTGCCCGAGTCCGCGCTGGCCGCCCAGGCGGAGGCACAGGCCAGGGTGGAGGCGCAGGCCCGCGTCGAGGCACAGGCCGCCGCGGCCTCCCGCAACGGCGGCGCCAACGGCTCCGGCCCCGCCAGGACCCCCGCCCGCAACGGCACCGAGGCGCCCGCCGTCCACACCGCCAGAGGAGTGCCGACACCCAAGGACCTGGCCGGGCTGCGCGGCCCCGGCACCCAGCCCGCCCACCACCCGCAGCACCCCCAGCCACAGCCCGCCAACGCGACGCTGCGCTGGTCCTCCGACAAGGGCTGGGCGGAGCGGGCCGGCGGCCCCGCGCTGGGCGAACCGCCCGAAACGGCCTCGCTGCCCACCCTCGCCCAGCTCACCAGCGCCGAACAGCGGTGGGCGGACCGCGAGGAGGACATCACCACGGTCGGCGGCGACCCCTTCGAGGTGGGCCAGGTCTTCGCCCGCCGCTGGATGGAACGGCTGCCCGAACCGGGACACACCCAGAAACTGTCCACCATGTACCCCCGGATCCCGCACCGCATCGACGGCGAGCTGCTGCGGTACGCGGCCCGGTTCGGGCTCCTCGCGCACAAGGACGACCAGATCGACGAACACGACCGGTACGCGATCCGGGCCGGGTTCTGGCGGGAGATCGACGTACGGGCGGCGGCGGAACACGCCGCGGTCCCCGAGTAGCGCGCCGGGCCCCGTGCGCCGGGCGCCGCACGGGGCCGCGCGGGGTTCCGGGGCGGCCGTACGGGGGTGTCCCGCCCCGCGCCCCGCCGCGCACCGCCACCCCGGGGGCGATTTGGGACTTTGGTACCGCGTAGGCTCGTGGCTCGTGAGTGAGGGCGTAGCAGGGGCGACAGCGGCGGCGACGGAGCCGCCACACGGGCGGGCCGCCGTGTGCGTGGTCGAGGACCTGGTCAAGGTCTATCCCGCGGCACGCGCCCGGCGCGGCGCGCCCGCGGTGCCCGAGGTGCGGGCCAGCGACGGGGTCTCGCTGACCGTCCGGCGCGGCGAGATCTTCGGGCTGCTCGGGCCCAACGGGGCCGGCAAGACCACCCTGGTGCGGCAGCTGACCGGGCTGATGCGGCCGGACTCCGGCCGGGTCGACGTGCTCGGCCACGACCTCGTGCGGCACCCCGAGCGGGCCTCCCGGCTGCTGGCCTACCTCGGGCAGGAGAGCACCGCGCTCGACGAGCTGACGGTGTCGCTGGCCGTGGAGACCACGGGACGGCTGCGCGGGCTCTCCGCCGGGCAGGCGCGCGCCGAGCGCGACGCCGTCCTGGAGGAACTCGCGCTGACCCCGATCGCGGGCAAGCCCCTGAAGAAGCTCTCCGGCGGACAGCGGCGGCTGGCCTGCTTCGCGACCGTGCTGGTCGGCGAGCGGCCGGTGCTCGTCCTCGACGAACCCACCACCGGCATGGACCCGGTGGCCCGGCGCGCGGTGTGGGCGGCCGTCGACCGGCGGCGCGCCGAGCACGGCACGACCGTGCTGCTGGTCACCCACAACGTCATCGAGGCGGAGACCGTCCTGGACCGGGTCGCGGTGCTGGAGGGCGGGCGGGTCATCGCCTGCGACACCCCGGCCGGGCTCAAGGCACGGGTCGCCGACGAGGTGCGGGTGGAACTGGTGTGGCGGGAGCGGGCCCCGCTGGAGGTGCCCGAGGTGGCCGCGCTGCGCGGCCTCGGGGACGGCAAGGTGCAGGAGTCGGGGCGCCGCTGGGTGCTGCGGCTGGCGCCGGACGAGGCACGGGCCGCGGTCGCCGCGGTGACCTCGGGCGCCGCCTTCGCCTCCCTCGACGACTTCACGCTGGCCACCCCGAGCCTGGAGGACGTCTACCTCGCGCTCGGCGGCGGGCGTACGGAAGGGCTGGTCAAAGCGTGAGTACGGTGTCGGGCTTCGAGGCTGGTGCGGGGGCCGTGGGCCCGTCCGCGCCCAGTGGGGCCAAGGGTGCGGCGGCCAGGAGCGCCGCCGGGGACGTGCCGGCCGGCGCGGGCGGTGCGGCGGCCGAGCTGGCGCCGCGGGCGCGCTTCCTGCCGTCGCTGGCCGCCGTGTACCGGGCGCAGCTGTCCCGGGCGCGGGTGGCCCGGATTCCGCTGCTCTTCGTGGCGACCTTCCAGTCCGTCGGGATCATGATCCTGATGCGCGGGGTGGTGGACGGCGGCAGCGAGGCGCGTGCCGTGGTGGCCGGCTCCAGTGTGCTGGTCGTCGCCTTCGTCGCGCTGAACCTGCTGGCCCAGTACTTCGGCCAGCTGCGGGCCACCGGCGGCCTCGACCACTACGCGACGCTGCCGGTGCCGCCCGCGGCCGTGGTGCTGGGGGCGGCCGGCGCGTACGCCTCCTTCACCGTTCCCGGCACGCTCGTCACGGCGGGCATCGGCTGCGCGCTCTTCGGGCTGCCGGTCGGGCACCTGTGGGTACTGGCCGCGGTGATCCCGCTCGCCGGTGCGGCCCTCTCCGGACTCGGAGCGGCCCTGGGACTGCTCGCGCCACGGCCCGAACTGGCCACGCTGCTGGGGCAGTTGGGAATGTCGGCGGCGCTGCTGCTCGGCGTGCTGCCCGCCGAGCGGATGCCCGCCGTGATCTCCTACGCCCGCGACCTGCTGCCTTCGACGTACGGCGTGGAGGCCTTCGCCCGTACCTTCGACGCGCACCCCGACTGGGCGGCGGTCGGGCTGGACCTCGCGGTGTGCGCGGGGGTCGGTGTGCTGTCGCTGGCGGTGGCCACCTGGGCCTACCGGCGGGCCGCGGTGCGCTGAGCGGGAGGGCTCGGGGTACCGAGTCCGGCCGCGCCGGGTGCTGAGCGCGGGGGCGCGGTGTGCCGGGGTGGGGGTGGCGGCCGTGTGGGGGCGTCCGGTGAGGCGCTCCCCGAGGGTGTTTGACACGATGTCCGGGTGACCGCACCTCTGACACCGCCTCACCAGCCCTCGCCCCACGACCCCTGGCAGACGCCGGCCGGGTACGGGGAGCCGTACGACAAGTCCGGCTTTGGCCCCGGTCCCGGCGACGATCCCGGCGACCCCGGTCTGCCGACCGAGATCCGGCGGGCCGTCGTGGTGATGGTGGTCATGGCGGTGGCCGGGCTGCTGCTGGGGCTGCTGTGGGCGTGGCTGGCGCCGAAGGTGCCGCTGGTCTCCACCGACAAGGCCGTCTTCCTCAAGGACACCGAGGGGGAGGAGGCAGCCGGGGCGGACGGCACGTTCGCGCTGCTGAGCATGGCGTTCGGCCTGGTCAGCGCGGTGGTGGTGTTCTGGCTGTACCGGCGCGGCGGGATTCCGCTGGTGATCGCGCTGCTGGTGGGCGGGCTGATGGGGGCCTGGCTGGGGTGGCTGACGGGGGAGTGGTTCGGCCCGGCGTCGGACGTGGTCGCGCGGGCCAAGGAGGTGGGCGTCGGAGTGGCCTTCGACGCGCCGCTGAAGCTGGGGGCGAAGGGGGTGCTGCTGGTCTGGCCCTTCGTGGGGGTCCTGGTGCATCTGGGGCTCACGGCGGCTTGGGGGGTTCGGGATCCGGAGCCGGAGTTCGAGTGGGGGGCGTATTACGGGGCTCCGGGCTCGGCCCAGGCGTCGGCCCCGGCCTCGGGTTCGGGCCAGCCCTCGGGCTCGGCCCAGGCGCCGGGTTCGGCCCAGGCCCAGGCTCCTGCTTCCGCGTCGGGGCAGGGGGCGGAGGCGGGGCCGTCGGACGAGGAGCGGCGGTAGCGGGGCTCGGCGGGGCATCTCCGGGGTGGGCCCGGAGCGAGGGGGCCGCCCCCTTGCCCGCCCGTTCCGCCCCCTTGGGGCGGCCCCGTCGCCCAAGGGGGCGGGGCGGGGGCGGTGGGGGTGGTTAGGCGGGGCGTTTGCCGTGGTTGGACTTGGACTTCTTGACGCGCCACTTGCGTTTGCGGGTCTTCTTCGACATAAGTCGTGCTCCCTCGGGGTCGGACCGGGAAACGAGCCTTTCCTGAGGTCCTAGTCGGGGGAGCGCGATCCGTCGAGTCCCTACGCGCGGCCGATCGGGGCCAGTACCGCCGAGGTCAGTGCCGTCAGGTCGGCCGGGGCGAGTTCGACCTCCAGGCCGCGACGGCCCGCCGAGACGCAGATCGTGGCGTGGGCCCGCGCCGAGTCGTCCAGGACCGTACGCAGCCGCTTGCGCTGGCCCAGCGGGGAGATGCCGCCCCGGACGTAGCCCGTGGTGCGTTCGGCGGCGGCCGGGTCCGCCATCGTGGCGCGCTTGCCGCCCACCGCCGAGGCGAGCGCCTTGAGGTCCAGGGAGCCGGCCACCGGCACCACCGCGACCGTGAGCGTGCCGTCGACGTCCGCGACCAGGGTCTTGAAGACGCGGTCCGGGGTGACGCCGAGCGCCTCGGCCGCCTCCTCGCCGTAGGACGCCGTGGCGGGGTCGTGCGCGTAGGAGTGCAGCGTGTACGCGGTGCCCGCCGCCGCCAGGGCCACCGTCGCCGGGGTCCCGCCCGCCGGCTGGGCCTGCTTCTTCTTCGCCAACGTACGCGGCCCTTCGGTCAGTTGGGGCAGGTGGGGGTGCGGGTGAGGGCTTCCGCGGGGATGGAGGGGAGGTGGCGGATCAGCGCCGTCTCGGTGCGCAGCACGGTCAGCTCCTCACGCAGCCGGGTGGCCGTGTCCGGGGCCTGGAGGAGCCGCTGCCTGGTCGGGGTGTCCAGCATCGTCGCCGCCGCCACCAGGTAGGAGACCACCGACGGCTCGTCCGGGAGGTCCGCCGAGGTGGTGAGGGTCGCCTCGCGGGCGCCCGCCAGCCGCTTCTGGTACTGGCGGAACGCGCGCAGCACCCCCTCGGCGAGGGCCCCCGCCCCGTCGCCCTGGTCCTCCTCCAGCTCCTCCAGCTCCGCCACGAGATACGGGCCGCTCGCGTCCACGGACAGCAGCCTGACCCGCTTCGTACCGGTGGCGAGCACCTCGAAGCTGCCGTCCTCGCGTTCGCGGATGGTCGCCGCGTCCGCGATGCAGCCCACCCGGTGGAACGCCTGGATCGGGTCCTTGCCGAAGCCCGCCGCCGGACCGCGCTCGGACATCGCGGTGGGATCGTCGGGCATACCGGTGGCGGTCCTGGCGGTCTCCCTGCCGTCGCGGATCGCGACGACGGCGAACCGGCGGGCCCCCTCGTCACCGGGTGCGTCCTGCGGGCCGTCGCCGGGCGCACCGGGAAGGGAGCCGTCGTCGGCCCCCTCGGTCCCGGGAGCCGACTTCAGCAGGTCGCGCATCATGGCGCGATAACGCTCCTCGAAGACGTTCAGCGGCAGTACGAGGCCGGGGAACAGCACCGAGTTCAGCGGAAAGAGCGGAAGGCGAACGGTGGTCACAGCGCTCAAGCGTAATGGCCGTTCGACCGGCTACGGCCGGTACTCCACTTGCGGGCCCCCACCACCCGTGTCCCGCCCGTCGCGAGCGGCACCGCCGAGGCCGCCCGGGTGCGGGTGACGTCGCGCACTTCGAGGAAGCGGCCGAGGGGGTCCTCGGTCAGCGACGCCCACGGGAAGGAGGTCGCGTACGGCCCGATCAGCTGGAACTGCTCCAGCGCCTGCGGCCACCGCTCCCTGCTGACCAGCACGTACGCGAGCAGGTTGCGCATCTCCGCGGCCCACGGGTCGCCGCTCTCGAACTCCGCGGACAGCGCGATCGCCAGGTCGGCCGCCTTGTCGATCCGGGCGACCAGGTCGCGGGCGGGCGACGCGGCGGAGGCCAGGCCGTCGGACAGCAGGATGAAGGCGGCCCGCACCGGCAGCGCCTGGATGAGGGAGCCGGGCAGCGCGTCGTCCGCAGCCTGCTCGGCGAAGTCGAAGCACTCGCGGTACGTGGAGCCCTGCGCGGCCAGATAGCGCAGTGCCGCCACATGGCAGCCGTAGTGGTGCGAGGAGCGGCGGATCGCCTGGCCCCACAGCGCCTCGAACGTGTCGTGCGCGGCCATGGTGCCGCGCGCGTGGTCCAGCGCGATGCGCCAGGGCACCGGGTCGCACGGGGAGCCCGCCGCCGCGGCGTCGATCAGGGCGCCCGCCGGACGCAGCCGGTCCGCCGGAGCCGGCGACTCCAGGGCCCTGCGCACCTCCAGCTCCGCGTTGACCAGCAGGGCGTCCGGGTCCTGCGGGTCGGCCAGCAGCCAGTCGGTCAGCCAGTCCTGCCGGTGATGGGCGAACGCGGCCAGCCGCAGCGTGTAGCGGTCGCGGTTCTCCCACTCGGCCCGTTCACGGGTGGTGGCGAGGAGTTCGGCGGCCGGGGCGTAGCCGCCCTGGGCGGCGGCGACGAGGGCCGGGGCGATGCGGGCGTCGGGGGCGTCGAGCAGCAGGTCGTCGTCCGTCGCCGGCCCTGCGGTGGCACGCGGCGCGGGGCGGCGGACCAGGCGGGCGGAGCTCAGCAGCGCGCGAAGGAATGACATGGTTGAACCATTGAAAACCGCAGGTGAGCGGGGTGCCAGGGGCTGGCTGTGAAGCTTTGGTAGCGGCCGGAAGGTTGTACTGGCAGAGGTCAAGGGACGGTAAAGAAAGGCGGCCCAGGGGGAGGGCGTGTGGCGCAGTTGGGAGGGCCCGGTGAATGCCCGCGGGCCCCGGGCGCACGCCGCGCCCCGGCCGCACGGCGCGCACCCCCTTCACCCGCGCCGCAGCAGCCGGGAGGCGCCCGCGGCGACCGTGGTGGCGAGGATCCAGCCGAGCAGGATCAGCCCCGCCGCCGCCCACTGCCAGCCGCCCTCCAGCCGCCAGTAGCCGTCCTGCCCGAGGTTGATGACCGGGATCAGCAGGTCGAGGGCGAAGAGCGGGGCGCTCCACTGCGGATGCTCGTCCGGCTTGATGGGCGCCGGGTCGTAGCGGGCGAAGGCGAAGGTGCCCGCCGCCCACAGGACCGCCATCCACAGGGCCGCCCGGCCGGGCCGGTAGCCGTAGGCGACCACCCAGTCCTGGAGGACGCCCCACGCCTTCCCGGCCAGCGGCAGGGTCTCCCGGCGGCGCCGCTGCTTGGCGAGCAGCACCTCGCGGGCCTCGGAGTCCTCGCCGCCCGCCCGCTTCACGGCGGCCAGCCGCTCGTACGGCTCCGGCGCGTACTCGGGGGTCGCCGCCGTCACCCACTCCAGGCGCCGGGCGAGCGGGAAGTGGCCGAGCGGCACCAGGTTCTCGTACACGAAGCCGCCCATCGACAGCATCCCCGGCCCCGGCCAGCTGGTCGACCTGTCGACCAGGGTGATGATCCGCGCCCCGGACAGCACCACCTTCCCGCGCTCCGGCCGCTCGGAGAGGAAGCGCAGCTCGGGCGTCTGGATGCGGCGCAGCGACAGCTCCTGGTCGTTCTCCAGCGTGAAGCGGGCGTCCTGGAGGTCGACGGCGTCGCCGAACCGCCCGTCGTCCAGCCGCAGCCCGCCCTCGCACTCGAAGCGCTGTATCCGCTGCCCGCGCACCGGCGCCTGCCCGAGGCCACGGCCGATGCCGTACGGCGGCGTCGTGTTGCCGTAGGTGGCCGAGGACAGGCCCGCGGGTGTCAGGTACAGCGTGCGTTCCACCGTGAGCTGCGGGGCGTTCAGCGCCCGCTTGCCGTACGGGTTGCGCAGCCGGCTGCCGCGCAGGCTCAGCGAGACGCCGACCTTCGCGCCGCGCAGGCTGATCTCCCCGTACGACTCGATCAGTTCGGCCTGGAGGTCCTGGCCGACCGCGAGCCCGTCGGCGGCGATGGAGCGGTTGTTGCGGTCGCGGTGCACGACGATCTGGTTGATCAGCAGGTCGGTGCCGATCTGGGCGTCGGTCAGCCGCATCCCGCCCTCGATCCGGCAGCGGGGCAGGTGCAGGTCTCCCTCGGTGTGCAGCCGGGCCGCCTCCAGCCGGGGGATCGCGCAGCCCACCAGCCGCAGCGTGGTGAAGCGGCACTCCGGCAGCAGCACCTGTCCGTCGAAGCGGCAGCCGGTCAGCTCCACGTACGGGGCCACCGTCCCGCCCGACAGGTCGAGCGCCCCGGTGATCTGCACTCCGCGCACCTTGAGCGCCGCGACCCGCCCGGGGAGCGCGTCGGGTCCGCTGAGCAGCAGCAGGGCCACCACCTCGGCCCGCACGGTGCGCTCCGCCCCCCACGGGCGGTCCACCATCGGGTCGTCGGCCAGTGCGTCGTCCACCCGCAGGTCGTAGGTGTTGCCGCTGCGGAACGCCCGCCACATCCCCAGCTCCGCCGCGGTGAGCCAGTCCGGCGCCTCCTGGTCCCGCTGCGACTCGGTCACTGAGACCTCCCCCCTCGATTCCGCTACGTGACGGAGTGCACGCTAGTGGTCACCGATGACATGCGGGACGGCTGCTTCGTCCTGTGGCCTGTATCAGCCATTGATACGGGCGACCGTTGGCCGGAAGCGGTCTGAGAGAATTGACCGCGTGATCTCACGAATCGATCTGCGCGGTGACGCCCTCCCCGAGGGTGGAGCCCTGCGCGACCTGCTGCCCCGTGCCGACTTCGACGTCACGGCCGCCCTGGAGAAGGTGCGGCCGATCTGCGAGGACGTGCATCATCGTGGCGACGCGGCGCTGATCGACTACGCGGAGAGGTTCGACGGCGTGCGGCTGTCCGAGGTCAGGGTGCCCGCACGGGCCCTCGCCGACGCGCTCGCCGGGCTCGATGCCGAGGTGCGCGCCGCCCTGGAGGAGTCGATCAGGCGGGCCAGGCTGGTCCATCGCGAGCAGCGCCGCAGCACCAAGGTCACCCAGGTCGTCCCCGGCGGCACCGTCGCCGAGAAGTGGGTCCCGGTCGACCGGGTCGGGCTCTACGCGCCCGGCGGCCTGTCCGTCTACCCCTCGTCCGTGATCATGAACGTGGTCCCGGCGCAGGAGGCCGGCGTCGCCTCCGTCGCGCTCGCCTCGCCGCCGCAGAGCGCCTTCGGCGGCCTGCCGCACCCCACGATCCTGGCCGCCTGCGCGCTGCTCGGCATCGACGAGGTGTACGCGGCCGGCGGCGCCCAGGCCGTCGCGATGTTCGCGTACGGCACCGAGTCCTGCCAGCCCGCCAACATGGTGACCGGTCCCGGCAACATCTGGGTCGCCGCCGCCAAGCGCTACTTCACCGGCCGCATCGGCATCGACACCGAGGCCGGCCCCACCGAGATCGCCGTGCTCGCCGACGACACCGCCGACCCGGTGCACGTCGCCGCCGACCTGATCTCCCAGGCCGAGCACGACCCGCTGGCCGCCGCCGTCCTGGTCACCGACTCGGCCGAACTGGCCGACGCGGTGGACAAGGAGCTGGCCGGGCAGGTGGCGGCCAGCAAGCACGTCGACGACCGGATCGTCCCGGCGCTGGCCGGCCGCCAGTCCGCGATCGTGCTGGTGGAGTCGCTGGAGGACGGCCTCAAGGTGGTCGACGCGTACGGCGCCGAGCACCTGGAGATCCAGACCCGCGACGCCGCCGCCGTCGCCGACCGGGTCCGCAACGCGGGCGCGATCTTCGTCGGCGCGTACGCCCCGGTCTCGCTGGGCGACTACTGCGCGGGCTCCAACCACGTCCTGCCCACCGGCGGCTGCGCCTGCCACTCCTCCGGCCTCTCGGTGCAGTCCTTCCTGCGCGGCATCCACATCGTGGACTACTCCCGCGAGGCGCTGGCCGACGTCGCGCACCACGTGGTGACGCTCGCCGAGGCGGAGGACCTGCCCGCGCACGGCGCCGCGGTCAAGGCCAGGTTCGGATGGAAGGTGCCGAACAAGTGACGCGCATCGACGACCTCCCCATCCGGGAGGAGCTGCGGGGCAAGTCCCCCTACGGCGCCCCCCAGCTGGACGTCCCCGTCCGGCTGAACACCAACGAGAACCCGTACCCGCTGCCCGACGCCCTGGTCGACCGGATCGCCGAGCGCGTCCGCGAGGCCGCCCGCAACCTCAACCGCTACCCCGACCGGGACGCGGTCGAGCTGCGTACGGAACTGGCCGGGTACCTCACCAGGACCGCCGGGCACGAGGTCACCGCGAGGCACCTCTGGGCCGCCAACGGCTCCAACGAGATCCTCCAGCAGCTCCTGCAGACCTTCGGCGGCCCCGGCCGTACCGCCCTCGGCTTCGAGCCCTCGTACTCGATGCACGCGCTCATCTCGCGCGGCACGGGCACCGGCTGGATCTCCGGTCCGCGCAACGACGACTTCACCATCGACGTCGAAGCCGCCACGAAGGCCATCGCCGAGCAGCAGCCCGACGTCGTCTTCATCACCAGCCCCAACAACCCCACCGGCACCGCGGTCGAGGCCGCCACCGTCCTCGCGCTGTACGAGGCGGCGCAGGCGGCGAAGCCGTCCCTGGTCGTCGTCGACGAGGCGTACGGCGAGTTCAGCCACCACGCCTCGCTGCTCCCGCTGATCGAGGGCCGCCCGAACCTGGTGCTCTCGCGCACCATGTCCAAGGCCTTCGGCGCGGCGGGCCTGCGGCTGGGCTACCTGGCCGCCGACCCCGCCGTCGTGGACGCCGTACAGCTGGTGCGCCTGCCGTACCACCTGTCGTCGATCACCCAGGCGACCGCGCTGGCCGCGCTGGAGCACACCGACACGCTGCTCGGCTACGTCGAGCAGCTCAAGGCCGAGCGCGACCGGCTGGTCGCCGAGCTGCGGGCCGCCGGATACGAAGTGACCGATTCGGACGCCAACTTCGTGCAGTTCGGCCGCTTCGAGGACGCCCACGGGGTCTGGCAGCAGATCCTCGACCGGGGCGTCCTGGTCCGGGACAACGGCGTGCCCGGCTGGCTGCGGGTCACCGCCGGCACCCCCGACGAGAACGACGCGTTCCTGCAAGCGGTACGCGACCTGAAGAAGGAGTCACGAGCATGAGCCGCACAGGGCGCGTCGCACGCACCACCAAGGAGACCTCGGTCGTCGTCGAGATCGACCTCGACGGCACCGGCAAGGTCGACGTCGCCACCGGGGTCGGCTTCTACGACCACATGCTCGACCAGCTCGGCCGGCACGGCCTCTTCGACCTCACCGTCAAGACCGACGGCGACCTGCACATCGACACCCACCACACCATCGAGGACACCGCCCTCGCGCTGGGCGCCGCCTTCAAGCAGGCCCTCGGCGACAAGGTGGGCATCTACCGCTTCGGCAACTGCACCGTCCCCCTCGACGAGTCGCTCGCCCAGGTCACCGTGGACCTCTCCGGCCGCCCCTACCTGGTGCACACCGAGCCCGAGAACATGGCGCCGATGATCGGCACGTACGACACGACGATGACCCGGCACATCTTCGAGTCCTTCGTCGCGCAGGCCCAGATCGCGCTGCACATCCACGTGCCGTACGGGCGCAACGCGCACCACATCGTGGAGTGCCAGTTCAAGGCCCTCGCACGGGCCCTGCGGTACGCCGCCGAGCGCGACCCGCGCGCGGCCGGAATCCTCCCGTCGACCAAGGGCGCTCTGTAACCCCATGAATGGCCTTTCCACCATCCTCATCGTCGTCGGGCTGTTCCTGCTCGGCGGCATGTACTCCTTCTCCAAGCAGAAGATGCCCAAGGGCGTGATCGTGCTGCTCGGTCTCGCCTCCGCCATGTGCCTGGCCGCGGGCGTCCTGCGAATTCAGGGACTCTGGGAATGACGAACATGAAGAAGGTCGTCGTCTTCGACTACGGCTTCGGCAACGTCCGCTCCGCCGAGCGGGCGCTCGCCCGGGTCGGCGCGGACGTCGAGATCACCCGCGACTACGACACCGCGATGAACGCGGACGGGCTGCTCGTGCCCGGCGTCGGCGCGTTCTCCGCCTGCATGAAGGGGCTGAAGGAGGCGCGCGGCGACTGGATCGTGGGCCGCCGCCTGTCCGGCGGGCGCCCCGTGATGGGCATCTGCGTCGGTATGCAGATCCTCTTCGAGCGCGGCATCGAGCACGGTGTGGAGACCGAGGGCCTGGACGAGTGGCCCGGCGAGGTCGCCCCGCTCAAGGCCGACGTCGTCCCGCACATGGGCTGGAACACCGTCGAGGCGGCCGAGGGCTCGGAGCTGTTCACCGGGCTGGACGCCGGCGAGCGGTTCTACTTCGTGCACTCCTACGCCGCCCACGACTGGACGCTCGAAGTCACCAACCCCCTCATCCGTGCCCCGCGCGTCAGCTGGTCCACGCACGGCGAGCCCTTCGTGGCGGCCGTCGAGAACGGGGCGCTCATGGCCACCCAGTTCCACCCCGAGAAGTCCGGCGACGCCGGAGCCCAGCTGCTCACCAACTGGATCGGAACCCTCTGATGTCCCAGCACAAGCTTGAACTGCTGCCCGCCGTCGACGTCCGCGACGGCCAGGCCGTCCGTCTGGTGCACGGCGAGTCCGGTTCCGAGACGTCCTACGGCTCCCCGCTGGAGGCGGCCCTCGCCTGGCAGCGGTCCGGCGCCGAGTGGCTGCACCTGGTCGACCTGGACGCCGCCTTCGGCACCGGTGACAACCGGAAGCTGATCGCCGAGGTCGCCGCCGCCATGGACATCAAGGTCGAACTGTCCGGCGGCATCCGCGACGACGCCTCCCTGGAGGCGGCGCTCGCCACCGGCTGCCGGCGCGTCAACCTCGGCACCGCCGCCCTGGAGACCCCGGAGTGGGTCGCCAAGGTCATCGCCCAGTACGGCGACCGGATCGCGGTCGGCCTGGACGTACGGGGAACCACCCTGCGCGGCCGGGGCTGGACCCGCGACGGCGGCGACCTGTACGAGACCCTGGCCCGCCTCGACTCCGAGGGCTGCGCCCGCTACGTGGTCACCGACATCGCCAAGGACGGCACGCTCCAGGGCCCCAACCTGGAACTCCTGAAGAACGTGTGCGCCGCCACCGACAAGCCGGTGGTGGCCTCCGGCGGCGTCTCCTCGCTGGACGACCTGCGGGCCATCGCCTCCCTGGTGCCGGACGGCGTCGAGGGCGCGATCGTCGGCAAGGCGCTGTACGCGAAGGCGTTCACGCTGGAAGAGGCACTGGAGGCGGTCTCGCGATGACGGCTCCCGAAGTACGTCGCGTACAGACCGGCGCCCCCTGGGAGGAGCGGTTCGGCTACGCCCGCGCCGTCGAACTCCCCAACGGCACCGTCCTGGTGGCCGGCTGCACGTCCGTGGTGGACGGCGTCATCGACGCCGGAACCCCCTACGAGCAGACCGTGACCGCGTTCGGCGTCGCCGAGAAGGCCCTCCAGCAGCTCGGCCTGAGCCGCGCCGACGTCGTCCGCACCCGTATGTACCTGACCCACGCGCGCGACGTCGACGAGGTGGGCCGTGCCCACAAGGAGCTCTTCGACGCCGTCCGCCCGGCCGCGACCATGCTGATCGTCTCCGGCTTCGTGGACCCGTCGCTGGTCGTCGAGGTCGAGGTCGAGGCGTACCGGAAGGCCGCCTCATGAGTGTCTCCGTACGCGTCATCCCCTGCCTCGACGTGGACAACGGCCGCGTCGTGAAGGGCGTCAACTTCCAGAACCTGCGCGACGCGGGCGACCCCGTCGAGATGGCCAAGCTGTACGACGCCGAGGGCGCCGACGAGCTGACCTTCCTCGACATCACCGCCTCCTCCGGCGACCGGGAGACCACCTACGACGTGGTGCGGCGCACCGCCGAGCAGGTCTTCATCCCGCTCACGGTGGGCGGCGGCGTGCGCACCGCCGACGACGTCGACAGGCTGCTGCGGGCCGGGGCCGACAAGGTGGGCGTCAACACGGCCGCCATCGAACGCCCCGAGCTGATCCGCGAGATCGCCGAGCGCTTCGGCCGTCAGGTGCTGGTGCTGTCGGTGGACGCCCGGCGCACCGCGGACGGCTCCTTCGAGGTGACGACCCACGGCGGTCGCCGCTCGGCGGGCATCGACGCCGTCGAGTGGGCCCACCGGGCCGCCGAACTGGGCGCGGGCGAGATCCTGCTCAACTCCATGGACGCCGACGGCACCAAGGACGGCTACGACACGGAGATGATCGCCGCGGTGCGCAAGCACGTCACGGTGCCGGTGATCGCCTCGGGCGGCGCGGGCAGGCTGGAACATTTCGCTCCCGCCGTCGGCGCGGGCGCGGACGCGGTGCTCGCCGCCTCCGTCTTCCACTTCGGCGATCTCCGGATCTCCGAGGTCAAGGCGGCACTGGGCGAGGCGGGGCACCCGGTGCGCTGAGCGCCGCGCAGCCGCTCCGCACGCCGTACAACTGGCCCAAAACTGGCTGTAGCTGAAGATCGCCGATGGCTAGCGTTCCCCCTCGGAAAGACTTAAACGAGGGGGAACCGTCATGTCGTCATCCGTTTCCGGCGCACCGCCCGTCAAGCTGCTGGACCTCAGCCCCGACTTCGTCGCCGACCCCTACCCGGTCTACGCCCGGCTCCGCGAACAGGGTCCGGTCCACCGGGTGCTGACCCCCTACGGCGAGGACCTGTGGCTCGTCGTCGGCCACGAGGCCTGCCGGGCCGCGTACACCGATCCCCGCTTCAGCCGGGACTGGCGCACCCACGGGCACCTCGCCCCGCAGCTGCCCGCGTACGCCTACGGACCCGGCAACGCCCACGTCCTGCTGAGCGACCCGCCGGACCACACCCGGCTGCGCCGGCTGGTGGCCCGTGAATTCACGCCACGCCGCATCGAGGCGCTGGCGCCCCGCGTGCAGCAGGTCACCGACGAGCTGATCGACGCGATGACCGCGGACGGGGCGCGCGCCGCCGACGTCATCGACGCGCTGGCCTTCCCGCTGCCGATGACCGTGATCTGCGACCTGCTGGGCGTGCCCGACCTGGACCGCGAGGCGTTCCGCGGCTGGTCCAACGAGGTGGTGGCGCCCACCAGCCCGGAGGCCGAACAGGCCGCCTACGGGGCCGCCATGCCGTACCTGACCGGGCTCATCGCCGCCAAGCGCAAGGCGCCCGGCGAGGACCTGCTGAGCGCGATGATCCACACCGCCGACGAGGACGGCGACCGGCTCAGTGAGGACGAACTCCTCTCCATGGCCTTCCTGCTGATCGTCGCGGGCCACGAGACCACGGTGAACCTGATCGGCAACGGGCTGCGCGCGCTCTTCCACCACCCCGACCAGCTCGCGCTGCTGCGCGGCGACCTGCCGGGCCTGATCGACGGCGCGGTGGAGGAGGTCCTGCGGTACGACGGCCCGGTGGAGGGCTCCACCCCGCGGATCGCCCGCGAGGACGTCGAGTTCCTCGGCGCGCACATCCCGGCCGGATCCTCCGTGGTGATCGTGATGGCCGACGCGGACCGCGACGAGGCCCGCTTCGAGGACCCGCACCGCTTCGACATCCGGCGCGACGCCCGCGGCCACATCGCCTTCGGGCACGGCATCCACTTCTGCCTGGGCGCCCCGCTGGCCCGGCTGGAGGGCCGGATCGCGCTGCGCACCCTGCTGGAGCGCCTCCCGGAGCTGGCTCCCGACGGCTCCCCGGACGCGGGTCCGTGGATCCCCGGCGAGCTGATCCGGGGCGTCCGCAAGCTGGCGGTGCGCTGGTAGCACCGGAGGCATGGGTTCCGGTCGCCCGCGCAGGGCGGCCGGAACCTGCCGGAACCTGCGGGAACGGGCTTGTGGGGAAGTGGAGTTGACCGGGGGAAGTTGCGCAAAGATTATTGCGCAACTTTCTCTTCCCTCTTTAGTGTGCGCACATGGCACCGATATCCGAACACCCGCCCCAGCCCCGGCGCATCACGGATCTCGATGCCCTGAAGGTGTTCGCGCACCCCCTGCGCATCGATCTCTACCGCGCGCTCTTCACGGGCGGTGCCGCCACTGCCTCGCACCTGTCGGACCAGGTCGACGAGGCCGTCTCGCTGATCAGTTACCACCTGCGCAAGATGGCCGCCCACGGCTTCATCGTGGAGGCCCCCGAGCAGAGCACGGACGGCCGGGAGCGGTGGTGGAAGGTGGCCTCCGAGCAGGGATTCACCTTCCGCCACTCGGACTTCGGCGACGACACGGAGAGCGTGGCCGTCATCGGCCAGGTGACCCGGCAGCTCCTCCAGGCCCGCCAGGAGAGGTACTCCACGTACCTCGACGAGAGCGGCAGCTGGGGCAAGGACTGGGTGGACGCGGCGTTCAACTGGGAGTACATGCCCCGGCTGACCGCGGCGGAACTCCAGCAGATGTCCGAGGAGATAAGGGAGTTGATCATCGCGTGGCGGGAGCGCGGGCGGGCCGCCGAGGCGGCCGGTGACACGGAGGGCCGCGAGCGCACCTCCGTCCAGATGTTCGGCTTTCCGTTCCGTCCCTGAGAGGGCAGCACAGCGATGACTGAACCACGCGTGGAACCGGCGGGCGCGTCGGAGCCGCCGGTGACACCGGAGGCGGACGCCGCCCCGGGCGCACCCGCGGCGGCCGGGGCGCCCGGCGAAGCGGCCGGGCCGGAGGCACCCGGTGCGGCGCGGCCCGCCGGGACCCCGGAGAGGCCCGCCCACCGGGACGCCAACGTCCTGCGCTGGCTCGGCGCGTACGCCTCCTCCCTCGTCGGCGACACGATCTACTTCCTCGCGCTCGGCTGGGCGGCGGCGCAGGCGGGCCGCCCCGCCGAGGTTGGCATGATCATGGCCGTCGGAGCGATACCCCGGGCCGTGCTGATGCTCGGCGGGGGAGTGGTCGCCGACCGCATCGGCCCCCGGCGGATCGTCATCGGCTCGGACGCGGTGCGCTGCGTGGTGATCATCGGCATCGCGGCGGCCCTGCTGCTCACCGGCCCGCAGGTGTGGCTGCTGGTGGTGGTGGCGCTGGTCTTCGGCGCGGTGGACGCCCTGTTCCTGCCCGCCGTGGGCGCGCTGCCGCCACGCATCACCACACCCGGCCAACTGGTCCGGGTCCAGGGGCTGAAGGCCCTCACCAACCGGTTCGGCGGCATCGTCGGCGCCCCGGTAGCCGGACTCGCGATGGGCCTCGGCGGCCCGGCGGCGGCCTTCGCGGTGGCGGGCGGCCTGTTCGCGGTGTCGCTGGTGCTGCTGGTCGCGCTCAAGGTGGCGCCGCTGCCCGAGAAGCCGGCCGGGGAGAAGCCCGGGGACGCCGGGGAGAAGTCCGGGGACACCGGGGAGATGTCCGGGGACCAGGAGGAGAAGGCCCGGGAACGGTCCGACCGGGCCCCGGACGGCAGCGGCCCGGGACGGACCCGCTCCGTGTGGCAGGACCTCACCGACGGCCTCGGCTACATCCGCCGCCACCGGCTGATCGGCCCGCTCGTCCTGTCCAACCTGCTGTTCGAACTGGGCGGCATCCCGCTCATCAACGTCGGCATCGTCCTGCTCTCCGCCGACCGCGGCTGGGGAGCACCCGGCGTCGCCTCGGTGGTCGGCGCCTTCAGCGTGGGCGCCGCGGCCAGCGCCATGCTGCTGACCGTCCGCGGCCGGCTGGCCCGCGCGGGCACCGTACGCCTGCTCGCCCTCACCGGCGGGTCCGTCATGGTCGCCGTCCTGGGCACGGTCCCCGCCCTCGGCTGGGCCATCGCCGTCGCGGCACCCATGGGCATGCTGGTCGCGCTCAGCGGCGGCCTCACCGCGGGTCTGCTCCAGACCACCTGCGACCCCGCCTACCTGGGCCGCGTCACCTCCGTCACCTCACTGGTCAGCCTGGGCATCGCCCCGCTGGCCTACCCCCTGGTGGGCCTCGCGACCGGCCTGTGGGGGGTCTCCCCGGTCTTCCTGGGCTGCGCGGCGGTGTGCCTGTCGGCGGCCCTGATCGGGGTCACCTCGGCGGAGGTCCGGGGAGCCGAACTCCCCGAACCGAAGAAGTAGCCGCACCCCGCCCCGGGGGCCCGCACTCCGCCTCCCGGGGGCCCGGGACCCCGCCCCGGGGCGCACGCCCGTCAGAAGCCCAGCCTGGCCTCGTGGACCTTGGTGACGGCCTCCTTGTCGCCCTCCAGTTCCACCCGCGCCGCGTCCTGCCGGCCGAAGGCGAACAGGATCAGCTCCCCGGGCTCCCCGGTGACCGTCACCACCGGCGTTCCCCGGTGCGCCACCGCCGTCTGCCCGTCCGGCCGCCGCAGCACCAGACCGACCGGGGAGCGCCGCCCGAGCACCCGGGCCATCTTCTCCACCCGCGACCACAGCGCGTCCGAGAACACCGGGTCCAGCTCGCGCGGCGTCCACTGCTCCTGGGCGCGGCGCACGTCCTCGGCGTGCACGTAGAACTCCACCGTGTTCGCCGCCTCGTCCACCTGCTTGAGCGCATAGGGCGAGCGCCGCGATGGCCCGGTGCGGACGAGCTGCACCAGCTCCTCGTACGGCTTCGCGGCGAACTCCGCGTGCACCCGGTCCAGCCGGCTCTTCAGCGCGGAGAGCAGGATTCCGGCCGCCGCGTCCGGGCGGCGCTCCCGCACCACCACATGGGCCGCGAGATCGCGGGTGCGCCACCCCTCGCACAGGGTCGGCGCGTCGGGGCCCGCGGCCTCCAACAGATCGGCGAGAAGGAGCCGTTCACGCTTGGCATGGGTCGACATGCCGGCCAGCGTACGACCGCGCGGGGCCGTCCGCACAGTGGACGACCGGCCGATGTCGGCCACCGAAGCGGCACAATTGCCCTATGAGTACGCCCACGCCCCACGGGGACCGCAGCGGCCTGGACCCGGCCGTCGCCGCCCGTCTCAAGCGCACCCCCGACGGTCTCGTCCCCGCCATCGCCCAGCAGTACGACACGGGCGAGGTGCTGATGCTCGGCTGGATGGACGACGAGGCCCTGCACCGCACCCTCACCACCGGCCGCTGCACCTACTGGTCGCGCAGCCGCCGGGAGTACTGGGTCAAGGGCGACACCTCCGGCCACGTCCAGCACGTGAAGTCCGTCGCGCTGGACTGCGACGGCGACACCCTCCTCGTGCGGGTCGACCAGACCGGCGCCGCCTGCCACACCGGGGACCGCACCTGCTTCGACGCCGATGTGCTCCCCGTCACGGGCGCCGAGTAGGGTCGGCGGCCATGGATCTGGAGACCTTCCGCAAGCTCGCGTCCGACCGCCGCGTCATCCCCGTCAGCCGCCGGCTCCTCGCGGACGGCGACACCCCCGTGGGGCTCTACCGCAAACTCGCGGCCGAACGCCCCGGCACCTTCCTCCTGGAGTCCGCCGAGAACGGCCGCTCCTGGTCCCGCTACTCCTTCGTCGGCGTCCGCAGCGCCGCCACCCTCACCGCCCGCGACGGCCGCGCCCACTGGCTGGGCACGCCGCCCGTCGGCGTACCCACCGACGGTGATCCGCTCGACGCGCTGCGCACCACCGTGGAGACCCTGCACACCCCGCGCGACCTGGCCGGGGACCTGCCGCCCTTCACCGGCGGCATGGTCGGCTACCTCGGCTACGACATCGTGCGCAGGCTGGAGCGGATCGGCGAGCACGGCACCGACGACCTGCGGCTCCCCGAGCTGACCATGCTCCTCACCTCCGACCTCGCCGTCCTCGACCACCGGTACGGCACCGTCCTGCTGATCGCCAACGCGATCAACCACAACGACCTCGACACCGGGGTCGACGAGGCGTACGCGGACGCCGTCGCCCGCCTCGACGCCATGGAGGCCGACCTCTCCCGGGCCGTCCCCACCGCGCCCGCCGCACTGCCCGCGTCCGAGGTGCCGGTGTACACCGAGGGCTGGGGCGGCGAGCGGTACCAGGCCGCCGTCGAGGACATCAAGGAGCGCATCCGGGCGGGCGAGGCCTTCCAGGTCGTCCCCTCGCAGCGGTTCGAAACCCCCTGCGAAGCAAGCGCGTTGGACGTCTACCGGGTGCTGCGGGCCACCAACCCCTCCCCGTACATGTACCTCTTCCGCTTCGACGGGTTCGACGTCGTCGGCTCCAGCCCCGAGGCCCTGGTGAAGGTCGAGGACGGGCGGGCCATGGTGCACCCCATCGCCGGCACCCGGCACCGCGGCGCCACCCCGCAGGAGGACCAGGCGCTCGCCGACGAACTGCTGGCCGACCCCAAGGAGCGCGCCGAGCACCTGATGCTCGTCGACCTCGGCCGCAACGACCTGGGCCGGGTCTGCGAACCGGGCTCCGTCGAGGTCGTCGACTTCATGTCCATCGAGCGCTACTCGCACGTCATGCACATCGTCTCGACCGTGACCGGACAGGTCGCCCAGGGCCGCACCGCCTTCGACGTCCTCACCGCCTGCTTCCCGGCCGGCACCCTCTCCGGCGCCCCCAAGCCCCGCGCGATGCAGATCATCGAGGAGCTGGAGCCCGGCAGGCGCGGACTGTACGGCGGGTGCGTCGGCTATCTCGACTTCGCCGGCGACTCCGACACGGCCATCGCCATCCGCACCGCGCTGCTGCGCGACGGCACCGCGTACGTGCAGGCCGGAGCGGGTGTCGTCGCCGACTCCGACCCGGTCGCCGAGGACACCGAGTGCCGCAACAAGGCCGCCGCCGTGCTCCGCGCGGTCCACACGGCCAACCGGCTCGGAGACCCGCGGGGGGCGTGAGGGATAGTGGAGGGTGTGAGCGCCGTACCCCCCTCCCCCCAGAACCCCGCGGAGCCCGCCCCGAGCCGGGGCGGCGGCAGGCGCAGCCTCGCCGCCGCCCTGCTGCTCGGCGCGCTCGGCTCCACCGTCGTCCTGATCTCCTCCGGGCAGATCTGGACCTCGGGCACCGCCACCGTCGCCGGCATCGGCTCCAAGACCCTCGAAGCGGACGGCCAGGCCATCACCGGGGCCCCCGCGGCCCTGGCCATCGTCGGCCTGGCCGCCCTCGTCGCGGTCTTCGCCGTCCGCCGGGCCGGCCGGGTGCTGGTCTCCGCACTGCTCGCGCTGAGCGGCGCGGGCACGGTCGTCGCCGCGCTGCTCGGCGCGGGCGACCACGGAGCACTCGACGAGCAGGCCGCCAAGCTCTCCGGCGACCTCGCCGCCACCGTCGACTCGGTGGCCCGCACGGGCTGGCCCTACGTCACCGCCTTCGGCGGGCTGCTGCTCCTGGCGGCCGGCCTGCTGGCCCTGCGCTTCGGCGGCACCTGGCCCGGCATGGGCGGGCGGTACGAGCGCGAGGGCGGGCCCCGCAGCCGCGGCCGGGCCGGCCGCCCGGTCGACCCGGAGCGCCCCGAGGAACTCTGGAAGGCGCTGGACCGGGGCGAGGACCCGACCGCCCGCGAGGACGCGAAGGGCCGCGAGGACTCGGCGGCCCCGACCCGTGAAGGGTGACCCGAGGTCATCGGCGCCGTACCGGTGCGGGACAATGGCACCGAGCATCTCGTAGCTGAAGAGTTGAAGACAACAAGGAGCACCTCATGGCCAGCCGCGGACACCACGGACACACCCCGGCCGCCTGGACCGGCGTAGTCATCGCCTTCATCGGCGTCTGCGTCGCCAGCGCGTACATGGTGATGGCCAACTCGGTCGGCTTCTGGGCCGGCATCGCCGTCTCGCTGGTCGGCGGTCTGGTGGGCCTGGGCATGCGCGCCGCGGGCATGGGCATGCCGAAGGAGTCGCCGGCGCTCACCGAGGCGCGCGCCGCGGCCGGCCGGGCCCAGCTGCAGCGGTAGTCCCGCACGACGGGCCGAGGACGCGAGGCGCAGCCCACCGGGCTGCGCCTCCTCGCGTCCCGGGTCGACGCACGGACGAGGACGCGCGGAAAACCGCTCGTCCCGCAGGGCGCTTCGCGGGCGGGTGCGGGATACTCGCCGGGTGGATGCCACCTCCCCGACCCAGCAGGCCGTCGCCCCGCCGCCGCCGCGCTCCCTGGCGCGCCGGCTGGCCGCACCCGTCGGGACCCTCGCCGGGGTCCTGGCCGCCTTCGCGTACGTCGGGGCGGTCGACCCCAACGAGGCCGGGCACTACCCCACCTGTCCGCTGCTGGCCACCACCGGCATCTTCTGCCCCGGCTGCGGCGGGCTGCGCAGCGCGCACGCGGTGGCGCACGGGGACCTGGCCGGGGCGCTCGGGGCCAACGCGATGGCCGTCGTCGGCTACGGGATCTTCGCCGTGCTGATGGTGGTGTGGATCACCCGTGCGGTGCGCGGCCGGCCCATGAGGTTCGCGCCCTCCCCGCTCCAGTGGTGGGTCGCGGGTACGCTCCTCGCGGTCTTCAGCATTGTCCGGAACCTGCCGTTCGGGGCCGCGCTGGCGCCCTGAATGCCCAGGTAGTGGGACAGTTGTCAACCGGATGCGGGTCCTTCGCCCTCGTACGGATACCATCGCTCGTGGCCGATCCTGGCCCTCCATCACCGTCCCGGAAGGGGGCAGCTCGCGTGAGTGTGCTCGACGAGATCATCGAAGGCGTACGCATCGACCTCGCGGAGCGGCAGGCACGTGTCAGCCTGGAGGAGCTCAAGGAGCGGGCTGCCAAGGCGCCCGTCGCCAAGGACGGTGTCGCGGCCCTGCGCGGCGACAGCGTCAAGGTCATCTGCGAGGTCAAGCGGTCCAGCCCCTCCAAGGGCGCGCTCGCGGCCATCGCGGACCCGGCCGCCCTCGCCGCCGACTACGAGGCGGGCGGCGCCGCCGTCATCTCCGTGCTCACCGAGGAGCGCCGCTTCGGCGGCTCGCTGGCCGACCTGGAGGCCGTCCGGGCCAAGGTCGACATCCCGGTGCTGCGCAAGGACTTCATCGTCACCGCCTACCAGCTCTGGGAGGCCCGCGCGTACGGTGCCGACCTGGCGCTGCTGATCGTCGCGGCCCTGGAGCAGGACGCCCTGGTCTCCCTCATCGAGCGCGCCGAGTCCATCGGGCTCACCCCGCTGGTCGAGGTGCACGACGAGGACGAGGTGGACCGCGCGGTCGACGCCGGAGCGAAGATCATCGGTGTGAACGCGCGCAACCTGAAGACCCTCAAGGTCGACCGGGGCACCTTCGAGCGCGTCGCCCCGGAGATCCCCGACCACCTCGTGAAGATCGCCGAGTCGGGCGTCCGCGGACCGCACGACCTGATCGCGTACGCCAACGCGGGCGCGGACGCCGTGCTCGTCGGCGAGTCGCTGGTCACCGGCCGCGACCCCAAGGCAGCCGTCGCCGACCTGGTCGCCGCGGGCGCCCACCCGGCGCTGCGCCACGGACGGGGCTGACCGCACCCCATGACCCTCGTCCGTCTCGCCCGCGGCTGCCGCCCCCGCGGCTGCCGCGCGCCCGCACGACGGGTGCACGGCAGGCGGGTGCGGTACCACATCGGTTCCGAGCCGGGTCAGATCAACGGCATGCGATGGCGTCGCTGAACGCCGGATTCCGGCGTTCGCGCAGTGACACCATTTTCTCTTGCCGGGCGCAGTTGTAGCGCTCGGCTCTACGAGGAGTTTCCGCATGCCCAGCGAGTTCTTCATTCCCGACCCCCAGGGTCAAGTCCCCACCACCGAGGGCTACTTCGGTGAATTCGGCGGCAAGTTCATCCCCGAGGCGCTGGTCGCCGCGGTCGACGAGGTCGCCGTCGAGTACGACAAGGCCAAGGCGGACCCGGCGTTCGCCGCCGAGCTGGACGACCTGATGGTCAACTACACCGGCCGGCCCAGCTCGCTCACCGAGGTGCCCCGGTTCGCCGAGCACGCGGGCGGCGCCCGGGTGTTCCTCAAGCGCGAGGACCTCAACCACACCGGCTCGCACAAGATCAACAACGTGCTCGGCCAGGCGCTGCTGACCAAGCGGATGGGCAAGACCCGCGTCATCGCCGAGACCGGCGCGGGCCAGCACGGGGTGGCCACCGCCACCGCGTGCGCCCTCTTCGGCCTCGACTGCACCATCTACATGGGCGAGGTCGACACCGAGCGCCAGGCGCTGAACGTGGCCCGGATGCGCATGCTCGGTGCCGAGGTGGTGGCCGTGAAGTCCGGCAGCCGCACCCTCAAGGACGCCATCAACGAGGCGTTCCGCGACTGGGTCGCCAACGTGGACCGCACCCACTACCTCTTCGGCACGGTCGCGGGCCCGCACCCCTTCCCCGCCATGGTCCGCGACTTCCACCGGGTGATCGGCGTGGAGGCACGCCGCCAGATCCTGGAGCGGGCCGGCCGCCTCCCCGACGCGGCCGTGGCCTGCGTCGGCGGCGGCTCCAACGCCATCGGCCTCTTCCACGCCTTCGTCCCCGACGCGGGCGTGCGCCTGGTCGGCTGCGAGCCCGCCGGGCACGGCATCGAGACCGGCGAGCACGCGGCCACCCTCAGCGCGGGCGAGCCGGGCATCCTGCACGGCTCACGGAGCTACGTCCTCCAGGACGAGGAGGGCCAGATCACCGAGCCGTACTCGATCTCGGCCGGCCTCGACTACCCGGGCATCGGCCCCGAGCACTCCTACCTCAAGGACATCGGCCGCGGCGAGTACCGGGCGGTCACCGACGACGCGGCCATGCAGGCGCTGCGGCTGCTCTCGCGCACCGAGGGCATCATCCCGGCCATCGAGAGCGCCCACGCGCTCGCCGGTGCGCTGGACCTGGGCAAGGAGCTGGGCAAGGACGGGCTGCTCCTGGTCAACCTGTCCGGGCGCGGCGACAAGGACATGGACACGGCGGCCCGCTACTTCGGGCTGTACGACGGCGCAGAGGGGGACACGAAGTGAGCGGGAACGTGACGCTGTTGAACGACACCCTCGCCGCGGCGAAGAGCGAGGGGCGGGCCGCGCTGATCGCGTACCTGCCCGCCGGGTTCCCCACCGTCGACGGCGGCATCGAGGCCGTCAAGGCGGTCGTCGCGGGCGGTGCGGACGTGGTCGAGGTCGGGCTGCCGCACAGCGACCCGGTGCTCGACGGCCCGGTCATCCAGACCGCCGACGACATCGCCCTGCGCGGCGGCGTCAAGATCGCCGACGTGATGCGCACGGTGCGCGAGGCACACGCGGCGACCGGTGTGCCGGTGCTGGTCATGACGTACTGGAACCCCATCGACCGGTACGGCGTCGAGCGGTTCACCGCCGAGCTCGCCGAGGCGGGCGGTGCGGGCTGCATCCTGCCCGACCTGCCGGTCCAGGAGTCCGCGCTGTGGCGCGAGCACGCCGAGAAGCACGGCCTCGCCACGGTGTTCGTGGTCGCCCCGAGCAGCCAGGACGCGCGGCTCGCGACGATCACGGCGGCGGGTTCCGGCTTCGTGTACGCGGCCTCGCTGATGGGCGTGACCGGCACCCGCGAGTCGGTGGGCGAGCAGGCGCAGGACCTCGTCCGGCGCACCCGGGCGACCACCGAGCTGCCCGTGTGCGTGGGGCTCGGGGTGTCGAACGCCGTGCAGGCGAAGGAGGTCGCGGCCTTCGCGGACGGCGTCATCGTCGGTTCGGCGTTCGTCAAGCGGATGCTCGACGCGGACGACGAGGCGGCCGGACTGGAAGCGGTGCGCGCGCTGGCGGCGGAACTGGCGGCGGGCGTACGGCGGGCGGGGTGACCCCTGGCGCGAGGGGGGCCGGCCGTGCGGGGTGACCGCTCGAACGGGCTGATCATTCCCGTCGGCCGGTCACTCACCTGGGCCGATCACATCTGAACACCTTTCGGACGCGTGACTTTATGGTTCCGTAGTCCGTCCGGGTGGAATTGCGGCCGGGGTGGCACATCGGTGCCGCCCCGGTTCGTTGCTCCGGATGTGAGCGAGAAGAACTCTGCAGGCAAGCGAACCGCGCGAGAGCGGCTCATCCAGGAACGCGAAGCACAGAAGTCGCGTGACAAACGACGGCGGCTGCTGATCGTCGCCTCGGCGGTGGTCGGTGTCCTCGGCCTGGCCGCGGTGGCCGGGGTGGTCGCCGCGAACAGCGGCGGCGACAAGGGCAAGGCCGGCTCGGCGTCGGACGGCGGCGGAGCGGTGGTGTCCCCGGCCGGGACCGTCGGCGACAAGAAGGTGGCCGTCCCGGTGGGCATGACGGACGCCCCGTCCGTGCTGACGGTCTACGAGGACATGCGCTGTCCGGCGTGCGGTGCCTTCGAGCAGAGCATGCGGACGACCGTCAACAAGCTGGAGCAGGAGGGCAAGATCCGCGCCGAGTACCACGTGGTGTCGTTCATCGACAACGCGATGCGCGGCAACGGCTCCAAGTACGCGGCGAACGCGCTGGGTTGCGCGCAGGACGCGGGCATGTTCCACGCGTACCACGACGTCCTCTTCCAGAACCAGCCCCAGGAGCAGGACGACGCCTTCGGCCAGAAGAGCCGTCTGCTGGAACTGGCCGGCAAGGTGCCGGGGCTGCGCGGCCCGGCCTTCGACACCTGCGTGGACAAGCAGAAGTACGCGCCGTGGGTGACCAAGGTGCAGGAGGACTTCAGCGCCTCGGAGTACAAGGCGACGCCGACGGTGCTGCTCAACGGGGAGTCGGTGTTCCCGCAGAAGGGCAGCGAGCAGATCTCGCCCGCGAATCTGATCAAGTGGGTGGACGAGGCGAACAAGGGGAAGCGGCCGGGGACGACGGCCCCCTCGGCGCCCACGTCCGCGTCGCCGGGAGCGGCGTCCTCGGGGGCGCCGACCCCGACTCCGACGAGGGCGGGGACCGGGGCTCCGGCGGCGCCGGGGGCCGCGGGCACGCGGTAGCGGTCCGGCGGGCGGATCCCCGGCCGCTCGCGCGCTTCCCCCAGCCCCTGAGCACGCAGGGGCGCGGGGAACCGCGCGGTCGGCCACGCCGGAGCCGAGCGTGCGGGAGGGCGGGGCGGGGGAGAGGGCCCGCGCGGCGCAAGGGCGTCCGCAAGCGGGGCTTGTTACGCAGACGTTGCCGGGCGGGTTGTCACCGGTGCAGCCCGGCAGGGTAGCGTCGACTCCGCCATGAAACTTGCCTACATTCCCAGCCCGGCGGCCGGTGAGATCCACCTCGGACCCCTCCCGCTGCGCGGCTACGCCCTCTGCATCATCATCGGCGTCTTCGTAGCCGTCTGGTACGGCAACAAGCGCTGGATCGCCCGCGGCGGCAAGCCGGGAACGGTCGCCGACATCGCCGTCTGGGCGGTGCCCTTCGGACTCGTCGGCGGACGGCTCTACCACGTCGTCACCGACTACCAGCTCTACTTCAGCGAAGGCAAGAACTGGGTCGACGCCTTCAAGATCTGGGAGGGCGGCCTCGGTATCTGGGGCGCCGTCGCCCTCGGCGCGGTCGGTGCCTGGATCGGCTGCCGGCGCCGCGGCATTCCGCTCCCCGCCTGGGCCGACGCCATGGCCCCCGCCCTCGTCATCGCGCAGGCCATCGGCCGCTGGGGCAACTGGTTCAACCAGGAACTGTACGGCCGGGAGACCGACCTGCCCTGGGCGCTGAAGATCACCAAGGGGGAGGACCCGGGTCTCTACCACCCGACCTTCCTCTACGAGTCGCTCTGGTGCCTGGGCGTCGCCGCCGTCATCGTCTGGGCCGACCGCCGCTTCAAGCTCGGCCACGGGCGGGTCTTCGCGCTGTACGTCGCCCTGTACTGCGCCGGGCGCGGCTGGATCGAGTACATGCGCATCGACGACGCCCACCACATCCTGGGCCTGCGCCTCAACGTCTGGACGGCGATCATCGTCTTCGTCCTGGCTGTCGTCTACATCGTCCTGTCGGCGCGGCTGCGTCCGGGCCGTGAGGAGATCGTCGAGCCGGACCGCGAGGGCGACGGCGGGGCGGCTGACGAGGACGCCGCCGGAGCCAAGGACTCCGCGAAGAAGACCGTGAAGGCGGCGGCCGTCAAGAAGCCCGCCGGGTCCGCCGGGAAAACCACGGACCTGACGAAGGACACCAAGGACACCAAGAGCGCCAAGGACACGAAGGCAGCCAAGGGGGCCGAGGACGCCGAGGTGGCCGGGGACGGTGCGAAGGGCGAGGCCAAGAAGGGCTGATCCCCTTCGCGGCGCGTACGCGGAAACGGCGCAAGGGCCGTCCGGGCCGAGAGGTCCGGGCGGCCCTTCCCGCTGCCCGGGGGCGGGCGCGTGCGGCGGCCGAACCGGTCAGCGGGCGTCGATCTCGCGGCGGTGGGGCATCGAGGTCGACGCCCCGTGCCGCTGCACCGACAGCGCCGCGGCCACCGACGCCCACGCCATCGCGTCCGGCACCGGCCTGCCCTCGCCGAGCGCGACGGCCAGCGCGCCGACGAAGGTGTCCCCGGCCGCCGTGGTGTCCACCGGCTCGGCCGGGACCGCCGGGACGAACACCGGGTCCGGGGCGCTCCTGCTGACGTACGCGCTGCCCGCCGCGCCCAGCGTGACGATCACCTCGGGGACGTGGCCGAGGAGGGCGCGGGCGGCGAGCAGCGGGTCGTGCAGTCCGGTGAGGGCGGCGGCCTCGTGCTCGTTGGGCACCAACAGGTCGGTGGCGGCGAGGAGTTCCGCGGGCATGGCCGCCGCGGGGGCGGGCGTCAGGATGGTCCGTACCCCGTGCCTGCGGGCCGCTCGGGCGCCCGCAGTGACGGCGGACAGCGGCAGTTCGAGCTGGAGGAGCAGCGCGTACGCCCCGGTGATCAGGGTTTCGTCGCCGGGGGTGAGCGCGGTGACGGTGCCGTTCGCGCCCGGGACCACGACGATCGAGTTGCCGCCGTTGTCGTCCACGACGATGTGCGCGGTGCCGGAGGGGCCCTCGGCGGTGCGCAGGAAGTCGGTGCCGACACCGGAGTGTTCGAGCGCGCCGCGCAGCTGGGGGCCGAACTCGTCGGTGCCGACCGCGCCGATCATCGTCACGTCGCCGCCCGCGCGCGCGGCGGCGACGGCCTGGTTGGCGCCCTTGCCGCCGGGGACGGTACGGAACGCCCGGCCGGCGACGGTCTCGCCGCTGCTCGGCGCCTTGGCTGCGTAGGCGACGAGGTCCATGTTGGTGCTGCCCAGCACGGTGAGGGGGGTCGGTTGCATGGGGGATGTGTGCCACGAGGGGGCGCCGGTGACCCGCACCGTGCCCGGAGTCACCCGGTCGGTGCGGCGCGGGGGGTGAGCAGGCAGGAAGGTAAGGCTTGGATTACTTGGCGAAGTGGCCCTCTGGCCAAGTAAGTACGGCCTACCTTGCTGGCGCGGGCTTCGAATCGTGCGTACTTTCGGGGGTGTCGGGGCAGACCCCGGCCGCTGGTTTGCACGAGGGGTGTGGGTTTTCCGATATGGCCATCATTGAGAACGAGGCGACGCTCCACGAGGCGCACCGCGACAACCACACCCACCGTGATGTGAACGGCGGTTGGCTGCGGCCGGCCGTGTTCGGGGCGATGGACGGGCTCGTGTCGAACCTGGCGCTGATGACCGGTGTCGCGGGCGGGGCCGTCTCCCAGGAGACCATCGTCATCACCGGGTTGGCCGGCCTCGCCGCCGGAGCGTTCTCGATGGCGGCGGGCGAGTACACCTCGGTGGCCTCCCAGCGGGAGCTGGTCGAGGCCGAACTCGACGTCGAGCGGCGCGAGTTGAAGAAGCATCCGCAGGACGAGATGGAGGAGCTGGCCGCCCTCTACGAGTCGCGCGGGGTCGAGCCGCACCTCGCCCGGCAGGTCGCCGAGCAGCTCTCCCGCGACCCCGAGCAGGCGCTGGAGATCCACGCCCGCGAGGAGCTCGGGATCGACCCCGACGACCTGCCGTCGCCGCTGGTGGCCGCCGTCTCGTCGTTCGGCGCCTTCGCCCTCGGCGCGCTGCTGCCCGTGCTGCCCTACCTCCTCGGGGCGACCTCGCTGCTGCCCGCCGTGCTGCTGGCGCTGGTCGGGCTGTTCGGCTGCGGTGCGGTGGTGGCCCGGGTGACCGCCCGCACCTGGTGGTTCAGCGGGCTGCGGCAGCTGGCCCTCGGCGGGGCCGCAGCGGCGCTGACGTACGGCCTCGGGGCGCTCTTCGGCGCGGCCCTCTGACCGTCCCCGTCGCCACGCGCACCGAAGCCCCCGGGGGCCGGGAGATCCCGGTCCGCCGGGGGCTTTCGCGCACCGGCGGCGTCGTGCGTGGTGGCGGGGGTGTGCGCCGGGCAGGGTGCCGGGAGTGCGCCGGGGAGTGTGACGTACGCCCCGGAGCGGATCGCGAGCATGCGCCGTAGGATGTGGCTATATGCAAGGTGTCGCATAAGTAGTCGTTACCCATCGGTTTCGTCTAGTTGACGGCCGGGCATGAGCCGTAAGCGCCGCAGGCAACGTTGCTTGCTCCGCCGCGGTCCGGAGGACACCGATTCGTCCACCCCCGCAGCACATCTACCGCGCCGCGTCCGCCGCGCGCGGTGTCCGCATGGTGGAATGAGCTATCCGCTTCCTGAGAAGCCAGCCATCATGTAACCTGCACGAAATTTCGCGGAGGGCCAATGTCGTCCCTCGGTATTTTGCATATGCCACGACGACGACGGGAGTGCCGATGCGTACCCACGCCTGGTCGCCCATGGACGGTCGCCCCGCCCAGCAGGGGCTGTACGACCCCCGTAACGAGCACGACGCATGCGGCGTCGGCTTTGTGGCCACCCTCACCGGTGTGGCCAGCCATGACATGGTCGAGCAGGCGCTGACCGTACTGCGCAATCTCGAACACCGCGGCGCCACCGGCTCCGAGCCCGACTCCGGCGACGGTGCCGGCATCCTGCTCCAGGTCCCGGACGCGTTCTTCCGCGAGGTCACGGAATTCGAGCTTCCGGCCGCTGGGGAATATGCCGTCGGCATCGCCTTCCTGCCCGCCGACGAGAGCGCGGGCGCCGAGGCCGTCTCGCGGATCGAGACGATCGCGGACGAGGAGGGCCTCCGCGTCCTCGGCTGGCGCGAGGTCCCGGTCACCCCGGGCCTGCTGGGCAACGGCGCACGCGCCACGATGCCCGCCTTCCGCCAGCTCTTCGTCGCCGACGGCACCAGCAGCGGCATCGCGCTGGACCGCAAGGCCTTCGTCCTGCGCAAGCGCGCCGAGCGCGAGGCCGGTGTCTACTTCCCGTCGCTCTCCGCGCGCACCCTGGTCTACAAGGGCATGCTCACCACCGGGCAGCTGGAGCCGTTCTTCCCCGACCTGTCCGACCGGCGGCTGGCCACCGCCGTCGCGCTGGTGCACTCCCGGTTCTCGACCAACACCTTCCCGTCCTGGCCGCTGGCCCACCCGTACCGCTTCGTCGCGCACAACGGTGAGATCAACACCGTCAAGGGCAACCGGAACTGGATGAAGGCCCGCGAGTCGCAGCTCGCCTCCGACCTGTTCGGTCAGGAGAGGCTGGACCGGATCTTCCCCGTCTGCACGCCCGACGCCTCCGACTCCGCGTCCTTCGACGAGGTCCTGGAACTGCTGCACCTGGGCGGCCGGTCGCTGCCGCACTCGGTGCTGATGATGGTCCCCGAGGCGTGGGAGAACCACGACTCCATGGACCCGGCCCGGCGCGCCTTCTACCAGTACCACTCCACGATGATGGAGCCCTGGGACGGCCCTGCCTGCGTCACCTTCACCGACGGCGTCCAGGTCGGCGCGGTCCTGGACCGCAACGGGCTGCGCCCCGGCCGCTACTGGGTCACCGACGACGGCCTCGTGGTGCTCTCCTCCGAGGTCGGCGTCCTGGACATCGACCCCGCGAAGGTCGTCCGCAAGGGCCGCCTCCAGCCCGGCAAGATGTTCCTCGTCGACACCGCCGAGCGCCGCATCGTCGAGGACGACGAGATCAAGGCGTCCCTCGCCGCCGAGAACCCGTACCAGCAGTGGCTGGAGACCGGCGAGATCGAGCTGGAGGACCTCCCCGAGCGCGAGCACATCGTGCACACCCACGCCTCCGTCACCCGCCGCCAGCAGACCTTCGGCTACACCGAGGAGGAGCTGCGCGTCATCCTCGCGCCGATGGCCCGCACCGGCGGCGAGCCGCTCGGCTCGATGGGCACGGACTCGCCGATCGCCGCGCTCTCCGAGCGCCCCCGGCTGCTGTTCGACTACTTCACCCAGCTGTTCGCGCAGGTCACCAACCCGCCGCTGGACGCCATCCGCGAGGAGCTCGTCACCTCGCTGCGCTCCTCGCTGGGCCCGGCGGGCAACCTCCTGGAGCCGACCGCCGCGTCGTGCCGGAGCGTCACGCTGCCCTTCCCGGTGATCGACAACGACGAGCTGGCCAAGCTCATCCACATCAACGCCGACGGCGACATGCCCGGCATGAAGGCGGCCACGCTCTCCGGCCTCTACCGGGTCTCCGGCGGCGGAGAGGCGCTCGCCGCCCGCATCGAGGAGATCCGCGCCGAGGCGGACGCCGCCATCGAGGCCGGCGCCCGGCTGATCGTGCTCTCCGACCGGCACTCCGACGCCGAGCACGCGCCGATCCCCTCGCTGCTGCTCACCTCCGCCGTGCACCACCACCTCATCGCCACCAAGCAGCGCACCCAGGTGGGCCTGCTGGTGGAGGCCGGTGACGTCCGCGAGGTGCACCACGTCGCGCTGCTCATCGGCTACGGAGCCGCGGCCGTCAACCCGTACCTCGCGATGGAATCGGTCGAGGACCTGGTCCGCGCGGGCACCTTCATCGAGACGGACGACGCCGAGCAGGCCATCCGCAACCTCATCCACGCGCTGGGCAAGGGCGTCCTGAAGGTGATGTCCAAGATGGGCATCTCCACCGTCGCCTCCTACCGCGGCGCCCAGGTCTTCGAGGCCGTCGGCCTGAACGAGGACTTCGTCGCCACCTACTTCAACGGCACCGCCACCAAGATCGGCGGCGCCGGTCTGGACGTCGTCGCCAAGGAGGTCGCCGCCCGGCACGCCAAGGCCTACCCGGCCTCCGGCATCGCCGCCTCGCACCGCCGACTGGAGATCGGCGGCGAGTACCAGTGGCGCCGCGAGGGCGAGCCGCACCTGTTCGACCCCGAGACGGTCTTCCGCCTCCAGCACGCCACCCGGGGCGGCAGGTACGACGTCTTCAAGCAGTACACGGACCGGGTCAACGAGCAGTCCGAGCGGCTGATGACGCTGCGCGGCCTGTTCGGCTTCAAGTCCGAGGACCGGGCGCCCATCGCGCTCGACGAGGTCGAGCCGGTCTCGGAGATCGTCAAGCGCTTCTCCACCGGCGCCATGTCGTACGGCTCCATCTCCCAGGAGGCGCACGAGACCCTCGCCATCGCCATGAACCAGTTGGGCGGCAAGTCCAACACCGGTGAGGGCGGCGAGGACCCCGAGCGGCTCTACGACCCGGCGCGCCGCTCCTCCATCAAGCAGGTCGCCTCCGGCCGCTTCGGTGTGACCTCCGAGTACCTGGTCAACGCGGACGACATCCAGATCAAGATGGCGCAGGGCGCCAAGCCCGGCGAGGGCGGCCAGCTGCCCGGCCACAAGGTCTACCCGTGGGTCGCCAAGACCCGGCACTCCACCCCCGGCGTGGGCCTCATCTCGCCGCCGCCGCACCACGACATCTACTCCATCGAGGACCTCGCCCAGCTCATCCACGACCTCAAGAACGCCAACCCGCAGGCCCGCATCCACGTGAAGCTGGTCTCCGAGGTCGGCGTCGGCACGGTCGCGGCGGGCGTCTCCAAGGCCCACGCGGACGTCGTCCTGATCTCCGGCCACGACGGCGGAACGGGCGCCTCCCCGCTCACCTCGCTCAAGCACGCGGGCGGCCCCTGGGAGCTGGGCCTCGCCGAGACCCAGCAGACCCTGCTGCTCAACGGGCTGCGCGACCGCATCGTGGTGCAGACCGACGGCCAGCTCAAGACCGGCCGCGACGTCGTCATCGCCGCCCTCCTCGGCGCCGAGGAGTTCGGTTTCGCGACCGCCCCGCTCGTCGTCTCCGGCTGCGTCATGATGCGCGTCTGCCACCTGGACACCTGCCCGGTCGGCATCGCCACCCAGAACCCGGTGCTCCGCGAGCGGTTCTCCGGCAAGGCCGAGTACATCGTCAACTTCTTCCAGTACATCGCCGAAGAGGTCCGCGAGATCCTCGCCGAGCTGGGCTTCCGTACGATCGAGGAGGCCGTCGGCCACGCCGAACTCCTCGACACCGAGCGGGCCGTCACCCACTGGAAGGCGCAGGGCCTCGACCTGGAGCCGCTCTTCCACGTGCCCGAGCTGCCCGAGGGCGCGGTCCGTCACCAGATCGCCGCCCAGGACCACGCCCTGGAGAAGGCCCTCGACAACGAGCTGATCAAGCTCTCCGCCGACGCCCTCTCCGCGGAGAGCGCCGAGGCCGCCCGCCCGGTCCGCGCACAGGTCGCCATCCGCAACATCAACCGCACCGTCGGCACGATGCTCGGCCACGAGGTGACCAAGAGGTTCGGCGGGGCGGGACTGCCCGACGACACCATCGACATCACCTTCACCGGCTCCGCGGGCCAGTCCTTCGGCGCCTTCGTCCCCAGCGGCATCACGCTGCGCCTGGAGGGCGACGCCAACGACTACGTCGGCAAGGGCCTCTCCGGCGGGCGCATCGTCGTCCGCCCGGACCGCGGCGCCGACCACCTCGCCGAGTACTCGACCATCGCCGGCAACACCATCGGCTACGGCGCGACCGGCGGCGAGATCTTCCTCCGCGGGCGCACCGGCGAGCGCTTCTGCGTCCGCAACTCCGGCGCGACCGTGGTGTCCGAGGGCGTCGGCGACCACGGCTGCGAGTACATGACCGGCGGCCACGCCGTCGTGCTCGGCGAGACGGGACGCAACTTCGCGGCCGGCATGTCCGGCGGCATCGCGTACGTCATCGACCTCGACCGCGACAACGTCAACCCGGGCAACCTGGCGGCCGTCGAGTCCCTGTCCACCTCCGAACAGCAGTGGCTGCACGACGTGGTGCGCCGCCACCAGGAGGAGACCGGGTCGACCGTCGCGGCCAAGCTGCTGGCCGACTGGCCCGCCGCGGCCGCACGGTTCAGCAGGATCATCCCGTCCACGTACAAGGCAGTGCTCGCCGCCAAGGACGCCGCTGAGCTGGCCGGGCTCTCCGAGCAGGAGACCACCGAGAAGATGATGGAGGCGGCGACCAATGGCTGACCCCAAGGGCTTTTTGACCACCGGGCGCGAGGTCGCCCAGACCCGCCCGGTCGAGGACCGCGTCAAGGACTGGAACGAGGTCTACGTTCCCAAGTCCCTCCTGCCGATCATCAGCAAGCAGGCCGGCCGCTGCATGGACTGCGGCATCCCCTTCTGCCACAACGGCTGCCCGCTCGGCAACCTCATCCCCGAGTGGAACGACTACGCCTACCGCGAGGACTGGCGGGCCGCCTCCGAGCGGCTGCACGCCACGAACAACTTCCCGGAGTTCACCGGGCGGCTGTGCCCGGCGCCCTGCGAGTCGGCGTGCGTGCTGGGCATCAACCAGCCCGCCGTCACCATCAAGAACGTCGAAGTCACCATCATCGACAAGGCGTGGGACAGCGGCGACGTCACCCCGCAGCCGCCCGAGCGCCTCTCCGGCAAGACCGTCGCGGTCATCGGCTCGGGCCCGGCGGGCCTGGCCGCCGCCCAGCAGCTGACGCGGGCCGGCCACACGGTCGCCGTGTACGAGCGCGCCGACCGCATCGGCGGACTGCTGCGCTACGGCATCCCCGAGTTCAAGATGGAGAAGTCGCACATCAACCGGCGCATCGAGCAGATGCGCGCGGAGGGCACCAAGTTCCGCACCGAGATCGAGATCGGCCGGGACATCGACGCGGCCAAGCTGCGCCGCCGCTACGACGCGGTGGTCGTCGCGGCCGGTGCCACCGTCTCCCGCGACCTGCCCGTCCCCGGCCGGGACCTGAAGGGCATCCACTTCGCGATGGAGTACCTGCCGCTCGCCAACAAGGTGCAGGAGGGCGACCTGACGGTCGCCCCGATCACCGCCGAGGGCAAGCACGTCGTGGTCATCGGCGGCGGCGACACCGGCGCGGACTGCGTGGGCACCGCCCACCGCCAGGGCGCGGCCTCCGTCACCCAGCTGGAGATCATGCCCCGGCCGGGCGAGGAGCGGAACGCGAACCAGCCCTGGCCGACCTTCCCCATGCTCTACAAGGTCACCTCCGCGCACGAGGAGGGCGGCGAGCGGGTCTACTCCGTCTCCACCACCCACTTCGAGGGCGACGAGGACGGCAACGTGCAGTCGCTGCACCTCGTCGAGGTCGAGTTCAAGGACGGCAAGCTGAACCAGAAGGCGGGCACCGAGCGCGTCATCCCCGCGCAGCTGGTCACCCTCGCCATGGGCTTCACCGGCACCGACCAGGCCAACGGCCTCGTCCAGCAGTTCGGCCTCGACCTCGACGAGCGCGGCAACATCGCCCGCGACAAGGACTACGCGACCAACGTCGACGGCGTCTTCGTCGCCGGTGACGCCGGCCGCGGCCAGTCCCTCATCGTCTGGGCCATCGCCGAGGGCCGCTCCGCCGCCCGCGGTGTGGACCGCTACCTCACCGGTGTCAGCGCGCTCCCGGCCCCCGTGAAGCCGACCGACCGTGCACTGACCGTGTGACCTGGCGTACGGTGTCACCCTGGTTGTTCCGCGAAGGTTGAGAACAACCCCACAGATGTCCCGTACAGCGTCGTACGGAACTGAACGCGGCGCCTGCCCCACCTCGTCCCCGACCGGACAAGGGGCAGGCGCCGCGGCGCTTTTCCGCACCCCCGGCACCCGCCGGCCGGTGCGCGCCGCCGCTTCGCACCCTGGCGCCCCCTCCCGGCCTTCCCTACGATCGGGTATGCACGGGGGAGGTGTGCTCATGACAGTGCCGGCGAGGCGGCTGGAGAGGGCCGTCGGCTGGGCGTTCAAGAACATCGACGTCGTCGTCGCGGCCGGGATCGCGCTCACCATCGGCCTGCTCGACATCTTCGGCGACGTCCTCAGCGACGACGTCGTCTCCGGCGCCACCCTGCTGGTCCTCGGCGCCCTCGCCATCGGATCCATCGTGGAGCGGGTGCGGCAGCCCGCCAGCATCCAGGAGGCGCTGGCCGGGACCCGCCGGGCCCTCGACGACCAGGCGATGGTCAGCTCACTGATCGGGGCCGAGGTGGGGGAGGCGCTGCGCGAAGCCCGCCAGCACACCAACCTCTGGTACTTCAAGGGCGGCACCGGCACCTACCTGCGCGCCGTCACCCTGCCGAGCTGCGTCAACGCCGCCAAGGTCCAGCGCTCCCAGCTCAACATGAAGATCGACATCGTCAACCCGGACGACGAACGGGCCTGCGACGCCTACGCCCGCTTCCGGCAGATGTTCGCCGGCCAGCACAACGCCGCCGAGGCGGCCCTGTGGACCAGGGACCGGGTGCGCAAGGAGGCGTACGCGACCGTACTGGCGGCCTGCTGGTACCGCCAGCGGCTCGCCACCCTGGAGATCGCCGTGCACCTCTCCTCCGTCGTCTCCACCCTGCGCTACGACCTCTCCGAGAGCTGCCTGGTCATCACCCAGGACGACAGATCCCGGATGAACCTCCTGGTCAGACGCGGACAGCCGCTCTACGACTACTACGTCACCGAACTCCACCAGAGCCGCGAACAGGCCATGGAACTCGACCTGCGCCCGGCCCCGCCGCTCGCCCCCGAACCCACCGTCGACGAAGTGCGGCTGCTCTTCGACGAACTGCGGCTGCCGCTCCCGCGCACCTTCACCGACAGCGACATCGGCGAGATCACCACGAAGGCCCTGCACGCCGAGGACCCCTACCGGAGGTGAGGCGCCCGGACCGGGCGCGCACTCATGGACGACGACCTGGACCGCTTACCGGAGTTGCTCGACTACGACGAACTCGTACAGGCCCTGGAAACGCGGCGGGTGGCGCTCCTGCGGGAGCGGGCCCGCGCCGCCCTGGCCCGGATCGCGGACGGGGAGCGGGAACTGCCGGCCGTCCGGCACCCGCTCGGCTTCCTCTGCCTGCCCCTGCTCAGGGACGGCGACCGGGGTGTCTGCGTGCACCTCTTCGAGAGCGGCCTCGCCCCCGAACCGGGCGCGGCCCCCATGCACGCGCACAGCTGGGACCTGCACAGCCACGTGCTCTACGGCCAGGTCACCAACCTCCTGGTGCGCACCACCGACGGCGGCGCCCGCCCCACCCACCGGATCTTCGAGATACGCAGCGACCCCGACGGCATCGACGAGATCCGGCCCACCTCCCTGCTGGTGCGCGGCAGGCCCGGACCGCGCCGGGTCAGCACCGGCGGCCAGAGCTACACGCTGCGCGCCGGGGAGTTCCACGCGACCGTGGTCGCCCCCCGGCACCCGACCGCCACCCTCGTCCTCGGCCTGGTCCGGCCGGGCGCCATGGACCTCTCGCTCGGACCGCTGGACGGGCGGGCGGGACGCACGGTGCGGCGGCTCTGCGACCGGGTGCAGACGGTCAAGACGGTACGGACGGCGCTCGGAAGGATGGCGGATGTCTGAGCCGGCGGACCCCTGGGAGAGCGAGCGCAAGGTCGCCGTCGGCGCCGCCGAGGAGGCGGGCGACCTGCTGCGCGACCGGTGCGGGGCGGCGGTGACCGTACGGGAGAAGGGCACGGCGGGGGACGTCGTGACCGACCTCGACCTGGCCTCGGAGAAGATCGTGCTGCGCCGGCTGCAACAGCACTTCCCCGGCGACCGGATCTTCTCCGAGGAGGCCGGCATCCTCCCCGGCAACGGCGCCCGCACCTGGCTGGTCGACCCGCTGGACGGCAGCAACAACGTCGCCATCGGGCTGAGCGTGTACGTCGTCGGCGTGGCCCTGTGCCTCGGCGAGCGGCCGGTGGTGGGTGTCGTGCACGAACCCACCAGCCGGGCCACCTGGTACGCGGTCGCCGGACAGGGCGCGCACGGCCCCGACGGACCGCTGCCGGGCCCCGGCGCCGCCCTGCCCGCCCGCGGCCCCCTCGTCGCCTGGACGCAGGGGTACGGAGTCGACCGGGCGGACCCGCGCGCCGCGGCCCTGCGCGGCATGCTCGAACAGCGCTGCCGGCGGATGCTCCAGCTGTGGGCGCCGCTGGTCGGCTGGAGCCTGCTGGCCCGCGGGCTGATCGACGGGTTCGTGGGCTACCGGGCGGAGGGCGTGGACCTCCCGGCCGGGGCGCTGCTGGCCGCCGAGTCGGGGGTGGAGCTGCGGACGCTGGCCGGGGAGCCCTTCCACCCCGGATTCAGCGGGCCGGGCAGCGGACGCAGCTTCGTCGCGGCGCGGGGCGGCACACTGGACTGGCTGTTGGGGGAGGTGGCCGCGACCGGGCGGTGAGGCCCCGGGCCGCAGCGGGGGACCACGGCGGGGAGCGGCAGGAGGCGGGCACCGGAGATCCGGGCGCCCCGTCCGCCGGACGCGCCCCGTTACGTCGTGGCGGCCAGCGCCAGCGTCGCCGCCAGGGTCGCCGACACCGCGAGCACCAGTCCCGTCCCCAGGAACCGGCCGAGCTTGATCTCCGTACCGTGCCAGCGGCAGCGCTCGAACCACAGAAGCGTGGCGAGCGACGCCCAGGGGGTGACGACCGGGCCCACGTTGACGCCGACGAGCAGGCCGAGGAGCTGGTGGGAGTTGCCGTCCGGGACGGCCGCCTCGCCCGCCACGTACGCCGGAAGGTTGTTCAGCACATTGGAGACGCCCGCGCCGACACCCGCCGCGCGCAGCATTCCCGCGAGCCCGTCGTCGGAGCCGAGGGCCGAGGCGAGCAGGTCGTGCAGGCCGTTGGAGTTGACCGTCTCCACCACCAGGAACATCCCCGGCACCAGGATCAGCAGCCGCCACGGCACCAGCGACCACTTCAGCTCGCCCCGGCGGCGCAGCGCGAACGCCACCACCACGACCAGCGCCGCCGCCCCCGAGGCCGACCACAGCGGGACGTCCGCCACCAGGATCGCCAGCAGGAACCCGCCGCAGGCCACCGCGCTCACCCGGAACAGCACCGGGTCGGTGGGCACCGGCGTGTTCGGCGGGGTGTACCGGTCGGCGCCCCGTTTGCCGCGCCGCCAGTAGAAGCCCCACAGGCACGCCATGGTCACCGCGATCGAGGCCAGCTGGGCCGCCCACAGGGTGGCGGCCAGACCGGAGGCGGAGAGCGCGATGCGGTCCGCGGCCAGCAGGTTGGTGAGGTTGGACGCCGGGAGCAGCAGGCTCGCGGTGTTCGCCAGCCACACCGTCGTCATCGCCATCGGCAGCGCCGCGATGCCCACCCGGGCGGCCAGGGCCAGCATCACCGGAGTCAGCAGGACCGCCGTGGTGTCCAGGTTCAGGGCGATGGTGGTGACGGAGGCGAAGGCCACGCACAGGCCGAACAGGGCCGCGTAGTTGCCGCGCGCGGTACGCGCCACCCACGCGGCGACCACGTCGAAGACGCCCGCCTTCCCGGTGAGTTCGCCGAGCACGATGACCGAACCCAGGAAGGCGAGCAGCGGCACGATCCGGGCCATGACGTCCGAGGCGGGACCGGTGGGCAGCAGCCCCGTCGCCACGGCGAGCAGCCCGAGCGCGAGCAGCCCGACGGCCACCCAGTCCAGCGGGTGGAGACGTCCGAGACGGCGGAGGAGGGACACGCGGGACATGCTAAGCCCGCGTTGATCGCCCCACCACGAGGCGTCCCGCCGGCCCTCGCGACACGCCCGGCCACCTTCCGCGGGCCGGATGTCGACCTACCATGAACCCTATGGCGACGAGCGGTGAACTCGGCAGCAGATCAAGTGAGTTGGACTTCTTCATCAGCTACTCCCCGGCCGACGAGCAATGGGCGGCCTGGATAGCGCGGACGCTGGAGGACGCCGGGTACACCACCCTGGTGCAGGCCTGGGACTTCGTCGTGGGCACGAACTTCATCGACTTCATGGACCGCGGCGTCAGCCGGTCCGCCGCCGTCATCGCCATCCTCTCCCGGCACTACGCCCGCTCCACCTACGGCCGGATGGAGTGGCAGGCGGCGCTGCGCGCCTCGCCCGAGTCGCCGGAGCGCAAGCTGCTCACCGTACGGGTCGAGGACACCCCCATCGAGGGGCTGCTCGCCACCCTCACCTACGTCGACCTGGTCGGGGTCACCGACGCGCAGACCGCGCGCGGCCTGCTGATGACGCGCATCGAACAGGCCCTGGAGGGCAACGCGCGGCCCGCCAGGCAGCCCGGCTTCCCCGGCGGGGAGTCGCAGCGCAGCACCTCCACCGCCGACCTTCCCGACCTCCCGCACCCCAGCAGGCTCGGCGGACCCGGCTGGGCGGGCCGACGGCGGCCCGCCAAGGCACCCGCCTACCCGCTGTCCGGCCCCGGCCGGGGCGGCCGGGGCGAGGTGACCGTGCTGCACCTGGCGGGCCCCGACTTCGGCCGCGGCCGGGAACCCGAGACGCTGGCCCGCGAGGTCCGCGGCGACCTCATCGAACTGCGCGACGCGGGCGCCCCCGACCCCGACCTCCTCGTGGTCACCGGGGACCTCACCGCGTCCGGCAGCCCCCGCGAGTGCGACCAGGCGCTCGGCTTCCTCACCGCACTGCGCTCCCACCTCGAACTGCCGCCGCAGCGCGTCGTGGTGGTGCCCGGCGGCCAGGACGTCAACCGGGCCGCCTGCCTCGGCTACTTCCACACCTGCGAGGCCGACGAAGTGGCCCCGCTGCCGCCCTACTGGCCGAAGTGGCGGCACTACACCCGGCTGTTCCGCAGCCTCTACCAGGGCCTGGACACCGTCTTCGACAGCGACCAGCCGTGGACCCTGTTCCCGGTGCCCGAACTGCACACCGTCGTCGCCGGCTTCAACTCCTCGATCGCCCACAGCCACCGGCCCGAGGAGCAGTACGGGCTGATCGGCCGCGACCAGGCCGCCTGGTTCGCCGAGGCGCTGCGCCGGTACGAGGCCGAGGGCTGGCTGCGGATCGGCGCCCTCCGGCACCCGCTGACCGCCGGGTCGCGCCCCGGCGACGAGGCGGGCGGGCCGGGCGCGCTGCGCGACGCGGACGCCTTCGCCCGGCTCGCCGCCCCCCGCCTCAACCTGCTGCTGCACGGACCCACCGGCGGCCCCCGCACCAGCACCGGCCGCCCCAGCCGGGGCGAACTGGCCGCCCCCGGCGACCGCAAGGGCAGCACCCCGCTCCAGCTCTTCGGGGCCGCCGCGCCCGCCCGCTTCCAGCTCCTGAAGGTCACCGCCGGCGGCGTGGCCCGCTGGACGGACCGGCCCGCCGCCGCACCGGAGGACTTCGCCGCCGACTGGCAGCGGACCTCGCGGGTCTTCCCCGTGCCCGACCTGCCCGAGGTCGACTTCCCCGGGCCACCGGCCCTCGGCGGCTCCGACCGGGAGGGCGACGGACACCCCGACGACCTCCTCGTGGAGCGGGTCAAGGAGATCTGCCGGGTGCGCCGCGCGGGGGTCAGCCTGCGCGACGCGGCCCGCAGGTCGCCCGCCGACATGGCGCAGATCCTGGCGACCTGGCAGGAGGAGGGCGTCGTACGCCAGCAGCGGATCGCCGTGCACCCGGGCACCCCCACCGAGGAGGAACTCGACCGGTTCACCGCCGAGGTGCACGCCACCGGAACGGACGCCGAAGCGGTCCTGGTGTACGCGGGCGAGGCCCCCTCGCGCGGGCTGCGCGAGCGGGCCGCCCGGCACGGGGTGCGCGTCCGGGTGCGCAGCTTCCTGCAGTTCCAGGGGCTGCTCGACCTGCGTGGGCACGTCGCCGCCCAGACCGCGGCCCTGCACGAGGGCGGCCAGTACGCACCCGACCTCTACCTCCCGCAGCGCTACCGCGACATCTCCCGCCAGGACGGCCGCACCGACCCCCCGGGCGAGGAGAGCGAGGGGCTCGTCGACGCGCTGCTCGAACTCCTCGACTCCGACCACGGCCGGTTCGTACTGCTCCTCGGTGACTTCGGCCACGGCAAGACCTTCGCCCTGCGCGAGCTGGCCCGCCGCATCCCCGAACAGGTCCCGCACCTGATCCCGCTGCTGATCCCGCTCAACACCCTCGACCGGGCGCAGAGCCTGGAGGGACTGGTCGCCGCCCACCTGGCCGGCCACCACGTCGACACCATCGACCTGCGCGCGCTGCGCTACATGCTCGCCCAGGGCCGGGTCGTGCTCCTCTTCGACGGCTTCGACGAACTCGTCAACCGGGTCAGCTACGACAGTGCCGCCGAGCACCTGAAGGTCCTCATCGACGCCTGCGTCGGCAACACCAAGATCGTGGTGAGCAGCCGCACCCAGCACTTCAAGAACCAGCAGCAGGTACTGACCGCACTCGGCGAACAGGTCGGCCTCCTCCCGCAGCGCCGGGTGCTCACCGTCGCGGGCTTCACCCCGCACCAGATCCACGCCTACCTGCGCAACACCTACGGCGACGAGCGCGTCGCCGAGCAGCGCTTCCGCCTCCTCCAGGGCATCCCCGACCTGCTCGCCCTGTGCCGCAACCCGCGGCTGCTGTCCTTCGTCGCCGACCTCTCCGCCGACCAGTTGCGGGCCGTCGCCGGAGCGGGCCGCGCACTGAGCCCGGCCAGGCTGTACGAGGACGTCTTCACCTCCTGGCTCAGCTACGAGGAGCAGCGCGGCCAGGGCGGCCCCGGAGCCCCGCCCGGCCTCGGCATCGACGCCCTGTGGAAGGCGGTCACCGCGCTCGCCGTGCGCCTGTGGGAGTCCGGGCGCACCGCCCTGCGCCTGGACGAGCTCACCGACGTCGCCGCCCGCACCCTCAGCGGGCTCACCGAGTCCCCGATGACGGTCGACGAGTCGGCGCAGGCCGTCGGCGCGGGCACCCTGCTGGTGCGCGGCGACGACGGGGTGTTCCAGTTCATCCACGGCTCCGTCGTCGAATGGCTGGTCGCCCGCGAGGCCGCCGCCCAGCTCGACCGGACGCAGCACGGGCTGCTGTCCACCGGGCTGCTCAGCCAGCTCTCGGTGGAGTTCCTCTGCGACCTCGCCGACCACGAGAAGTGCGTCACCTGGGTCCGCAACGTCCTCGACTCGCCCGGACACGGCGTCAACGACGCGGCCCGCGCCAACGCCGTCCGGATCAGCAACCGCCTCAAGGTCCCCGCCCACGCCGACCTGCGCGGCGCCCGCCTGGTCGCCGAGGACCTCTCGCACCGGGACTTCTCCGGCGTCGACCTCACCGGCGCCGACCTCACCGACGCCCGGCTGATCGGCGCCAACCTCTCCCGCGCCGACCTCACCGACGCCGACCTGACCGGCGCCCGGCTGGACCGCGCCGACCTCACGGGCGCGAACCTCACCCGGGCGAACCTCAGCCGGGCCCGGCTCACCAGGGCCGACCTGCGCGGGGTCACCCTGACCGGCAGCCGCTGGCCGCGGGCCGCCCTGATCGACGTACAGCTGGACGACACGGTGCGCGGCGCACCCGAGCTGGCCCGCGCCTCGCTCGCGCCGGGGATGCCGGTGGAGGCCGGGTTCCGGCCCTCCGCCGTGGGGGTTCCGTACGGCTTCGACATGCGGACCAGCAGACTGCCCGAACCCATCTCCTACAGCCCCGACGGGGAACTGCTCGCCGTCGGCAGCGAGGACGGCGGCGTCCTGCTCTGCGGCACCGACAACGGGCTCGCCCTGCGCACCCTCCAGGGGCACGTGGGCCGGGTGTACGCGGTGAAGTGCCGGTCCGACGTCATCGCCACGGGCGGCTCCGACGGCACCGTGCGCCTGTGGGACCCGGTGTCCGGACGGTGCAGGCACCGGCTGGACATCCACCCCGACGGGGTGTGGCCGGTCTCCCTCGACACGGCGGGCAGCAGGCTGGCCACCGGCGACCGGGAGGGCCTGGTCACCGTGTGGGACACCGCCACCGGGCAGCCGCTGCACCGGCTGCCCGGCCACACCGCACCCGTCTACACCTCCGTCTTCAGCCCCGACGGGCGCGTCCTGGTCACCGGTGACGCCGCCGCCCGGGTCCGGGTCTGGGACCTGGCCACCGGCAGCTGCACCCACGAGGCGGCCGGGCACCGGGGGGCCGTCTACCGCAGCCGGTTCAGCCCCGACGGCAGCGTCTTCGCCACCGCCGACATGGGCGGCGAGGACGAGCACGGCACCATCCGCGTCTGGCGCACCTCCGACTCCCGCCTCCTGCACGAACTCACCGGCCACACCGGCCGGGTGTACACCCTCGACTTCCACCCCTCCGGCACGCTGCTGGTCAGCGGGGACACCGAGGGCCGGGTGCGGTTGTGGGACCCGGTGGTCGGGACGCCCGCCGGAGCCCTGGAGACCTTCTCGGGCGCCGTCTACCAGGTGCTCTTCGGCGACGACGGGAAACTCCTCGCCGCGTGCGACAGCGACGGCGCCGTCCGGGTGTGGACGGTCACCGAGCGGCGGCACGGCGGGCGCGCCGGCGGACAGCAGAGCGGCGACCCGGGCGGCCAGCACGGCGGGCACACCGTCACGCTGCGCTCCCGCCAGCCCTCCGAGCACCGGGGGTCCGCCTGGGCCTGCGCCTTCCGCCCCGGCGACGGCCAGCTGCTGACCGTCGGCAACGACGGCGGCGCCCGCATCTGGGACGCCAACACCGGGCAGGGCAAACGGATCCTGCGCGGCCACGGCCGCCGGATCGGCGGCGTCGCCTTCGGCGCCGACGGCCACCAGCTGGCCGCGGCGGGCAACGACGGCGTGGTCCGCCTCTGGGACACCCGCACCGGCCAGCGCACCCACGAACTGGTGGGCCGCGGCGACCGGCTGGTGTCCGCCGTCTTCAGCCCCGCCGAGTCCGTGCTGGCCACCGCGAGCAACGACGGCGACATGTACCTGTGGAACCCGGCGGGCGGCGAGTACCTCCGCGAGTTCGACGCCGAGACCGAGCACATCTGGGCGGTGGCCTTCAGCAGCGACGGCGTCCTGCTCGCCACGGCCAACGACGACGACTCCGTCCGCCTCTGGTACCGCTCCACCGGCGCCCACGTCTGCGACCTCCACCAGCACCGGGGCCGGGTCCGCTCGATCGCCTTCCACCCCGGCAGCGACCTGGTCGCCACCGGCTGCGACGACAGCCACGTCCGGGTCTGCGACGGGCGCGACGGCGGCCTGGTCGCCGACCTCGCGGGGGAGCGGGGTCACACCGACCGGGTGTACGGGGTCGCCTTCGGCCGCGGCACCGCCGGCGAGCACCTGGTCAGCGCCGGCTGGGACGGCACCGCGATCGTCTGGCGGGACGGGGCGGCGGTGCACCGGCTGCGCGGCCTCGGCGGCCGGCTGTGGACGGTGGCCGCGCACCCCGCCCGCCCGCTGGTCGCGGCGGCCGGCGACGACCGCCGCATCCTGCTGTGGGACTCCGACACCGGTGAGCGGGTCGCCGACCTGGCCGGACACACCGGCCGGGTGCTGTCGGTGGCGTTCTCCCCGGACGGCACGACCCTGGCCAGCGGCGGCGAGGACGGCACGGTCCGGCTGTGGACCCTGCTGCCGGACGGGCCGCCCGTGCTGCGGGCGACGCTGATCGGCGTACCGGAGGGATGGGCGGCGCTCACCCCGTCCGGTGGGTACAAGAGCGACGGCGACGTGGACGGCGAGTTCTGGCACGTGGTGGGCATGTCCCGGTTCACCCCCGGAGAGCTGGACGAGTTCCTGCCGGGGGCGCGTCGGCTGCCGCTGGGGGAGGAGCTGTAGCACCCTCCACCGTTCCCGCCGCGGTCTCCTGCTCCGCGGCTCCGGCCGCCGCGGTCTCCTGCTGCGCCCCGGTCTCCTGCTGTGCCCCGGTCCTCTGTTCCGCCGCCCCGGCGCTCTCCGCGACCGGGGCGGTGGTGCGCAGCAGCCGGTGCACCAGCAGCGTCGCCCCGGCCATCAGGACGGCCACCGCACCCACCGCGATCTGCCAGGAGTACGTGAACTCACCCGCCAGCTCCGCGTGCCGGGGCCCGGCGAGCTGCCCGGCGGCCACCTCGCCGGCCAGCGTCCCGGCGCCGAGCCGGGTCTGCAGCAGGGCGATCAGCGCGGCCCCGAAGACGGCCAGCATCAGCGAGTTGGAGCCCGCGCGGACGGTGTTGAGGAGCCCGGAGGCCATGCCGACCCGGGCGGGGCCGACCATGCCCATCGCCTGGCCGTCGACGAGCCCCATGGCGAGCCCGTTGGCGATGCCGACCAGGGCGAGCGGGGCGGCCAGTTCGGCAGCCGTGATGCCCGGGTGGAGGAGGACGGCCAGCAGCACGTTGCCGGTGGCGGACAGCGCGAGGGCGGTGACGATCAGACGGCCCGCCCGGACGCCCCGGTTGACCAGCCGGGCGGTGACCTGCGGGGCGACGAACACCGGTGCCGTCATCAGCAGCATCACCAGCCCGGCGCCGCTCGCGGTCAGCCCGCCCGCGCCCTGGAGGTAGGTCGGGAAGTAGATCATGATGCCGGAGGAGCCGAGCGCGATGGACGTACCGCCGACGATCCAGCCCATGAACCCCCGGTTGCGGACCAGCCCGAGGTCCAGCATCGGGTGGTCGCTGCGGCGCTCGACGCGCACGAAGAGCACGAGCAGCGCCAGCCCGGCCGCCAGCCCCGCCCAGCGGGACGGGCCGCTGTTCGTGATCGAGAACATCACCAGGCCGAGCCCCGCGATGAAGGTGACGGCACCGGGCCGGTCCACCTTCGGCCGGACCGCCGCCCGCGACTCCTGCATGAAGAGCGTCGCCGAAATGATCACGATCCCCGCGACGCCGAACACCAGGAACGTCGTACGCCAGCCGAAGGAGCCGACCAGCAGCCCGGAGAGCGAGGGCCCCACCGCGATGCCGATGCCCGCGACGGTGCCGACCGCCGCGAACACCCGTGTCCTGGCCGCCCCTTCGAACGTCGAGGCGAGGATCGCGCCGCCGCCCGCCATCACCCCGGCGGCACCGATGCCCGCCAGGGTGCGGGCCGCGTCGAGGAGCAGGATGTCGTGCGAGGTGGCGGCGGCGAAGGTGCCGAGCGTGTAGAGGGCGGCGCCGGTCGCGTACACCTTGCGCCGCCCGAACAGGTCGCCGAGCGAGCCCGCGAGGAGCATGACGGCGGAGGCGGTCAGGAAGTACCCGGTGACCACCCACTGGAGGGCGGGACCCGAGGCGTGCAGATCGCGGCCGATCTCGGGCAGGGCGATGGTGGTGCCGGTCATGCTCATGGGGAGGGTGAGGTACCCGAGGAGGACGATCACCAGCGTGATCGCGGAGCGTGGGACGCGCAGCGGTTTCATGGGGGAGAGCCTCCGACCTCAAGCGGGCTTGAGGTCAAGGGGGTTCGGCGGGCGGACCGGTCCCGCTTGACCTTGACACGGTGACAAGGTCTTCAGTGGGCTGCCGAGGAGGTGGTCCCGATGACCATGGCGGAGCAGGACGACAGGACGGCCGCGAACGCGGGGACGGACAGGGTGGTGCTGCGGGCGCTGGCGGACGGCCGCGCACAGGTGCGGCTGCGGGCGGCGATGGCGGTGGGCACGGACCCCGACGCCGGGTACGTCGGCACGCTCGTCGCGCGCTGCGCCGTCGAGCCCGAGTTCTCCGTACGGGAGATGCTGACGTGGGCACTCACCCGGCACCCGCCGGCGGCGACGGTCCCCCCGCTGCTGGAGGAGGTCCGCTCGGGAGGGCCGCAGGCGCGGAGCCAGGCCCTGCACACCCTGTCCAAGGTCGCCGACCCGCGGGGCTGGGAGGTGATCACGCCGGAACTGCTCGCCGACCCCGACGACGAGGTGGCGCGCAGCGCCTGGCGGGCCGCGGTGGTACTGGTGCCCGAGGCGGCGCGGTCCGCTCTGGCGTCCTCGCTGGCGACCCAGCTCGGCCGCGGCGGCCTTGCGACGCGGCTCAGCCTCAGCCGGGCACTGATCGCGCTCGGAGAGGCGGGCGCGCCGGTGCTGCGCGCCGCGGCCGGGGACCGCGAGCCGCGGGTGCGCACCCACGCCCTCGCCACCGAGCGGCTGGCGCGCGACCCGGACGCCGGGTTCGAGTTCGCGATCGAGGAGGCCAAGCGTGTCGTGGCCCTGGGAACGTCCGCCCCGGAGGACTGAGTGGGGGAGAGTGTCGGAAGGACATGCGGGGCGACATTCGGGAGGTTCGGCGGGCGATGCTGATCGGTGAGGTGGCGCGGCGGTCCGGGGTGAGCGCGCGCATGCTCAGGCACTACGAGTCGCTGGGCCTGGTGCGGCCGACCGGCCGCAGCGGGTCCGGCTACCGGGAGTACTCCGGCGAGGACATCCGGCGGATCTTCCACATCGAGAGCCTGCGGTCGCTGGGGCTGTCGCTGCGGGACGTCGGCCGCGCGCTCGACGACCCCGGCTTCACCCCCGCCGAACTGGTCGACGACCTCGTCGGGCGGTCCCGGGCGCGTCTCGCGGCGGAGAGCGAACTGCTGACCCGGCTGCGCCGGATCGACGCCGCTGAGCCCGCCGCCTGGGAGGACGTCCTGCAGACCGTCGAGCTCCTCCAGGACCTGGGCTCCCGGAGCGCGGGCAGACGGCAGCGCGCCGCCCTGTCCGCCGTCGACGAGGTGCCGGTGGAGGCGCTGGTCGAGGCGGCCCTGGTCGAGCGGGACCCGCACGTGGCGGGCGCACTGCGCTGGGCGCTGGCGCAACAGGGCGAGCAGGGCGGCCGGGAAGCGGGCGCGGAACTGCTCGACCTCCTCGGGCAGGGGCTGCGGGCACCGTCCGCCGAGGTCCGCGAGCGCGCCGCCCAGGCGCTCGCGGAGCTTCCCGGGGACGCGGCGGGCACCCTGCTGGCCGACGCGCTCGGCCACTTCGACCTCGCCGTACGCCGCCGCGCGGCCCTCGCGCTCGGGGCGCGCGGCGCGGGCGACGCGGTGCCGGTCCTGCTCGACATGGTCGTCGACGAGGCCCACGACGTCGACGCGGCCGACGCCCTGAGCGCGCTCGCGCACGATCCCGCGCTGGCGGAACGGATCGCCGCCGGGCTCGTCGACCGGCTCGCCCGCGACACCGCCCCCGCGGACGCACGCCGACGGCTGACCCAGGCACTCGCGGACATCCCCGGCACCACCGCGGACCGGGCCCTCGCGGACCTGGCCCAGGACGAGGACCGCGCCGTCGCCCTGACGGCGACGTACCTGCGCATACGACGCGACGCGCGCTAGCACGGCCGCGCCGGCCCATGCGGCCGGCCCGGCCTGGCGCGGGCGCTGGTGGGCGGGACGCCGGTACCGCCCCGCCGCCGGTCGCGGGTGCCGGTGGTCGGCGCACCCGCACCGTCCCGCTACCCGCTGCGGGCATCTGCGGACGGGTCACCCGTATCGCCCCGCCGCCGGTCGCGGGCGTTGACACACCTGTACCGCCCTGCCGTCCGCCGCGGGCACCTGCGGTCGGCGCACCCGCACCGTCCCGCCCTCCGCCGTCAGGTCGCGGTGGGCGGCGGGCCGCCGTCTCTCAGCCAGCGGGACGCGGTCTCCAGCGCCGCCTCCGCCTCCGGCAGGATTCCGATGCCGCCCAGGAAGCCGTGGAACATGCCGGGGGAGAGGTGGACCTGGGCCGGGGTGCCGGTGCGGGCCAGTCCGCGTGCGTACGCCAGTCCCTCGTCCCGCAGCGGGTCGCAGTCCGCCAGGACGACCAGGGCCGGGGGCAGCCCGGACAGGTCGGGGGCGAGTCCCGGCGACGCGTACGGCACGGAGGGGTCGCCGTCCGGGCCCAGATACTGCTCCCAGTACCAGCGCATGTGCGCGGCGGTGTGGAAGAAGCCGTCCGCGAACTCCGTCGCCGAGGCCCCCGCCAGCCGGTGGTCCAGTACCGGATAGATGAGCAACTGGCCGCAGATGTACGGGCGTTGCTCGTCCCGCGCGCGCAGTGCCGCCGAGGCGGCCAGGTTGCCGCCGCTGGAGTCGCCCGCCACCACCACCGGCCGGCCCCACCTCTCGTACGCCCACACGACCGCCGCGTACAGGTCGTCGGCGGCGGCCGGGAAGCGGTGCTCGGGCGCCCGGCGGTAGTCCACCGAGACCACCGTGGCGCCCGCCCGCGCCGCCAGTTCCCGGCAGAGCCCGTCGTGGGTGTCCGGGTCGCACATCACCCAGCCGCCGCCGTGCGCGAACACGACGAGCGGGCCGGTCGGGGCGCCGGGGGAGCGGTCCGCGGAGTAGACGCGCACCGGCACCCCGCCCGCCGACCCGTCCCGCACGAAGCCGACCTCGCGCACCCGCCTGCCGTCGCGCGGCGTCGTGGCCAGCCGCAGCGCCGCCGCGTCCCCCGGCCCGGGGAACGCCGCCGACATCGCGTCGCACAGCCTCCGCGCCCGAGGCGTCAGCGGATCGACCGCCGGGCCCGCCGCATCGACCGGGCCCGCCCCGATCGCGGTCGCCCCGGGCTGGGCGGTCCCGCCCGGCCTCGGTCCGGCGGAGGCCGCCTTCTCGGCCGGGGCCGTCACGTCCGACCTCGGTCCGGCCACGTCCGTCCCCTCGGGCTGGGCCGACCCGTCCGGCCTCGGACCGGTCGCGGCCACCCCCTCCGGCTCGCCGGGCCCGGCCGCCGCTTCCGCCCCGCCCGCCCCGTGCGGCTCGTTTGTTCCGTCCGCCGCTTCCGCCCCGCCTGCCCTGCCCGGCTCTTCCGTCCCGGCCGCCGCTTCCGTTCCGGTGTGCGTCATCCGGCCGTCGACCCCCCGTCGACCGTGAACTCCGTACCGGTGATGTACGAAGAGGCGTCCGACACCAGGAAGCGGACCAGTTCGCCCACTTCCTCCGGCCTGCCCAGTCTGCCGAGCGGCAGGTGCGACCAGTCGCGGCCCGCCGTGCTCGCGATCATCGGGGTGTCGATCGCGCCCGGATGGACCGAGTTGACCCGGATCCGGTACCGGGCGAGGTCCAGCGCGGAGGACCTGGTCAGCCCGCGCAGGCCGAACTTCGTCGAGCCGTACGCCGCGTGGCCGGGTATTCCGACCAGCCCGGCGGTGGACGACACGTTGACGACGGACCCGCCGCCCGCCTCCTTCAGCGCGGGCAGCACCGCTTGGATGCCGAGGAAGGGGCCCAGGAGGTTGACCCGGAACAGGGCCTCGAAGTTCTCCGGACTCTCCTTCTCGACGGACGCGGTGCGCCACAGCGCGGCGTTGTTCACCAGTGCGTCGATCCGCCCGAAGCCGGACAGGGCCGCCGCCGTCACCTCCGCCCAGCTCTCCGCGTCCGTAACGTCGTGCGGCACGAAGAGCCCCTGGTCGCCCAGCGAAGCGGCGGTCTCCCGGCCCGTCTCCGCCACGATGTCCGTCACCACCACCCGCGCGCCCGCCTCGGCGAACAGCACGGCCTCCGCCGCCCCCTGTCCCCGGCCGGCCCCCGTGATCACCACGACCTTGCCGTCCAGCAAGTCCACCGGCATGCCGCTCACTTGCCCTCCCGCGCGCGGAAGTGCGGGATGACGCTCTCGCCCCACTGGCGGATGGTCTCCATGCACGCCTCCTGCGGCACCGTGCCCATCTGGATCAGGCACATCACCTCGTCGACGCCGATCTCCCGCAGCTGCTCGACGTAGGAGATCGCGGTGCGGGCGTCGCCGTACGCGTGCGCGGCGTTGTACGTACCGGTGTCGACCGGTCGGGCCGGGATGTTCGCGTCGTGCAGCCTGGCGACCAGCTCGTCCCGGTCCTTCGCCAGGGCGGCGACGTGGTCCTCGGCCGAGTCCGACTCGGCGTACCCGGTGGGCTCGGGGCCGTTGCCGTACCAGTGCGCGATCGACTCGGCGAAGAAGCGCTGGCCGCGCGTGCCGATGCGCAGGGCCCGCTCCGCGTCGTCCAGGACGATCGTCGGGCAGAGCGCGGAGAGGTGGTTGTTGACCTCGGTGGAGACGAAGCGCTCGCCGCTGCGGGTGGCGATGGCCTCGTCGTACACCTTGCGCATCTCGCGCACGTCGTCGGCTCCCGCGAAGCCCATCACCAGGGCTCCGATGCCCAGTTCGGCGGCCAGCTTGAGGGTGTCGTGCTTCGAACAGGCCATGAACAGCGGCGGATGCGGTTCCTGGACCGGGCGCGGGAGGATCGCGCCGGGGCCGATGTCGATCGAGCCGTGCCACTCGAACCGCTCCTCGCGCCAGGCGCCGGAGAAGATCCGCAGGGCCTCCTCCATCTGCGGGTAGGTGTCCTCGGGGCGGACGCCGTACATGGACATCTCCTGGCGCGTCGCGCCCCGCCCCGAGCCGATGTCGACCCGGCCGCCGGAGAGCACGTCGAGCATCGCGGCGCGCTCGGCCACCCGCACCGGGTGCTGGTAACCGAAGGGCATCGTCACCACGCCGTGGCCGATCCGGATCCTCGACGTACGGGCGGCGACCCAGGTCAGGAAGATCTCCGAGGCGCTCATGTGCGCGTACTGGGTGAGCGAGTGGTGCTCGACCGCCCAGATCCGGTCGAAGCCCATCTCCTCGGCGAAGACGGCCTGTTCGACGCAGTCGTTGATCACCTGCCGCTCGCGTTCCGGGGTCGGATCGGCGAGCTGGGCCTCGAAGATCATCGAGAACTTCATGGGGCGGTCCTCCGGGGGTCGACGCTGACGTGTCTATTTCTAATAGAAATACTTCTAGCAGGCATACGAGGGTGGGGGAAGGGGGGCGGAGGGGTCCGGGCCGGCATCGGGGGGCGGGTGTGCCGATGACCTGCGGCGGGGGCCTCGCGGATTCGCGGCGGGCCCGGAGGTGATCCGCCGGGCAGGCCCTAGACTTCCCGCGTGGCGAAGAGGGAAGCAGCAGACGACGGGGTGCGCGACGGCGGTACGGGAGGTGCCGACGAGGCGCTCCCGGGCCTCCCGGCGACGAGCTGGGCGGTGCTCGGGCTGCTCTCCTTCGGCGAGGAACTGTCCGGGTACGACCTGAAGAAGTGGTCCGACTGGTCGCTGCGCTTCTTCTACTGGAGCCCCTCGTTCAGCCAGATCTACAGCGAGCTGAAGCGGCTGGAGAAGGCCGGGTTCGCCACCTCCCGCCTGGTCGCCCAGGAAACCGGAACCCGGGACAAGCGGGTCTACCGGATCACCGACCCGGGGCTGGACGCGGTGCGCAGGTGGGCCCGCGAGGCGCCCGTGGACCCGCCGGTCCTCAAGCACGGGCCGATGCTGCGACTGTGGCTCGGGCACCTTCTGGAGCCGGAGCAGATGCGCGAAGTGCTGGTGCAGCACCGGGAGTTCGCGGAGAAGATGCGCCGCCGCGCGGTCGCCGACGCGGAGGGCGCCCAGGGCAAGGCGGCCTGGGCCTATCCGACACTGACCCTCAAGTGGGCCGAGCGCTACTACGCGTCGGAACGCGACCTGGCCGGCGCGATGCTCGCCGACATCGAGGAACTGGAACGCGAATCGCGGGACGGGGAGGGCTGACGCGGCAGACGCGCCGATCCGGCCTAGGGCGGTGCGGCTGGGGGCGGGCTGATGCGCCCGAGGGGTCTCTCCCGCCGAGGGACCCGGACTCCGGCTCCGCGCACTCCGTGCCCAGCGCCTCCCGGGCGGCCCGCGTCCGGTACGCCGCGTCCCGTGCGCAGTACGTCCCGGGCGGCTCGCGTCCGGTACTCCACACCCCGTACTTTGCGTGTCCTGGGGCGCGCGTCCCGTGCGCAGTACGGTCCGCGCGACCCGCACCCCGTACCCCGCGCGTCCCGTACCCCGTACTCCGCGCATCCCGTATCCCGTGCGTCCCGCGCGACCCGCCTCCCGCCCGACCCGCTCAGTGCGGCACCCGTCCATAGCTCCGCCTGAAGTACACCAGCGGTTCGCCGTCGTGGTGTGCGGTCAGGGCGGTGACGCGGCCGAGTGCGATGGCGTGGTCGCCGCCGTCCAGGACGTCCGCCAGTTCGCACTCGACCGTGGCCAGGACCCCCGCGATCAGCGGTGCCCCGTTGGCCCCCGGCCGCCAGTCCACCCCCGCGAACTTGTCCGACCCGGTCACCGCGAACTGCCCGCACAGGTCCCGCTGGTCGGCGCCCAGGATGTTCACCGCGAACCGTCCCGCCGCCCTGATCCGGGGCCAGGTCGAGGAGGTGTGCGCCGGGCAGAAGCAGATCAGCGGCGGGTCCAGCGACACCGACGAGAACGACTGCACCGCCATCCCGGCGGGCCTGCCGTCCGCGCCGGACGCGGTGACGAGCGCGACCCCCGTACAGAAGGAACCCAGCGCGGTCCGCATGTCGATCCCCTCGACCGTGCAGTGCGGGTCGGCGAGTCCGGGGGCCGTCCTCGGTGCGGGGGTGGCGGTGCCGGTGGATGTGCCGGTGGATGTGCGGGCGCGGGGGGCGGCGGACGCGTCGGCCGCCGCGTCGGCGGGGGTGCCGGCCGCCGCGCCGGCGGGAGTGGCGGCGGGAGTGCCGGCAGGTGTGGCGGCGGCTCGTGCCGCGCCCGTTGCCGTGGCGATGCCCATGGGTGGTCCTCTCGCTCTGGTCCGGTCCTCTTTTGTTCCTACTAGGTATATGCCTAACCGAAACACCTGTGATTGGATACCGGCCACGCCCGCACGTCAAGTAGGCATGTAGGAGGGTTCCTTGAGCAGCTCCCCGCACCAGCCACCCCCGCCCCCGGCGACCCTCGCCGCCCTCCCGCAGTACGCGGCCGACGCGTACGGGACGCGCGAAGCCCTCGCCGACGGCGAGGTCCGCCGGTCCTTCGTCCGGCTGAACGAGGACATCGCCGCCGCCACCCGGGCCGCCCTCGCGCACGGCGTCCGGCGCGGCGACCGGGTCGCGATCTGGGCCCCGAACAGCCGCAGATGGATCACCGCCGCCCTCGGCGCGGTCTGCGCGGGCGGCGTCCTGGTACCCGTCAACACCCGCTACAAGGCCGCCGAGGCGGCCGACATCCTCCGCCGCAGCGGCGCCACCGTGCTGCTGACCGAACGCGGCTTCCTCGGCACCGACTACGTGGCCGCCCTGCACGAATCCGGCGAGGACCTGGGCGCCCTGCGCTCGACCGTCGTCCTGCGCGGGGAGCCGGGCGGGCGGGCCACCGGCTGGCAGGACTACCTCGCGGCCGGGGAGCGGACCGACGACGCCGACCGGCTCGCGAGGATCGCCGAGGTCCGCCCCGACGACCTCTGCGACATCCTCTACACCTCGGGCACCACCGGCCGCCCCAAGGGCGTCACCACCACCCACGCCCAGACGGTCCGGCTGTACGGCGACTGGTCGCGGCTGGTCACCCTCCGCACGGGCGACCGCTACCTCCTCGTCAACCCGTTCTTCCACACCTTCGGCTACAAGGCGGGCATCCTCGCCTGCCTGCTGCGCGGCGCGACGATGCTCCCGGAGGCGGTGTACGACGCCGACCGCATCCTGCACCGCATGGCCGCCGAACGCGTGACCTGCCTGATGGGCCCGCCGACCGTCTTCCACGGACTGCTCCACCACCCGCGGCGGGCCGCCCACGACCTCTCCGCGCTCCGCCTCGCCGGCACCGGCGCCGCCGCCGTGCCCACCGAACTCGTCGAGCGGATCCGGAACTCGCTGGGGGCGCCGGACGTTTTCACCGCGTACGGACTCACCGAGACGGGCGGCGTCGTCTCCGTCTGCCCCACGGACGCCGACGCCCGCACCGTGGCCCGCACCGTCGGACTCCCGCTGCCCGGCACCGAGGTGCGCATCGCCGACCCCCTGGGCGGTGCGCTGCCGGTGGGCGAGCCCGGCGAGGTGCAGGTCCGCGGCTACCACGTCATGCACGGCTACCTGGACGACGAGGCCGCCACGGCGGAAGCGGTGCTGCCGGGCGGCTGGCTGCGCACCGGCGACATCGGGATGCTCGACGCGCGCGGCTTCCTCACCCTCACCGACCGGCTCAAGGACATGTACGTCGTCGGCGGCTTCAACGCCTACCCGGCCGAGGTGGAGAACGTCCTCCTCGGCCACCGGTCGATCACCGACGTCGCGGTGGTCGGCGCACCCGACGAGCGCCTCGGCGAGGTGGGCGTCGCCTTCATCGTCACCGCACCGCCCACGGACCCGGCCGCCGCGGCCGGGCTGACCCCGGAGGCGCTCACCGCCTGGACCCGCGAGCGCCTCGCCAACTTCAAGGTTCCGCGCCGCTTCGTTCCCGTCGAGTCCCTGCCGCGCAACGCCGGCGGCAAGCTCCTCAAGGGCGAACTGCGGCGCGCGGCAAGAGGAGAGGACACACCGGGAACATGAACCCCACCGAGGAACAGGAAGAACTGAGAACGGCCGTACGGTCGGTGCTCGCCCGGCACGAGGGCACGGCCGCCTGGCGCCCCCTCGCCCGGGACATCGGCATCGCCGCACTCACCGTCCCCGAGGAGTTCGGCGGCCTGGGCTGCAAGGGACGCGGCGAGGTGCACGTGGTGATGGAGGAACTGGGGCGGGCCCTGAGCCCCGTCCCCTATCTGGGCTCGGCGGTCCTCGCCGCGGAGGCCCTCGTCGCCGCGGCCAACGACGAGGTGTCCGCCCGGCTGCTGCCGCCCCTCGCCGCAGGCACCTCGGTGGCCGCCCTCGGCTGGGCGGAGACGGACGGCGGAGCGGACGGCCGGTCCGGCGGCCGGGGCAGCTGGGAGCCCGGCGCGCTCACCACGACCGCCCAGGAGGCGGCCACCGGCGGCGACTGGCTGCTGACCGGCGTCAAGGAGTACGTCCCCGGAGTCGCGGGCGTGCCCGACGGCGGGCCGGGGTCCGGTGACGGTGTCCCGGACGTCCTGCTGGTCCTCGCCCGTACGCCCGCGGGGCTCGCGCTCTTCGAAGTCGCCCCGGACGCCTGGCGGTTCGAGGCACTGCCGGTCATGGACCGGACCCGTCCGCTCGGCCGGGTGACCCTGGACCGCACCCCGGCCAGGCTGGTCACCACCGAGGGCGCCCGGGTGCTGGCCCGGGTGCGGGACCTGGCCTGCACCGCGCTGGCCGCCGAGCAGGCCGGGGCGGCGGCCCGCGCACTGGAGATCACCGTCGGATACGCCAAGGAGCGGGTGCAGTTCGGCCGGCCCATCGGCTCCTTCCAGGCGGTCAAGCACCGGCTGGCCGACCTGCACGTGCTCGTCGAGGGCGCCCGCTCGCTCGCCCTCGCCGCGGCGGACGCGGACGCCGCCCCCGCACCGGCCGCGGCGGCCAAGTCCGCGTGCTCGGAGGCGTACCTGACGACCGCGGGCGAGATGATCCAGCTGCACGGCGGCATCGGCATCACCTGGGAGCACCCCGCGCACGACTTCTTCAAACGGGCCCACGGCACCGCCCACTTCCTCGGCTCGCCCGCCACCCACCGCCGCCGCCTGGCCAACCTGCTCGGCCACACGGCCGGGGACCGGGCGGTGGCGAACGCGTAATCTCGGGTTCCGGAAACGGACTTACGAAAGCGGGGCCGCCATGCCCATCGACCTCCGCAAGATGGAGGAGAGCGCACCCGCGCTCGTCAGCCTCTACAAGAGCGCGGGCGTCTCCCTCACCAAGCACGGCCTGCACGGACAGCGCGCCGCGGTCTACCTCGTCATCGACTACTCCGGCTCGATGAAGCCGTACTACAAGGACGGCAGCGTGCAGGCCCTCGCCGACCGGGTGCTCGGCCTGTCCGCCCACTTCGACGACGACGGCACCGTCCCCGTCGTCTTCTTCTCGACCGAGGTCGACGCGGTCACCGAGATCGCCCTCGCCGACCACCAGGGCCGCGTCGAACGCATCACCGCGTCGCTGGGCCACATGGGCAGGACCAGCTACCACCTCGCCATGGACGCGGTCATCGACCACTACCTCGACAGCGGCTCCACCGACCCCGCCCTGGTGGTGTTCCAGACGGACGGCGGCCCGATCAACAAGCTCGCCGCGGAGAAGTACGTCTGCAAGGCGGCCCGCCTGCCCCTGTTCTGGCAGTTCGTCGGTTTCGGCAACACCCGCAGCACCCAGTTCGACTTCCTGCGCAAGCTGGACGAACTCGCCGTGCCCGACAAGCGGGTGGTGGACAACGCGGGCTACTTCCACGCGGGCGAGGACCCGCGGAAGGTCCCGGACGACGAGCTGTACGACCGGCTGGTCGGGGAGTTCCCGGCATGGCTGGCCGCCGCCCGGAGCCGGGGAATCGTCGGAGGAGCCGCGTGATCCGGCTGCTGCGCGCGGCGGAGCGCACCGTCGCCCCCTGGAAGAACGGCGGCGGCGTCACCCGGGCGATCGCCGGCGGACCGGCGGGCTCCGGTACGGCCGGCTTCGACTGGCGGGTCAGCCTGGCCGACGTCGCGTCCGACGGCCCGTTCTCGGCTTTCCCCGGCGTCGACCGGATCCTCACGATGGTCGAGGGCGCAGGCATGGACCTCGCCCTGGACGGCCTCGGCCGCCGCCAGGTCGACACCCGCCACGTCCCCCAGCACTTCCCCGGCGACGTACCCACCCACTGCCGCCTCCTCGACGGCCCGGTGGTCAACCTCAACGTCATGTACCGCAGGGGCGGGGGTACGACGGCGGAGGTCGCGGTGGTCCGCGGTGACGTCACCGTCGCGCCCGCCGCACCGGACGGGACCACCGTCGCGGTCGTACTGGACGCACCGGCCGCCTTCACCGGCAGCGCCCTGACGGCGGAGCTGGGGCCGTACGACGCGGTGCTGTGCGACGGCGCGGACGGCGGGGTGCTCGCGGCACCGGGAGGCGCGGTGCTGATCACGGTGCGCGGGACGGCCGGAGGGGACCGCTGAGGGCCCGCACCGCCGCGGGCCACGGACCGCACGCACGGTCCGGACGCGCCGATGCCCCGCCCCGCCTCTCGGCGGGGCGGGGCATCGGCGGCTTTCGGTGCCTCGTGCGGTGCGGTCGCCGTCCGGCTACTTCGCGGAGTCGGCCGCCTGGGCCGCCTGCGCGGCGCTGCTCGTGACGGTCTGGGTGGCGGTGCCGGACACGTCGTCGAGGAGCTGGCCCGAGACGGGCAGCGAACCGAGCTGGTCCGGGGCTTCCTCGGCGTGGGCGCCCGGGGCGGGGGAGACCAGGGCGGCGAGGAATCCGGCGGCGAGGGATGCGGCGGCGGCCATGCTTCGCTTCTTCATGCCCTGACCAACGCGCGCGACGCGGATGGGTCACGGCCCGCCGCGCCCCGGGCCCCGAAGCGTGCCCCGCCGTGCCCCGGTGACCGAAGCGTGCCCCGCCGTGCCCCGGTGACCGAAGCGTGCCCCGCCGTGCCCCGGTGACCGAAGCGTGCCCCGCCGCGCCCCGGGCCCCGAAGCGTGCCCCGCCGTGCCCCGGTGACCGAAGCGTGCCCCGCCGCGCCCCGGGCCCCGAAGCCTGCCGCGCCGTGCCCCGAAACCGCCGACCGGACCTGCTCAGCCGGCCAGTACCCGGGCCCGGCACTGCGACGGGGTGCCCCAGGCGTCGCGCAGCGGCCTGGCCTTGCGCAGCCACAGGGACAGGTCCAGCTCCTGCGTGTAGCCGACCGCGCCGTGCAGCTGGAGTGCCGTGCGGGCCGCCGCGTACGCCGCCTCGCCCGCCGTCGCCTTCGCCGCCGCGATGTCCGCCGGGGCCGCGCTCAGCGCCGCCCCGTGCAGCAGCGGGCGGGCGAACTCCAGGCCCACCAGGGTGTCGGCCAGCCGGTGCTTGACCGCCTGGAAGGAGCCGATCGGGGCCCCGAACTGGGTGCGCTGCCCGGCGTACTCCACCGTCCGGGCCAGCAGCGCGTCACCCACGCCCAGCGCCTGGGCGGCGGTCAGGAGTCGGGCCGTGTCCCGGGCCCGCGCGATCCTTTCGGGAGAGACGCCGAGGGGCTCGCCCGGGTGCGGCCGGTACAGCCTGCGCGCCGGGTCCGAGGAGGCGTACGGTTCGCCGCCCGGCGGGGCGAGCGCGGGGGACGGGGCGAGCGAGAAGACGGCCTCGGCGGCGTCCGCGTCCAGCGCGTAACCGCCGTCCGCCAGCGTCACCACCGCCTCCCCGGCGGCGATCCGCGGCAGCCACTCCTTCGCCGCCGGACCGTTCGCCAGCAGCACCGCCACCGCCGCCGTCTCCACGTACGGGCCGGGCACCGCGTGCCGCCCCAGCTCCGTGAGGGCGAGCGCGAGTTCGACGGGGTGCAGGCCCAGCCCCTCGTGCTCCTCGGGGACCGCCAGCGCGAGGACGCCCGCCTGCGCCAGCCGCTTCCACAGCGCGAGGCCCGGGGCGTGGTCCCCCGACTCCCAGGCCCGTACCACCGCGGGGGTGTCCGAGGCCCGCAGCAGCGCGCGCAGCGAGCGGACGAACTCCCGCTGTTCTTCGGTGAGCAGGAAACGCATCAGCGGCGGCCCTTCGGGAGGCCGAGCAGGCGCTCGGCGATGATGTCGCGCTGGATCTCGTTGGTACCGGCGTAGATGGGGCCCGCGAGGGAGAAGACGTACCCCTCCGCCCACTCGCCGTGCGCCAGCTCGCCGTCCGGGCCCATGAGGTCGAGCGCCGTCTCGTGCAGGGCGATGTCGTACTCCGACCAGAAGACCTTGTTCAGGCTGGACTCGGCGCCGATGGTCTCGCCCGCCGCGAACCGGGAGGCGTTCGCCCAGGTGAAGAGCTGGTAGGCGCGCGCCCCGATCAGCGCGTCGGCGACCCGGTCGCGCAGCGCGGTGTCCGCAGGGTCGCCGTGCGCGCGCCAGTCGGCCGCCAGCCGGTCCGCGGCGGCCAGGAACCGGCCGGGGGAGCGGAGCATCAGGCCGCGCTCGTTGCCGGTGGTGGACATGGCGATGCGCCAGCCCTGCCCCGGTTCGCCGATCACGTCCGCGTCCGGCACGAAGACCTCGTCGAGGAACAGCTCGGCGAAGGCGGGCTTGCCGTCGAGGCGGCCGATCGGCCGCACGTTCACGCCCGGCGCCCGCAGGTCGAACATCAGATACGTCAGCCCCCGGTGCGGCCGGTCCGCGTCCGGGTCGGTGCGGAAGATGCCGAAGGCCCGGTCGGCGAACGCGGCCCGCGAGGACCAGGTTTTTTGCCCCGACAGCAGCCAGCCGCCGTCCGTGCGCACGGCGGTCGAGCGCAGGGACGCGAGGTCGGAGCCGGACTCGGGCTCGGACCAGGCCTGCGCCCAGATCATCTCGCCCGTTGCCATCGACGGCAGCACCCGGGCCCGCTGTTCCTCGGTGGCGTGGTCGAAGAGGGTGGGGGCCAGGAGGTTGATGCCGTTCTGCGAGACCCGGCCGGGCGCGCCCGCGGCGAAGTACTCCTCCTCGAAGATCAGCCACCGGAAGATGTCCGCGCCCCGGCCGCCGTACCGCTCGGGCCAGGAGACCACCGACCAGCGGTCGGCGGCCAGCCGCGCCTCCCACTCGCGGTGGGCGGCGAAGCCCTCCTGCGTTTCGAGGGAGGGCAGCGGGGCGGCGGGCACATGGGCGGCGAGCCAGTCGCGGGCCTCGGCGCGGAAGGCGTCCTGCGCGGCGCTGAAGTCGAGGTCCATGACGGTCAGTTCCCGGCCTTCTTCATCGCGGCGACGTCCATGCCGCCCAGTGAGTCCTCGGCCGTCTCCGCGTTGTGGGCGTGCGCGAGGTGGTGCAGGCCGAAGACCGAGTCCAGGCCGGTGTGCAGGCCCTGGAGGTCCTCGGCCTGGTTGACCGCGCGCTTGGTGAGGGCGAGGCCCAGTCGCGGCATTTCGGCGATGCGCCGCGCCAGTTCGTCGGTGCGGGAGGCCAGTTCGGCGCGTGCGACGACCCGGTTGACCATGCCGACCTCGTACGCCCGGCGTGCGCTCATCCGGTCGCCGGTGAACAGGAACTCCTTCGCGATCCGCGGCGGCATCACCCACGGGTGTGCGAAGTACTCGACGCCGGGGATGCCCATCCGTACGACGGGATCGGCGAAGAACGCGTCCTCGGACGCCACGATCAGGTCGCACACCCAGGCGAGCATCAGCCCGCCCGCCACGCACGCCCCCTGCACCGACGCCACCACCGGTTTCGGCAGCTCCCGCCAGCGCCGGCACATCCCCAGGTACACCTCGGACTCGCGGGCGTACCGGCTCTCCGCGCCCGCCTTGTCCGAGTGGTCCCACCACAGGCCCGCCCTCCGCTCGAAGGGGAGGTGGGCGTCGCGCTCCGGGGTGCCGATGTCGTGCCCGGCGCTGAAGTGGTCGCCCGCGCCCGCCAGCACGACCACCTTGACCTCGTTGTCGTCCGCCGCCCGGTAGAGGGCGGCGTCCAGGGCGTAGGTCATCGCGGAGTTCTGGGCGTTGCGGTAGCGGGGGCGGTTGAGGGTGACGTGTGCGACCGGGCCGCGGCGTTCGTACAGCACGGGGCCGGCGGCGGGGGGCGTGTCGGGCGTCTCGGCTGTCATGGCGGAACCATCCTTCCCTAACAAGTGTTTGGTAGGTTAACGTACGGCCATGAGCAGCGTCGAGGAGTTCCGCGCCGAGATCCGGGACTGGCTGAGGGAACAACTCAGCGGAGAATTCGCCGAGTTGAAGGGCCGGGGCGGCCCCGGCCGGGAGCACGAGGCGTTCGCCGAACGGCTCGCCTGGGAACGCCGCATGGCCGCCCACGGCTGGACCTGCGTCGGCTGGCCCCAGGAGTACGGCGGCCGGGGCGCGAGCACCGAGGAGCAGATCGCCTTCCACGAGGAGTACGCCCTCGCCGACGCCCCCGCCCGCGTCAACCACATCGGCGAACAGCTCCTGGGCCCCACCCTCATCGCCCACGGCACCGAGGAGCAGAAGGCCCGCTTCCTGCCGCCCATCGTCGCGGCCGAGGAACTGTGGTGCCAGGGCTACAGCGAACCCGGCGCGGGCTCGGACCTCGCGAACGTCCGCACCCGCGCCGCACGCGACGGCGACGCCTGGGTGGTGCACGGCCAGAAGGTCTGGACGTCCCTCGCCCACGAGGCCCAGTGGTGCTTCGTCCTCGCCCGCACCGAACCCGGCAGCACCCGCCACGCGGGCCTCTCCTACCTCCTGGTCCCCATGGACGGACCGGGCGTCGAGGTCCGGCCGATCGTCCAGCTCACCGGCACCTCGGAGTTCAACGAGGTCTTCTTCGACGGGGCCCGCACCGACGCAGGCCACGTCGTCGGCCGGCCCGGCGACGGCTGGCGCGTCGCGATGGCCACCCTCGGCTTCGAACGCGGCGTCTCCACCCTCGGCCAGCAGGTCGGCTTCCGGCGGGAACTGGAGGCACTGACCGAGGTCGCCCGGCACAACGGCGCCCTGGCCGACCCCCTGGTGAGCGACCGCCTGGCGCACGCCTGGACCGGGCTCGCGACCATGCGCGCCCACTTCCGGCGCGGCGACGTCGACCCCTCGGTCGCCAAGCTCCACTGGTCCCGCTGGCACCGCGACCTCGGCGAACTCGCCATGGAGGTGCGCGGCGCCGCGTCCCTGCGGGCCGAGGCGCCGCCGTACGAACTCGACGACTGGCAGCGGCTGTTCCTCTTCTCCCGCGCCGACACGATCTACGCCGGGTCCGACGAGATCCAGCGCGACATCATCGCCGAGCGCGTGCTCGGCCTGCCGAAGGAGGTACGGGCGTGAGCGACGCTCCCGCGTACGTGAAGGGCCACGGCCTGCTGGCGGACCGCACCGCCGTGATCACCGCCGCCGCCGGGGCGGGCATCGGCGGGGCGACCGCCCGCCGCTTCCTGGAGGAGGGCGCACGGATCGTCATCGGCGACGCGCACGCACGACGGCTGAAGGAGAGCCACGAGGCGCTCGCCGGGGAGTTCGGCGCGGACCGCGTCGCCTCCCTGCCCTGCGACGTGACCGACGAGGAACAGGTCCACGCCCTGTTCGCACTCGCCGACAAGACCCACGGCGGACTCGACGTCGTCGTCAACAACGCCGGACTCGGCGGCACCGCCGAACTCGTCGACATGACCGACGAGCAGTGGGCGAAGGTACTCGACGTCACCCTCAACGGCACCTTCCGCTGTACCCGGGCCGCCCTGCGCGCGATGAAGGCGGCGGGGCGCGGCGGCGTCGTCGTCAACAACGCCTCCGTCGTCGGCTGGCGCGCCCAGGCCGGCCAGGCCCACTACGCGGCGGCCAAGGCCGGCGTCATGGCGCTCACCCGGTGCGCCGCCGTCGAGGCGGCCCGGTTCGGGGTGCGGGTCAACGCCGTCTCCCCGAGCCTGGCCATGCACCCGCACCTGGTGAAGGTCACCACGCCCGAACTCCTGGCGGAACTGACCGCGAAGGAGGCCTTCGGGCGCCATGCCGAGCCCTGGGAGGTCGCCAACGTCATCGTGTTCCTGGCGAGCGGCTACTCCTCCTACCTGACGGGGGAGACGGTCTCGGTCAGCAGCCAGCATGCGTGAGCGCTGCCCGAGAATGGGCCCGTGCCTACCAAGAAGAAGCCCCAGGTGACCGCATCGCCCCAGCGCCGGCGCGAACTCCTCGACACCGCGGCCGAGGTGTTCGCCGCCCAGGGCTACAACGCCACCACCGTCCGGAAGATCGCCGACGCCGCCGGAATGCTCGCCGGCAGTCTCTACTACCACTTCGATTCCAAGGAATCGATGCTCGACGAGATCCTCTCCACCTTCCTGAACGAACTGTGGGAGGGGTACGACACCGTGCTCGCCTCCTCGCTCGGCCCCAGGCAGACCATCGAGGCCCTCGTCACCGAGTCCTTCCGGGAGATCGACCGGCACCGCGCCGCCGTCGCCATCTACCAGAAGGAGGCCAGGGCCCTGGCCGCGCAGCCCCGCTTCCACTACCTCGCCGACTCGCAGACCAAGTTCGAGAAGGCCTGGCTCGGCACGCTGGAGCGCGGAGTGGCCGACGGGGCCTTCCGGGACGACCTCGACATCCGCCTCACCTACCGCTTCGTGCGCGACACCGTGTGGGTCGCCGCGTCCTGGTACCGGCCCGGCGGACAGCACAGCCCCGAGGAAATCGCCCGCCAGTACCTGTCGATGGTGCTGGACGGGATCGCCGTACGTATCGAATAGCCCTCTCGCATTGGAGTCGTCATGGCCGAGGCCTACATCGTCGAAGCCGTCCGCACCCCGGTCGGCCGCCGGAAGGGCGGTCTGTCCGAGGTCCACCCCGCCGACCTCGGCGCACACGTCCTGAAGGCACTCGTCGAGCGCTCCGGCATCGACCCGTCCGCCGTCGACGACGTCGTCTTCGGCTGCCTGGACACGGTCGGACCGCAGGCCGGCGACATCGCCCGTACGTCGTGGCTGGCGGCGGGCCTGCCCGAGGAGGTGCCCGGCGTGACCATCGACCGCCAGTGCGGCTCCTCCCAGCAGGCGGTCCACTTCGCCGCCCAGGGCGTGCTCTCCGGCACCCAGGACCTGGTGGTCGCGGGCGGCACCCAGAACATGACGCAGATCCCCATCGCCTTCGCCTCCCGCCAGGCCGCCGAACCGCTCGGCCTCACCGAGGGCCCCTACCTCGGTTCGAAGGGCTGGCGCGCCCGCTACGGCGACGCCCCCGTCAACCAGTTCCACGGCGCCCAGCTGATCGCCGACAAGTGGGGCATCAGCCGGCTCGACATGGAGGAGTTCGCGCTCCGCTCCCACCGGCGGGCGCTGCGCGCCATCGACGAGGGCCGCTTCGCCCGGGAGACCGTCGCCCACGGGGACGTCACGGTGGACGAGGGCCCGCGCCGGGACACCTCCCTGGAGAAGATGGCCGCCCTGCGGCCGGTGCTGGACGGCGGCACGATCACGGCCGCCTGCTCCTCCCAGGTCTCCGACGGCGCCGCGGCCCTGCTGATCGCCTCCGAGCGGGCGGTACGGGAGCACGGGCTGACCCCGCGCGCCCGCATCCACCACCTGTCGGTGCGCGGCGAGGACCCGATCCGGATGCTGTCCGCGCCGATCCCCGCGACGGCGCACGCCCTGAAGCGGACCGGTATGTCGATCCACGACATCGACCTGGTGGAGATCAACGAGGCGTTCGCCCCGGTGGCGCTGGCCTGGCTGAAGGAGACCGGCGCCGACCCGGAGCGGGTCAACGTCAACGGCGGCGCGATAGCCCTCGGCCACCCGCTGGGCGCCACCGGCGTCAAGCTGATGACGACACTCCTGCACGAGCTGGAGCGGACCGGGGGCAGGTACGGCCTGCAGACCATGTGCGAGGGCGGCGGCCAGGCCAACGTGACCATCGTCGAGCGGCTCTAGGCCCCGCGGGGAGGGGCGCCCTTGGGGACGGTTCCCCGGAGCTGTGGGGCCCGGATCCCTTGTGCCCCTTGAGGTGCCGGGTTTCACCGCGCGCCTCCGGCAGGGGCGTGCTACGGTAGCCGTGTTGCAGTTTTGGTACCCATGAACTTTATGTGCGCCTGACGAGAACTTCGGCAGGCGCACATTTGTTTTCCGGTCTTTGCCGGTTTCCGGATCTCCGGATGGGGTCATTGCGGCGACGAGGAATTCGTAAAGTGCGAATTTCCGGCTCTGCCCCTGTTTTAGGAGAAAAAAATGGCTACTGGCACCGTGAAGTGGTTCAACTCGGAAAAGGGCTTCGGCTTCATCGAGCAGGACGGCGGCGGCGCCGACGTCTTCGCCCACTACTCCAACATCGCCACCTCGGGCTTCCGTGAGCTCCAGGAGGGCCAGAAGGTTTCCTTCGACGTCACGCAGGGCCAGAAGGGCCCGCAGGCGGAGAACATCGTCCCGGCCTAATCGCCCGGACGCGAACCTCCTAGCCGGGGCCCGCACCGTGAAGGTGCGGGTCCCGGCTTGTTGTTGTGCCCGCCGGCCGCGCGAGGCCGTGTCCCAGGCAGTCCCCAGGAAGAAGGCAATTACTGCATGACCCGTTTCGAACGATCCGCCACCGAGCGCACCGGCCGTCCGGCGCGCAACCGACCGTCGAACGCCACCCCTTCCCGGGGCCGCGGCAAGGCTTCGACGAAGAATTCCGGCAAGGGCCCCGCCCGCCGGTCCACGCCGCCCCAGGGTGAATTCGCACTGCCGGAGACCATCACCCCCGCGCTGCCGTCGGTCGAGGCTTTCGAAGCGCTGGACATGCCCGCCGCACTCCTGAAGACCCTCGCCGCCCAGGGGGTGACCGAGCCGTTCCCGATCCAGGGCGCGACGCTGCCGAACTCCCTGGCGGGCCGGGACATCCTGGGCCGCGGACGCACCGGTTCCGGCAAGACGCTGGCCTTCGGCCTCGCGCTGCTCGCCCGCACCGCCGGGCGCCGGTCCGAGCCGCACGCCCCGCTCGCGCTGGTCCTCGTACCCACCCGCGAGCTCGCGCAGCAGGTGACCGACGCGCTCACCCCGTACGCCACCGCCGTCAACCTGCGCCTGACCACCGTCGTCGGCGGCATGTCGATCACCAAGCAGGCGAACTCGCTGCGCCGCGGCGCCGAGGTCCTGGTCGCCACCCCCGGCCGGCTCAAGGACCTCATCGAGCGGGGCGACGCCCGGCTCGACCAGGTCGCCATCACCGTCCTCGACGAGGCCGACCAGATGGCCGACATGGGCTTCATGCCGCAGGTCGTCGCGCTGCTCAAGCAGGTCGAGCCGGGCGGGCAGCGGATGCTGTTCTCGGCGACCCTGGACAAGAACATCGACAAGCTCGTCAAGATGTTCCTGACCGACCCGGTCGTGCACTCGGTGGACCCGTCCGCCGGTGCCGTCACGACCATGGAGCACCACGTGCTCCACGTGATGGACGAGACCGAGAAGAAGGCGGTGGCGGCCCGGATCGCCGCCCGCGACGGCCGCGTGATCATGTTCGTGGACACCAAGCGCGCCGCCGACCGGTTCGCCAAGCGGCTGCTGGCCGCCGGTGTGTACGCGGCGGCCCTGCACGGCGGACGTTCCCAGCCGCAGCGCAACCGCACCCTGGAGCAGTTCAAGAACGGCCAGGTCACGGCCCTGGTCGCGACCAACGTCGCGGCCCGCGGCATCCACGTCGACGACCTCGACCTGGTCGTCAACGTGGACCCGCCGACCGACCACAAGGACTACCTGCACCGGGGCGGGCGCACCGCGCGCGCCGGTGAGTCCGGCGTCGTGGTCACCCTCGTCCTGCCCGAGGAGAAGCGGGAGATGACCCGGCTGATGAGCGACGCCGGCATCACCCCGCGCACCACCCGGGTCAAGTCGACCGACGAGGAGCTGACGACCCTCACCGGCGCCCGCGAGCCGTCCGGGGTGGCCGTGGTCGTGGAGGTGCCGCAGCCCGTGCAGCAGCAGCCCGCCAAGCGCCGTCCCTCCGGCGGTGGCCGGGGCGGTTCCGCCGACGGCCGCAGCCGCACCCGTGGCCGCCGTGGCGGCGGCGGTGGCGCCCCCGCGGCGGGCGGATCCGGCACGGGCACCGGGCGCCCCTCGCGTCCCGCGCGCAGCGGTGGCGGTACGGCCGGCGGCGGCCAGGGCGGCCAGTCCCGGTCCGGCGGCCAGCCCCGTTCCGGCTCGGCGGGCCGGGCCGGCGGCGGTCAGGGCCGTGCGGGCCAGGGCCAGTCGCAGCGCCGCCAGGGCGGCGGCCAGGGCGGACGCCGCCCCGTCGCCTAGCGGCGGGCGGCAGGTGACGAGGACGGCGGCCGGGCCCGAGGAGATCGGGCCCGGCCGCCGTCCGTTTCCCGGCGGGCCCGTCGGCCCGTCGGCCGTCGGCCCACCGGCCGCAGGTCAGTCCACCAGCCGGTCCTGGAGCCGGGCCAGGGTGCGGACGTCCAGCCCCAGCCCCTTCGTCAGATAGCCGTACAGGCTGCCGTAGCGCGCCTCGGCCTCCGCCAGCGCGCTGTCGAGGTAGGAGTCGCGCACCTCCTGGAGCGGGATCAGCAGGTCCGGATTCTGCATCATGCCCGCCTGCTTCAGCCCCTCGCGGACCTTGGCGTCGTACGCGGCCCGGAACCCGTTCGAGGCGAGGTAGTCGCCCCGGGCGGTACGCTCCGGCACCCCGAGCGCCCGCAGCAGCACATAACTCGTCCAGCCCGTACGGTCCTTGCCCGAGGTGCAGTGGAACAGCACCGCCCCGCGCGCGGAACCGTCCGCCAGGTCGCGGAAGGTGGCGGCGAACTGGGCGCTGTTCGCCGGGTCGGTCACCAGCGTCCGGTACACCTGCCGCATCAGCTCCGCGCCCCTGCCGCCGCCGAGCGCCTCCTCCTGCTTCACCGGGTCCCTGGTGGCGATGGCCGCCATCATCCGCCCGTACAGGCCGCTGTCGTTGACCGGGCGCGGCGTCACGGCGAGCGGGGCCGGGAGGCGGTCCTGGCCGTCGTACTGGATCTCCACCGGCACCCGGTAGTCGATCACCTTGCCCAGCCTCAGCCCGGCCAGGGTGCGCACGTCCGCGTCGGTGAGCTTCGACAGCGCGTCCGCCCGGTAGGCGACGCCGTAGCGCACCCGGTCGCCCCCGTAGGTGCGGTAGCCGCCCAGGTCACGGATGTTGGTGGCGCCCTGGACGACGATCTGGCGGACCGTGTCGGTCCGCTGCTGCGACCCGTGGCGCGGGGGGTGCGCCGCGGGGGCGGCGACGGCCGTGGCGGGCAGGGCGCCGAGGGCCAGTGCGGACACGGCCGCCGCAGCGGCGAGCCGGACCCGGTGACTGCTCATGGTGAACTCCTGGGGAAGGAAGGGAGCCCCCAGCCAAGAGGGCTCCGGGAAACGGCACTCAACCCGCGGTCGACAGGCCGGTGTGGAGCCTCTGCAGTTCCTTCAGCGCCACGTCCGCCTCGGACATGACACGTGCGACCAGTTCGGCGCAGCTGGGCAGGTCCTCGATCACGCCGGCCACCTGCCCCGACGCCATCACGCCCAGATCGGTGCGGCCGTCGACCATGGAGGCCTTCAGCAGCATCGGGGTGTTGGCGGCCAGCAGTACCTGACTCCAGGTCAGGTCCTTGCCGTGCTTCATGGCGAGGCCGTCGCGGACCATCCGCGCCCAGGACAGCCCCGAGAGCCTCCGGAACCCGGCGGCGCGGACGACGGCCTGCGCCAGCGCCCTCGTACGGCCGGCCCGCTCCAGCGAGGCGACCAGTTCCGAGCGCAGCATCCGGTGCGGCAGCCCGTCGACGGCGGTGGTGACCGTGATGTCCCGGACGGCCGCCTCCAGGTACTTCGCCTTCACCGCGTCCGGCACCGTCGAGTCGGAGGTGAGCAGGAAGCGGGTGCCCATGGCGACCCCGGCCGCCCCGTACGCCAGCGCGGCCACCAGACCGCGCCCGTCGTGGAAGCCGCCCGCCGCGACCACCGGGATGTCCACCGCGTCGACCACCTGCGGCAGCAGCACGGTGGTGGCGACGTCCCCGGTGTGCCCGCCGCCCTCGCCGCCCTGCACGATCACCGCGTCCGCACCCCACGCCGCGACCTTCTCGGCGTGCCGCCGCGCGCCGACGGACGGGATCACGACGACCCCCGCGTCCTTCAGCTCGGCGATCAGCTCGCGGGACGGCGCCAGCGCGAACGAGGCCACCCGCACGCCCTCCTCGATGATGATCCGCACCCGTTCCCGCGCGTCCCCGGCGTCCGCCCGCAGGTTGACCCCGAAGGGCGCGTCGGTGCGGGAGGCGACCTCGCGCACCGCGTGCCGCAGTTCCTCCACGGTCATCGTCGCGGAGGCGAGGATGCCGAGCGCGCCCGCGTCGGCGGTCGCCGAGACCAGCCGGGGGCCGGCCACCCAGCCCATCCCGGTCTGCACGACGGGGTGCCGGACGCCGACCAGGCGGGTGAGCGCGGTCTCCATCCGGGGTGCCTCCCGCGTCACGGCTTCACCTCCCGGTCGCGGGTGCCCCGCGGGTCCACGACCTCGCGGATCAGCCGCAGCTCCTCGCGGGTGGGCTCGCGGGTGTGCGGCACCTCGTCGGCGACGGCCAGTGCGAAGCCGGTGGCCGCGCGCACCTCGTCGACGGTGACTCCCGGATGCACGGAGGCCAGCCGCATCGAGCGGTCGGGGGTCCGGAAGTCGAAGACGCCGAGGTTGCTGACCACCCGGGGCAGGCGGTGGTAGCGGGTGGCGGCCGGGCCCGCTGCCGCGGCGCTGTCGTAACCCACCCCGCAGACCATGTCGACCTGCGGGACGAAGACCCGGGTGGAGTGCCGGGGCACCCAGTAGCTCGTCGGGTTGTTGAGGGTGTTGACGGGGGCGCCGCGCACGCCGAGCAGCTGGCGGGCGGGCTGCTGCCAGTCGCCGATGCAGGAGATGTTCTGGTTGCCGAACCGGTCGATCTGGCTGGCGCCCATCATCACGTGCCGCTTGCCGCCGGTGACCATCGTCAGGTGGTGGCGGTAGGGGAGCCAGCCCTCGGCCGTCCCGTCGAGGCCGACCAGCAGGGCCTCGCCGTCGGTGAGCAGCAGGTCGGGGGCGAAGGTGCGCTTGGCGAGGCGGGCGCCGATGCCGGGGATCAGGCCCATCGGGCTGGCCAGCACCTCGCCGTTGTCGCGCCAGGCCTCGGCGCAGGCGATGACGCAGTACTCGGCGCGGGTGACGGTGCCCGCGGCCCGGTCGCTCGTGGACGTACTCACTTCTGCTCCTCGTGCCAGGTCCGGACGGCGCTCTGGTAGGCCGGCTCGTCGTCGCCGGACAGGAAGCGTGCGGCGAACTCGGGCCAGGGGGTGGTCGCGTACAGCTTCTGGAAGGCCTCGTCGCGCCCGTAGTCGGGGGCGCAGGTGGTGAAGTGCGCGCCGCCGGGCGTCTCGACGACCCCGGTCACCGAGGACCGGCGCAGCAGCAGGGACTGCGGCGGGGCGTCCTTCGTCAGTTCGGCGGTGTCCACGATCTGCTCGCAGGAGACGTAGGCCTCGTCGGCGGCGTCGCAGAACAGGTCGTCGAAGTAGGGGTCGGGGCCCAGGTACTGGCCGTTGCCGAGCCGGTCCGCCCGGTTCATGTGGACCAGGGCCGCGTCCAGCCGCAGGGCGGGCATCGCGACCAGGGTCTCGCCGTCCTCGTACGGCGAAGTGACGGTCCGCAGGCCGGGGTTGACCCGCATCACGTCGGAGCCGATGCCCGCCCGTACGGGGAGGAAGGGCAGCCGGTTCGCGGCGGCGTGCAGCCCCCACATGAACATCGCCTCGTCGATCTCCGTCAGTTCGACGGCGCCGGACTCGCGGGCGGTGCGGAAGTGCGGTTCCAGCGGGATCGAGTCGAGCGTGGCGAACGCCGTGACCACCTTGCGGAGCTTGCCGGCGGCGGCGAGCAGGCCGAGGTCGGGACCGCCGTAGGAGACGACCGTCAGATCCCTGAGGTCGCTCCGCAGGATCGCCCTGACCAGGGCCATCGGCTTGCGGCGCGAGCCCCAGCCGCCGATGCCGAGCGTCATGCCGCTGCGCAGCCGCGCCACCACCTGCTCCGGGGTCGTCGTCTTGTCGGTCATGCGGGGTCGTCCTTTCCGGAAGGGGTGCGCCCGAAGGCGGAACGGACCCGGTCGGCGGTGCCGTTGAGGTTGGCCTCGAAGGTGAAGCCCTGCTCGAAGCGGTAGCTGCGGCGCACGTCCACCGGGTCGATGCCGTTGATGGCGGCCTTGGCGAGCCGGATCAGGTACGCGTCCTTCGCTGCGATCTCCCCGGCCAGCTCCATTGCCGCGTCGTGCAGGTCGGCGCGCGGTACGACCTTCCACACCGAGCCGTGGTGGTGCAGCTCCCGCGCGGTCGCGGTGCGGGAGGTGTAGTAGAGGGCGCGCATCAGGTGCTGCGGCACCAGGCGGGCGAGGTGGGTGGCGGCGCCGAGGGCGCCCCGGTCCAGCTCGGGCAGGCCGAAGGTGGCGTCGTCGGAGGCGACGATCGCGTCCGCGTTGCCGACCAGGCCGATGCCGCCGCCCAGACAGAACCCGGCGACCGCCGCGACGACCGGGACCTCGCACTCGTACACGGCGGCGAACGCCTCGGCGCAGCCGCTGTTGGCGCCGATCAGTGCCTGGTGGCCGCCGCCGGACGCGGTCTCGCGCTGCATCTCCTTGATGTCGACGCCCGCGTTGAAGCCGCGGGAGCCGTCGGGGGTGGTGAGGACGACGCAGCGCACGCCGGGATCGCGTCCGGCGGCGCGGACCGCGTCGGCCAGGTCGTACCAGCCCTGTACGGGCAGTGCGTTGACCGGTGGGAAGTCGACGGTGACGACGGCGATGCCCCGGTGGGAGCCGGAAGGGCCGGAGGTGGAGACACCCATGAACGGATCAGCTACCTTTCCACCAAACATTTGTTAGGTGCGTGTTGTGTCAGGAAGGTAGCAGCGAATGGAACTGGACGGGAGGGTTGTCGTCGTCACGGGTGGCACCCGGGGGGTCGGCGCGGGGATCGCGCGGGCCTTCCTCGCGGCGGGCGCCGAGGTCGTGGTGTGCGCCCGCAGACCGCCCGAGGAGCCGGTCGAAGCGGCCGGCCGGACGGCGGACTTCGCGTCCGTCGACCTGCGGGACGCGGCGGCGGTGGCGGAGTTCTTCGCACGGGTGGCGGCCGGGCACGGGCGGCTGGACGTCCTGGTCAACAACGCGGGCGGGACGCCCTACCGGCTGCTCGGGGAGGGCACGGCCGAGCAGCACGCCCGGGTGGTGGCGCTGAACCTGGTGGCGCCGATGACGGCCTCGCTGGCGGCCCGCGGGCACCTCGCCGAAAGCCGCGGCTCCATCGTGATGATCGGCAGCGTCAGCGGCGAACGGCCCTCGCCCGGTACGGCGGCGTACGGGGCGGCCAAGGCCGGACTGGCCGGCCTGGCACGGTCGATGGCCGTCGAATGGGCACCGGAGGTACGGGTCAACACCCTCGTCCTGGGCATGGTGCGCACCGAACTGTCCCATCTGCACTACGGCGACGAGGCCGGCATCGCCGCGGTCGGGCGCACGGTCCCGGTGGGCCGGCTGGCCGAACCCGCGGAGATCGGCGACGCGGCGGTCTTCCTGGCCTCGCCGAAGGCGGCGTACATCACCGGAGCCTCGCTCCAGGTCCACGGCGGGGGAGAGCGCCCCGCCTTCCTGGACGCGGCCAACGTCAACAAGGAGGAGATCTAGATGAACGAGCAACTGCTGTGCTCCGGACGGGTGGTGGCCGTCACCGGAGCGGGCCGGGGGCTGGGCCGCGCCCACGCGCTGGCCTTCGCCGAGGCGGGCGCGAGGGTCGTCGTCAACGACCTCGGCGTGCGCGCGGACGGCGCGGGGGCCTCGGGCGGGCCCGCCCAGGACGTCGTCGAGGAGATCCGCGCGCGGGGCGGCGAGGCGGTCGCGCACGGCGGCGACATCGCGACCGGCGGGGGCGCGGCGTCCCTCGTCGCCACGGCCCTCGACACCTTCGGCGCCCTGGACACCCTCGTCAACAACGCCGGGTTCCTCCGCGACCGGATGCTGGTCAACCTGGAGGAGGACGACTGGGACGCCGTCGTGCGCGTCCACCTCAAGGGCCACTTCCTGCCGCTGAAGCACGCGGCGGCGTACTGGCGGGCCGAGGCCAAGGCGGGCCGGGCGCGGGCCGCCAGGGTCGTCAACACCAGCTCGGGGGCGGGCCTGCTGGGCAGCGTCGGCCAGGGCAACTACGCCGCGGCGAAGGCCGGCATCGTGGGCCTGACCCTGGTCGCCGCCGCGGAGATGGGCCGGTACGGAGTCCAGGTCAACGCGCTCGCCCCGGCGGCCCGGACCCGGATGACCGAGCAGACCTTCGCCGGGGCGATGGCGGCGCCGCGGGACGGCGCGTTCGACGCGATGGCCCCCGAGAACGTCTCCCCGCTGGTGGTGTGGCTGGGCTCGGCCGCTTCCGCGGGCGTGAGCGGCCGGGTCTTCGAGGCGGAGGCGGGCCGGATCACGGTGATGGAGGGCTGGCGGGCGGGGCCGACCGCGGACAAGGGCTCCCGGTGGACCCCGGCGGAGGCGGGCGAGGCGGCCCGCGGACTGCTGGCCGAGGCGGAGGTGCCGCAGCCGGTGTACGGCGCCGGGGGGTAGCCGCTGGGCGGGGCCGGGGGCGGTCTCCTCCCCGTACGGGGAAGCCGCCCGCGGTCGCGGGCGATCCGCGCCGGGCCGTCCGGGCTACGGCCCGGCGCCGTCGCCGTCCAGTGCCGGGGCGATGACCGCGAACGCCTCGTCCATCAGCGCCGCGGGGTCCGCCGTGCCGTCGCTGTCCGACCAGCGCTGGAGTACGGCGTCGAACGCGGTGAGGGCCATTCCCGCGGTCAGACGCGGACGGAGGCCCGCCGTCCCGGCGGCGGGGCCCGCGCGGCGCACCAGCTCCGCCGCCATCTCGTCGCGCCACTGTGCCTGGCGTTCCAGGAAGCGGGCGTGCAGGGCCGGGGTGCGCAGGATCAGACGGACCACGTGCAGGGCGCGTTCGGAGTGGTCGGCGGCGCAGGCGCCCATCGGGACCCAGACCGCGTGGCGCAGCGCGACGGAGGGCGGTTCACCGGCCGGCCGGGCCGCGAGTTCCGCGTGGATTCCGGCGCCCATGTCGGCGAGGAACCGTACGACCACGTCCTCCTTGGACGCGAAGTAGCGGAAGAACGTCCGCTTGGAGACCCCGGCCGCCGCCACGATCTCGTCGACGGTCACCGCGTCGAACCCCGTGCGGGCGAGCAACTGGAGCGCGGCCTCGCTCAGTTCGTCGGCGACGAGCAGGCGCTTGCGCTCGGCCAGGCTCAGCGGCGGTTCGGGACGGGAGGTCATGGGGCCATCGTAATGCCTCGCCCGCGATTCCATGCCGCGCATGACACTCGGGCGCGCCTTGACACCAAGTGTCATCGGAGTCAGTCTGTGCCGCATGACTCCGGACATGACTTCTCAGACGGCAGCAGACACCGGGCTTCGGCAGCGCTGGAACGCCGGGCACATTCCCGACCAGACCGGCCGCGTCTGCGTCGTCACCGGCGCCAACAGCGGTCTCGGCCTGGCGACCGCCCGCGCGCTGGTGGCCAAGGGGGCGCACGTGATCCTGGCAGTGCGGGACGAGGAGAAGGGGCGGCGCGCGATCGAGGAGGCGGCCGGGGGAGCGGACGCGGCCGGGCGGGCCGGTGCGGTCGGACAGGCTGGCGCGGGCGGCGCAGGGCGCGGCCGGTGGGAGGTGCGGCGGCTCGACCTCGCCGACCTCGACTCGGTGCGCGAGTGCGCCGAGCGGCTGCGCACCGAACACCCCCGGCTCGACCTGCTGGTCAACAACGCCGGCGTGATGGCCCCGCCCCGCACCCTCAGCGCGCAGGGCCACGAGCTCCAGTTCGCCGTGAACCACCTCGGCCACTTCGCGCTCACCGGGCTCCTCCTCGAACCCCTCGCCGAGGGCCGTGACCCGCGCGTGGTCACCGTCAGCTCGGTCAACCACCGCAAGGCCCACCTGTTCCTCGACGACCTGATGGGGGAGCGCCGCTACTCGCCGATGGGCCACTACAACCAGTCCAAGCTGGCCAACGCCGTCTTCGGGCACCAGCTGCACCGGCGGCTGACCGCCGCGGGCAGCCCGGTGCGCAGCGTCCTCGCGCACCCCGGATACACCGCCACCCAGCTCCAGTTCAGCGCGCCGGTCGGCCTGTGGCGGGTGGTGTTCGGGCGGATCGGGAACCCGCTGCTGGCCCAGCGGCCCGAACGCGGCGCGCTGCCGCAGCTGTACGCGGCGACCGAACCGGGCGTACGCGGCGGCGAGTTCATCGGACCGGACGGCACGGCCGAACTGCGCGGCGCCCCGACCCGGGTCGCCCTGGCCCCGTCCGCCACCGACGAGAAGACGGGCCACCGGCTGTGGGAGGAGTCGGAACACCTGACCGGTGTGCACTACGGCCTGCCCGCCACCGGATGACCCGGGCCGCATCCCCGGGAGCGGCGCCCGCGCAGGGGGGCGGGGTGCGGGAAGGGGGCCCGCGCCGGGGCCGGGGGAGGGGGCCCGCGCAGGGGGGGGCCGGGGCGCGGGAGGGGGGCCTGCGCAGGGGGGTGCCGGGGCGCGGGAGGGGGCGGGTGCCGGGGGTGTGGCGGGGCGGGGGCCGGGCGGTCCGTCGGACGGCCGCGTGCTTTCCCACTCACCGGGAAGTGGCCCTCCCCGCCGCTCCCGGCGGGACCTAGCCTCGGGCATCACCCACCCCGAGCCCCGCCCTGGAGGCGCCCGATGCTCACCGCACGCCGGCGGCAGGAGGCGGCGGAGCTGCTGCGCTCCGCCGAGTACGGACGTACCCCCGTACCGCCGCTGACCGAGACGTTCCCCGGGATCGACACCGAGGACGCGTACGAGATCCAGCTTCTCAACATCGGCCGCCGCACCGCCGCCGGAGCCACCGTCACCGGCCACAAGGTCGGCCTCTCCTCGCCCGTCATGCAGCGCATGATGGGCGTCGACGAACCCGACTACGGCCATCTGCTCGACGACATGGCCCTCGACAGCGCCCGGCCCGTGCCCGCCGCGCGCTACTGCGCGCCCCGCGTCGAGGTCGAGATCGGCTTCGTGCTCGGCGACGACCTGCCCGGCGAGGGCTGCACCGCCGCCGACGTCCTTGCGGCCACCGAACGCGTCGTACCCGCCCTGGAACTCATCGACAGCCGGGTCCGCGACTGGCGGATCGCCATCGCCGACACCATCGCCGACAACGCCTCCTCCGCCGGCTACGTGACGGGCGAGGGGCGCGATCCGCGCGCACTCGACCTCAAGGCGGTCGAGGCCCGGCTGACCGGCGGCGGCGAACTGCTCGCCGAGGGGCGCGGGGACGCCGTGCTCACGGACCCCGCCGAGGCGGTGGCCTGGCTCGCGCGGACCGTCGCCCGCTTCCGGGTGCCCCTGCGCAAGGGGCACCTGGTGCTGCCCGGTTCCTGCACCCGGGCCGTGGACGTCACCGCCGGGCGGACCTACACCGCCGAGTTCACCGGGCTCGGCTCCGTCTCTCTCACCTTCTGCTGAGGTACGCATGACTGTCACGACGGGCAGGCGGGCCACCGCCGCCATCGTCGGCTCCGGCAACATCGGGACCGACCTGCTGTACAAGCTGCGCCGCTCCCCGTACATCGAGCCGCGCTGGATGATCGGCGTCGACCCGGCCAGCGAAGGGCTCGCCCGCGCACGGAAGCTGGGCGTGCGCACCAGCCACGAGGGCGTCGACCCGCTGCTGGCGCAGGACGAGCTGCCGGACATCGTCTTCGAGGCGACCTCCGCCCACGTGCACCGGGCGAACGCCCCGCGCTACGCCGAACTCGGCATCAAGGCCGTCGACCTGACCCCGGCCGCCGTCGGCCCCGCCGTCGTACCGCCCGCGAACCTCACCGCGCACCTCGACGCGGACAACGTCAACATGATCACGTGCGGGGGGCAGGCCACCATCCCGATGGTGTACGCCGTCTCACGGGTCGTGCCGGTCGCCTACGCGGAGATCGTCGCGTCCGTCGCCTCGGTGTCCGCCGGGCCCGGCACCCGCGTCAACATCGACGAGTTCACCCGCACCACCGCGCGCGGCATCGAGGAGATCGGCGGCGCCGGGCGCGGCAAGGCGATCATCGTCCTCAACCCCGCGGAGCCGCCCGTCGTCATGCGCGACACCGTCTTCTGCGCGATCCCCGAGGACGCCGACCGCGAGGCGGTCACCGCCTCCGTCAAGCAGGTCGCCGAGGACGTCGCGGCGTACGTGCCCGGCTACCGGCTGCGCACCGAACCGCAGTTCGACGAGGCGTCCGGGGCGAACGGGGGGCAGGCCCGGGTGGCGATCTTCCTGGAGGTGGAGGGCGCGGGCGACTACCTGCCGCCGTACGCCGGAAACCTGGACATCATGACCGCCGCCGCCACCAAGGTCGGCGAGGAGTTCGCGAAGGGGATGCAGGCATGACCGCCGCACGGACCTACACGCCCAGCGCGCGGGGGACGTACTCCGACGCACTCGACATCCGCGTCACCGACTCCTCCCTGCGCGACGGCTCGCACGCCAAGCGCCACCGGTTCACCGGCGAGGACGTACGGAAGATCGTCGGCGCCCTGGACGGTGCGGGCGTGCCCGTCGTCGAGGTCGCGCACGGGGACGGACTCGGGGGCTCGTCGTTCACCTACGGCTTCTCGAAGACGTCCGAGCAGGAACTCATCAAGATCGCCGTCGACACCGCGCGGCACGCCCGCATCGCCTTCCTGATGCTGCCGGGCCTCGGCGTGAAGGACGACATCCGGGCTGCTCACGGCAACGGCGCCGGCATCTGCCGCATCGCCACCCACTGCACCGAGGCCGACATCTCCGTCCAGCACTTCGGGCTGGCCCGGGACAGGGGCCTGGAGACCGTCGGCTTCCTGATGATGGCCCACTCGACCACCCCCGAGAACCTCGCCCGGCAGGCCCGGATCATGGCCGACGCGGGCTGCCAGTGCGTGTACGTCGTCGACTCGGCGGGCGCGATGGTCGTGGACGACGTCACCGACCGGGTGGCGGCGCTCGTCGCGGAACTCGGCGGCGACGCCCAGGTCGGCTTCCACGGGCACGAGAACCTCGGGCTCGGCGTGGGCAACTCGGTCGCCGCCGTACGCGCGGGCGCCCTCCAGATCGACGGCTCGACCCGGCGGCTCGGCGCGGGCGCCGGGAACACCCCGGTCGAGGCCTTCGCCGCGGTCTGCCACAAGATGGGCATCCGCACCGGCATCGACGTACTGAAGATCATCGACGCGGCCGAGGACGTGGTCCGCCCGGTGATGGACGAGGAGTGCCTGCTCGACCGGATGAGCCTGCTGATGGGCCACGCCGGGGTCTACTCCAGCTTCCTCAAGCACGCCTACCGGCAGGCCGGGCGCTACGGCGTGTCCGGCGCCCAAATCCTGCTGCGGGCCGGCGAGCGGCGGCTCGTCGGCGGCCAGGAGGACCAACTGATCGACATCGCGGTCGAACTCGCCGCGGAAGCCGCGCGATCCGGCCGGCCGGGTACCGGCACGCGCCTCGACTAGGGGGAGAACCATGGTTGTTCAGCAGCGCCCAGAGACCGCGTCCGGCACCGCGGCAGCCACCGCGGCCGACGCCGTGCGCGTCATCGAAGCGACCGCACCGCCCGCCCGGTTCGCCCGCGGCTGGCACTGCCTCGGCCTCGCCGGCCCTTTCAAGGACGGCCGGCCGCACGAGATCCGGGCCTTCGGCACCAAACTCGTCGTCTTCCGCGGCGAGGAGGACGGACAGCTCCACGTGCTCAACGCCTACTGCCCCCACATGGGCGGCAACCTGGCCCACGGCACCGTCAAGGGCGACGCCGTCGCCTGCCCCTTCCACGACTGGCGCTGGGCCGGCGACGGCAAGTGCGCCGGCATCCCCTACGCCCGCCGCGTCCCCCCGCGCGCCAGGACCCGCTCCTGGACCGCGCTGGAGCGCAACGGCCAGCTGTACGTGTGGCACGACCCGGAGGGCAACCAGCCCCCGGCCGACGTCACCGTCCCCGAGATCGAGGGCGTCCACGGCCCCGACGCCGACCAGTGGAGCGACTGGTCCTGGAACTCCCTGCGGGTCGACAACGCCAACTGCCGCGAGATCGTCGACAACGTCGTCGACATGGCGCACTTCTACTACGTGCACTACGCGTTCCCCGAGTACTTCAAGAACGTCTTCGACGGGCACGTCGCCACCCAGTACATGGAGTCCTCGCCGCGCCCCGACATCGACCTCGGCACCCTCTCCGCCTCCGGCGGGCTGCGCTCCGACGCCTCCTACTTCGGCCCCTCCTACATGATCGACAAACTGTGGGCGGACGCCGGCGGCGGACAGGAGATGGAGTCCGTCCTGATCAACTGCCACTACCCGATCGACGAGAACAGCTTCATGCTGATGTACGGGGCGATCGTCAGGAAACTCCCCGGCATGACCGACGAACAGGCCGCCGACGCCGCCCGCGTCACCTCCGAGGGACTGGCCGTCGGCTTCGAGCAGGACGTCGAGATCTGGCGGAACAAGACCCGGATCGACAACCCGCTGCTCACCGAGGAGGACGGCCCGGTCTACCAACTGCGCCGCTGGTACGAGCAGTTCTACGTGGACGTCGCCGACGTCCGCGACGAGATGGTCCGCCGCTTCGAGTTCGTGATCGACACCACCCGGGCGGGCGAGGCCTGGCGGGCGGAGGCCGAGGCGAACATCGCGGCCCGCGAGGCCGCGGCCCGCGAAGCCGCCGCGCACCCGGTCGCACCACCCGCCCCGAAAGCCGGTTCGTGATGCGCCCCGTCACCTGCGGGACCTGCGGAAACGAGGTCCTGTGCGAGAAGTTCAGCCCCGCCCACACCCAGATCCAGTGGACCGCCGAGGCCACCGAGGTCTGCCCCCGGATCCGCGAGCGGGTCGCCGCCGGCGAACCCAGCGCCCGGGTGCGGTCCTGCGCCGGACTGCGCGACAGCATCCGGGAGGCCGTGTCCCGGGGACTCGTCGAGGTGGGTGGCGAGTGAGCACCTCCGTGAAGGTCGGGGTCGTCGAGGTCGTACGGGAGACGGGCGACGCCGTGTCCCTGGTGCTCGACGCCCGGCTCCCGTACAAGCCGGGCCAGTTCCTCACCCTGCGGGTGCCGGGGGGCGCCGCCAGGTGCTACTCCCTGGCCAGCTCCCCGCACACCGGGGAACCCATGAAGGTCACCGTGAAGAGGGTGCCCGGCGGGCTCGGCTCCGGCTGGGTCTGCGACCGGGTGACGGCCGGCGACGAGCTGGAGGTGCTCGCCCCGGCCGGCACCTTCACCCCGCGCGACCTGGACCGCGACGTGGTCCTGGTGGCGGGCGGCAGCGGCATCACCCCGGTGCTGTCGATCGCCAAGTCCGTCCTCGCGGCCGGGCGGGGCCGGGCCGTGCTGCTGTACGCCAACCGGGAGCAGAACGCCGTCATCTTCCGGGACGAACTGTGGGGGCTCGCCGAGGCGCACCCCGGGCGGTTCGCCGTGGTGCACTGGCTGGAGACCCTCCAGGGGCTGCCCACCGCCCAGCTGCTGGGCGCGGCACTCGCCCCGTACGCCGGCCGCGACGCCTATCTGTGCGGGCCCCGGCCCCTGATGGACGCGGCGGAGGCGGCTCTGCGGGCGGCCGGGGCGTGCACGGTGTCGCGGGAGAAGTACTTCTCGCTCGCCGACGACGTATTCGGCCGCGCACCGGCCGCAGCCACCGCCACCGCCGCAGGTGCGCAGGCCGCGCACACGGCCAGGGTGACGCTCGACGGGGAGTCGCACGAGGTCGGCTGGGCGGCGGAGGTCCCGCTGCTCGACACCCTCCTCGCGGCCGGGATCGACGCCCCCTACTCCTGCCGGGAGGGCGCGTGCAGCGCCTGCTGCTGCCGGGTGGTCTCCGGCGAGGTGAAGATGCTGCGCAACGAGGTGCTGGACGAGGAGGACCTGGCCGAGGGGTACGTCCTGGCCTGTCAGGCGGTGCCGCTGAGCGCCCGCGTCGAGATCGGCTACGAGTAGGCGGGGGCCTGCCGGGGTCGGGTGCGGGGGTCCTGCGGGGACGCTGGGGAGGAGGTGAACGTCCGGGGAATTCGCGGGAGTTGGCGTTGACCCCGGTGCGTTCTACGCGCATCAATGGGGGCATGCGAATCCCCCCACGAATCGCCGTCATCGGCTCCGCCGTCGCCCTCTCCTCGGCCCTGCTGGCCGGCGGAGCGACCGCAGCCACGGCCACCGCACCCGCCCCCGTCACCGCCGTCTCCTTCTCCGTCGCGAAGATCACCGCCGTCGGCGAGATCTGCCACTCGAAGCTGCCTTCGCAGGCCCACGACACCCTCGAACTCATCGAGAAGGGCGGCCCCTTCCCGTACGAGCAGGACGGCACCGTCTTCAAGAACCGTGAGGGCATCCTGCCGAGCCAGACCAACGGGTACTACCACGAGTACACGGTCGTCACCCCCGGCGCGCCCACCCGCGGTGCCAAGCGCATCGTGACCGGCAGCAAGGCGCAGGAGGACTACTACACCGCCGACCACTACAAGTCGTTCGACCTGGTCAAGTACGGCTGCTGACGGCCGAACAGGCAGACGGGACGGCGGCGGACGCGTCCACCGGGAGGACGTCCGCCGCCGGCCGCTACATCCACTCGCTGCGGCCCAGCCACCCCATCATGGTGTCCATCGCCTGCTCCGACATCCGGGGCCGCTGTGCGACGGACCCGGGCGGGGTGGCTGCCGCGTGCCGGGCGCGGGCGCGGCCGGGACCGTACAGCTCCCGCCAGACCGCACGCGAGCAGGCGAGTACCGCGGGCGCCAGCCGCTCCAGTTCGCGACGGGCGGCGGCGCCGCCCCGGCAGGACAGGGAGATCGCCGCGACGGCCCGGCCCGCGCCGCGCAGCGGGGCCGCCACACAGACCACGCCCCGGAAGCTCTCCTCCCGGTCGAAGGCGATGCCCCGGTCGCGGACCGCCGCCAGCTCCGAGCGCAGCGCCACCGGGCGCACCAGCGTGGCCGGGGTGCGGGGGCGCAGACCGGCCGCGACGACCCGCTCGGCGGCGTCCGGTTCGCCGAACGCGAGGACCGCCTTGCCCGCCCCCGTGCAGTAGGCAGGCATCCGGCCGCCCACCCGGGATGGGACGCTGCGGTCGTCGAGCCCGCCGATCCGCTCCAGGTAGACCACCTCGGTGCCGTCCGGGACGGCGAGGTGCACCAGGTGACCGGTCTGCTCGTGCAGGGAGTGCAGCAGAGGGAGGGCGGCGCGGCGCAGCCGGTTGTGGTGCGAGGCGAGGGCGCCCAGCTCCAGCATCCGCATGCCCATCCGGTAGTCCCGGCCCTCGCGGTCCAGCCAGCGCAGCCCGACCAGCTGGTCGAGGATGCGGTGCGCGGAGGAGCGGGGGATGCCCGAGCGGCGCACCACCTCGGTGAGGGAGAGCCGCGGCTCGGCGCCGTCGAACGCCCCCAGCACCTCGGCGGCCTTCTCCAGCAGCGAGAGCGGATGGGGGGCGCCGTCCGGTGACCCGCCGGGCCTCCCGGACGGGACGGACGGGACGGACGGGACGGACGGGACGGGCGCCCCGGATACCGCTGTGGCACGTGTCAGCATCTCGGTGAGCCCGGCCTGCCCAGGCGTGGGAGCAGTCATGAGAGAACCCCTGTGTGCGGTGCGCATCCGCGACATTGCGGACGCGCCGGCGACCTTGGGGCGACCCTGTCACGGGGGCGGCCACGGGGGAAGGGGTCGTGCGAAGGTATTTCTTTTCGGAATAGGTTGGGGGATCGCGGAACCCTTCCCGCTGAGTGGGAAACCGGTATTTCGTGCCCGGTGGACGCGGGCGTACCTTCCTGCCACCACCCGCACGGCGGGCACACCCCGTACATCCCGAGAGGCGACACGCATGGGTGACGAAGAAGTCCTCGAAGTCCTCGCAGGCGTCCGCGCCCTGGCCCCCGCGCTGCGCGAGCGCGCCCCGGAGGCCGAGGCCGGGCGCCGGGTCCCCGCGGCCAGCATCAAGGAACTGGAGGCCGCCGGCTTCTTCCGGCTCCTCCAGCCCAAGCGGTACGGCGGCCTCGCCGCGCACCCCGCCGCCTTCTACACGGCGGTCAAGGAGATCGCCCGCGCGTGCGGCTCCACCGGCTGGGTCTCCTCCGTCGTCGGTGTCCACCCCTGGCACGTCGCCCTCTACGACGTCCGCGCCCAGGACGAGGTGTGGGGCGCCGACCCGGCCGCCCGGATCTGCTCCTCGTACGCCCCGACCTGCAAGGTCACCCCGGTCGACGGCGGCTTCAGGGTCACCGGTGCCTGGCACTTCTCCTCCGGCTGCGACCACACCGACTGGGCCCTGCTCGGCGGCATGATCAACGACGCCGACGGCCGCCCGGTCGACATGCGGACCTTCCTCGTCCCGCGCGCCGACTACCGGATCGACGACGTCTGGGACACCGTCGGCCTGCGCGGCACCGGCTCCAACGACGTGATCTGCGAGGACGTCTTCGTCCCCGAGCACCGCGCGCTGAGCTTCGGCCCGGTCACCGCCCTGAGGACCCCCGGCCAGGACGTCAACCCGGAGCCGCTCTACCGGCTCCCGTACGCCTCGGTCTTCACCACCACCATCTCCACCCCCATCGTCGGCATCGCCGAGGGCGCCTACGAGGCGTACGTCGCCGCCACCCGCGAACGCTTCCGGATCTCCTACGGCCAGCAGGTCGCCGAGGACCCCTTCGCCCAGGTGCGGATCGCCCGCGCCGCCAGTGACATCGACGCCGCCTGGCTCCAGCTGGAGCGCAACATCACCGAGCTGTACGAGCGCGCCGTGCGCGGCGAGGAACTCCCGATGGCACTGCGCACCCGCACCCGCCGCGACCAGGTCCTGGCCACCGAGCGCGCGGTGGCCGCGGTCGACCTGCTGATGGAGAACGCGGGCGGCAGTGCCATGCGCAACAAGGCGTCCAACGCCGTCCAGCGCGCCTGGCGCGACGTCCGCACCGGCCGCGGCCACGCCGCCAACGACCCCGAGCGGGCGCTGGTCCTCTTCGGCCAGGGCGCCCTCGGCCTCGACATCCAGGACACGATGCTGTGAGCGACACCGGGACGACCTACGAGTCCACCTCGCGCACCGTCGAGGCCGGCGGCCTGACCCTGCACTACCACGAGGCCGCACCGGCCGGCGCGACCCCGGACACCCCCGTCGTGATCATGCTGCACGGCGGTGGCCCCGGCGCCTGCGGCTGGTCCAACTTCGGCGGCAACCTCCCGGTGTTCGCCGAGCACTTCCGCACCCTCCTGGTCGACCAGCCCTGCTACGGCAGGTCCGACAAGCCGGAGCCCGACAAGGACTTCTTCTCCTTCGCCGCCGACGCCGTGGCCGCCCTCATGGACGAACTCGGCATCCCCCGCGCCCACTTCATCGGCAACTCCCTCGGCGGCGGCACCTCCACCCGGATGGCACTGGACCACCCGGCGAAGGTCGCCAAACTCCTGCTGATGGGCCCCGGCGGCGTCTCCCTCAACCTGTTCCACGCCGACCCCACCGAGGGCATCAAGCGGCTCTTCGCGTTCAGCACCTCGCCCGAGCCCACCCGGGAACAGATGAGGGCCTTCCTCACCACCCTCGCCTTCGACCCGGCGATCGTCACCGACGAACTCGTCGACGAGCGCTACACCCGGGCCACCGACCCCGACGCCGCCCTCGGCAACGCCCGCATGGGGGCCTCCTTCGCCAAGTGGCCCGAGGACACCATGCTCTGGCGCGAGGCCCACCGGATCACCCAGCCGACCCTGCTCACCTGGGGCCGCGAGGACCGGGTCAACCCGCTCGACGGCGCCCTCGTCGCCCTCAAGGCCATCCCCGACGCCCGCCTGCACGTCTTCCCGCACTGCGGCCACTGGGCCCAGCGCGAACAGGCCGACGAGTTCAACCGCCTGGCGATCGACTTCTTCCGCCACTGAGGCGCTGGGGTGCTGTGCGGTGCGGGTTCGACCGTGCCGCACCATGCCCGGCTGATGCCACCACCGGGGGCGCCCCCCCGGATCCCCGCTCCTCCAACGCCGGAGGGGTGTGGTTCTCCCTCGCCGGACGGGCTGCTTCTGCCCTCGCCCGAAGGACTTGTCAGGCCCCCTTTCCAAAGGAATCGACTCATGGACATCCGCGCTCTTGGCTACCTGCGCCTCGAAACCACCAAACTCGACGAGTGGCGCACCTACACCTGCGACATCCTCGGCATGGTCGAGGCCGAAGGCTCCACCGAGCAGCAGCTGAACCTGCGCATCGACGACCGCATCCACCGCTTCCAGATCGTCGCCGGTGAGAGCGACCGGCTCCTCGCCGCCGGCTTCGAGGTCGCGAACGCCGCCGCACTCGCCGCCACCGCCGCCGAACTGGAGGCCGCCGGAGTCGTCGTCAAGCAGGCCGACGCCGCCACCCTCGCCGAGCGCCGCGTCCAGGGCCTCATCCAGCTCCAGGACCCCAGCGGCAACCCGCTGGAGATCTTCTGGGGCCAGGCCCAGGACCACAGCCCGCTCGGCACCCCGTACGGCAACCGCTTCGTCACCTCGACCCCGAAGGCCGGCAACCTCGGGCTCGGGCACGTCGTGGTCCCCGCACCGGACACCGAGGAGACCCTGGCGTTCTACGAGAACGTCCTCGGCTTCCAGCTGCGCGACTCGATGAAGCTGCCGCCCGCCGCCGTGCCCACGGGCAAGCCCGGCGAGGACTTCCACACGATGCACTTCCTCAGCCCCAACCGCCGCCACCACAGCCTGGGCCTCTACCCGGGCGCGCTGCCGCCCGGCATCGTGCACTTCATGGTCGAGCTGGAAACCCTCGACGACGTCGGATACTGCCTGGACCGCATGCAGAAGGCCGGAGTGCCGATCGCCTCCTCTCTGGGCCGTCACTCGAACGACCACATGGTCTCCTTCTACGCCCAGGCGCCGGGTGGCTTCCAGGTCGAGTACGGCTGGGACGGACTGATCGTCGACCCCGCCGACTGGGTGGCGAAGGAAATGACTTCGGACAGCTTCTGGGGCCACCAGTGGAACGGCTGACGGGACGCCCATCCGCTGATCACCTCGTACGGGAAGAACGGCCGGGAGCCGCAGGGGAGTTCCCAGCCCCCCTCACCCCATCGGGTGAACCCGACCGCCCTGCCGGGACGGAGACCCCCGTCGACCCCGCCCGCTTCCGCGACGTGCTGGGACGTTTCGCCAGCGGCATCACCGTCGTCGCCGCCCTCGACGAGAGCGGCGGCCCGGTGGGTCTCGCCTGCCAGTCCTTCGCCTCGCTCTCCCTCGACCCGCCGCTCGTCCTGCTCTGCGTCGGCAAGAACTCCAGCAGCTGGCCCAAGGTCGAGCGGGCCCGCCGCTTCGGCGTCAGCATCCTCGCCGCCGACCAGGCCGCCACCTGCGCGGCCCTCGGCCGCAAGGGCGCGGACAAATTCGCCGGAGTCGACTGGGAGCGCACCGGGAACGACGCCGTCCGCATCAACAACGCCCTGGCCACGGTCGATTGCGAGCTGTACGCCGTCCACGAAGCGGGTGATCATTACGTGATCACCGCCCGCGTACTGGACCTGGCCGCGCGCGAAGACGGATCACCCCTGCTCTACTTCCGCAGCGACTACGCCACCGGAGTGTTCACATGACGGCACCGCAATCACCCGCGCAGACCCCGCAGTGGGACCACACCTACGACGTCGTCGTGGTCGGCTCCGGAGCCGCGGGCCTGGCCGCGGCCCTCACCGCCCGGCTGCGCGGCCTCAGCGCACTCGTCGTGGAGAAGACGGACAAGTACGGCGGCTCCACCGCCCTGTCCGGTGGCGCGATATGGGTGCCCACCAACTTCCACCTCGACGACGCCTCGCTCGGCGACACCCGCGAGAAGGCCCGCGCCTACCTGGACGCCACCGTCGGCGACCGCGTCCCGGAGGCCCGCAAGGAGGCCTACCTCGACCACGGGCCGCGCATGGTCAAGGAGTTCCACGACCGCACCGACGTGCAGTTCATGTACACCCCCGGCTACTCGGACTACTTCCCCGAAGCCATGGGCGGCATGGCACAGGGCCGGTCCGTCGAGCCGTGCATCGCCGACCTCAAGGCCCTCGGCCCGCTCGCCCGCGACATGCGCCGCGCCGGCCTGCCCACGTACGGCCTCACCATCACCTCCTACGACTTCCGCCACGTCAACATGGTGCGCCGCACCTGGGCCGGCCGACGGGCCTCCCTGCGCGTCGGCGCCCGCGCCGCCAAGGCCCTGGCCACCGGCAGGAAACCGGTCTCCCTCGGCGAGGCACTGATCGCCCGGCTGCGGCTGTCGCTGCACAAACAGGGCGCCGACCTGTGGCTCCGCGCACCGCTCACCGGCCTCGTACAGGACGGCGCGGACGGCGGCGGACGGGTCACCGGCATCCGCGTCACCCGCGACGGCAAGGAGGTCACCGTCCGCGCCAGGGGCGGCGTCGTCCTCGCCTCCGGCGGCTTCTCCCACCACCAGGAGCTCCGCGAGAAGCACCTCCCCGCCCCCACCTCCACCGCCTGGACCCACGCCTCCGAGGGCCAGACCGGCGACGCCCTGCTGCTCGGCGAGGAACTGGGCGCCGCCACCGACCTGCTGGACAAGGTGTGGGGCGCGCCCTCGATCTGCCCGCCGGGCGAGAAGAGCTTCTTCCTCGTCGCGGACCGCGGCATCCCCGGCATGGTCATCGTCAACGCGGCCGGCCGCCGCTACGCCAACGAGGCCGCCCCCTACCACCGGTTCGTCGACGCCATGTACGAGGCGGACACCGAGGACGCCACCACCGTCCCGTCCTGGCTGGTCATGGACGCCCGCTCCAAGTCCCGCTACCTGTTCGCCGGCCTCTTCCCCGGCCAGCCCTTTCCCAAGTCCTGGACCGGGAGCGGCTTCCTGAAGAGGGCCGCGACGATCGAACAGCTCGCCACCCTCCTCAGGGCGCCCGAACTGCCCGCCACCGTACGCCGCTTCAACAGGATGGCGGACAACGGCAAGGACGAGGACTTCGGCCGCGGCGACAGCGTCTACGACCGCTACTACGGCGACCCCACCCTCCCCAACCCCAACCTCGCCCCGCTGGAGAAGGGCCCGTACTACGCGGTCCCCGTCCACCCCGGAGACATCGGCACCAAGGGCGGCCTGGTGACGGACGGCGACGCCCGCGTGCTGCGCGAGGACGGCTCCGCCGTCGCGGGCCTGTACGCCTCCGGCAACTGCTCGGCGGCGGTCATGGGCGAGACCTACCCCGGCCCCGGCGCGACCATCGGCCCCGCGATGGCGTTCAGCTGGGCCGCGGTCAACGACATCGCGGAAAGGTCGCCGCGAGACGACGCCTGACCCGCTCGTCCCGCACATGGGCGAGCGCCTCCACCGCGACGGCCCGCCCCGGACCCTCCGGCGCCCCGTCCGCGAGCACCCGCAGCAACGCCCCGGCGGCCCGGGGGTCCTGGCGCACGGCCAGCCCCCGGGCCGCCTCGGCGTAGCCCGCACCGGCCGGGTCCGTGCCCTCCGCCACCTGCTCGGCCAGCGCGTCGCGCACCGCCGCCGAATCCCCACCGGCCCGCGCCAGCGCGACCACGGCCGCGTACCGGACCGCGGGGACGGGGTCACGGGCCAGGTGCAGGAGCGCGGCGACGGCGGGAGCCCGCGGACCACCGGGGGCCGCGGGGGAGGCAGGAGCCGCGGGGAAGCCGGGGGACCCCTGCCCGGGGGCCGCCCGGTGCTCCTGGTCCGGGTCCTCGTCGTGGTCCCGCTCGGTGCGCTCGGCTCCCGGTACGGCGCGCTCGGCCCCCGGTACGACGGCCCCGGGCTCACCGGCGTGCTCCGGGCGCCCGGCCCCCCGCTCCTCCGCCGTCAGGCCGAGCCGGCCCAGGGACTCCGCCACCCGGTGCCGTACCTCCGCGTCCGGGTGCGTCACGTGCGCCAGCACCTGGGACAGGGCCGCCGGGTCGCCGTGCCGGCCCAGGGCGCGCACCGCCGCACGCGTCAGGTGCGCCGGGCCGGGGCGGGCCGCCAGGTCCCGCAGCAGCGGGACCGCGGCGGCTGCCGGTGCCGCACGGGCGAGTGTGTCGGCTGCGAAGGTTTGGTGCAGAGAAGAAGCGCTTCGTCCACACCACGACCGCGCCGCCCGCAGCGTCTCCGCGTCGGCCCGCTGCCACAGCACCGCCACCGACTCCCGCCAGTCGTTGCTCAGCGGGGACCGCGAACGCACCGCCCGCTCGGCCAGCTCGGCGGCGGACGTCGCGATTCCGAGTACCGCCTCCAGGCGGGTGACCACGGCGGCGTGCCCCGACTGCTGCTCGGCCGCGGCTATCGGAACACCGTCGCGCAGCAGTTCGGCGACCACCGTCGTGCCGCCCTCCTCGGATATCCGGCGCAGCGCGAACTCGTCCCCGTCGCACACCCCGTACGTGTGCTTCAGCCCCTCCCTGAGTGACACCTCCAGGTCGCTTTCCAGCCACCGCCCGGCCTCCTCCAGCGCGGCCTCCCGCGCCGCCGCCCGGTGCCGCAGGAGCACCCGTACGGTCGCGGGCGAACCCCGCCGCGCCGCCAGCACCAACGGCGGCTCACCGGACGGACCCGGCAGGTCCGGGTCCGCGCCGTGCGCCAGCAGCACCTCCGCCACCCCGGCGTGGCCCCGGCCCGCCGCCCACACCAGCGCGGTGAACCCGTACGCCTCCCGCAGATCGGGCCGGGCGCCCGCCGCGAGCAGCGCCCGCGCGACGTCGGTGTGCCCGCCGACCGCCGCCGCGCAGAGCGGCAGATCGCCGGTGCCGTCCCCGCCGCCCGGCCCGCCCGGCCCTCCGGGGCCGCTGGGCCGGTCCGGGTCCGCACCTGCCGCGAGCAGCAGCCGGACCGCGCCCGCCCGGTCGCCCACCGCCGCCGCGTACAGGACGGTGGTGCCCTCCTCGTCGGTGGCCTCGGCAGGGGCGCCCGCCCGGAGCAGCCGTACAACAGCGTCGTCCTCGTCACCGTGCACAGCCTCGAACAGGTCCCGCAGGCCCGCTGTCGGCTTGATGTCCATCCCTCGACCCTACGCGGACCGCCGACCGTTCCCGCAGGTCAGGGGCTACGCGGGCCAGACGGGCGGGAGTTGAGGATGAGGCGGCGGACGGCCGGCGGGAACCGCGCGGCGGGTCAGGCGTCGCAGTCCAGGACGGTCCGGCACAGCCCGCAGCGCGCCCGCAGCACCCCGCGGGCCGGCACCCGGATCCGCTGGTGGCAGGTCGGGCACGGGAAGGACACCCGCAGCCCGGCCCCGGTGCCCGCCCGGCCCTCGAAGGCGTACGAGGACAGCGGCCCCGGCACTCCCGTGCCGCCCTGCCCCAAGGCGCTCCTGCGGTCCTTCGCGTACCGGTGCCTGGCGAGCCGGCCGGCCGCCGTCAGCGGAGGCTGCTGCCCGTCGCGGCGGGCCTGCGCCAGGCCCTTGGTGTACGCCGTGTACGCCTCGGCGCTGGTGAACCAGGGGGAGGGGTCCTCACCGAACAGCAGCGACCGCTTGGCCAGCACGTACCCGAACTCCTCGGGGGTGAGGTAGCCCAGCTTCTGGCTGGAGGCGCCGTCCTGCCGGTAGGCGTCCAGCAGCAGCCAGCCGGCCCCGAGGTAGGTGGTCACCGTGTCGGTCAGGATCTCGTTGTCGCGGGTGCCGGGGAAGGACAGGCCGAGCCGGTGCAGCAGGACATGGGTGATCTCGTGGGCCAGTGCGGCCCCGACGTCCTTGCGGTGGTTGCGGAAGCGGTCGTTCAGTTCGATGAAGTACTCCGGCCCCGCGGTCAGCTCCACCCCGGCCGCGTGCTCCATCTCCCGGTAGCCGACGATCATCCGGGCGTCCGGCAGCCGGAAGTGCGAGACCAGCGCCCGCGCCACGCCCTGCGCTCCGAGGTACGGGTCGTCCTGGTCGGAGAAGGCCACGTCGACGGGGAGGACGCTGGTCCCGTACGAGCGCACCCCGTCCTCGCCGATCCGCCGGTAGAGCGCGGTCAATGCCGACCTGACCGTCGTCAGATGCGGAAAGCCGTGCACGATCTCACTGCCGATCCCCATGCCCCTACCCCCCTTTCAAACCTCGTCCGGTGCTGGCCGAAAAGGATCCCTTGTCGGCCGGACGATCAACTCCACATAATCCAACAGCGCGTTGACGGGCTCATGCCAGCGAACGGCCGGTGTGTGTCCTGTGACCCTGCTGTGCCGATTCGCCGTACCCCAGTGTGTGCCCGTTGTCAGCGTGCGTCCCTCTCGACCCCCCACGAAAGGCACTCCGTTGAAGAACGTACTCCGTGCCATCAAGAGATACGCCGTCATAGGCGCCGTCGCCCTCGCCGCGGTCAGCCTCCAGCCCGCCGGTGCCTCCGCGAGCACTCCCACCCCCTCGGGCACCCAGCCCGTCGTGGGAGGAACGCGCGCCGCCCAGGGTGAGTTCCCGTTCATGGTCCGGCTCTCCATGGGCTGCGGCGGCGCGCTCTACGCGAAGGACATCGTGCTGACCGCCGCGCACTGCGTGGACGGCTCCGGCAACAACACCAGCATCACCGCCACCGGCGGTGTCGTGGATCTCCAGAGCTCCAGCGCGGTCAAGGTCAAGTCCACGAAGGTGCTCCAGGCGCCCGGCTACAACGGCAGCGGCAAGGACTGGGCGCTCATCAAGCTCGCCAAGCCGATCAACCAGCCGACGCTGAAGATCGCCACCACCACGGCGTACAACTCCGGCACCTTCACCGTCGCCGGCTGGGGCGCGGCCACCGAGGGCGGCGCCCAGCAGCGCTACCTGCTCAAGGCCCAGGTGCCGTTCGTCTCCGACGCCTCGTGCAAGGCGTCGTACTCCGACCTCATCGCCGGCGAGGAGATCTGCGCCGGACTGCCCCAGGGCGGGGTCGACACCTGCCAGGGCGACTCCGGCGGCCCGATGTTCCGCAAGGACAACGCGGGTGCGTGGATCCAGGTGGGCATCGTGAGCTGGGGCAACGGGTGTGCCCGGCCGAACTACCCGGGTGTGTACACGGAGGTCTCGACCTTCGCCTCGGCGATCGCGCAGGCGGCGGCGGGCTTGTAGGCGGGGATCGGGGTGCGGGGATGCGCGTCGGTGCACCCGCACCGGTAGATGCCGGTGCACCCGCACCGGTAGATGCCGGTGCACCCGCACCGATAGGTGCGCGGGTACGGCCACCCGCACCGGCGTGACGCCCGCGCCCCGCTCCGCCCGCCCGAGCCCCCGCACCTGTGCGGGGGCTCAACCGTGCCGACGGTTCGCCGCCGAGCGGGGTCCCGCGCGTGCGGCGGGCAGCGCCCCTCCCCGCCCCTGGAAGGGGCGCGGGGAACTGCGCGAGCGGGCACGTACTGCCCGCGGACGCGCACCCGGCCGGGAAGGGACCGCCAAGCCGTTTCGGGAAGGGGCGGGGTGGAGGAGAGGCCCCGCGCAGCGGACCCCCGCCGCCCGGCTACCGGCCCAGCAGACCCGCCACCTCACCCGCGCACCCCTCCAGCTCCCACACCCACACCTCGTTGTCCCCGGCCCGCAGCACCGCCCCCGGTACGTACAGGGAGCCCTGGGGGCCCGCCCCCGGCCAGTAGCGGCCCAGGCAGAAGCCGTTCACCCAGACGAACCCCCGCGTCCAGCCGGGAAGCTCCAGCCCCGCACCCCCGCACGCGGCGGCCAGCTCGAAGGAACCCCGGTAGAGACCCGGACCGGCCTCGCCCCCCAACGCACGGAAGCCAAGCTTGCGCACCGCCACCGCGTCCTCGAACGCCTCCAGCCGCAGCCCCCGCGCCCGCACCCCGTGCAGATACTGCCGCTCGTGCAGCACCCCGCCCGTGATCCCCTTCGCCTCCGCCAGCCGCGGCCCGTAGTTGACCCGGCCCAGCGACTCCACCCACAGCTCGACCGCCGCGGGCCCGGCCACCGGCTCCGGCAGGTACGCGTCCTCCTCCGTCAGGAACCCCGCCCGCTCCCCGTCGACGTACACCGCCGCCCGGTCCCGCAGCCCGCGGACCCCCAGCGGGTACGGCTGCCGGGGACCCGGCACGTCCACCCGGTAACGGACCACGCCCCGGTCGATCCCCAGCTCCTCGAAGGTCGCCGGAGCACCGCGCTCCGACTCCTCCCCGCCCAGCGCGTCCATCAGCTCGCCCTGCGGCAGCCACCCGTCGAAGCCCACCCGCACCGGCTCGGCGGGCGGTGCGGCCGGAGCCTCGGGGACCTCCGGAAGCGGCCCGTCCGCGTACTCCGCCAGCACCTCCCGGAACTGCCAGAACTTCTCCGTCGGCCGCCCGTACTCGTCGACCGGCGCGTCGTAGTCGTAGGAGGTGACCGTCGGCTGGAGCTCACCGCCGTGCAGCTCGCCGGACCGGTTCGCCCCCGCCCAGCCCGCGAAGTTCGTACCGCCGTGCGCCATGTACAGATTGACCGAAGCCCCGCACTCCAGGATCTCCCGCAGCGCCGCCGCCGCGTCCCGCGCGTCCCGTACGACCCTCTCCGCACCCCAGTGCTCGAACCAGCCGCACCAGAACTCCATGCACATCAGCGGCCCCACCGGCTGGTGTGCGCGCAGCACGTCGAACGCCGCCCGCGCCCCCGACCCGAAGTTCGCCGTCGCCAGCGTCCCGGGGATCGAGCCGCCCGTCAGCATGTGGTCCTCCGGACCGTCCGAGGTGAACAGCGGCACCGTCACCCCCACCTCGCGCAGGAACCCCGCGAGATGCCCCAGGTACACCTGGTCCGAGCCGTAACTCCCGTACTCGTTCTCCACCTGCACCATCAGCACCGGGCCGCCCCGGGTGATCTGCCGCTGCACCACCTGCGGCAGCAGCCGGCGGAACCACCGCTCCACCTGCCCCAGGTACGCCGCGTCCCGCGTCCGCACCCGGTTGCCGAGCGGGCCCGTCAGCCAGTGCGGCAGCCCGCCGTTCTCCCACTCGGCGCAGATGTACGGACCCGGGCGCACGATCGCCCACAGCCCCGCCGCCTGCACCGCGTCCAGGAACCGGCCCAGCGCCTCCACGTCGTGGAAACGGCCCGCGTCCGGCTCGTGCAGGTTCCACGGGACGTACGTCTCGACACAGTTGAGCCCCATCGCCCGCAGCATCGACAGACGGTGACCCCAGCTGTCCTCGTGCACCCGGAAGTAGTGCAGCGCCCCGGACAGCAGCCGCACCGGCCGCCCGTCCAGCAGAAAGTCCTCGTCACCCACCGTGAAGTCAGCCACGGTCCCGCCCATCGCTCGTGCCTCGCCCGCGCACGAACCCGTGCCCGGCCCCGCACTCGATATCGCACGGGACGATTCACCCTTGCCCCTTGGCGGCGGGCCCGTCCATGGACAAAGATCAACGAAAGTTGGACGGTTGGCACGGCACGTACGACACCCACCACGCATGCGGCACGACCTGCACAACACGTACGACCCGCACAGCACGCACGACCTGCACAGCACGCATGCGGCACGACCTGCGCAGCACGCACGACCTGCACGGCGGACACGACTCGGACGGTTGGCACGACCGCGGGGCACTGACGAAGAGGGACGCGGATGTACCACACCTGGATGCGCTACTTCACCCCCAGCCCCACCCACCACAAGCTCGGCCTCGTCTGCCTCGGCGTCGGCCTCCAGCACGGGGCGCTGCCCACCGTCGGCCCCCGCACCCTGGACCACCACGTCGCCATCGTGATCAGCGCGGGCTCCGGGTGGTACCGGGGCACCGACGGCCGCCGCACCACCATCACCGCACCCGCCCTGCTCTGGGTCACCCCCGGCGTCCCGCACCACTACGGCCCCGACCCGGACACCGGCTGGGACGAGAGCTTCGTCGACTTCACCGGCCCCGCCACCGCCACGTACACCGAACTCGGCTACATAGAGCCGGAGCGGCCCGTCGTCCCGCTCGCCGACACCGCGGGAGCACGCGCCGCCGTCGGCCGCATCGCACGGGCCGCCCGGCGCGGGAACCCGCTCCTGGAGGTCGAGACCGGGGCCGCCGTCCACGAACTCCTCGTCGCGCTGCGCCGCGCACGGGCCGACCTCGGCGCCGACGGCGACCCGGTGCTGCAGGCCCTCGCCCGCGACGCGTTCCAGCCGCTGTCGGTCGCCGAACACGCCGCCCGGCACGGCATGACCCCCGCCGAGCTGCGCACGGCCGTACGCCGCGGGGCGGGCTGCAGCCCCAAGGACTACCTCCTGGGCATCCGGCTCGGCCGCGCCAAGGAACTCCTCGCCGCCACCGAACTCCCCGTCGCCGCCGTCGCCCGCCGCGTCGGCTACGACGACCCCGCCTACTTCTCCCGCCTCTTCACCCGCCGCGTCGGCACCGCACCGGTCCGCTTCCGCGAACAGCAGGGCCGCACCGTCCCCGGCGGCTGGAGCAACCAGATCCCGGATCCCGAACACCCGCCGACGATCACGCCCGGACCGTCGTAAGCTCGCTGACCATGACCACCAGCGCTCCCGGACCCACCGGACCCTCCGACCCCGCGGGCACCGCCCACTCCGTAGACCCGGCCGTACGCGCCGAACTCGGCAGGCTCCGCGACAGCATCGACAACATCGACGCCGCGGTCGTCCACATGCTCGCCGAACGCTTCAAATGCACCATGCAGGTGGGCCACCTCAAGGCCGAACACCACCTCCCCCCGGCCGACCCGGCCCGCGAGTCCCGCCAGATCGAACGGCTGCGGGGCCTCGCGGAGAGCGCCAAACTGGACCCGGCCTTCGCGGAGAAGCTGCTCAACTTCATCATCGCGGAGGTGATCCGCCACCACGAGCAGATCGCGGACCAGCCCGTGGAGGGGGAGGGGGAGGCGGAAGGGGCGGGGGCCTGAGCGTGCCGCGGCGCGGTGTGCGCCGTGCGCGGTGCCGGTAGCGGTGGCTTTCGTGCGGCCCGGGACAGGCCGACCCGACCGGTCCGGCCGGGCCCGCCAGGTGCGCGGGGTCGCGCCTGCGGCGGGCGGTTGCCCCTCCCCGCCCCTTCCCGCTGTGCTGGATGTGCGGCTGCCGCCGCGTGGCGCTGGGTCCGGTATGCGGGGCGGGGTCGCGGCTGTGGTGGGTGATCGCCCCTCCCCGCCCCTTCCCTGAACCGCTGCCGCGGGGCTGTTCCGTGCCCGCGGGAGCGTCCCTGGTTGCTCGCGCAGTTCCCCGCGCCCCTGATGGGTCGGGGCGCGGAAGGTTGCCGGGTGCTGCCCGCCTCCGGACGGCCATCGTGCAGCATGTCCCCATGCCCGTACTGACGCGCGACGAAGCGCAGACCCGAGCCCGACTCATCGACGTACAGCGGTACACGATCGATCTCGACCTCACCGGTGGCGACGCCACCTTCGGCTCCCGCACCGTCATCCACTTCACCGTCCCCGAGGGGACACCCCCCGCCACCACCTTCGTCGAGCTGAAGCCCGCCCTCCTGCGCTCCGTCACCCTCGACGGAAACCCCCTCGACCCCGCCGGCCTCGACGACAACCGGTTCCCGCTCACCGGCCTCACCCCCGGCCCGCACGAACTGCACGTCGACGCGGACATGCACTACTCCCGCACCGGCGAAGGCATGCACCGCTTCACCGACCCCGCCGACGGCGAGACGTACGTCTACACCCAGCTCTTCCTCGACGACACCCAGCGCGTCTTCACCTCCTTCGACCAGCCCGACCTCAAGTCCGTCTTCGAGGTCACCGTCACCGCGCCCCCCGCCTGGACCGTCCTCGGCAACGGCGTCGCCACCCACGGCGGCGACGGACGCTGGACCCTCGCGCCGACCCCGCTCATCTCCACCTACCTCGTCGCCGTCGCGGCCGGCCCCTGGCACTCCGTACGCACCGAACACGCCGGACTGCCCTTCGGCATCCACTGCCGCCGCTCCCTCGCGCCCCACCTGGACGCCGACGCCGACGAGATCCTCGGCATCACCCGCGCGTGCTTCGACCGCTTCCACGAGAAGTTCGACGAGCCGTACCCGTTCGACTCCTACGACCAGGCCTTCGTGCCGGAGTTCAACGCGGGCGCCATGGAGAACCCCGGCCTCGTCACCTTCCGCGACACCTACGTCTTCCGGTCGGCCGTCACCGACACCCAGCGCCAGTCGCGCGGCGTCACCATCGCGCACGAGATGGCCCACATGTGGTTCGGCGACCTCGTCACCCTCCAGTGGTGGGACGACATCTGGCTCAACGAGTCCTTCGCCGAGTACATGGGCTACCAGACCCTCGCCGAAGCCACCCGCTTCACCGACACCTGGACCGGCTTCGCCGTCTCCCGCAAGGGCTGGGGGTACGACGCCGACCAGCGCCCCTCCACCCACCCCGTCGCCCCCGACCCGCAGGCCGTGCCCGACACCGCCTCCGCCCTCCTCAACTTCGACGGCATCTCCTACGCCAAGGGCGCCTCCGCCCTGCGCCAGCTCGTCGCCTGGCTCGGCGAGAAGGACTTCCTGGCAGGCATCAACGTCCACTTCGCCCGCCACAAGTTCGGCAACGCGAGCCTCGCCGACTTCATCGACAACCTCGCCTCGGTCACCGACCGCGACGTGCACGCCTGGGCACAGGCCTGGCTCCGCACCACGGGCGTGGACACCCTGACCCCCACGGTCGCCCACAGCGACAGCGCGGAGGGCTGGACCCTCGCCCTCACCCACACCGGCAGCCGCCCGCACCGGATCACGGTCGGGGCCTACGACCAGGACCTGGTGGACGCGGGCGCGCTGGTCCTGCGGGAACAGTTCGAACTGGACGTGGCGGCGGGCGAGCAGGCACCGGACGCGGGCCGGGGAACGGGTACGGGTACGGAAACGAGCGCGGGCCAGGACGCGGATACGGGGACGAGCGCGGGCCAGGACGCGGGCGCCGGTACGGACCCGGATGCGCCCGTCGTCGTCGCCACCCGGCCCGGCCGCCGCCCCGCGCTCCTCCTCCTCAACGACGGCGACCGGACCTTCGCCAAGGTCCGCCTCGACCCGGAGTCCTGGAACACCGCACTGCGCTCCCTCTCCGGCATCCCGGACGCCGCCCAGCCCGCGAACGGCGGCGGAGCCCTCACCCGCGCCGTCATCTGGAACGCCGCCCGCGACATGGTCCGCGACGGCCAGCTCCCGCCCACCGCCTACCTCGACGCCGCCCGCGCCCACCTCCCGCACGAGACGGACCTCGCCGTCGTGCAGGGCGTGCTCGCCTTCGCCGCCACCTCCGTCACGGACCGCTACCTCGGCCCCGACCGCCGGCCCGCCGCGCTCGCCACCCTCGCCGACCTCTGCCGCGACCTGATGCGACGTACCGAGGACGGCAACAACCCGGGCCTGCGGCTCACCGCCGTACGCCACTTCATCGACGCGGCCAGCCAGCCCGACAGCATCCGCGACTGGTACGACTCCGACAGCATCCCCGGCGGCCCCGACCTGGACCCCGAACTCCGCTGGCGCATCCTGGGAAGGCTCGCCGCACTGGGCGCCACCGACGAGGCAGCCATCGCGGCGGAACTCGCACGCGACCCCAGCGCCACCGGCGAACAGGGCGCCGCACTGTGCCGGGCCGCACTGCCCACCCAAGAGGCCAAGTCGGCGGCCTGGGAAGCGATGTTCGGCTCGGACACGCTCTCCAACTACCTCTTCACCGCCACCGCCCAGGGCTTCTGGCAGCCGGAACAGACCGAACTCCTCCAGCCGTACGTGGCCCGCTACTACCCGGCCGCCAAGGCACTCGCCACCCGCAGGAGCCCGGCGATGGCCGAGGCCGCGGGCTGGCACGCGTTCCCGGTGTACGCCGCCGACGCGACGGCACTGGCCCTGGGCGAGGAGCACCTCGACGACCCCGACCTGACCCCGGCCCTGCGCCGCAAGCTCACCGACCAACTGGACGACCTGCGAAGGGTGCTGGCGGTACGCGGGGCCTGACCCCGACGCGGACATCCCCCCGACGGCGGCCGGCCCGGAACCCCCGGGCCCGGCCGCCGCCGCGCGTTCGGCCCTTCCCGTTCCTGGGTTCGGTCGCCGCCGCGTGTTCAGCCCCTTCGGCCCCGGGGTCCGGTCGCTGCCGCGCGTTCGGCCCTTCCCGCTCTTTGGTTCGGTCGCCGCCGCGTGTTCAGCCCCTTCGGCCCCGGGGCCCGGTCGCTGCCGCGTGTTCAGCCCCTACCACCCCCGGGCCCGGCCGCCGCCGCACGTCCAGCCCCTCCCGCCCCCGGGGACCGGTCGCCGCCGCACACCCACCCCCTCCGCTCCCGGTGCGGAGCAGCACCAGGCAGCGCAGCCGCACGCGCCCCTCGTGCGTATATCAGTCCCGTATCAACCAACTCCCCCTCCTCGTCCCGCAGTACCACTTTCGGGTCGAGATCGTTGACCACTCCGGACACGCGCTCACGCCCCTGTACACCCTGGTGTGTCGCCCCCGCGTTCGCACCTCCGGAGGACCCCGTATGAGCACCCCGCCCCCCGGTCCGGGGCCAGGCCCCGGACCCGGTGTCGTACCGAGCGAAGGGCCGGGGCCCCTCCCACCGCTGGCGGGGGGCGAGGCCGGGCCCGGCCGGCTGAGGCCCCTCCTCGACACCGTCCTGGCGGCCCTCGCCCACGGTGCCGCCACCCGCAACGGACCCCTGCCCGCCGGCGGCCCCACCGCCACCGCGGGCCATCTCCTCGCCGCCGCCCACCCCGTGCTGCCCGACACCGGCACCGGGCCCCACGAGGCGCTCCGCACCCTCGTCGGCGCACTCGCCGCGGGCGCCGCCGACCCCGCCCACCCGCACTGTGCCGCCCACCTCCACTGCCCGCCCCTCGCCGTCGCCACCGCCGCCGACCTCGCGGCCTCCGCGCTCAACCCCTCGATGGACTCCTGGGACCAGGCCCCGGCCGCCTCCGCCCTGGAGGAGGCCGTCACCCGCGCACTCGCCGCCGAGTTCTACCCGGACCGCCCGCACCCCGACGCCCTCGTCACCACCGGCGGTACGGAGTCCAACCAGCTCGCCCTCCTCCTCGCCCGCGAGCGGCACGACAACCAGGGGCCCGTCCAGCTCGTCGTCGGCGCCAACGCCCACCACTCCCTCACCCGCGCCGCCTGGCTCCTCGGGCTGCCCGAGCCCGCCGTCGTACCCGCCCCCTCCGGCACCCTCGACCTCGCCGCACTCGACGAGGCCCTCACCCGCCTCCACCACCCCGTCCTCGTCGCGGCCACCGCGGGCACCACCGACACCGGCCAGATCGACCCGCTGGCCGACATCGCCGACCTCTGCGAACACCACGGCGCCGACCTCCACATCGACGCCGCGTACGGCGGGCCCCTCCTCTTCAGCCCCACCCGCCGCCACCTCCTGCACGGCCTCGACCGCGCCCAGAGCGTCACCCTCGACCTGCACAAACTCGGCTGGCAGCCGGTAGCGGCCGGACTCCTCGCGGTCGCCGACACCCACTCCCTCGCCGCCCTCGCCCACCAGGCCGACTACCTCAACGCCGACGACGACACCGACGCCGGCATCCCCGATCTCCTCGGCCGCTCCCTGCGCACCACCAGGCGCCCCGACGTCCTCAAGGTCGCCGTCACCCTCAGGGCCCTCGGCCGAAGCGGGCTCGCCGAACTCGTCGACCGCACCTGCGACTGCGCCCAACGGCTCGCCGACCTGATCTCCAAACACCCCCGCCTGGAGCTCTACGACCGCCCCACCCTGAGCACCGTCCTCTTCCGCCCCGTCCACGCCACCGACGAGTCCGTCGCCACCACCCGCCGCACCCTCCTCACCACCGGCCGCGCCGTACTCGGCCGCGCCCACGCCGACGACCGCCTCTGGCTGAAGGCCACCCTCCTCAACCCGCACACCACCCCCGAGGACCTCGACGCCCTCCTCACCCTCGTCCTCGCCGAACACCCCACCCCCCACCCGTAGCCCTCCAGCCTCTGTCCCGTGCCCTCGTCCGGCAGGGCCGCGCGCCGGGCCCCCTTGGGCAGCGGGGCCGCCCGCCGAGCCCCCGCCCCCTTGGGCGGCGGGGCCGCCCCCGGGGGCGGAACGGGCGGGCAAGGGGGCGGCCCCCGGCGGAGCCGACCCCCCCCACCCCCGGACACCCCCGGCCCAACAGCCGCCCAACAGCCGCCCAACCCCGCACCCACTCCCTCCCTCCCACCAACCCAACGTCCCGCCCGAAAGGCCCCCGATGACCGCCCCCCAGCCCCCTCAGACCCCACCGCCCCCGCACCCCGACAACCCCCACGACCTCGTCGGCATCGGCATCGGGCCCTTCAACCTCTCCCTCGCCGCCCTCGCCGACGGCATCCACGGCGGCCTCAGGACCGCCTTCTACGAACAGCGCCCCACCTTCCACTGGCACCCCGGCCTCCTCATCGAGGGCGCCACCCTCCAGGTCCCCTTCCTCGCCGACCTCGTCACCCTCGTCGACCCCGCCAGCCCCTGGACCTTCCTCAACTACCTCCGCGACCGCGAACGCCTCTTCCCCTTCTACTTCGCCGAGCGCTTCCACATCCACCGCTCCGAGTACGACGCCTACTGCCGCTGGGTCAGCGAACGCCTCCCCGAACTCCATTTCGGCCACCAGGTCGACGCCGTCCGCTGGAACCCCGAACGCGTCGCCTTCGAGGTCGACTTCACCCAGCTCGACACCGACGGCGAGGCCGAAGCCCTCGGCCGTACGTACACCCGCAACCTCGTCCTCGGCGTCGGCACCGCCCCGCACATCCCCGAGCCCCTCAAGCCCCTCGCCGAGGCGCCCACCGTCCCCGTCATCCACTCCGCCGACTACCTCCACCACCGCGACCGCCTGCTCACCGCCGAGCACGTCACCGTCATCGGCAGCGGCCAGTCCGGCGCCGAGATCTTCCTCGACCTGCTCCGCGCCAGGCCCACCGGCCGGGAGAAGATCACCTGGCTCGCCCGCACCGAGGCCATCGCCCCCATGGAGTACTCCAAGCTCGGCCTGGAGCACTTCACCCCCGACTACACCCGCTACTTCCACGCCCTCCCCGAAGGCGTACGGGACGAACTCCTGCCCCGGCAGTGGCAACTGCACAAGGGCATCGACGCCGAGACCATCGCCGCCATCCACGACGAGCTCTACCGCCGCACCCTCGACGGCGGCTGGCCCGACGTCACCATCACCCCCGGAGTGCACGTCCGCACCGCCGGACGCGTCGCCACCACCAAGGTCGAACTCCACCTGGAACACCTCCAGCAGGGGACCCGCTCCCGCCTCACCACCGACGCCGTCGTCCTCGCCACCGGCTACCGCGAACGCCCCGTCGACCGGCTGCTCGCCGCCCTCGACCCGTACATGAAGCGCGACTCCGCCCAGCGGCCCCGCGTCGACGAGCACCAGCGCCTCGTCCTGGACCCCGTCGTCCAGGGCTCCGTGTACGTACAGAACGCCGAACGCCACACCCACGGCGTCGGCGCCCCCGACCTCGGGCTCGCCGCCTGGCGCAGCGCCGTCATCCTCAACTCCCTCACCGGCACCGACGCCTACCCCCTGCCGGCCCGCACCGCCTTCACCACCTTCGGCCTGGGCAGCCCGCCCCGCCCCGTCCTCCCCGGCCCGCGCGAGGGCCTCGTACAGCTGAAGGTCTGACACCCGCAGCGAACCCCACCGTGCCCTGCCGGGCGCCCGTCCGGCAGGGCACCGTGCTGCCGCGCGGCGGCCCACGGCCGCCACGAAAAGTGACTGCCATGGCCGAAGCAGCAAAGAGAAGTTGGTTACGTATGTGAAGGTTCATGGCGGCTTGAGGTCACCCCGTGGAGTGCGTCCAGGCGTCGGCCACCTTGCTAGATTGAGGCCGAACTGCCCGCCCAGCGGGTGATTAACGGGGAAGGGGACAGGCCATGGCCTGGGACGAATGGGTGCGACTGAAGGCAGAAGCCGCCTCAGGGTCGAATGCACACACGCAACTTGCCGGCGTGGACGACGGCACCGGCGGACGCGGCCCCGCCAGCGGCGACCGGCTGAAGCACTCCAGCAAACCGTGGAACGACGCGGCGACGGTCGCCCAGTCACTGGCCACCAGCATGGCCTCCGCCAAAACCGAACTGGCCGCCGGCAACAACGGCGTCGCCAAGGGAACCGAAGGCCTCGCCAGCACCGCCGTACTCAAGGAAGTCCTCACCTCCTGGGACAAACGCCTGGAATCGGCCCGCGCCGAATGCCAGTCGCTCGCACCGGCCCTGCGCGCCGCGTCCGGCGCCCAGGGCGAGTCCGACGCCGGCGTACGCGGCAAGGTCGACGGCATACGCACCCCCGGCGCCCACGGCAAGGAGGGCTGAGCCCGTGCTGACCTGGCAGCAGCTCAGAGACCTGCAGTGCGCCGAACTCGACAGCGCCGCAGACGGCTGGGGCAAGGCCGGCAACCGGGCCGACGCCGCCCAGGACCGGGTGAACAACGAGATGACCGCACTGCTCACCGCCCTCCAGGAAGGAGAAGGAGCCAGGGCCGCGGTGGGCAGACTCAAGGACCTGAACCGGAACTTCGCCTACATCCACACCGAATGCGGACTGATCCGCACCGCCGTCAACAGCCTCTCCTTCGAGCTCAGAACCCCGCAGCGGGACCTGAAGGACGCCCTGGCGGACGCGGCGACACTCGGCTTCACCGTCAACGCGGACGGCTCCGTCAGCTACCCGGCCGCCACCCGCGAGAGCCAGTACGGCCTCCCCCCGGGCCCCGAAGCCCCCGGCGGCTCCGCCAACGGACGCGCCTACCTGCTCGAACCCCGCCCCGCCCCGAACGGCATGCTGGGCACCACCCCCACCCCCGGACTCCTCAACGCCAACCCGAACCAGGCCAAGGCCGAGGAGATCGCCGACCGCATCGTCCGCGCCCTGCGCGACGCGAACGACATCGACGCCCGGTTCAGCCGCACCCTCGCCAAGCTCAAGGCCGAACCCGGCCTCAAGGTCAGCGACGCCACCTGGGCCGACGCCGCCAAGGACGCCGGCGCCGTACGCGAGGAAGCCGGCAAGTACCTCAAGGCGGACATCCCCCTGGACAAGACCCCCGCCGAACGCAAGGCCTGGTGGACCTACCTCACCCAGGAACAACGCGAAGAACTCCTCGCCGTCTACCCCGACGTCATCGGCAACCTCGACGGCATCCCCTCCACCGTCCGCGACCTGGCCAACCGCGACAACCTCCCCCTCCTGATCGGGAAACTGGAGGGCAAGGACGACGACGCCTCCCGGACCATGCTCGCCGGACTCCAGGCCATCGACACCAAACTGCAGGAGCCCAGCAAGCCACCGCTCTACCTCCTCGGCATCGGCGACCAGGGCAACGGCCGCGCCATCCTCTCCTACGGCAACCCCGACACCGCGAAGAACGTCTCGGCGTACGTCCCCGGCCTCGGCACCAAACTCGACGCGGAGTTCGCGGGCGGCACCCTCAAACGCGCTCAGGACACGGCCATCGGTGCCCAGGAAGCAGACAGGAACAGCAGCACCGCTTCCATCGTGTGGCTCGGCTACGACGCACCTCAGCTGCCCGCCGACGACCTCATAGGCAACCTCGACGTCATGTCCAAGGACAACGCCGAGAAGGGCGCCCCCGCCTACAACGAGTTCATGGCCGGGATATCCGCCACCAACGAGGGCAAGGACCCGCACGTCACCGCCATCGGACACTCCTACGGCTCCCTCACCGTCGGCCTCGCCGCACAGGAGAAGGGCGGCATCCCGGGCGCGGACGACATCATCCTCGTCGGCAGCCCCGGCACCGGAGCCGACTCCGCCGACCAGCTCGGCGTCGGCAAGGAACACGTCTACGTCGGCGCGGCCGAGAACGACCTGGTGACCAAGCTTCCCACCAATAACGAAGCGGCCGGCATGGGCGCCGGAGCAGCCGGCGGCGGCTCGGCAGGCGCGGTCATAGGGCTGGGCATGGGCGGCCCGGTGGGCGGCCTGATCGGCGGTGCGGCAGGCGCCGTGATCGGAGGCATAGCCGGATACTCCGCCCAGGACGCCCAGACCGACCCGAGCAAGATCTGGTTCGGCACCGATCCCGCCCACAAGGACTTCGGAGCGAACCGGTTCCTGGTGGACGACGGGCCCACACTCACGGAGGAACCCATGCAAGCACACTCGAACTACTTCAACCCGACAAAGGACCAGTACTCGTCCGACAACATCGCCAGTATCGTCGTGGGCCGAGGCGACGCCATCAGCAGGCAGCAGCCGCGATGAGGCGTCGCGTGGCCGCGCTCGGCACCGGTGCGGCACTGCTGCTCTCCGGCTGCACCACACCCGACGGGCCCAAGGAAGAGAAGCCCACCATGAACATGCAACAGGCCGCGGAACGCGCGGACGAAATCCTCGACAAAACCTTCGCCGCGATCAAACCCCCGGTGAACTGGACGCACGGGGAAACCAGCAAGGGAAGCTGCGACGTCTCACGGCGGAGACAAGTAATGACCATCATCTCGGCCGAACGAAGGGGAAGCCTCTTCGGGGTCGTGGAACGCCACTGGAAGGAGCAGGGCTACCGGCACCTGTCGTCCAACAACAGCAAAATTCCGGCAACCTACTTCGAAACGCAGGACGGCTTCCGGGTCCGGCTCCTCGTCGGCCTGCAGGGGCACGCATCCTTCGAGGTCGCCACCCCCTGCGTCGACCCCTCCGACGTGGCCCCGCCCAAGTCGAAGACCGTCGGCCCCGACTACTCGGGCGAATTTCCGCTCCCGCTCCCCGACGTCCACTCGGACTTCTGGTCCGCGAGCTGACCCGCCCCCCGCCGGGAAAAGGGGCCGGGCCCCGTGACCACCAGGATCACGGAAACCCGGCCCCTCCCCACAGCCGCTACGCGAACACCGGCTTCCCGTCCCGCGTCAGCTTCCACTCCACCGAAGCGAACACCTTCGGATCGATGGTCCCCTTCGCCTTCACCCACGTGATGATCGTGTTCCGGATCTCCTCCGAGTTCGCCCACAGCTGCTTCGCCCCCGCGATGTGCGGGAACGCGCCGCCGCCGGACGCCCGGTAGTTGTTCACCGCGAACACGAACTGCGCCTTCGGATCCAGCGGCTTCCCGTCGAACGCCAGGTTCGCGATCCGCGCGCCCTTCGGCTTCGCGATGTCGATCTCGTACGTCAGACCCGACACCACGTCGTAGTTGTAGTCCGGAGTGTTCTCCGCGTTCGTCAGCTTCGACGTGTCCACCGGACCGCCCGCCGGCGTCTGCACGTAGTACTTCGCCGAGTACTCCAGGTACTCCTTGATCTGCGCACCGGTCAGCAGCCGCGCCTCAAGGGTGTTCTCGAACGGATACAGCCCCGCCGCGTCCTTGATCGTGATCTCCCCGGCCGGCACCTTCGCCGTGCGCGAGAAGCAGGACGCCTGCGACAGCACCGGCAGCGCCGCGTACTCCCCGCCCGCGAGAGCCGCCTTCACCGTCTCCACCTGCACCAGATTGATCAGGTCGATCAGCGGCTCGTCCTTCCACGCCGCCTCGGCCGTCGACACCGCCGCCGCCGAGGTACCGATGACCTGGTTGACGTACGCCACGACCTTCTTGTGCTCGTCACCGAGCATCCGGGTGATCCGCGGGTCCTCCGCCACCGTGTTGGAGTTCAGGACCCGGGCCCCGGCCTTCTCCACCGTCCAGCGGCCCTTCGCCCACACCAGGTCGAAGTCGAACAGCGTCAGCCGCTGCCCCCACTTCAGCGGCTCCGACAGCACGACCTTCTTGCCGGTCTGCTTGTTCTCGACGAAGTACTCCGGGATCTCCGTGTGCGCGTGACCCACCAGGATCGCGTCGATGCCCGGCACCTGCTCGGCCACCAGACCCGCCGCGTTCTCCACGTACGGAAGCTGGTCACCGTAGGAGGACGTACCGCTGGAGCCCGAGTGCGCCGACACCAGCACCACGTCCGCGCCCATCGACCGCAGCTTCGGCACCCACTTCGCCGCCTGCTCCTCCAGCCCCGGGAACACCATCTTCCCCTGCACGTTCATCTTGTCCCAGATGGCGATACCGGGGTTCGTCAGACCCAGCACCGCCACCCGCACGTCCCGCCCGTGCGGGGTGCGCATCCGGTGCATGCTGTACGGGCGGAAGGCCGGCCGCAGCGTCTTCGCGTCCAGCGCGTTCGCCCCGAGCAGCGGGAAATCGCACTGCTCCTCGAATTTCCGCAGCACCGGAATTCCGTAATTGAACTCGTGGTTCCCGAGCGCCGCCGCGTCGTAACCGATCTTGTTCATCGCCTGCGCCATCGGGTGCACCGGACCGCGCTTCGCGGTGATCGGGTCGACCTTGGCGTAGTAGTACGAGAGCTGGGTGCCCTGAATCGTGTCGCCCGCGTCGATCAGCAGCGTATTGCGGCGGCCCTTCTCCCGGCGCACCTCGTTCACCAGCGTGGAGATCTTCGCCAGACCGACGTCGTTGTGGTCCTTGTCGTCGAATTCCTTGTCGGTGAAATAGTCCCAGTTGAAGACGTTCCCGTGCAGATCGGTCGTCCCCATCACGGTGAACGAGTACCGCTTCGGGCCCCGCCCCTTCGCGGTGCCCCGCTCCACGGCCTCCGCAGGCCCCGCGACCCCGCCCGCCAGCGCCACACCGGCACCGGTGGCAGCCGCACTGCCCAGGAACTTCCGTCGATTCAGCGGCATTTGCACTCCTTCGTACCCGCGTTGCCCTGCACAACGCGCGTAGATTCTGACCCAGGGCCGCCGACCGCGACACCCCCTGCAGATTTCGATCCGATGACTCCCCGGTGTCGGACCGGGACGACTTTCCCCACGTCCCGGCACGGACGACCGCCCGGACGGCTCCCCGATGTCCGACCCGGATGCCACAGTGGTCCCTACGACACCCGCCCCGCCACACACCAGGGAGCCCGCCCATGAGCGACCAGACCACCCCCGCCCCCTACGGCACCCCCGAAGCCCCCCGCGTCGCCGTCCGCGGCGAAGCCCGCCTCGAAGTGGACCCCGAGGTCGCCCGCATCGGCATCACCGTCAGCGCCCGCGGCACCGACCGCCGCACCGCCCTCGACGACCTCACCCGCCGCAACGCCGCCGTCCTCGAACTCGTCAAGACCTACGGCGACGCCGTCGAGAAGCTCGAAACCGGCGCCTTCTCCATCAACCCCGAACTCACCCGCAAGGGCCGCGGCGAACACGTCCGCGCCTACCACGGCCGCGTCCACCTCACCGCCGAACTCTCCGACTTCACCGCTCTCGGTGAACTCACCACCCGCCTCTCCGACCTCGAACTCACCCGCGTCGACGGCCCCTGGTGGAAGCTCCGCCCCACCTCACCCGTCTACGGCCAGGCCCGCACCCAGGCCGTCCGCGAAGCCGTCGTCCGCGCCCGCGAATACGCCGAAGCCCTCGACACCCGGCTCGTCGCCCTCCTCGAACTCGCCGACGAAGGCAGCGAGAACGCCTCGGCCTTCCCCGTCGCCGTCGGCTACGGCGGCATGGCCCGCAGCGCGGTCGCCGCCGAGTCCGCCCCCGCCCTCGATCTCGAACCCCAGCGCCAGACCGTCTACGCACACGTCAACGCCCGCTTCACGATGGCCCCGCCCACCCTCTGACGCTCCGCGCACCGCTCCCGAATTGCTCATCAGAGCGCCCCCGCGCACAATTCAACACTTGTCAATAACCTTTCACCCAAAGGTTGTTGTGTAGTCATGCACAGCCAATTACCTACCCATCGGTAAGCCCTAGGCTCGAACCATGCGCCGAGCAAAGATCGTTTGTACCCTGGGCCCCGCCACCGACACATACGACCAGATCAAGGCACTGGTCGAAGCCGGAATGGACATCGCCCGCTTCAACCTCAGCCACGGCACCTACGCCGAACACGAGGAGCGTTTCCAGCACGTACGCAAGGCCTCCGAGGAGACGGGCCGCAGCGTCGGAATCCTCGCCGACCTTCAAGGCCCGAAGATCCGCCTCGGACGCTTCCGCGAAGGCCCCGTACTCCTTGAACGCGGGGACGACTTCACCATCACCGTCGAACCCGGCGAGGGCGACCGCCACACCTGCGGCACCACCTACGAAGGACTCAACACCGACGTCACCACCGGAGAGCGCATCCTCGTCGACGACGGCAAGGTCACCCTCGAAGTGACCTCCGTCGACGGCCCCCGCGTCCACACCACCGTCGTCGAAGGCGGCATGGTCTCCGACCACAAGGGCCTCAACCTCCCCGGCGTCGCCGTCTCCGTCCCCGCGCTCTCCGAGAAGGACATCGAAGACCTCCGCTGGGCACTGCGCACGGGCGCCGACATCATCGCCCTCTCCTTCGTCCGCAGCGGACGCGACATCGAGGACGTCCACCGCGTCATGCGGGAGGAGAACCGCCGCCTCCCCGTCATCGCCAAGGTCGAGAAGCCGCAGGCCGTCGACAACATCGACGACATCGTGGCCGCCTTCGACGGCATCATGGTCGCCCGCGGCGACCTCGGCGTCGAGATGCCCCTCGAACAGGTCCCGATCGTCCAGAAGCGCGCCATCAAGCTCGCCAAGCGCAACGCCAAGCCGGTCATCGTCGCGACCCAGATGCTCGACTCCATGATCGAGAACTCCCGGCCCACCCGCGCCGAGGCCTCCGACGTCGCCAACGCCGTCATCGACGGCACCGACGCCGTGATGCTCTCCGGCGAGACCAGCGTCGGCAAGTACCCCATCGAAACCGTCCGCACGATGTCCCGCATCGTCGAAGCGGCGGAAGAGGACATCCTCGCCAAGGGCCTGCCCCCGCTCACCGAACGCAACAAGCCCCGCACCCAGGGCGGCGCGGTCGCCCGCGCGGCGGCCGAAATGGGCGACTTCCTCGGCGCCAAGTTCCTCGTCGCCTTCACCCAGTCCGGCGACACCGTCAAGCGCCTCTCCCGCTACCGCTCGCCCATCCCGCTCCTCGCCTTCACCCCGGAGGCCGCGACCCGCTCGCAGCTGAACCTCACCTGGGGCGTGGAGACCTTCCTCGGCCCCAAGGTCGACTCGACGGACGAGATGGTCGCCCAGGTCGACGAGCAGCTCCTGCGCATCGGCCGCTGCCGGAAGGGCGACGTGGTGGTCATCACCGCCGGCTCCCCGCCCGGCGTCCCGGGCTCGACGAACCTGGTGAGGATCCACCACATCGGCGAGGACGACAGCCCGAAGTAGGGCGGTACGGCTAGTACTTGGGCCCGACGTGGGCGTCCATGAGCGCCACGGACGCCCGTCGGGCCACGGAGATGTTGTACGGGTCGCTGCCGCGCGCGAGAGTGCTCCACTCCACGCCGACTTGCGTGAGGGTGTCCGAGCAGAGCGTGCGGATGTCGTCCGACTTCTGGGTGAAGAAGTAGCGCGGGTATTCGTAGCGCTTGCGCGTGCCGCACACCACCTTGGTTGTCCAGTTGATGATTCGGCATCCATCGGAGTGATAGAGACCCCGGATGAACTCCCAGGGGTGTTCGTCCACGATGCTCTGCTGCCACGGCGTCAGGACGATGCGCCGATCGTGCTTCTTTCCAGGTCCGTACTGCGGGAAAAGGTGGGGCCAACTGCGGCTGTAGCTCGTCACGTTGACGCACCCCTGTCGCTGGACGATGTAGACCTTGCTCTCGGGATGGACGTCTGTGATTGCCGTCCGGCACGCCTTGATGAGGCCGGGCCAGGCGTCGGCGCATGCGATGCGGAGGTGTTGGCCCTTGCCTCGCGGGTGATCGCTGATGCAGCCGTCGCCCAGATAGAGGCCGAGGAGGTAGGAGTACGCGACCGGGTCCGCCGGTGTGTCGCGGATCGGCGCCCCGGTGATGCGGGGGAGTGGTTCGACGCGGGTCTGCCAGGAGCGGATGGCAGACCGGGATATTCCGGTTTCCTCGCTCACGGAATTCAGACTGCGTCCTTGGGCGACGAGGGAGAGAACTCGCTTGCGCGTTGCCATGTCGTACACAGTGTCGATCTTGCGGGTGATCCCCTGGTGGGGCACGAAAAAGGCGACACGCTCACACGTCCGTGTGGTGTGTCGCCATTCTCACGCGACCTTGGAAAGCAAGGGAGAGTGCCCCGAGTCGGATTCGAACCGACGCTGTATGGGTTTTGAATCCATGGCCTCTTCCGCTGGGCTACCGGGGCTCCTTCGAAACGAAGGAAGGCGTGGACCCTCCGTGCCCTAACCATACCGCAGCTAGGTACGCTCATGGGAAGCCGTATCGCCCCGTATCGAGGAGCCCCGTGACCACCCCCGAGTCGCCCCAGCCGCCCGTCGCCGACGACGACAAGTCGCACGTTCCGCCGCTGACGACCCGTGTCGTCATCGCCGAGGACGAAGCCCTCATCCGGCTCGACCTCAAGGAGATGCTGGAGGAGGAGGGCTACTCGGTCGTCGGTGAGGCCGGGGACGGCGAGAAGGCCGTGGAGCTCGCCCGGGAGCACCGGCCCGACCTGGTGATCCTCGACGTGAAGATGCCCGTGCTCGACGGCATCTCGGCGGCCGAGCAGATCGCCGCCGAGTCCATCGCCCCCGTGCTGATGCTCACCGCCTTCTCGCAGCGCGACCTCGTGGAGCGGGCGCGGGACGCCGGGGCCATGGCGTACCTGGTGAAGCCGTTCAGCAAGAGCGACGTCGTTCCGGCGATCGAGATGGCCGTCTCGCGGTTCGCCGAGCTGAAGACGCTGGAGAACGAGGTCGCGGACCTCACCCAGCGGCTGGAGACGCGCAAGCTGGTGGACCGGGCGAAGTCGATCCTGCAGACGCAGTACGGGCTGACCGAGCCGGCCGCGTTCCGGTGGATCCAGAAGACGTCGATGGACCGCCGGCTGTCGATGCAGCAGGTGGCGGAGGCGGTCATCGAGGACGCCGAGGAGAAGAAGGCTGCGAAGGGGCAGTAGCCGGGCTCGTGACGAAGGGGCCCGGTCCGCGTGCAGCACGCGGACCGGGCCCCTTCGCCGTTGGTACGGGACGTGACGGCGGGGTCAGTCCTCGCCGAGGTACGCCTTGCGGACGGACTCGTCGTGGAGGAGGTGCTCGCCGGTCCCGGACAGGACGATCTTGCCGATCTCCATGACGTGGCCCTGGTCCGCGAGGGAGAGGGCCGCCTGGGCGTTCTGCTCGACCAGCAGGATCGTGGTGCCGGTGGAGCGGAGCTGGGCGATGGTTTCCATGATCTTCTGCATCATGATCGGGGAGAGGCCCATGGAGGGCTCGTCGAGCATGAGCAGTTTGGGCTGGGACATCAGGGCGCGGCCCATGGCGAGCATCTGCTGTTCGCCGCCGGAGAGGGTGCCCGCCGCCTGCTTCCTGCGTTCGCCCAGGATGGGGAAGAGGTCGTAGGCGCGCTGGATGTCCTTCTCGATGCCTGCCTTGTCGTTCCGGAGGAACGCGCCGAGCTGGAGGTTCTCGGTGATCGACAGGCGGGGGAAGATGTGCCGGCCCTCGGGGGAGTGGGCGAGTCCGAGGGAGACGATCTTGTGGGCGGGGATTCCGGTGAGGGGCTTCCCGTCGAAGACGATCTTTCCGGCGGTGGGCTTGAGGAGCCCGGAGATGGTGCGCAGGGTGGTGGTCTTGCCGGCGCCGTTGGTGCCGATGAGGGTGACCACTTCGCCTTCGTCGACGGTGAAGCTGATGCCCTTGACGGCTTCGATCTTGCCGTAGGAGACGCGGAGGTCCTCGACCTCCAGGAGGGCGGTCACTGGGTGTCTCCTTCGGTGCGGGTGGTGCGGGGTGCTTCGGCGTCGCCGTGGGCCTCGGCGGCGCTGTGGGCCTCGGCCTCCTCCACTTCGGCGGCCTCCTCGGCGCCGGGGGCGCCTTCGTAGGGGGTGCCGAGGTAGGCGGCGACCACGCGTTCGTCGGCCTGGACGACCTCGGGGGTGCCTTCGACGAGTTTCTGGCCCTGGACGAGGCAGGCGACGCGGTCGGAGAGGTTGAAGATGAACCGCATGTCGTGCTCGATGACGAGGACGGCGATGCCCTGGTCGCGGATGGCGAAGACGAGTTCTTCGGCCGCGCGGGTCTCCTGCGGGTTCATGCCGGCGGTGGGCTCGTCGAGGAGGAGCAGGCCGGGGTCGCTGGCGAGGGCGCGGGCGATCTCCAGCTTGCGCTGTTCGCCGTAGGGGAGGTTGCGGGAGAGGTGGTCGGCCTTGTGGGCGAGACCGGTGAACTCCAGCAGTTCCATGGCCCGTTCGTGGGAGGCCTGTTCGGCCTTCTTGAAGCCGGGGCCGCGCAGGAGGGCGGAGAGGAGGCCTTCCTTGGTGCGGGTGTGGCGGCCGACGAGGACGTTCTCCAGGACGGTCATGTTGGAGAAGAGCCGGATGTTCTGGAAGGTGCGGGCGATGCCTGCCTGGGTGACGAGGTGGGGCTTGGGCGGCAGGACGGTGCCCTTGTAGCTGACTTTGCCCTCGGTGGGGACGTACAGGCCGGTGAGGCAGTTGAAGAAGGTGGTCTTGCCGGCTCCGTTGGGGCCGATGAGGCCGACGATCTCGCCGCTGTTGACCTGGAGGTCGACGTCGCGGACGGCGGTGAGTCCGCCGAAGCGCATGGTGACGCCGCTGGCCTGGAGTACGGCGGTGGCGTCGTGGACGGCGGGGGTGGTGGCTGTGGTGGTCATGGTGTTCACGCCCCGGCCTTCGCGACGTCGGTGGTCGGGCCGGGCAGTTTTTCGTCCGGTACGGCCAGTTGGTCGTTCTCGTGGAATTCGAGTTTCTTGCGGCGGTCGGCGATGAGGCCCTCGGGCCGGAAGCGCATCAGCAGGATGAGGGCGAGTCCGAAGAGGACGAGCTGGTAGTCCTGCATGAAGGCGAGCTTGGCCGGGATGAGGTAGAGGAGTGCCGCGCCGATGAGCGGTCCCGCGATGGTGCCCATGCCGCCGAGGATGACGGCGGCGAGGAGGAACGCGGAGTTGGGGGCGACGGATCCGGCGAACTGGTACTGCTCGGGGGTGACGCTGTAGCCGAGGTGGGCCTGGACGGAGCCGGCGAATCCGGCGAGGCTCGCGCCGAGTGCGAAGGCGAGGAGCTTGAGGCGGAAGCCGTTGATGCCCATGGCGGTGGCGGCGGTCTCGTCCTCGCGGATGGCGACCCAGGCGCGGCCGATGCGGGACTGGGCCGAGCGGTGGAAGACCAGCACGGTGATGATGGTGAACAGCATCATCAGCAGGAAGTAGTTGGACGACCTGGTGAGGCTGAATCCGAGGATTTCGTGCTGGGTGCCGAGGTCGAATCCGAAGATGCTGAGGTCGGGCACGTTGGTGATGCCGTTGGATCCGTTGGTGACGTCGGGTCCGGTGGTGCCGTTGAGGTTGAGCACGGTGATGCGGAAGATCTCACCGAATCCGAGCGTGACGATGGCGAGGTAGTCGCCGCGCAGCCGCAGGGTGGGTGCGCCGATGATCACGCCGAAGATGAGTGAGGCCGCGGCGCCGGCCAGGGCTGCCGCCCAGAAGGGGAACTTGACGTCGAAGGCGGAGCTCGCGGTGCCGGAGACGAGGGCCGCGGTGTAGGCGCCGACGCCGAGGAAGGCGACGTATCCGAGGTCGAGGAGTCCGGCGAGGCCGACGACGACGTTCAGGCCGAGGGCGACGGTGGCGAAGATGAGGACCTGGGCGCCGATGAGGGCGTACTGGTCGTTGGTCTGTGTGAAGGGGAAGCAGGCCGCGGCGACCAGGGCGGCGATCATGGCGACCTTGCGGTGCCTGCCGGTGAGCTGGCCGATGCGGCGGGGCAGGCCCGCCTTGTTGATTCCGGCGAATCCGAAGCCGACGGTGATGAGGAACCCGATGAAGAGTTCGGGGTACTCGATGTCGATGCCGTAGGCGAAGACGAAGAGGCCGAGGGCGAAGACGACGCTGATGAGGAGGATCTCGGCCCAGCCGGAGAGCTTCTTGGCGGCGCTGGGAGCGGGTGCCTTGAGGCTGCGGCGGAAGCGGGCCCAGAAGGTGGTGGCTGCTTCCTCGGTGTACGGGTCGTTGGGGAGTGCGAAGGCGCCGAGGGTGGCGATGAGTGCGCCGACGCCGGAGATCCAGGCGCCCGGGTCGAGGTTGATCAGGCCGCCGAGTACGACGGAGATGGCGCCCATGGTGAAGCCGGTGGTGCCGAGGGCGGCGAGGGCGAGCAGTCGTACGGGGCTGTTGGTGCCGCCGGGGGTGAGCCAGCGCAGTCCTTTGACTCCGTACCCGGAGAGGGTGAACAGGAGGGTGAGGAGGGCGGTGGCGAGGGTGAGGGTCTGGAGGCCGCCGGGGTAGCCGGTGACGGTGAGGTTGCCGGGGAACTCCTGGCTCCAGGTCCAGGGGAGGAAGGTGCCGACGAGGGCGAGGGCGGCGCCGGCCAGTGTGGTGGCGCGGGCGGCGGTGGGGGGCAGCGGGACGAGCGGTGCCGAGGTGTCGGCGGTGTGGTCGCTGCCGGGCTTGGTGGTGTTGGTCATGGTGGTCACGCCCGATCCGCGACTCGTTCGCCCAGCAGGCCCTGGGGCCTGACGAGAAGGACGAGGATGAGCAGGCTGAAGGCCCAGACTTCCTTCCAGCTGCCGCCGCCGAAGAGGCTCATGCCGGGGATTTCGGCGATGTAGCCGGTGGCGAGGGCTTCGGCGACGCCGAGGACGAGTCCGCCCAGCATGGCGCCGTAGATGTTGCCGATGCCGCCGAGGACGGCTGCGGTGAAGGCCTTGAGGCCGAGGAGGAAGCCCATGCGGAAGCTGACCTGGCCGCTGTGGAGTCCGTAGCCGACGGCGGCGACGGCGGCGAAGGCCGCGCCGATCGCGAAGGCGGTGACGATGATGCGGTCGGTGTTGATGCCCATGAGCTTGGCGGTGTCGGGGTCCTGGGCGGTGGCCTGCATGCCGCGGCCGGTGCGGGTCTTGTTGACGAAGAGCCCGAGAACGATCATGGAGATCGGTGCGGCGATGAGCAGGAAGAGTCCACCGGGCAGGATGTTGGCGCCCAGGAAGCTGAAGGCGCCGCCCTCGAACTGCGGGAAGGGGTGGTCCTTCTTCGCGTCGGGGTACCACTGCCAGACGAGTTGCTGGAGAACGATGGAGAGCCCGATCGCGGTGATCAGGGGGGCCAGCCGTGGTGCGCCTCGCAAGGGCCGGTAGGCGAAGCGTTCCGCGGTTGTCGCCACGGCGACGGAGACGACGATTCCGCCGAGGATCATGAGCGGGATCGCCGCACCGAGGGAGAATCCGGTGGGCAGTATCAGGTAGACGGTCAGTGCGCCGAAGCCACCGACCATGAATATCTCGCCGTGGGCGAAGTTGATGAGCTGGACAATGCCGTAGACCATCGTGTAGCCGATCGCGATGAGACCGTACATCGCGCCGAGGATGAGTCCATTGGCCAGCTGTTGCGGCAGTTCGTGCACCGCAGGGCCTCCGTCAGTGGTTCGGAATATGGCACCGCGCGGGAGCGCTGATGGCGCGCCCGCGCGGTCTGGGGGTGACGCGTGGTGCGGCGGCCGGATTACGGCTTGTACGCCTCGCTGAACTTCGGCTTCCAGGCGCCCTTTTCGATCTGGTAGGCGGTCATCATGGTGTTGGTGGTGTCGCCGAACTCGTCGAAGGAGACGGGGCCGGTGACGCCGTCGAACTTGACCTTGGCCATGGCGTCGAGGACCTTGGTGCGCAGGTCGCCGGGGACCTTGCCGCCGTTGTCGGCGACGGCGATCTTGACGGCTTCGATGATCGACCAGGTGGCGTCGTAGGTGCCGCCGCCGTAGGCCTCGTAGCCCTCCTTGTAGCCGGCCGCCTTGTAGTCGCTGATGAACTTCTTGGCGGAGTCGAGCTGCTCGACGGGCTTGCCGACGGAGGTGGCGAGGTCGCCCTCGGCCTTCTTGTTCAGCTTGGGGAACTCGGCGCTGTAGATGCCGTCGCCGCCCATGAGCGGGATGTTGGTGCCGCCGTCCTTGAGCTGCTGGCTGAGCGGGCCGGCCGCGGGGTACTCGCCGCCGTAGTAGAGGGCCTTGGCGCCGGCCTTCTTGACCTTGGTGACGACGGCGTTGAAGTCGCGGTCCTCGGGGTTCACGTGGTCGGTGCCGACTATCTTGCCGCCGAGCTTGGTGAACTGGTCCTTGAAGGACGCGGCGAGTCCGGCGCCGTAGGTCTTCTGGTCGTCGATCAGGTAGACCTTGTCGATCTTCGCGGTGGAGAAGAGGTACTTGGCCGCGAAGGCGCCCTGGACCTGGTCGGTGGTGGCGGTGCGGAAGAAGGTGGCGAAGGGCCGCTTCTTGTCGCCGGTCTTCCAGCCGTCGCCCTGGGTCAGTTCGGTTCCGGTGTTGGCCGGGGAGACCTGGGTGAGCTTGGCGTCGTTGAGGGGCTTCTGCATCGACTGGGAGACGCTGGAGTTCAGCGGGCCGACGACGCCGACGACGTCCTTGTTGCTGATGAACTTGGCGGCGTTCTGCTGGCCGACGGAGGGCTGGGCCTGGTCGTCGAGGGGCTGGGTGACGAATTCGACGCCGGGGACGGTGTTGCTCTTGTTGGCCGTCTTGGCGGCGAGGTCCGCGGAGTTGCGGATGCCGAGGCCCAGTGCGGAGAGGTCGCCGCTGGTGGGGGAGTCAACACCGATGACGACCTTGGTCTTGCCGCCCTTTTCACCGCCGCCGCCACCGTTGTCGTCGCGGGATCCACAGGCGGTGAGGGTCAGTGCTCCGGTGGTGAGCACTGTGGTGAGGATGAGCAGAGAACGGTGTCGCACGAAGGGGTCCTTTCCCTGGCGCGGCCTCCTCGGCACGAGGAGAGCCGAGTTGATCGCCGGGCCGTACTCGGGAGTTGCTGAGAGGTGCTGTGGCGACGCGCCCGGCGGCGCGGTGACTGGCCGTGACTCTAAGCGCAGGCGGAGGCGGCGGGGAGCGGCGTGCACAGGATGTGACGCTCTTGTTATGCCGTGGCCAGGGGCGGGGGGAGCAGGTGGGGTTTTTCGGACCTTTCCGCAGGGGCGCGGAATCTCGAATACCGGGAATTCCCAGCTGAGTTAAGGGGCTTGGGGTGTTCATGGTGCTGACAGTCCGGTATGCGGACATCTTGTGTGCGGGGGGTTTGGGGGGTATTTCGCAACGCCCTGGAATGGGTGGTTCCACTTCTCGCAAGTGTTACGCTGTGTAACTTTTTCGCGGCATGCGGACGGTAAATCCCGGAGAACGGTCACTGTCCGGCGGGGCGGGGGGTCAGTGCCAGGGGTTCCCGGTGGGCGTTCCGTTGCGGTATCGCTCGGTGCAGTCGTGTGTGGTGCGGTCGGTGATGAGCTTCTCGGCCGCCGCGTCACCGGCGCGTTCGCGCTCCTTGCGGGCGGCTGCCATGACTGCTACGACGATGTCGTTCGTGCCGTTGGAGAGCCCTTCCTTCATGAAGTCGCCGGTGCCCCGTCCGGCGAGCCGCTCGCGCACCCAGTGCGCGGTGATCTCCGAGCAGATCCGGGCCGGCGACTTGGTGGTCGGCGGCGGGAAGGAGGGGGTCGCGGCGGGTGTCGGCAGGGCCGTGTTCGTACCGCTGTCGCAGCCGGTCAGCAGGGCCGCTGCGGTGAGCGCGGTGAGGAGAGCGGTGACGACGGCGGACGTGCGCTTCGGCTCCATCTCCTCAAGGTAGGACGGCGGTTGGAATGCGCAAGATTCCGCGCCGCGGTTGCGTACCGGCCCTCGGGGGCGGCGCGGGCCGGGTGGTGCGGACGCGGCGGGTGTGCGGCCGGCCGGGGGTGTGCCCTCTGGTGCGGCGGGGGCGGGAGCGGTGGAATGTGCGGTGCGCCCCGCGCGTGATCGTCACCCACCCGTGCCCCTGGAGGCTGCCCGATGGCGAGACCGAACGGAACACGCACCAGAGCATCGCACGTACGCAAGTGGGGGACGGCGGCGCTCGCCGCCTCCCTGCTCGCCGCGCTTCCCGCGCGGGCCGCCGCGCAGGACCCGCCGCCCGCGCGGGAGACCCGGCCCGCGCTGAAGATCGTCGACAACACCACGCAGCCGGTGTTCTCGCGCGCCGACGCCGTGTACCAGCTGGTCGACGTCGAGACCGAGGCGGACAGCGACAACGACGGCAGGCGGGACACCGTACGGATGCGGATCCTGCGGCCCCGGGAGACCGACGCCGGGCTGAAGGTCGCCACGATCATCGAGGCGAGCCCGTACTGGGGCGGCGGCCCCGACGTGCCGTTCCACAACGTCGACCTCGACGAGGACGGCCTGCCGCTGGACGGCCGGCGGCTCCGGGCAGCCGCCCGGCAGCCCTCACTGGCCGCCGCGGGCCCGGTGACGTACGGCGGCTACTACGACAACTACTACCTGCCGCGCGGCTACGCGGTCGCCGAGGTCGACAACGTCGGCACGGGCGCCGCCACCGGCTGCTCCACCTCCGGCGGGCGCAACGAGACCCTCGGCGCGAAGGCCGCCGTGGACTGGCTGGCCGGACGCGCCAGGGGCTGGGACCCGGCCGGGAAGCCGGTCTCCGCGACCTGGTCGACGGGCAACTCCGCGATGATGGGGATCTCGTACAACGGGACGCTGCCCACCGCCGTCGCGTCCACCGGCGTCAAGGGCCTGAAGGCGATCGTGCCGATCTCCGGGATCTCCTCCTGGTACGACTACTACCGGGCCGGCGGCGGGGTCGTCGCCCCGGGCGGCTACCAGGGCGAGGACACCGACATCCTCGCCAAGGGCGTCACCAGCCGGACGAACCCGGAGGTCTGCGCGCCGGTCCACGACGCGCTGACCGCCCGGCAGGACCGGACGAGCGGGGACTACGGGCCGTTCTGGCGGGAGCGGGACTACCTCAAGGACGTCGCCAGGATCAAGGCCGGGGTCTTCGTCGTCCACGGCTTCAACGACTGGAACGTGAAGACCAAGCAGTCCCTCCAGCTGTGGGAGGCGCTGAAGAGGAACGGGGTGCCGCGCAAGATGTGGCTGCACCGGGCCGGGCACAGCAACCCGATGCCGCTCCGGATGGAGGAGTGGCTGCGCCAGACCCACCAGTGGTTCGACTACTGGCTGTACGGGCTGAGGAACGGTGCGCTGGACGAGCCGAAGGTGGATGTCGAGCAGGCGGACTTCAGCTGGCAGCGGCAGTCCGACTGGCCGGCCCGCGGGACCCGTGAGCAGACGCTGCGGCTGAACGCCGACGGGCTGTCCGCCCGGCCGGGGCCGCCGGTGAAGCAGTCGCTGACGGATGCGGGCCGCACCGTGAAGGCCGAGGAACTGGTGGCCGCGCCCGACGGGACGAACCCGAACCGGCTGGCGTACACGACGGGCGCCCTCGCGAAGGACCTGCGGATCAACGGGGTGCCGAAGGTGTCGGTGCGTGCCTCGCTGGAGGGGACCTCGCCGTACGTGACGGCGCTGCTGGTCGACTACGGGAAGGACACCCGGGCGACGGCGGGCCTGGTGGCGGACACCTCGCAGCCGCAGGTCTGCTACGGGCAGGGCATCCCCGGCGACACCGGCTGCGCCTACCGGACCAGGCACCGCACCGAGAGCGCCGACTTCAAGATCGTGTCGCGGGGCTGGCTGGACGCCCGCAACCGCAACTCCCTCTCCCGCCAGGACAGGGTCGTGGAGGGCCGGGAGTACGGGCTGAGGTGGGAGATGCAGCCGCAGGAGTACGTCTTCAAGAAGGGGCACCGGCTGGGCGTGGTGCTGATCTCGACGGACTACGACTACACCCTGCGCCACCCGGCCGGGACACGGATGACGGTCCGGGCCGGGGTGAGCAGTGTGACGCTGCCGGTCGGGAGGTGACCGGCGGCCTTAGTCAGGCCGTGGGGACGTCGCGCAGCATGCAGGTCAGGCGGGCCGTGCAGACCCGCTTGTCCTGCTCGTCGGTGATGACGATCTCGTAGGTGGCGGTGGAGCGTCCGCGGTGGACGGGGGTGGCCACACCGGTCACCAGTCCGCTGCGGGCGCCCCGGTGGTGGGTGCAGTTGAGGTCGACGCCGACGGCGAGCTTGCCGCTGCCGCCGTGCAGCATGGCGCCGACCGATCCCAGGGTCTCGGCGAGCACCGCCGACGCGCCGCCGTGCAGCAGTCCGTACGGCTGGGTGTTGCCCTCGACGGGCATGGTGCCCACGACGCGGTCGGCGGACGCCTCGACGATCTCCACACCCATCCGGGTGCCGAGGTGCCCGGCGGAGAACAGCGCGGGGAGGTCGACGCCGAGGGCTGCGTACTCGTCGACGACTTCCTGCGGGAACTTCACTTGCGACTGCTCACCCATGGGCGGGGCTCCGTTCGATGCGCGTCCGGGTCCATCACTGACACTCGCTAAGCAAACGCTCAGCCGGTCGGTGATTGTTCCAGACGCACGACGACGGACTTGCTGGCGGGGGTGTTGCTGGTGTCGGCCGTCGCGTCCAGCGGGACCAGGACGTTGGTCTCCGGGTAGTAGGCGGCGGCGCAGCCGCGGGCGGTCGGGTAGTGCACCACCCGGAAGCCGGGGGCGCGGCGCTCGACGCCGTCCTTCCACTCGCTGACGAGATCGGCGTACGAGCCGTCGGCGAACCCGAGTGCGCGGGCGTCCTCGGGGTGCACCAGCACGACGCGGCGGCCGTCCTTGATGCCCCGGTAGCGGTCGTCGAGACCGTAGATGGTGGTGTTGTACTGGTCGTGCGAGCGCAGCGTCTGCAACAGCAGCCGCCCGGCCGGGAGTTCGGGGTACTCCACGGGTGCGGCGGTGAAGTTGGCCTTGCCGGTGGCGGTGGGGAAGCGGCGCTCGTCGCGCGGGCCGTGCGGGAGGGTGAAGCCGCCGGGGCGGGCCACCCGGGCGTTGAAGTCCTCGAAGCCGGGGACGACCCGGGAGATCCGGTCGCGGATGGTGGCGTAGTCGCGCTCGAACTCCTCCCACGGGGTGGCCGAGTCCTCGCCGAGGGCGGCGCGGGCCATCCGGGCGACGATGGCGGGCTCGGACAGCAGGTGCGGGCTCGCTGGCGGCAGGTTGCCGCGCGAGGCGTGCACCATGCTCATCGAGTCCTCGACCGTGACGAACTGCTTGCCGCTCTTCTGGACGTCCTTGTCGGTGCGGCCGAGCGTGGGCAGGATCAGCGCCCGGGTGCCGGTGACGACGTGCGAGCGGTTGAGCTTGGTCGACACGTGGACGGTGAGGCGGGCCCGGCGCACCGCCGCCTCGGTGACGTGGGTGTCGGGGGTCGCGGCGACGAAGTTGCCGCCCATGGCGAAGAACACCTTGGCGTCGCCGTCGCGCAGCGCCTGGATGGCGCGCACCACGTCGTACCCGTGGTGGCGCGGCGAGGTGATGCCGAATTCCTTGTCGAGGGCGTCGAGGAAGGCGGGTGCGGGCCGCTCGAAGATGCCCATGGTGCGGTCGCCCTGGACGTTGGAGTGGCCGCGCACCGGGCAGACCCCGGCTCCGGTGCGGCCGATGTTGCCGCGCAGCAGGAGGAAGTTGACGACCTCGCGGATGGTCGGCACCGAGTGCTTGTGCTGGGTGAGGCCCATCGCCCAGCACACGACGACGCGCCGGGACTCCAGGACCATGCGCAGCGCGCGCTCGATGTCGGTGCGCGCCAGTCCGGTCGCGGCCAGCGTCTCGTCCCAGTCGGCGGCCTTCGCCGCCGCCGCGAACTCCTCGTACCCGTGGGTGTGCTCCCGCACGAACAGTTCGTCGACGCCGCCCTCGGTCTCAAGGATCAGCTTGTTGAGGAGGCGGAAGAGGGCCTGGTCGCCGCCGAGGCGGATCTGCAGGAAGAGGTCGGTGAGGGCGGTGCCCCTGAGCATGCCCTGCGGGGTCTGCGGGTTCTTGAACTTCTCCAGGCCCGCCTCGGGCAGCGGGTTCACCGAGATGATCCGCGCGCCGGCCCGCTTGGCCTTCTCCAGGGCGGACAGCATGCGCGGGTGGTTGGTGCCCGGGTTCTGCCCGGCGACGACGATCAGGTCGGCCCGGTGCAGGTCCTCCAGGGAGACGCTGCCCTTGCCGATGCCGATGGTCTCGGTCAGCGCGGAGCCGGACGACTCGTGGCACATGTTGGAGCAGTCGGGCAGGTTGTTGGTGCCGAACTCGCGGGCGAAGAGCTGGAGCAGGAACGCCGCCTCGTTGCTGGTGCGGCCCGAGGTGTAGAAGACGGCCTCGTCGGGGGAGGACAGCGCCTTCAGTTCGCCGCCGATGAGCTCGAAGGCACGCTCCCAGGTCACCGGCTCGTAGGTGTCCGAGCCCTCCGCCAGGTACATCGGCTCGGTGATCCGGCCCTGCTGGCCCAGCCAGTACCCGCTGCGCCCGGCCAGCTCGGAGACCGGGTGGGCGGCGAAGAACGCGGGGGTGACCCGGCGCAGGGTGGCCTCCTCGGCGACCGCCTTCGCCCCGTTCTCGCAGAACTCGGCCCGGTGCCGGCGGTCCTCCTCCGGCCAGGCGCAGCCGGGGCAGTCGAAGCCGTCCTTCTGGTTGACCTTGAGGAGGGTGCGGGCGGTGCGCAGGGTGCCCATCTGCTGGTGGGCGGCGCGCAGCGTGTGCGCGACGGCGGGCAGGCCGGCGGCGGCGTGCTGGGGGGAGGCGACCTGCGGCGCGTCCTGGACCGGGTCCCCTGCGGGCGGCTTCGCTGCCATGGCGCTCCCCTTCGAGCGGTGGTTCCTCGCATCGGCGTACTGCGTCTTCGATCCTGTCACGGACCACTGACAGTGAACCCGCCGGGGGCGCAGCGTGAACGGTTCGCGGACCGAATTGTCAGTGGCGCCGCCTAGGATCGGGGGCGTGGCAAAAACAGCAGCGAAGACCGCAGAAAAGACCCCCTCCGCCGGAGGCGGCAAGGAGAACGGAGCCGCCGGGGCGCGCCCCCGCCTGCTCCTCATGGACGGGCACTCCCTGGCCTACCGTGCGTTCTTCGCGCTGCCCGCGGAGAACTTCACGACCGCTTCCGGCCAGCCGACGAACGCCATCTACGGCTTCGCGTCGATGCTCGCGAACACCCTGCGTGACGAGGCGCCCACGCACCTGGCGGTGGCGTTCGACGTGTCGCGCAAGACGTGGCGCTCGACGGAGTTCCCCGAGTACAAGGCGAACCGCTCCAAGACCCCCGACGAGTTCAAGGGGCAGGTCGAGCTGATCGGGGAGCTGCTGGACGCGATGCACGTCGACCGGTTCGCCGTCGACGGCTTCGAGGCGGACGACGTGATCGCCACGCTCGCCACGCAGGCCGAGGAGGCCGGGTTCGACGTACTGATCGTGACCGGCGACCGGGACTCCTTCCAGCTGATCACCGAGCACGTCACCGTCCTCTACCCGACCAAGGGCGTCTCCGAGCTGACCCGCTTCACCCCGGCCAAGGTCGAGGAGAAGTACGGGCTGACCCCGCAGCAGTACCCGGACTTCGCGGCGCTGCGCGGCGACCCGTCCGACAACCTGCCCGGCATCCCCGGCGTCGGCGAGAAGACCGCCGCGAAGTGGATCAACCAGTTCGGTTCGTTCGCCGACCTGGTGGAGCGTGCCGAGGAGGTCAAGGGGAAGGCCGGGCAGAACTTCCGGGACCACCTGGACGCGGTGAAGCTCAACCGCAAGCTCACCGAGATGGTGCGCGACGTGGAGCTGGCCAAGGGCCCCGCCGACCTGGCGCGCGCCCCCTACGACCGCGACGCGGTGGCCGGTGTGCTGGACGTGCTGGAGATCCGCAACCCGTCGCTGCGCGAGCGGCTGTACGCGGTCGACCCCGGCGCGGCCGAGGAGGAGGCGGTCGCCCCGGCCGCCGGCATCGAGCTCGACGGGGCGGTGCTGGCCGCCGGCGAGCTGGCCCCGTGGCTGGCGGAGCACGGCGCCCGGCCGCTGGGCGTGGCCACCGTCGACACCTGGGCGCTGGGCACCGGCAACGTCACCGAGGTCGCCCTCGCGGCGGCCGACGGCAAGGCCGCCTGGTTCGACCCGGCGGCGATCGACGAGGCCGACGAGAAGGCCTTCGCCGGCTGGATCGCGGACCCCGAGCGCCCCAAGGTGCTGCACAACGCCAAGGGTGCGATGCGGGTCTTCCCCGAGCACGGCTGGCAGGTCGCCGGGGTCACCATGGACACCGCGCTCGCCGCGTACCTGGTGAAGCCGGGCCGCCGCTCCTTCGCACTGGACGCGCTGTCGGTGGAGTACCTGGGCCGCGAGCTGGCACCGGCGGCGGTCGCCGAAGGTCAGCTGGCGTTCGGCTCCGAGGAGGACGACCGGGCCGAGGCGGACGCGCTGATGACGCAGGCGCGCACCGTCCTGGACCTGGGCGAGGCCTTCGACGCGCGGCTGAAGGAGGTCGGCGCCGCCGAGCTGCTGCACGACGTGGAGCTGCCCACCTCGATCCTGCTGGCCCGCCTGGAGCGGCACGGCATCGCCGCCGACCGGGCCCATCTGGAGTCCATGGAGCAGCAGTTCGCGGGTGCCGTGCAGCAGGCGGTCGGCGAGGCGCACGACGCGGCGGGGCGCGAGTTCAACCTCGGCTCGCCCAAGCAGCTCCAGGAGATCCTCTTCGGCGAGCTGGCGCTGCCCAAGACGAAGAAGACCAAGACCGGGTACACCACAGACGCGGACGCGCTGGCCTGGCTGGCGGCGCAGACCGAGCACGAGCTGCCGGTGATCATGCTGCGTCACCGGGAGCAGGCCAAGCTGCGGGTCACCGTCGAGGGCCTGATCAAGACGGTCGCCGCCGACGGCCGCATCCACACCACCTTCAACCAGACGGTCGCGGCCACCGGACGCCTGTCCTCCACCGACCCCAACCTGCAGAACATTCCGGTCCGCACCGACGAGGGCCGGGCGATCCGCCGCGGGTTCGTCGTCGGCGAGGGCTACGAGTGCCTGATGACGGCCGACTACAGCCAGATCGAACTGCGCGTGATGGCCCACCTCTCCGAGGACGAGGGCCTCATCGAGGCGTTCAGGTCGGGCGAGGACCTGCACACCACGGTCGCCTCCCAGGTGTTCGGGGTGGAGCGCTCCGCGGTCGACGCCGAGATGCGCCGCAAGATCAAGGCGATGTCGTACGGGCTGGCCTACGGGCTGTCCGCGTTCGGTCTGTCCCAGCAGCTGAACATCGACGCGGGCGAGGCGCGCGGCCTGATGAACACCTTCTTCGAGCGGTTCGGCGGGGTGCAGGACTATCTCCAGCGCGCCGTGGAGGAGGCCCGCGCGACCGGGTACACGGAGACGATGCTGGGCCGCCGCCGCTACCTGCCCGACCTCAACAGCGACAACCGCCAGCGCCGCGAGATGGCCGAGCGGATGGCGCTCAACGCCCCGATCCAGGGCACCGCGGCCGACATCGTCAAGGTCGCGATGCTGAAGGTGGACGCGGCGCTGGAGAAGGCCGGGCTGACCTCGCGGATGCTGCTCCAGGTGCACGACGAAATCGTGCTGGAGATCGCGGAGGGCGAGCGGGAGCGGGTCGAGGAGATCGTCCGCCACGAGATGTCCTCGGCCGTGGAACTGCGCGCCCCGCTGGACGTCTCGGTGGGCGTGGGCGCCAACTGGGAATCCGCCGCCCACTGACCCCCCGGGTCACCAGGCCCCGCCCCCGCCCCCTTGGGCGGCGGGGCCGCCCCCCGGGGGCGGAACGGGCGGGCAAGGGGGCGGCCCCCGGCGGAGCCGCACGCACCCCGCCCCGGACGCCCCCGGCACCCGAACCCCTCCCGCCCCGCCCTACGGCACCCGCACCCGTTCCGCCCCGACCGTCTCCCGCCCCCACCACCTCACCAGCCCCGCATACAGCACAAGCCCCACCATCAACCCCGCCCCCGCCCCGAAGCAGATCGTCGGGATGTAGTCGAACGGCCGCAGCGGCACACTCTGAGCCGCCGCCCACCGCACACACCGCTGCACCGCCCCCACCACCGCGCACCCCAGCAGCAGCCCGCCCCCGGCCACCCGCCGCCGCACGTCCAGCAGCGGTACTTCACCCGGCCCCGCACCTTCACCCGGCCCCACGCCTTCACCCGGCCCCACGCCTTCACCCAGCCCCGCACCCCCGCCCCCCTGCCGCCGCAGCGCCGTCAGCAGGAACCAGCCGAGCCCGAGCGCGGCCAGCGCCGAAGTCCCGTACTGCGCGTACGTGTAGAGCGGAAACCCCGCGACGACCTGCCCGAGTACCGGGAACAGTTCCATGCCGAGCCGCCCCGGGTGCGTGAAGAGGTCCCACGCCACGTGGGTCAGCGCCCCCACCACCGCCGACAGCACGAACTTCCCGGCCAGCGCCGCCGACCCCCGCTCCCAGCGCTCCCCGCGCACGAACCCGTACACCCGTCCCTGCATGCGGCGCGGCAGCAGTGCCACCAGGGGTGCCCGCACCAGCAGCCACAACCCCACCAGCAGCGCCGCGCACAGCACATCGACGGTGAGGATGCCCGGCACCGAGTGCGTGAGACCGCCGAACTCCATGCCGCCGGGGACGCCGGACGCGGCGTAGTACGTCAGGTCGGGCGCGAAGGAACCGGCCACCAGCGCCGACGCGAGGAAGGGGCCGCGTCCGGTGCCGCTGCGCCGTATCCCGGGCAGCACGGCCGCGGCATGGCTGAGTGTGAAAGGCACCCTTGTCCCCCTGATGGCATCTGCTGCGCACGTGACCGGTTGTGATCAATAACGCTCAGTATGCGGGACCGTTGGGGCCGGTCTTTCAGGAGTTTCTCAGGTGTCGAACTGGTGAAAAGCACCCAGAACCCTGTGTTCGGCCGCCGAGAGTTGTCGTAGTGTCACGTGGGTCGTCGCGCTGGGGAGCGCGCACTGCCGCCGATGGGGAGGGACCACTCGCATGGCAGCACAATTCGGTCGCCGTTTGCGCAAGGGTGCGACCACGACGGCGGTCGCGGCGATAGCCGTGGCCGCTCTGTCCGCGTCGCAGGCTCCCGGAGCCCCGGGAACGTACGACGGTCAGACGGCCGGCGCGAAGCCCAAGCCCGAGTCCGCGGCCACCGGCAACTCCCCCTATTACACGGACCTGCCACCGCTGACGACCCCCACCCCGGGACCGACGACAGGCACCCCCGGCGGCAGCACCACCCCGGTCGGCGCCGCGGAGGCGGGCCTCCCGGCGACCGTGCTGGACGCGTACAAGAAGGCGCAGGCGGCAGTCGAGGCGGCCGACCCCTCCTGCCGGCTGCCGTGGCAACTCCTCGCCGCGATCGGCAAGGTGGAGTCGGGCCAGGCGCGCGGCGGACAGGTCGACGCGCAGGGCAACACCCTCAAGCCGATCCGCGGCCCGGTGCTCAACGGTGTCGGTTTCGCCCACATCGCGGACACCGACAATGGCGAGTTCGACGGCGACGCCACGTACGACCGGGCGATAGGCCCGATGCAGTTCATCCCGTCGACCTGGGCCCGCAACGGCAAGGACGGCAACGGCGACGGCCGCAAGGACCCGAACAACATCTACGACGCGGCCCTCGCCGCCGGGCACTACCTCTGCGCGGGCTCCCGCGACATGACCAACCCCGAGGACCGCGACCGGGCGATCCTCAGTTACAACCGGTCGCGGGAGTACCTGCGGACGGTCCTGTCCTGGTACGACTTCTACAACCGCGGCACCCACGAGGTCCCCGACGGCTCCGGCGTCCAGCCCTCCGTCCCCGAGCCCGACAGCCCGCCCACCGCCGGGCCGGGCGCGGGCGGCGGCCCCGTGGTACCGCCGGCACCCACCACACCGGCCCCCGGTGCCACCACACCGGCCCCCGGTGCCACCAAGCCCGGTACGAAGCCGACCGCTCCCGGCACGAAGCCGACCACCCCGGGCACCAAGCCGCCGACCAAGCCGCCGACGACGCCCGCCAAGGTGTCCAAGCTGGCCGCGGCGAGCGGGCAGAAGATCACCGCCGTCGCGGGCAAGAACTTCGCCGCCCGGCCCGCCGTGCGCGCCCTGTCCGCCGCGGGGAAGCCGGTCGCCGGGGTCAAGGTCGACTTCACCCTGGTCGGCGCCACCGGCGCCCGCTTCCCGGGCAACGCGCTGCGCACCACCGTCACCACCGGCAAGGACGGCACCGCGACCGCGCCGGTGCTCGCGGCGGGCGAGAAGGCAGGCTCCTTCGTGATCCGGGCGAGCGCGGCGGGCGTGCCGGCCACCGAGTTCTGGGCCTCCGTCACCGCCAGGCCCGCACCGGCGCCCAAGGCCGACGCGCTCGCCCGTACCTCGGACACCGCGCTCAAGGCCGAGGCCGGGACGGTCTTCAAGGACGAGGTCGAGGTCAAGGCCACCGACGGCGGCAAGGCCTTCGCCGGGGCCAAGGTCTCCGCCGTGATCGCCGGCACCAAGGGCCCCTACTTCAAGGCCGCGGACGGAAAGGCGGTACGTACCGTGGGCGGCCTGGTCACCGGCGCCGACGGCACGGTGAAGCTGCCGAAGCTGTACGCGGACGGCACGCCGGGCACCTACGTCCTGCGCATCGTGGCCGACGACGTCGTACTGAACGTGGAGCTGAAGGTCACCGCCGCGACCACCACGCCGCCGACGACGCCGCCCACCACTCCGCCCACGACCCCGACCACGCCGCCCACGACGACGCCGACCACCCCGGGGACGACCCCGTCGGGTTCGGCATCGCCCTCGGGCACGGCCAAGCCGTAGCACACCAGCGCGCCCCGGAGGCCGGGCGCACACAGGAAGGGCCGGGGACGCCGTCGCGTCCCCGGCCCTTCCCGTCTCGCGCCCCCGTTGCTACCGTGCCCCCTCGCTGACGGTACGTCAGAAACCGTATCTCGGGAGGGAGTCGGGCCATGCGCGCACTCATCGCCGCCGCCGTCGGACTGGCCGCGGCGTTCGCCCTGGTCCTCACCATCACGGCCATCGGCGCACCGCCCGGCGAGACCTCGCCGAAGCCGCTGCTGACCACCGTCCCCGGCCCGAAGAAGTAGGGGGCGAGCCGCAGATGCGACGCAAAGCCAGCCTGGTCCTGCTCGCCTTCGCGGTCTTCTTCGCCGCGCTGTCCCCGCTCTTGCGCTGGTACGCCTTCCCCAGGCTGGCCAAGATCCCGCCCAGCCAGTACCAGGAGGCCGTACTGGAGGCGAAGCCCGCCGTCCTCGTCGACTACGGCACGATGCAGGCCAAGAAGGTCGAGAAGCTGACCATCGTGCAGACCCTCAAGGGCAACGTCGAGGAGTCCGAGAAGATCGAGGCGACGGCCGGCCGCGACGTCGTCGTCTGGGACACCCTCTCCTACGTCGTCGGCCCCGACGGCAAGATGATCTCCTCCATCCCGGAGCGCTACATCTTCGACGCGCACACCCAGGACCCGGTGCACGCCACCGGCGAGATGGTCGACGGCGACCCGGTGCAGCGCCGGGGCATCGAGTACAAGTGGCCCTTCCTGACCGAGAAGCGCGACTACGAGTACTACGACTACCGGGCCCTGAAGACGGCCCCCATCCACTACCGGGGCACCCAGAACTTCCGCGGTCTGGAGGTCTACTACTTCGAGCAGACCATCCCCTGGACCAAGGTCCGCTACCCCAAGAAGATGCCGATGCCCGGCATCGACTCCACCAAGCTGGAGAAGCAGACCGGTACGAGCATGTGGTACACGACCAAGCGGATGTTCTGGGTGGACCCGGTGACCGGCGCCCCCGTCAACGGCGAGGAGATCCACCAGGAGGAGATGCGCGGCGGCACCCTGCTGGGCGGCCGGGACAAGGTCACCGCGTTCTCCGGGCACGTCAAGATGCGCGCGGACTACGTCGACTCGACCGTCGCCCTGGTCAAGTCCAACCGCACCCTGGTCCTGCTCCTCACCTCGTACCTCCCCTGGGGCTTCCTCGCCCTGGGTCTCGCCCTGCTGGGCCTGTCCCTGTGGCTGGAGGCGAAGTCCCGGCGGGGGCGGGAGAGGGGGAGCGAGGGGGAGGGGAGCGGGGTGACGGAGGTGTCGGCGGTGAGGTGAGTGGGGGCGGGGCGGGGAGGGGTGTACGGGGCGGGGGCGTCCGGGGCAGAGGGGTGCGGCTCCGCCGGGGGCCGCCCCCCTTGCCCGCCCGTTCCGCCCCCGGGGGCGGCCCCGCCGCCCAAGGGGGGCGGGGCACGGTGGGGTCAGTTGGGGCGGGGCTTTGTGTGGCGGGTCGCGGCCGTCGTCGACGGGTCCTCCGGCCAGGGGTGCTTCGGGTAGCGGCCCCGCAATTCCGCCCGGACCGCCCGGTAGCCGTCCTGCCAGAACGACTCCAGGTCCGCCGTCACCGCCGCCGGACGCCCGGCCGGCGACAGCAGGTGCACCAGCACCGGCACCTGCGCCGCACCCCCCACCCGGGGCGTTCGCGCCAGACCGAACATCTCCTGCAGCTTCACCGCGAGCACCGGCTGCTCACCCCCGTAGTCCACCCGGATCCGCGACCCGCTCGGCACCGCGATCCGCTCCGGGGCCAGCTCGTCCAGCCGGGACGCCTCCCCGGTCGCCCACGGCAGCAGCCGCGGCAGCGCCTGCCCGGCGTCGATCCGGCCCAGGTCGGAGCGGCGCCGCGCCCGCGACAGCTCCGGCTCCAGCCACTCCCCGGTACGCCCCGCCAGCGCCCCGTCCGACACGTCCGGCCACGGCGCCCCCAGCACCCGGTGCAGGAACGCCAGCCGCTCCCGCAGCCCCTGTGCGTCCCGCGACCAGCGCAGCAGCCCGAGCCCCTCCCGCCGCAGCCCCTCGCACAGCGCCTCGTGCACCCGTGCGCGCGGTGCGTCCTTCAGCGGCCGTACGGTCAGTTCCACCGCCCCCAGCCGCTCCACCTGCCGGGCGACGACATCACCGCCCTCCCAGCGCACTTCCTCGGCGGACGCGCGCAGGTGCTCGGCCGCGAGGCGCGCCGTGGCCTCGTCGATCACCGCCGCCAGCCGCACGCGCGCCGACGCCGCGTGCGAGGGCCGGTCCGCGACGGCCACCGCCAGCCACCCCGCGCTGCGCAGCCGCGACGCCTCCGTCACCTCCGCCCCGGTCCCCGACGCCATCAGGAACGCCCCCGCGCCCCGCGCCCGCGCCACCCGCTCCGGGAACGCCAGCGCCGCGACCAGCCCCGCGACCACGTCGTCCGACGGCGCCCCGGCAGCCCCGTCCGCCGCACCGCCGGCCCCCTCCACCTGCGAGGACAGCCGCCGTGCCTCCTGCTTCCAGCGCGCCCCGTACCCGTCGGAGCCGCGCCGGGCCGCCCGCCAGGCCGCCGCCAGGTCGTCGCCGTACTCCCGGGGCGGCTCCTCGCTCAGCAGCGCCACCACCTCGGCCGCCCGCCGCGCGCCCACCTCCCGGGCGCCGTCCAGCAGCGCGCGGCCCAGCCGCGGGTGCAGGCCCAGCCGGGACAGCCGTACGCCCCGCCCGGTCGCCCGGCCCTGCGCGTCCACCGCGCCGACCGCCGACAGCACCTCCCGGGCCGCCGCCATCGCCCCCGCCGGGGGAGCGTCGAGCAGGGCCAGACCGGACGCGTCCGGGTCGCCCCAGCAGGCCGCCTGGAGGGCGAACGCGGTGAGGTCCGCCACCTTGATCTCCGGGTTCGGGAAGGCCGGCAGCCGGCTCTCCTCCGCCTCCTCCCAGCAGCGGTACGCCGCCCCCGGGGCCTCCCGGCCGGCCCGGCCCGCCCGCTGCCGGGCCGCGGCACGGGACGCCCGTACCGTCGTCAGCGCGCTCAGCCCGCGCGCGTGGTCGGTGCGCGGCTCGCGCGCGAGCCCCGAGTCCACCACCACCCGCACCCCCGGAACCGTCAGGCTCGACTCCGCGACGGACGTCGTCAGGACCACCCGGCGGCCCGTCGTCGAACCCGCGAGCACCGCGTCCTGCACGGCTGCCGGGGCCCGCCCGTGCACCTGCAGCACCTCGGCGTCCACACCACCCAACTGCCCCGCCACACGCGCGATTTCGCCCACCCCGGGCAGGAAGCACAGCACGTCGCCGGTCCGCTCCGCCAGCGCCCGGCGCACCACCGACGCCACGTGCGAGAGCTGGGCCGGATCGACGCGCATCCCGTGCGGCGGGCGGACCGGGCGGGCGGGCGGCGCCCACACCGTCTCCACCGGGTACGAGACCCCCTGCGCCTCCACCACCGGTGCGCCGCCCAGCAGCCTGGCCCAGCCCGCGGCGTCCGTCGTCGCCGACGCCGCGACCAGGCGCAGGTCCGGGCGCAGGGTCTGCCGTACGTCGAGGAGGAACGCCGCCGCGGTGTCCGCGTCGAGGTGGCGCTCGTGGCACTCGTCCAGCACGACGACGTCGACGCCGGTCAACTCCTGGTCGCGCTGGAGGCGTTGCAGCAGGACGCCCGTGGTGACGACCTCGACGACGGTGTCCCGGCCGGCCCGGCGCTCGCCGCGCACGGTGAAGCCGACCCGGTCGCCGGCCTGCTCGCCCAGCAGCCAGGCCATGCGGCGGGCGGCGGCACGCGCGGCGATCCGGCGGGGCTCGGCGACGAGGACGCGGCGCGGGCGCGGGGGGCCTGCCGGGGCGTCGTCGAGGAGCCCTGCGAGGGCGAGCGGTACGAGGGTGGTCTTGCCGGTGCCCGGCGGGGCGCAGAGGACGGCGGTGCCGTGGGAGGAGAGGGCGGTGGTGAGGGCGGGGAGGGCGGTGCGTACGGGGAGCTGGGCCAGGGCGTGGGTGCGGATCACGGGTCCAGTGTCGTACGGGGGGGAGGGGTGTGGGGGTACGGGGCTGGGGGCGGCCGGGGGCGGGGGTGTGCGGGTCCGGCGGGGGCGTGCGGGGCGGGGTGCGTTCGGGTCCGCCGGGGGCCGCCCCCTTGCCCGCCCGTTCCGCCCCCGGGGGCGGCCCCGTCGCCCAAGGGGGCGGGGGGAGAGAGGGGTGGGTCCGGCGCCCAAGGGGGCGTTGGTGTGCGTGGGGTCAGGGGCGTTCGCAGAGGAAGATGGCGGTGCCGGGGATGAGGTTGCCGCGGAGGGGGGACCAGCCGCCCCATTCCGCGCTGTTCCAGGCCGGCCACTCCGGCTCCACCAGGTCGACCAGGCGGAAGCCGCCGGCGACCACGTCGCGGACCCGGTCGCCCAGGGTGCGGTGGTGCTCCACGTAGACCGCGCGGCCCCGCTCGTCCTGCTCGACGTAGGGGACCCGGTCGAAGTAGGACGCCGAGACGGAGAGGCCCTCGGGGCCGGGCTCGTCCGGGAACGCCCAGCGGATCGGGTGGGTGACCGAGAAGACCCAGCGCCCGCCGGGCCGCAGCACCCGGTGCACCTCGCGGAACACCTTCACCGGGTCCGCGACGAACGGCACCGCGCCGTACGCGGAGCACGCCAGGTCGAAGGAGCCGTCCGCGAAGGGCAGCACCCCCGCGTCCGCCTGCACCAGGCCCACCCCGTCCTCGCCACCGCCGATCCGCAGCGCGTGCTGGAGCTGGCGGTGCGAGAGGTCCAGGGCGACCGGCCTGGCCCCCTGGGCGGCCAGCCAGCGCGCGCACTGGGCGGCGCCCGCACCGATCTCCAGAACGGAGAGCCCCTTCAGCGAGCCGGCCGGGCCCAGCAGCCGCGCGTCCGCCTCGTCGAGGCCCTCGGGGCCCCACACGAAGCGGTCGTCGCCCAGGAAGCTCCCGTGGTCCTGCTGGTACTCGTCCGCGTTGCGGTCCCACCAGCCCCGGCTGGCCCGGCTGCTCTCGGCGTCCCCGGCCTCGCGCCTGGTCGCCTCCGGCTCGGAGTCGTCCGGCTCCGCGGAGTCGCCGAACACGTCAAGGGCCTCGAAAGCGTCGTCCTCGTGGATCATTGCGCCCGTCTGAATCGTCTGAGTAGGCTCCGCCCGAACGGTGCACCGTCCACGGGTCCGCGGCGGTGCCGAAAGGGAGCGGAAGGGCCATTGTGGCCTCGCCGAACCTGAGTTGTGCCGGGTATGGGGCGTTCCGCCCCGGGTGTGTGCCTTCGCGCATTGACCCTGCCCGGCGGCCCCCGTATGCTACAAGTTGCGCTGCGAGCCTGCGCGCCTCAGACCTAGCAGGCCGCGCTCGTATCTGTATGCATGTCCCCTCGGTTTTCGAGGTGCCTCCGGCGAAATTTTCGGTGGTGCTTCTTCGGCTGTCCGGTCTCCTGCAGAGCGAAGGGCTCACGGCGTAGCAGTACCTACGACTTACTGTCCGTACCGGAGCCCTTTCCCACATGACGAGCAGCACCGAGACCACCTCTACCACCCCGCAGGTAGCGGTCAACGACATCGGTAACGAGGAAGCCTTCCTCGCCGCGATCGACGAGACGATCAAGTACTTCAACGACGGCGACATCGTCGACGGCGTCATCGTGAAGGTCGACCGGGACGAGGTCCTGCTCGACATCGGTTACAAGACCGAAGGCGTCATCCCGTCCCGCGAGCTTTCCATCAAGCACGACGTCGACCCCAACGAGGTCGTCGCCGTGGGCGATGAGATCGAGGCCCTGGTTCTCCAGAAGGAGGACAAGGAAGGCCGTCTCATCCTGTCCAAGAAGCGCGCTCAGTACGAGCGTGCCTGGGGCACGATCGAGAAGATCAAGGAAGAGGACGGGATCGTCACCGGCACCGTCATCGAGGTCGTCAAGGGTGGTCTCATCCTCGACATCGGCCTCCGTGGCTTCCTGCCGGCCTCTCTCGTCGAGATGCGTCGTGTCCGTGACCTCCAGCCCTACGTGGGCAAGGAGCTCGAGGCCAAGATCATCGAGCTGGACAAGAACCGCAACAACGTGGTCCTGTCCCGCCGTGCCTGGCTCGAGCAGACCCAGTCCGAGGTGCGCCAGACGTTCCTCACGACCCTCCAGAAGGGTCAGGTCCGCTCCGGCGTCGTTTCCTCGATCGTCAACTTCGGTGCCTTCGTGGACCTGGGTGGCGTCGACGGTCTCGTGCACGTCTCCGAGCTGTCCTGGAAGCACATCGACCACCCGTCCGAGGTTGTCGAGGTCGGCCAGGAAGTCACCGTCGAGGTCCTCGACGTCGACATGGACCGCGAGCGTGTCTCCCTGTCGCTGAAGGCGACGCAGGAGGACCCGTGGCAGCAGTTCGCCCGTACGCACCAGATCGGTCAGGTCGTCCCGGGTAAGGTCACCAAGCTCGTTCCGTTCGGTGCGTTCGTCCGCGTCGACGAGGGCATCGAGGGCCTGGTCCACATCTCCGAGCTGGCCGAGCGCCACGTGGAGATCCCGGAGCAGGTCGTCCAGGTCAACGACGAGATCTTCGTCAAGGTCATCGACATCGACCTTGAGCGTCGCCGGATCTCGCTGTCGCTGAAGCAGGCCAACGAGTCCTTCGGTGCCGACCCGGCCTCGGTCGAGTTCGACCCGACCCTCTACGGCATGGCCGCGTCGTACGACGACCAGGGCAACTACATCTACCCCGAGGGCTTCGACCCCGAGACGAACGACTGGCTCGAGGGCTTCGAGACCCAGCGTGAGGCTTGGGAGGGTCAGTACGCCGAGGCGCAGCAGCGCTTCGAGCAGCACCAGGCCCAGGTCATCAAGTCCCGCGAGGCCGACGAGGCCGCCGCTGCCGAGGGCGCTGCCGCTCCGGCCGCCGCCGGTGGCAACGCCGGTGCGGGCATCTCGGGCGGTTCGTACTCCTCGGAGTCGGACGACAACTCCGGCGCCCTGGCGTCGGACGAGGCCCTGGCCGCCCTGCGCGAGAAGCTGGCGGGCGGCCAGAGCTGACGCTCCGACCCCCACCGGTCCGCGTGACCGCCCAATGACGGCGGTCGGCAGCCGAACCTGCTGAACGGCGAGGCCCGTTCCCCTTCGGGGGAGCGGGCCTCGCCGCATGTCCGGGCCCGCATGTCCGGGTCCGCATGTCCGGGTCGGCCCGCATGTCCGGGGGCGGTTGTCGGGGTCCGGTTCCCGCCGGGCGCGAACTGCACGCTTACGGGGGAAGGAGCGCGTGGAAGGGAATGCCCGCGCCGCCCGGCACGTTCTTCCTCATGGAACCACGAGGAGGTAGCGGGAATCGTGCTTGATCCGCAGGGTTTGTACGCATGGGAGCCGAAGGGGCTGGCAGTCGTCGACATGGCGCTCGCCCAGGAGTCGGCCGGACTTGTCATGCTCTACCACTTCGACGGCTACATCGACGCGGGGGAGACCGGCGACCAGATCGTCGAGAAGCTGCTGGACACCCTGCCGCACCAGGTGGTGGCCCGCTTCGACCACGACCGGCTGGTCGACTACCGGGCCCGCAGGCCCCTGTTGACGTTCCGGCGCGACCGGTGGACGGCCTACGAGACGCCGTCGCTGGAGGTCCATCTGGTGCAGGACGCCACGGGAGCGCCGTTCCTGCTGCTCTCGGGTCCGGAGCCGGACGTGGAGTGGGAGCGGTTCTCGGTCGCGGTGCGGCAGATCGTGGAGCGGCTCGGGGTGCGGCTGGCGGTGAACTTCCACGGCATACCGATGGGCGTCCCGCACACCCGCCCGGTGGGGCTCACCCCGCACGGCAACCGTACGGACCTGGTGCCCGGCCACCGCAGCCCGTTCGACGAGGCGCAGGTGCCCGGGTCGGCGGAGTCGCTGGTGGAGTTCCGGCTCGCGGAGGCGGGGCACGACGTGCTCGGCGTCGCCGCGCACGTGCCGCACTACGTGGCCCGCTCCGCCTACCCCGACTCGGCGCTGACCGTACTGGAGGCGATCACCGCCGCCACCGGGCTGGTGCTGCCGTCGGTGGCGCACTCGCTGCGCACGGAAGCGCGGCGCACCCAGGACGAGATCGACCGGCAGGTCGGCGAGGGCGACGAGGAACTGGTCGCGCTGGTCCAGGGCCTTGAGCACCAGTACGACGCGGTGGCAGGCGCGGAGACGCGCGGCAGCCTCGTCGCGGAGGCCAAGGACCTGCCGTCGGCGGACGAGATCGGCCTGGAGTTCGAGAAGTTCCTCGCCGAGCGCGAGGGAGACCTGTAGGTTCCGGCCGGGGAGCGGGGCCCTAAGCTGCGGCCATGCTGAAAGTGGGCCTGACCGGCGGTATCGGCGCCGGCAAGAGTGAGGTGTCGCGGCTGCTCGCGTCGTACGGCGCGGTCGTCGTCGACGCGGACAAGATCGCACGCGAGGTCGTCGAGCCCGGGACTCCCGGGCTCGACGCCGTGGTGGCGGCGTTCGGCGAGGGCATCCTCGCGGCGGACGGCACCCTGGACCGCCCCGCGCTGGGGGCGATCGTCTTCGCCGACCCGGCGAAGCTCAGGACGCTCAACGGGATCGTGCACCCGCTGGTCGGGGCCCGGTCCGCCGAGCTGGAGCGGGCGGCGGCCCCGGACGCGGTCGTCGTCCACGACGTACCGCTGCTGACGGAGAACTCCCTCGCGCCGCTCTACGACCTCGTCGTGGTCGTGGACGCGTCCCCCGGGACACAGCTGGACCGGCTGGTGCGGCTGCGCGGGACGACCGAGGAGGACGCCCGCTCCCGGATGGCGGCGCAGGCCACCCGCGAGCAGCGGCTCGCCGTCGCGGACCTGGTGATCGACAACGACGGGCCGCTGGAGGCCCTGGAGCCCCAGGTGCGCAAGGTGTGGCGGGAGCTGAGGGACCGGGCGGACGCGGCGGGCTAGGGGCGTGCCCCTGGACCGGGTGGGTCTCTGGGGGCTTGCCGTGTTGCGCAGGCCGGGTGGGCCTGCGGGGCCTTGCCGTGTTGCGCAGAGCAGGGGGGACTGCGGGGCCTGCGGGTGTTGCGCAGAGCGGGTGGGCCTGCGGGGCCTGGCGGTTCTGTGCGGTGGCGGCCCCGGTGACCAGTTGATCGCGTACGCGATGCCAGCGGCCGTCCACGCGGCCCCTGGCGCGCGTCCGGTGGCCCCGGCGGCCCTCCTTCGAGGTGCCGCCGGGGCCTCCGTCATGCCGGGAGCGTGGCCGCCTCGCGCATCGTGTCCGTCAACTCGCCGCGCAGCCGGGCGAATTCGGGGGTGGCGCGCAGGGCCGCCGGATCGGTGCCGGGGCCGCGCGGCAGGTCCACCTCCAGCTCGGCGACGATCCGGCCCGGCGCGCCCCCGGGTGCCGCCATCACCAGGACGCGGGTGCCGAGCAGTACCGCCTCCTCCGCAGAGTGCGTCACGAACAGCACCGTCGTCCCCAGGTCCGCCGCCAGGGTGCGGACCTCCTCTTGGAGGCGCTCGCGGGTGAGGGCATCCAGGGCGGCGAACGGCTCGTCCATCAGAAGCAGCCGGGGCTCGCCCGCCAGTGCCCTGGCGATGGCCACCCGCTGCTGCTGGCCGCCCGACAGCTCCCAGGTGCGCCGGCCCGCCATGCCCACGAGGCCCACCCGCTCCAGCAACTCCGCGATGCGGGAGGGGCGTTGGTCGCGCGGGACGCCGTGCCTGGCGAGGGCGAAGGCCAGGTTCCCGCCGACCGTGCGCCACGGGAACAGGCGCGGCTGCTGGAAGACGATGCCGGTGCCGCCGCCCGGCGCGGGCGCCGCTCCCCGTACCGAAACGGACCCCTCCGAGACCGGCTCGAAGCCCGCGACGACGCGCAGCAGGGTCGTCTTTCCGCAGCCGGACGGACCCACCAGCACGGTGAAGCCGCCGTCGTCGAGGGTGAGCGAGACGTCCGCGACGGCGGTGGCCGTGGCCGGGGCGCCGCGCCTGCCGGTCAGGGTGCGCGAGGCGCGCCCGTACCGCACGGTGACGTCCGTCAGTACCGCCGCGGCCGTGGGCGCGGCGTCGGTGGTGGGCTCAGCCGGTGGCACGGGACAGCTCCTCGACCGCGAGGGCCCGCTGGAAGTCGGTGAGCGGAGCCACCGCGTCCACGGCCTTCTGGCCCTTGAGGAACCCGGCGGCGTCGCGCAGGTTCGCGGCGAGCTTGCCCGGTGCACCGGGGCGGCCCAGGTAGTCGGGCCCCGCCTGCTCCTTCGCGGTGAGCAGCACGAGCTGGCCGAGCTGCCGGCGTGCGTCGGCGGGCGAGATGTTGAGCTCCTTGCCGATGGACTCCGCCGCCTTCGCGGGATCCGCCTTGGCCTGCGAGACGGCCTGGTCCTGGGCCTTGAGCCAGGCGGTGACGATCTCGGGGTGGCCCTTGGCGAAGGCGTCGGTGACGATGCCGAGGTCGGCGGTCGGCCTGCCCGCGTCGGCGACCTTCCGGCTGGTGGTGAGGACCTTGCCGTCCTTGGTGAGGTCGTCCAGGGTGGGCGTCCACACGTACGCGGCGTCGATGTCGCCGCGCTTCCACGCGGCCAGCGCGTCCTGCGGCTGGAGGTCGAGCACCTCGACCTCGCCGGCGGGCACGCCCGCCGCGTCCAGGGCGGCGAGCAGCGAGTAGTGGGACGTCGAGCCGAACGGGGTCGCGACCTTCTTCCCCGCGAGGTCCTTGACGGTGCCGATGCCCTTCTTCGCGACGAGCGCCTCGTTGTCGCCGATCAGGTCGTGGATCCACAGGACCTTGTACGGGATGTCCAGCGGCTTGGACAGGCCCTTGGTGACCGGGCTGGAACCGGCGAGTCCGAGGTCCACCGAGCCCGCGATGACCGCGGTGTTGACGTCGCCGCCGGAGTCGAACTTGACCCACTTCACGGACACGTCCGGCAGCGCCTTCTCCAGCAGCCGCTGGTTCTTCACCACCAGATCGGCGTTGGGTATCGCCTGGTAGGCGATGCGGACCACGGTCTTCCCGGACGCGTCCGTGGCGCCCGCGCCGTCGGACCCGCCGAAGCCGCAGGCGGTCGCGGCGAGCGAGGTGAGCGCGGCGACGGCGGCGAGGAGGGCGGCGCGGCGGCCGGGCCGGGAGAGCGGGGACGGCTGGGGCGGACGAGGGTACGGCAGGGACATGGCGGGGCTCCGGGGTGTGGAGGGCGGGGGCGGGGCGACAGGAGTGGTGAGGACGCGTGGGTGGGCGGGGGCGTGTGCGGCGCCGGGGGCGCGTGGTCCGGCGGGTCCGTGTGCTGCGGCGGGGTCGCGTGGTCCGGCGGGTTCGTGTGCTGCGCCGGGGCGGCTCACTTGTGGCCGCGCCACGGGACGAGGTGTCGCTCGGCGGTCCTGAGCAGGGCGTCGAGGAGGATGCCGGACAGTCCGATGGCGATGATCCCGACGATGACCACGGCGGTCTGGTTGTAGCGCTGCGCGTCGCGGATCATGCCGCCGATGCCCGGGACGCCGTTGATCGTCTCGGCCGCGACCACCGAGGTGTACGCGACGCCGACGGCGATCCGTACCCCGGTGAGGATCTCCGGCAGCGCCGCGGGCAGCCGTACGGACAGCAGCAGCGACAGCGGCCCCGCGCCCAGGGCGCGCGCAGCCTCGACGAGGTGCTCGGGAACGGTCCGCACCGCCGCGGCGGTCGCGGCGGCGATCGGCGGCAGCGCGGCGATGATCAGCAGCCACACCTTGGGGGACTCGTCGATGCCGAACCAGATGACGAGCAGCGAGAGGTACGCCAGCGGGGGCAGCGTCCGCAGGAACGTCACCGCCGGTTCCAGGACGACGGCGATCGGGCGGACCGCGCCGATGAGCAGTCCGAGCGGCACTCCGGCGAGGACCGCGTACCCGGTGCCGATGCCGATCCGGCGCAGGCTGACGCCGAGGTGCTCGATCAGCAGGTGGCCGCTCTGTCCGCGCACCCCGTCGTGGACCGTCGAGGACAGGACGAACTGGTGCCACACCTCGCCGGGCGACGGCACCAGTACCCGTGGCCACACCTCCGCGAGCACCACCAGTTGCCAGGTCCCGAGGAGCACCGCCAGGGCGACGGCGCGCAGCGCGGCCCAGCGCAGGGCGGCGAAACGGCGGTGGGGGCCGGGCGAGGTGCGGGCGGGGGCCTCCTTGGCCGGGGCGGCCGGCGCCCCGGGCCGGACGGTGAGCGTCATGCGCGGGCCGCCTCGGCGGTCGCGGCGGCGGTTGCCGGGGCGGGGGCTGCGGAGGTTGGCGAGCCGGGGGCTGCGGCGGGTGCGGACGGAGCGGTTGCGGGGAGGCCGTCGGGTGCCGGGTCCGGCGCGTCGACCAGGGCCCGCAGCCGGGGTGCGACCTCCTCGCCCACCCGGTACGCCTCTTCGAGGTGCGGATAGCCGGACAGGACGAACTCGTCCACGCCCAGCGCCCGGTACTCGTGCAGCCGCCGCGCCACTTCGTCGTGCGAGCCGACGAGTGCGGTGCCCGCCCCCTCCCGTACGAGCCCGATGCCCGCCCAGAGGTTGGGGGAGATCTCCAGCTTCGCCGCGTCCGCCGAACCGCCGTGCAGGGCCGCCATCCTGGCCTGGCCCACCGAGTCCATCCGGGCGAACCGCTCCTGGCTGGCGCGTACCGCCGCCGGGTCGAGCCGGGACAGGATGCGGTCGGCCTCGGCCCACGCCTCGGCGGCGGTGTCGCGGGAGATGACGTGCAGCCGCAGTCCGAACCGCAGCGGCGCCCCGGCGTGCGGGGACGCCGCGACGCGGTCCGCCGCGTCCGCCTTCGCGCGCAGCCGTGCGATGCGCTCCGCGATTGCCGACGGCGGCTCGCCCCACAGCAGTTGTACGTCGGCGTGGCGTGCGGCCACGTCCTCGGCGGCGGGGGAGGCACCGCCGAAGTACAGCGGTACGGGGTACTCCACGGCGGGGTCGACCAGTCGCGCCCCCTGGAGGCGGAAGTGGGTGCCCTCGTGGCCCGCCTCCGCACCGGCGAGCAGGGTGCGCAGCGCCGCCATGAGTTCGGCGGTGCGGGCGTACCGTTCGTCGTGCGCCAGGTGGTCGCCGTACGCCCGCTGTTCGGCGGGGTCGCCGCCGGTGACCACGTTCAGCCGCAGCCGCCCGCCCGCGAACCTGCGGAACGCGTCCGCCTGCTGGGCCAGCAGCGTCGGGCTGGCGAATCCGGCCCGGAAGGCGACCAGGAACCCGATCCGGTCGGTGTGCTGGGCGAGGGCGGCGGTGAGTATCCACGGGTCCACGCAGCCGAGCCCCACCGGGGTCAACAGCGAGTGGAATCCGGCCTGTTCGGCGGCGCGCGCCACCTGCGAGAGATAGCCGATGTCGGCGGGCCGCCGGGTCGCGGCCCCCGTCCGGCCCTGCACGGCGGTCACCCCGCCGGGGTCGCGACCGTCGCCGCCGGTGGGCAGGAACCAGTGCAGCAGGGGCTGGTGGGGCGCGGCGGGCGGTGTTCCCGGCGTGGCTGCGGGCACGGTGCTGGGCATGGGGAGACCTCGAAGGCAGCGGGGAGCCCCGCACGGCGCAGGGGCGCGGCGGGACTCCGTACGGAGGGGTGCGACGGAGGGGCGGTGCGAGAGCGCGCGGAGTGTGCGGGGGCTCGCGGAAGCGGCGTACGGCAGGGTCGCGGGTCCGGCGGGGCCGGGGCGGGGTGCCGCCGGCCGGGCGCCGGGGTCCGCCTGCCCGCGGGTCAACGCGCGCGGACGGGGCCGCGCGGGAGGCGTTGCGGGACGAGCGGAATCAGTGCGTCAGCAGCCGGACGTACGGCAGGAAGAGGCCCGACAGAGCATGGTCGAGACACGCAGCAGATCCACGTGACGACGCGATACGAGAGCAGGGGCCATGCCCGCATCCTTGCCGCCCCGAGCGCCGCCCGACAACTGTGGTCCGCATGGTGGATGAGTGGGTCTCGCTTCGTGGACACAGAAGCCGGAGTGTCCTGCGGCCGGGCGAGGGATGATGGGAGCTCCGGGAGAGCGACGGGGAAGGGTGGTCCGCATGGTGGACGTCTGGGAAGTGCTGCGGGCGGACGCGGAGTTGGCGAAGTGGCTGACGGAGATGGAGGCACTGGAAGGGCCCGAGGTGGACGCCGCGCTGCCGGCGGCCGACGAGCTGCCCGCCGTGCTGCTGGACCTGGCCGTGCCGCACGAGGACGTCAACCCGCTGGTCGCGCTCTGGGGCGAGGTGGCGGGGGACCCCGTCTGGAGCCGGCTGCGCGAGCTGTCCGTGCGCGGGCTGATGCGCGACCTGGGGGTGCCGGGCGGCGGGGTGAAGGTCCCGCTGCTGCCCGCCGAACTGGGCGCCGCCGGGCGGTACTTCGGGGTGACGGTGTTCCTGGCGATGCTCCCGCACGTCCGCGCGTACCACCGTGCGCTCGGCATCCCGGCGGACACGTCCCGGCGCACCCTCGCCGACCTGGGGCGCAACATGGCGGTGTGCCGCAGGCTGACCGGGCGGGGCGGGCTGCTGGTCCCGTACTGGATCACCCTGCACTTCCGCGGCGAGCTCTACCAGCTGGGGCGGCTCCAGTTCCAGCTGGGCACGGTGCGGAGCGCGGCCGCCGCCTCGATGGCGGAGGCGGGGCGCACCGAGCGGGTGGGTGACCCCTGTCTGCACCTCCACATCCCGGACTTCTCCGGGCCGCTCGCCCCCGGCGCGTGCGCGGGTTCGCTGGCCGCGGCGCGCGAGTTCTTCCCGCGCCACTACCCCGCGGTGGGGTTCCGGGTGGCGGTCTGCGAATCCTGGCTGCTCGACCCGCAGCTGCGGGACCACCTCCCCGCACACTCCAACATCATCGGGTTCCAGGACCTCTTCGCCCGGATCACCCCGGGGGACGAGGACCTCGACCGCACCATCGTCCGCTTCGTGTACGGCGACGCCGACACCCCGTTCGCGGAACTGCCCCGCCGCACCTCCCTGGAACGCGCGGTCGCCGGACACCTCGCGGCGGGCCGGCACTGGCACGGGGGAGCGGGGTGGCTGGCGCTCTGAACCGGAGCGGCGGCAAGGGACTGGTGGACGGGTGCACGGGCGGTGCGACTTCGGACCCGGGCGCGGGTTTGCGCTCGGGTCCGCCGCCCGCCCGGCCCGCCCTGACAGGTGCGCACCCCTGCCCCGGCCTGCCCGGAACCACCTGTTCCGGGCGGCGGAGGGTTTCCTCCTGGGGTGAAGGCGGGCACGAAGCCGGTGAAGGGGATGCCCGGCGGCGGGGGCGGATCTACGGTGGAGGCAAGGGGCGGGCACGGCCGCGGAGGCCCGCCCGGACGCGACGAAGGGGGCCCGGTGGAACCGGAATTGATCGCGCTGGCAACGGCGGGGGCGACCACGCTGGTGACGCAGATGACCACGGACGGCTGGGCGCAGGCACGCTCCCTGCTCGGCAGATTCTTCTCGCGCGGGGGCAGGGCGGAGGACGTCGAGACGGTCGAGGGCGAACTGGAGACCACGCGGGGCGAACTGGCCGCTGCCAGGTCCGCCGCCGACCACGAGATGGAGGCGGTGCTGCGGGGCCAGTGGCTGGTGCGCATCCGCGACACGCTCGCGGCGGACCCGGAGTCCGCCGAGCAGCTCCGCCGGATCCTGGACGAGCTGAAGCCCTCCCGGGAGGCCGAGGGGGTGCGGGTGAACAACGCGCACAACAAGATGTCCGGCACGGTCCACGGAGGCACGGTCATCCAGGTCGGAGCACTGGGCCGGCTGCACCACGGGGACACCGGAAGCGGCGACCGCACACCCTGACAGCACGGCTGCCCCGGGGCGCTCGTGGACTTCCGTCGAGGGGAGCCCCTCGTAGTGCCCCGTTCGGGTCGCCCCGTTCGCGCCCCGTTCGGGTCGCCCCGTTCGCGCCCCGTTCGGGTCGCACCGCTCGCGCGCCGGGAGCCGCATCGGGGGCGGCCCGCCGCAGGGGTGCGGCTGCGGGTGGCCGCCGGTGCTCCGACCGTTCGGGCGGGCCGCCCCGAAAGGCCGTTCCCCCCAGGCCGGGGCCGTCGGCGCACCTCGTTGTCAGACCCCGCCCGTAGACTTTCCGGTCCGAGCGCGATCCCTGCGTTCACCTGCACAGATCCGGACCCGGAGGGAGGCGCGGGCAGCATGGCCGCACCGTACGAACCGCCACGTCGGCTGCCGCCGTACGCCGCCGTCCTCCATCTCCCCGCCCCCCTGCCGCGTGACGGCCGCATCGCGCTGTGGAGCCCCGACGGGACCCCCCTCCCGGACGGCACCGGCCTCGGTGACGCGGGCGAGGTCGTGGTCGTCCGGCGGCACGGGGCGGTCCTGCGGAGCCGTCCCGTGCCCGCCCGGCTGCTGACCCTCACCGACGCGCTGCCCCTCCTCGTCGCCGCCCGGCACGATCCCACCGCGCACCCCGCCGCCCGCTGCTGGGGCGCCGCGGCCCTGCACGCCCTGCACCTCGTCGCACGCGGGCGGCTGCTGCCCGGACTCACCCCGTCCGACGAGGACGCCTGGCGGGCCGGGCCGCCGGACGCCGACGACGTCGCGCAGCTGCGGGCCGTCGCCGCCGCCATGCCCGTCGAGGCGTACGCGACCCCGGTCGCCGACCGCAGACCGCTCCAGGTCCCCGACCCGGCCCACCTGGTGCGCTCCTTCGTCGACGCCGTCGCCGACACCCTGCCCCGGACGCCCGCGGCGGCCCTCGCGTTCGGCGCGCCCTTCGCCGCCCGCGAGGCGCAGCACCTGCCCGGACTGCGCGAGTGGGCAGCGGAAGTGGCGGCCGGCGCGGATGCCGGGGTGCGGGTCTCGCTGCGGCTCGACCTGCCCGCGTACGGGCTCTTCGACAGCCGCGAGGACGAGGGCGGGGCGTCGGACCGCGAGCGCCGCGCCGGGGCCGCCGTCGTCCAGGTGCACAGCCTCGCCGACCCCACCCACCTCGTCGACGTGGCCGACCTCTGGGCCGGGGAGGGCGGCGAGCACTTCGGGCCGCGTTCGCGCATCGACACCGTGCTCGCGCTGCGCCGCGCGGGCCGCGTCTGGCCACCCCTCACCCGCCTCCTCGAACAGCCGGTCCCCGACGTACTGCCGCTGTCCGACGACGAGTTGTACGACCTGCTGGGCGCGGCGGCGCACCGGCTGGAGGCGGCCGGGGTGCGCGTGCACTGGCCGCGCGAACTGGCCCGTACGCTGACCGCCACCGCCGTGGTCCGCCCGGCGCCCGGCTCGGCCACCGACGGCACCCCCTTCTTCGAGGCGGACCGGCTCTTCGACTTCAGCTGGCAGCTCGCGCTCGGCGGCGAGGAGCTGACCGAGGCGGAGATGGACGCCCTGGTGGAGGAGCACCGGCCGGTGGTCCGGCTGCGGGACCAGTGGGTGGTGGTCGACCCCGCACTCGTACGCAAGGCGCGCAAGCGGCAGTTGGGGCTGCTGGACCCGGCCGACGCGCTCACCGTCGCGCTGACCGGCACGGCGGAGATCGACGGCGAGCGGGTCGAGGCGGTACCGACCGGTGCGCTGGCCGCGCTACGGGACCGGCTCGCGCGCGGCGGTGCCGACGCCGTACCGCAGCCCGCCGCCCTGAACGCCACCCTCCGCGACTACCAGCTGCGCGGACTCGCCTGGCTCGACCTGATGACCTCGCTCGGCCTCGGCGGCTGCCTCGCCGACGACATGGGCCTCGGCAAGACCATCACCGTGATCGCCCTGCACCTGCACCGCGCCCGCCGGGCCCCCACCCTGGTCGTCTGCCCGGCGTCACTGCTCGGCAACTGGCAGCGCGAGATCGAACGGTTCGCACCCGGCGTCCCGGTCCGCCGCTTCCACGGCACCGGCCGCAACCTCGAAGGACTGGACGGCGGCTTCGTCCTCACCACGTACGGCACCATGCGCACCAGCGCGCCCGAACTGGCCACGTACGACTGGAACATGATCGTCGCCGACGAGGCGCAGCACCTGAAGAACCCCCGCTCCTCCACCGCCAAGGCGCTGCGCACCATCCCGGCCCCCGCCCGGATCGCGCTCACCGGCACCCCCGTCGAGAACAACCTCTCCGAGCTGTGGGCCCTCCTGGACTGGACCACCCCCGGCCTGCTCGGCCCGCTCACCACCTTCCGCGCCCGGCACGCCCGCGCGGTCGAGGGCGGCGAGGACCCGGACGCGGTGGAGCGGCTCTCACGTCTCGTACGGCCCTTCCTGCTGCGCCGCAAGAAGTCCGACCCGGGCATCGCCCCCGAACTGCCGCCCAAGACCGAGACCGACCACCCCGTCCCGCTCACCCGCGAGCAGGCCGCCCTCTACCAGGCGGCAGTGCACGAGACGATGGCCGCCATCGAAGCGTCCGAGGGCATCGCCCGACGCGGCCTGATCATGAAGCTGCTGACCTCCCTCAAACAGATCTGCAACCACCCGGCGCAGTACCTGAAGGAGGGCGGCACGCAGGACGGCGCCGCCGGGGCCGGCCCCGTACGGCTCACCGCACGCTCCGGGAAACTGGCCCTCCTCGACGAACTCCTCGACACGATCCTCGCCGAGGAACAGTCCGTCCTGATCTTCACGCAGTACGTCACCATGGGACGGCTCCTCCAGCGGTACCTGTCCGCCCGCGCCATCCCCGCCCAGCTCCTGCACGGCGGGACACCGGTGGCGCAGCGCGAGGAGATGGTCGACCGCTTCCAGTCCGGTGCGGTCCCGGTGTTCCTGCTCTCCCTGAAGGCGGCGGGCACCGGACTCAACCTCACCCGCGCGTCCCACGTCGTGCACTTCGACCGCTGGTGGAACCCGGCGGTCGAGGAGCAGGCCACCGACCGCGCGTACCGCATCGGCCAGACCCAGCCGGTCCAGGTCCACCGGCTGATCGCCGAGGGCACCGTCGAGGACCGCATCGCCGAACTCCTCGCTGCCAAGCGCTCGTTGGCGGACGCGATCCTGGGCAGCGGCGAGGCCGCCCTGACCGAACTCAGCGACCGCGAACTCGCGGACCTGGTGTCCCTGCGGAGGCCGTCATGACGCCGCGGGACCGGTCGCGGCCGTCGCGACGCGGGACGGGGACACCGCCGCGCCGGCGCCCGGGAGCGGTACTCGCGCGCCCAGTGCGGCCCCACTCGTGTCCTACGGCGACACCGCTGTGTCCTGCGGCGACATTGCTGTGTCCGGATGCGGCACGCTCGCGTCCGGAGGCGGAACTTCTGTGTCCGGCGACACCACCGCGCCCGCGTCCGGCGATGGCACTCCCGCGTCCGGTGCGGCCCCACTTCCGTCCAGTGGCGGCACTCCCGCGCCCAGTGCGGCCCCACTTCCGTCCAGTGGCGGCACTCCCGCGTCCGGTGCGGCCCTGCCTGCCCCCGGTGTCGTCGTCCACGAGGAGGCGCTCATGACTCCGCCGCCCCGCACCCCGTCGTCCGCGGCCCCGGCCGACCGGCGGCGCACCTTCGCGCCGTCTGCGGAGACCGCCGGGCCGGCCACCACCTGGTGGGGCAAGGCCTGGGTGACCGCGCTCGAAGCGCTCTCCCTCGACCCTGCCCGCCTCGCCCGTGGCAGGGCCTACGCCGACGACGGGCACGTCGACACGATCACGGTCACCCCCGGCCGGGTCGTGGCGTACGTACGCGGCAGCAGGGCCCGCCCGTACCGGGCCGACCTCCGGCTGCGCACCCTTCCCGACGAGGACTGGGACGAGTTCCTGGACGCCGCCGCGGACGACCCGGCCCACCTGGAGGCCCTCCTCGCCAAGACGCTGCCGCCCGCCCTCCTCGACCCCGCTTCGCCGCTCTCCGGCGTCCCCCTGCTGCCCGCCACGGCCGGTGACCTGCTGCCCGCCTGCACCTGCCCGGACGCGGGCCGCCCCTGCAAGCACGCCGCCGCCCTCTGCTACCAGGTGGCCCGGCTCCTCGACGAGGACCCCTTCGTCGTCTTCCTGCTGCGCGGCCGGGACGAGCGCGAGATCCTCGACGCGCTCTCCCGCCGCAACGCTGCCCGCACCGCGAGCAGCCCCCGCAAGGCCCCCTCCGCCCCGACCCTGACGGCCCGCGAAGCCTTCGCCCGTACGCCCCTCGGCCAGCTGCCCGTCCCCTTCGCGCCGCCGCCGCACCCCGGCACCCCGCCCTCCTACCCCGACGGCCGGAAGGTGCCCGACCCGCTCACCCTCGACCACCTCGCCACCGACGCGGCGGCCCGCGCGCACACCCTGCTCACCTCGCACACCGACCCGGTCGGCGAACTCGGCCCCTGGCAGGACGCCGTGCGGATCGCCGCAGCCCAGCCCGGCTCCGGACTGACGGCGGCGACCCGCTCGCTCTACACCTCCCTCACCCGCGCCCTGGGCCGCACCCCCACCGAACTCGCCCGCGCGGTCTCGGCCTGGCGGCAGGGCGGCCCCACCGCCCTCGCCGTCCTCGACGAACCCTGGGACCCGCCGGCCGGCCCCTTCGACCGCGCCCGCTCCACCCTGCACGCCCTCGGCCGCTCCGACTTCCGCCCCTGGCGCAACCGCCTGACCGCCGACCGCTTCCAACTGCGCTACGGCCGCGACGGCCTCTGGTACGGGTACGAGTCGGACAGCGGCAGCGACGACTGGTGGCCCGGCGGAACACCGGGAGGCGACCCCGTCGACGTACTCACCGGGCTGCTGGACGGCTGACTCGCCGCGTACCCGCCGTGCGGCCGGACGGCCGAATCACCGCCGCCCCTCCGCGACCTCCCGCGCCCACCGCTCCAGCGCCACGAAGTCCGGCCTGCGCAGGCCCTGTTTCGGGTGGATGCGCAGGAGCAGCGCCGGGGCGTCGTGATGGGCCGCCACATGGGCCGTGTCCAGATCGGTGATCATGTCGTCGACCCAGGCGAACGGGCGCCCCGCGGCCCAGGCCAGCAGCGGGCGGGTCTTCCAGTACAGGCCGTCCGGGTCGGCCGCGAAGAGCTCGGGCCACTCGATCACCGGGAGCGTGACGGGAAGGCCGACCGCCGGCGCGATCATCTCGTTGGCCTGGTGCATCCAGGTGGTGGCCCAGGCCAGGTCGTAGGGGAGCGCGGTGAGGCGGGGGCCGTGGGAGCGGTGCAGACGGACCGGGAGACCGCGGCGGTGGGCCCGGGAGCCCGGGGTCTGGCGGCTGAGCCAGTTGGTGGGGCGGAAGTGGTGGGTGGTGTAGCCGCGCAGCAGCGGGAAGCGGGCCTCGTACGGATTGAGGGGGCCGTCGACGTCCAGAAGGAGGAGCGGCCGGAGCGAGGAAGCCGTCATGGAGAAGGGATGCCCGGCCGGAACCCGGAGTAGCTGACTTCGCTTCGGGGCATCTCATGGGCCGTCGGGTCACCTGCCGTGGAGGCAGCCGCAGCCGTGTCCGAGGGGAGCCGCCCGGCTCGTGTCGGACACGGCTACGCCTGCGGCCAGGGGCCCGCCTGCGCCTACGCCTGCGGCACCGCCCGCCACCCCTCCAGCACCGCCTCGATCGTCCCCGCGACCCTGGCCCGCGCCTCCTGCCGGGGGACGCCCGCCATCAGCAGACCGTCGTACGGGGTGTCCTCGTGCCGCACGGACGCGCGCACCGCCGCCGTGACCGCGCCCTCGTCCAGGGCGCGCCCCGCCGCGCTGCGGCCGACCCGGCCGCTGCCCCGTACCGAGGTGTGGGCCGCGACGGTACGGGCCCGCTCCGGCGGGCAGCCGGGGAACAGGTCGTGGACGGCGGCGGCGAACGCGGCGGTGAAGCGGGTGTCCTCGGCGGCCCGGCGCGCGGCGTCGCGGGCGCGTCGGCGCTCCCGGGCGTCGGCGTCGGCCAGGCAGGCGGACTCGGCACGGGCCAGGGCCTGTTCCTCGACCAGCAGGCCTTGGCGCTCGTACCGCTTGCGGCGCCGGTGGAAGCGCACGACCACCGCCCACAGCGAACTGCCCTCCCTGGCGCGGCGGGTGAGGGCCGTGTCGCCGCGCGGCAGCAGCACGAGGTGGCCGAGGTCGGCGCAGTCCAGGCAGCGGGGTGCGTTGAACTCCAGGATGTGCAGGGGCAGCGGGCCCCGCCGGCACTCCGCGCAGTGGCGGCGCCTCAACGGCTCGATGACGACGAGATGCCCCGTCGGGTACGCCACGGAATCGGCCGGATCCACAGGTTCCGGATCTACGGGTTCCGGATTAACAGGTTCCGGATTAACGGGTTCCACCGGAAGAGAGGTCATACCGATGACGTACCGCCGATCACGGATCAATAATCCCTGGAACCGCGGGCGTTGGCGCTGTTACTTTTCCGGTGTGGCGAAACTCAATCAGATCATCGCAGTCGAGAAAGGCGTCAAGTCCAAGGCTCACCAGGACCTGACGGCGGCCCATCACGGTCTCCAGAAGCCGGGCCTGTTGGCGGGAATTTCCCGTACCTATCAGCCGAAGGACGAGGAGGGCGAACAGCTGCCGCCCGAGTCGACGCGGGTCCAGGTCAAGGCCGAGGACGTACTGCGCGACACCGCGAACGCACTGACCCGCCTTTTCGACGTGACCGCCACCAAGGACTGGGCGAATTGCGAGGCACGCGCCGATGTCGAGGTCGAGGGCCGGGTGCTGCTGGAATCCGTCCCCGTCTCCTATCTGCTCTTCCTGGAGAAGCAGCTGACGGACATCCACACCTTCGTGCGCAGGCTGCCGGTGCTGGACGCCGCCGAGTCGTGGGCGCAGGACCCCTCCACGGACGCCTGGCGTACGGACCCGCCGGTCCGCACCGTGCGCACGCGGAAGGTGCCGCGCAACCACGTCAAGGCGGAGGCGACCGAGCAGCACCCGGCGCAGGTCGAGGTGTACTACGAGGACGTTCCGGTCGGTTACTGGACGACCGTGAAGTTCTCCGGGGCCCTTCCCGCGCGGCGGGTCAACGAACTCCTCGGCCGGGTCGAGAGGCTCCAGCAGGCGGTCAAGTACGCCCGCGAGGAGGCGAACGGCGCGGAGGTCACCGACCGGCGCGTCGGTGACGTGGTATTCGGCTACCTCTTCGGGTAGCCGCACGATCTCCCCCGCCGTGCGAAGCGGTGGGGGTGCGCCAGGAGCGCAAGCTGAAGATGAGGCTTGTCGTGAGGTACGGCCGCCGGTGGCGGACCGCATTCAATCTCAGACTATTGCTCCAGATTCAGTATCGCCGTCGATCACCGGATCGACCGGGCGAGGGCATTGATCGCTGGATGCTGGTTCAAGTCCAGCCCGTGCAGCTCATTCGCGAAATTCCTGGATTTCCTGATTCCCGGGCCACCGGGAATCAGGATTCCCGGAATGCGTCACCGATGCGCGGTAGTTCAAAGGCAGAACACGGCGATGTAACTGCTGACCCTCGTCCTCAAGTGTGCCGGTGTGCGCATGACGACGGCATTCACAGGGCTCGGGGGATGGCCAAATCCCCCGAGTCCGCTCCGGCATGTCCGGGCCCGCCCGCCGCGCCCGCCACGGCTTTCGACGCTTCTCCCAAAGCCCTGGCCAGCTTCTCGCGGGCCGCCGTCTGCGCCGCGATCCGGGCGTCCAGCACGGCCAGCCGCTCCCGGGCGAGAGCGAGGGCCCCGGCCGAGGGCGCCGCCGCCAGCACGTCCCCGTCCAGGCACGGCCCGAAGGCCTGTACATCGTCCAGGGTGAGGCCGACGTCGAGGAGCCCGCGGATATTGCGCACCCGGACCACGGAGCGCTCGGCGTCGTACTCCCGGTAGCCGTTCGCCGACCGTTCGGAGGTCAGCAGGCCCGCCTGCTCGTAGTGGCGCAGGGCCCGCGGGGTGCAGCCCGTGGCCCGTGCGAGTTCCCCGATGCGCAAGGCGGCCCCTGTCCGACGTACGGCCCGCCGTCGAGCCGCGCTGAGGGGAATTCGTACCACGTACGACCGGGGGCGAGGGGCGCGGGGCGAGGGGCGAGGGGCGCGGGACGAGGGGCGCGGGGCGGGGGGAGCGCGGTCTCAGGCCACCACCGCGCCCCCGTCCACCGCCAGTACCGTGCCCGTCACGAACGAGGCGCCCGGAGAGGCGAGCCGGGTGACCGCCCAGGCGACCTCCTCCGGGCGGCCGATCCTGGCCAGCGGGGTGTGCGCGACCTGCCATCCCCGTACGGCCTCCTGCTGCTCGGGGGTGAGTCCCCGGTGGTCGCCGATCGGGGTGTCGATCGCGCCGGGGGCGACGGCCACGACACGGATGCCGCGCGGGGCGAGCTCGACCGCCCAGCTCCGGGTGAGCAGTTCGAGCGCGGCCTTGGTCCCGGCGTACACGGAGTTGCCGGGCCAGCCGCGCTGGCCCACCGAGGTGCTGATGTTCACCACCACCCCGCCGTCCGCGCCGAACGCGGGCAGCGCGGCCTGGGTCAGCAGGACGGGGGCGACGAGGTTGGTGGCGAGCTGTGCGTCGAGGCCGGGGCGGGTGTACGTGCCGAGGGCGCCGTCACCGACGATCCCGGCGTTGTTGACGAGCACGTCGAGGCGCCCGTACCGCTCCGTGGCCGCGCGGACGACGGCCTCGCCCGCCCCGTCCTCGGTGAGGTCGGCCGGGAACGGGAGGACGCGGCCGGTGCCGTGCGGCGCCGCGGCGGCCGTCTCCGCCAGGGGCCGCGGCCGTCGGCCCACCGCGATCACCGACGCCCCCTCGGCGGCGAAGGCGAGGGCGGTGGCCCGGCCGATGCCGGTGCCCGCCCCGGTGACCACGACGACCCGGGCGGCCTCACCGGGGCCGGTGGGAGCGGTGGGAGCGGTGGGAGTGACGGCAGGGACGGGGGTGGAACTCTGTGCGCTGTTCATGGCAGCGATGCTCCGACCCTGACGCCAGGGGCAGGGTCAAGCGGACGCCGCGCGATGATGGCCGGGTGCAGCTGAGACCGATCACCTGGGAACGCCTCGCCGATGCCGTCGCCGACCACCTCGACTCCCGCGCACCCGCCGACGGCAGCCCCTGGCTGAAGGCCGGCGTGGACGGCGCGCCCGCCGCCCGCACCGCCGAGTGCGCCGAACTGATCGCCGCGGCGCTCCGGCTGCGCGGCCGTACCGTGCACGTCGTCGGCACCGAGGGCTTCCTGCGGCCCGCCTCGCTGCGCTTCGAGTACGGGAAGCAGGACCCCGACACCTACTTCGACGGCTGGTTCGACACCGGGGCCCTGTGGCGGGAGGTGTTCGGCCCGCTGGAACCCGGCGGCAGCGGACGGGTCCTGCCCGACCTCTGGGACCCGGCCACCGACCGCGCCACCCGCAGCCCGTACGCACAACTCCCGCACGGGGCGGTGCTGTTGCTGCACGGTCCGCTGCTGCTCGGCCGCTGGTTCCCCTTCGACCTGTCGGTGTACGTACGGCTGTCGGCCGGTGCGCTGGCTCGCCGCACCGGCGAGGACGCGCGGTGGACGCTGCCCGCCTTCGCGCGCTACGAGGAGGAGGTCGGCCCCTCGGACACGGCGGACGTCGTCGTACGGGCCGACGACCCGCGGCACCCCGCCTGGACGGGGCTGCCCGGCTGACCGTGCCGGACGCCGACGCCGGACGCCGGACGCCGGGCCGGGAAAGGGCGCAGGGGACAGGGGGCAGGGCCGCGGGCGGCCGGTCTACCGGTGGCTGCGGCTGCGGCCGCTGTCCTTGAACCGGTCCAGGGCGGCCACACCCAGCGCGGCCAGCCCGATCTGGATCAGCCATTCGATCCAGTCGACGCCCTTGGTGTCCGCCACACCGAAGGCCGCGGCGATCGCCGCACCCACCAGCGCCGCGACGATGCCCACCAGGATGGTCCACAGGACGCCGATCCGCTGCCTGCCCGGGACCACGAGCCTGCCGAGTACGCCGATGACGATGCCGATCACTATCGCGCTGAGAAAGCCTGATATCTCCATGGTCGTAGCTCCCTGTCGTGGCTTGTGCCTATACCTGTGCCCGTCGTGGACCGGAGCACGCGCTGCCGGTATTGCCGGTTTCGACCGGCTCGGCGAGCATCTGAGGTGTACGGGGCGAGAGGCGACGGGCGTGGTCCCGTGCGCCGGAAGGGACTCCCACCATGGCCAGTGATTCCCCGGCGCCGGGCGCATCGGGCATCGACCTCAGCCGGGTCTTCGACGCCCCCGGGGAGCGGGTCTACGAGGCGTGGACGGAGCCGGAGCGGTTCGCCGGCTGGTTCGGGGCGCCCCTCGACGTTCCGGTCTCCGGGGTCCTGCTGGACGTGCGGCCGGGCGGCGCCTGGCACGCCACGACGGTCGCGCCGGACGGTGCGGAGCTGCCGTTCTGGGGCGAGTACCAGGAGGTCGTACCGCCGCGGCGGCTGATGTTCACGCTCGCCGACCGCAGCTCGGACGACGGGGCGGAGGGCGAGCTGGTGGTGGTGACCTTCGAGGACCTCGGGGACGGGCGGACCGCCATGCGGTTCCAGCAGCTCGGCGGGAACCTCGGCGGGGAGGGTTACGCGCGGGCGGAGGCGGGCTGGAGCCGCTTCTTCGACCACCTCGCGGACCAGCTCGCCGGGCCCCCGGCGCCGGGAGCTAAGGTGACCGGCCATGACGACAATTGATCAAGTTTCTGCTGCTTCCGACGCCGCGCCCGCGTCCTTCTCCGTGCACATCCCGGACGCGGAGCTGGAGGCCGAGCCGCTCGACCCCGAGCAGATCGTCTCCGGCACCCCGGAGGTCACCGGCAAGGTGCTGTGGGAGTCCCCGGACGGCAAGCAGCTGCGCGGCATCTGGCAGATCACGCCCGGAGTGGTGACCGACACCGAGGCCAACGAGCTGTTCGTGGTGGTCAGCGGTCGCGCCACCGTCGCGGTGGAGGGCGGCGCGACCCTGGAGATCGGTCCCGGCGACGCCTGTGTGCTGCGCGAGGGCGACCGTACGACCTGGACGGTGCACGAGACGCTGCGCAAGGCGTACCACATCAGCCTCTGACGAGTTCCGGCCCGCACGGCCCCGCTCCGGCGCGTGCCGGGCCGCGGGAGTCCGGCCCTGGTCCGGCCCCGGGTGTCGCCGGTCACCGTCCGGACGCTCCGCGTGTCACCGCCCGGACGTCGCCGGTCAGCCCCCGGACGCCGTGCGGGCGGCCTTCTTCGCGGGTGCGGTACGGGCCGTGAAGAGGGCCAGCGCAGCCATCGGCAGCAGCAGGAGGGCGCCGGCCGCGTTGAGCCAGCCGTAGCCCGCCTGCGCGACGATCAGTCCGGCCGCCGCACCGCCGACACCGGCAGCCGAGTTCATCGTCAGGTCGGACAGGCCCTGCACGGCGGCGCGCGCGGGCTGCGGCACCGAGTCCGTGAGCAGCGCGGAACCCGAGACCAGACCGGCCGACCAGCCCAGACCCAGCACGAACAGGCCCGCGGCGGTCTGCCCGTGGCTGCCGCCCGAGGTGCCCGCGAGGAGCGCGGCCAGGGACAGCAGCCCCGCCGCGAGACCGATCACCGACAGCCTGCCCAGCCGGTCCGCGAGCCAGCCCATCACCGGTGAGAACGCGTACATGCCCGCGATGTGGCCGCTGATCACCAGCCCGACCAGCTCCAGCCCGGCACCGTGGTGGCCCAGGTGGACGGGGGTCATCGTCATGATCGACACCATGGCGGTGTGGGTGACGGCGACCGTCACCAGGGCCAGCCTGGCGCGCGGGGACGCCTTCACCGCGGCGATGCCCGCCCGCAGCGAGCGGCCCGCGGCCGACTGTTCCTCGCGCGGAGCCAGCGCCCGCGCCGTGAGCAGCGGGTCGGGCCGCAGCAGCGTCGCCACGACCACGCCCGTGACCAGGAAGATGACGGCGGCCCACAGGAAGGGGGCCGCCGTCACGGGTATGGAGGTACCGGCGAAGACGCGCCCCGCGGGGGCCGCGATGTTGGGTCCGAGCACCGCGCCGATGGTGGTCGCCCAGACCACCGTCGAGATGGCCCGTGCCCGCCGGTCGGGTGCCGCCAGGTCGGCCGCGGCGAACCGGGCCTGAAGGTTCGCGGAGGACGCGGCTCCGAATCCGGCCATGCCGATGAGCAGCAGCGGGAAGCTGTCCGCCAGCGCGGCCAGCACCACGAGCCCGGCCCCCAGCGCACCGATCAGATACGCCAGCACCAGACCGGGCCGTCGCCCGCGCGAGGTCATCAGCGAGGCGAGCGGCACCGAGAGCAGCGCCGTGCCCACCACGGAAGCGGTCGGCGCCAGCCCGGAGACTGCCTCCGTGCCACTGATCTCGGTGGCCAGCACGGGAGCCAGCGCGATGCCGATCGGCACCCCGAGCCCGCCGAGGATCTGACTCACGATGAGCACCGCGGTGGTCCGCCGCTGGAGCGCGGGCAGCGCCTCGGCACTGACGGGCGCGTCCGCGAGATCGGTCGCGAGAGCGGCGGCGTCGGGCGCGGTGACGCCGCTGTCGGATGCGGGCACCCGGGCGTCCTCCGGCGCGCCCGGCCGGACCGGCCGCCCCTCGCCGTCGAAGCCGCTCGTGCTGTCCGTGCCGCTCCGGTCCCTGCCGTTCCTGTCCGTGGTGCTCACTTCGCGTACGCCTTTCCGCCGTCGGCCGCCAGCGCGGTCGCGATGTGCAGGTGCGCCGCACGGCGCTGTTCCCCGGGCATCCGGGGGAGCACGCCCTCCCACGCCGGGAGGAACGACCCCCGCAGCTGCTGCATTCCGGCGGGGTGGTCGTCGGCCCACAGCGCGTCCTCGACCGGTGAGGTGCAGCCCGCGCAGTCCTCGGGGCCGTCCTCGCCGTGGCGCGGCGGCTCGGGGAACACCGGCGGCTCCAGCGCCTTGACCCGCAGGGTGCCGTCGAAGGGGAAGGTCTCCCAGGTGGGGGCCGAACCGGCGGGCAGTTCCTGGGGGACGCCGATCGGCAGCCGGGCCAGATAGGCGTCGGGGTCGTAGGCCGTGTCGGTGCCGTCGGGTATCGGGGGAGTAGTCGTCACCGCCGCAGTGTGCCAGCACCCTCCGGCGGGCGGCACGGGGTTTCCCCGACGCACCGGGGGGCGGGGGGCGCCGGTCAGAAGAGCGGTCGCGGCAGGACCCCCTCCAGTGCGAGCAGCACCCGCTTGGTCTCCAGGCCGCCGCCGAATCCGCCGAGCCCGCCGTCGCTCTCCACCACGCGGTGGCACGCCACGACGAGGGGCAGCGGGTTCGACCCCATGGCCGCGCCGACCGCCTGGGCGGCCTGCGGCTGTCCGACACGTCGGGCCAGATCGCCGTACCCGACGACGCTGCCGTACGGCACCGAGTCGTTCAGCTCGCGCAGCACCTGACGGTTGAAGCCTGAGGTCAGCGACCAGTCCAGCGGGAGGTCGAAGGCGCGCAGCCCGCCCGCGAAGTAGGCGGCGAGCTGCCGGACCGGTTCGGCGAGCCGGCCCGAGGCCGGTATCGCGTCCGCAGGCACCGCGACGAGCGGGCGGCCCAGCCGCGACGACAACTGCTCCAGGGCCTTCTCGCGCACCCGGGGACGGGCGTGGAAGACCACGTTCACCAGGCCGGTCCCGGTCGCGGCCAGGAGCAGCGGGCCGATGTCGCTGTCGACGACGGCCCACTCGACACAACTCTCGGGGAGCACTTCGCTGTTCACGTCCCCCACGGTACGACCGGCCACTGACAACGCGCCCCGGGTCCGGGGACGGAGGCGCTGCCGGTGGCCGGTCCGGTCCCGCTACTTGCGGCGCAGGGCGTCGCGCACGACGTCCGGCTTGTTGGTGATGATGCCGTCCACGCCGAAGCCGCGGACCTTCTTCGCGTTCACGGCGTCGTCCACGGTCCAGGTGTTCACCTGGAGCCGCCTGCCGTGCGCCCCCTTGAGCCGGTGCACCGCCTGCACGTAGGCCGCGTCGATCGTCCCGTGCTGCGGGTTGATCCGGTCGGTGTACGCGGCGTACTTCGGCAGGTCCGCGACCGCGGGCGTGCCGAGGAAGCCGGTGGTGAGGTCGGCCCGCAGCGTGTGCACGGTGCGCACGCTGTCCGCGCTGAAGCTCTGCACGACCAGCTTGCGCCGCACGTGGTCCCCGTCCAGCCAGCCCTCCTGGGCCAGCACGCCGAGCACGTCCTTCTCGATGCCCGGGTACATCTCCGGGTTCTTGACCTCCATCAGCAGCTTCTGCTTGTTGTCGTCGAGCCGGTTCAGGTACTGCTTCAGCGTGGGCACGCGCGCGCCCGCGTACGCGGGACCGAACCAGCTGCCCGCGTCCAGAGTGTTGATCTCGGCCGCGGTGAAGTCCTTGATCTTCCAGGGCGCGCGGTCGGGGAAGAGCTGCTCCACGTTCGTGGTCCGCGCCAGGCTGTCGTCGTGGACGATCACCAGCTCACCGTCCTTGGTGCGCTGTACGTCGTTCTCCACCCAGTCGATGCCCATCGCGTCCGCCCGGTCCACCGCGGCCAGGGTGTTCTCCGGCGCGTACGCGGAGGCCCCCCGGTGGGCGAAGAGGGTCGGGCCCGCGGAGGCGGTGACGGCGGCCGAGGCCGCGTCGGCGGCCCCGGGCCCCGGGGCTGCCTGGGCGGTGGCGGGCAGGGCGAGCGCGCCCGCCCCACCGGCGAGGACGGCAAGGGCGAGGGCAACGGTGCGTCTGTGCAAAGGAGTTCTCCTCGTGCGAGAGGTGCAGGTGGCCGCTTGGACCAGAGCGTGACACTAGAGCGTCAACACGGAGCGGGCGAGGGGTGGGCGCCGAGTGGCCGCACGGTGAACGCCGCGCCACGCCCCGCGCCGGGCCTCGTGCCGCCCCCCGCACCGCGCAGGGGCCCGCACCCGGCCCCGCGCCGGACCCCCTGGCGGGGTGATCGCGGTGTGAGTGTCAGTGGTGGGTCGTACGGTGGTTCCATGCGGCCCGTTTCCAAGATCGAACGTACGGTGGCGCCCTTCGAGGTCGTCAGCCCCTACCAGCCCAGCGGTGACCAGCCGACGGCCATCGCCGAGCTGGAGAAGCGCATTCGCGCAGGTGAGAAGGATGTCGTCCTGCTGGGTGCGACCGGCACCGGCAAGTCGGCGACGACGGCCTGGATGATCGAGAAGCTTCAGCGACCCACGCTCGTCATGGCCCCCAACAAGACCCTCGCCGCCCAGCTGGCGAACGAGTTCCGGGAGCTCCTGCCGAACAACGCGGTCGAGTACTTCGTCTCGTACTACGACTACTACCAGCCCGAGGCGTACGTCCCGCAGTCGGACACCTACATCGAGAAGGACTCCTCGATCAACGAGGAGGTCGAGCGGCTGCGCCACTCCGCGACGAACTCGCTGCTCACCCGCCGCGACGTGGTCGTGGTCGCCTCCGTGTCCTGCATCTACGGCCTCGGCACGCCGCAGGAGTACGTGGACCGGATGGTCTCCCTCAAGGTCGGCGAGGAGATCGACCGCGACGCCCTGCTGCGCCGCTTCGTCGACATCCAGTACACCCGCAACGACATGGCGTTCCAGCGCGGCACCTTCCGGGTCCGCGGCGACACCATCGAGATCTTCCCGGTGTACGAGGAACTGGCCGTACGCATCGAGATGTTCGGCGACGAGATCGAGGCGCTGTCCACGCTGCACCCGCTCACCGGCGAGGTCATCAGCGAGGACGACAGCCTGTACGTCTTCCCCGCCAGCCACTACGTGGCGGGACCCGAGCGCATGGAAAAGGCGATCAACGGCATCGAGAAGGAGCTCGCCGAGCGCCTCGCGGAGCTGGAGAAGCAGGGCAAGATGCTGGAGGCCCAGCGGCTGCGCATGCGCACCACCTACGACCTGGAGATGCTCCGCCAGATCGGCAGCTGCTCCGGCGTCGAGAACTACTCGATGCACTTCGACGGCCGCGAGCCCGGCACCGCCCCGCACACCCTCCTCGACTACTTCCCCGAGGACTTCCTCCTCGTCCTCGACGAGTCGCATGTCACCGTCCCGCAGATCGGCGCGATGTACGAGGGCGACGCCTCCCGCAAGCGCACCCTGGTCGACCACGGCTTCCGGCTGCCGTCCGCGATGGACAACCGTCCCCTGAAGTGGGAGGAGTTCCAGCAGCGGATCGGCCAGACGGTCTATCTGTCGGCCACCCCGGGCACCTACGAGCTCTCCCGGGGCGACGGCTTCGTCGAGCAGATCATCCGCCCCACCGGCCTCGTCGACCCGGAGGTCGTCGTCAAGCCGACCGAGGGCCAGATCGACGACCTGGTGCACGAGATCCGGCTGCGCACCGAGCGCGACGAGCGCGTCCTGGTCACCACCCTCACCAAGAAGATGGCCGAGGACCTCACCGAGTACTTCCTCGAACTGGGCATCCAGGTGCGGTACCTGCACAGCGACGTCGACACGCTGCGCCGCATCGAGCTGCTGCGCGAGCTGCGCGCCGGTGAGTACGACGTCCTGGTCGGCATCAACCTGCTGCGCGAGGGCCTCGACCTGCCCGAGGTCTCCCTGGTCGCCATCCTCGACGCCGACAAGCAGGGCTTCCTGCGCTCGGGCACCTCGCTCATCCAGACCATCGGCCGCGCGGCGCGCAACGTCTCCGGCCAGGTGCACATGTACGCCGACACGGTCACCCCCGCCATGGCCAAGGCCATCGACGAGACCAACCGCCGCCGCGAGAAGCAGGTCGCGTACAACAAGGAGCACGGGATCGACCCGCAGCCGCTCCGCAAGAAGATCAACGACATCGTCGCGACGATCGCCCGCGAGGAGGTCGACACCGAGGAGCTGCTGGGTACCGACTACCGCAAGCCGCGGACCGGCAAGGACGCCAAGGCGCCGGTGCCGGCCCTCGGCGGGAAGGCGGGCCGGGCGGGCAAGGGCGGGAAGAAGGACGCCGAGGTCCTCACCGATCGCCCCGCCGCCGAACTGGCCCAGCAGATCGAGGAGATGACCGACCGGATGCGGGCCGCCGCCGCCGAGCTCCAGTTCGAGGTCGCGGCCCGGCTGCGCGACGAGGTCGGTGAACTCAAGAAGGAACTGCGGCAGATGCGGGAGGCGGGACAGGCGTAAACGGGCGGGACCGGGCGGCTGCCCCGGTGCGCGTGACGCGGGCGCGTCGCGGAGTGTTGCAGGACCGACACAAAACGCACCGGGGTTGCGACCCCCTGCCGGGAACTGCGTAGGGTGCTGGTCAACCGCACACACGGGCGGTGGTGGGGCATGTGGAGAGGGGTAGCGCGTGACGGTCAACATGACCAAGGGCCAGGCCATCAGCCTGCAGAAGAGCGATGGGGGAACCCTGACCGCGGTGCGGATGGGGCTCGGCTGGCAGGCGGCGCCGCGCCGTGGTCTGTTCGGCTCGCGCACCCGCGAGGTCGACCTCGACGCCTCGGCGGTGCTGTTCGCGGACAAGCAGCCGGTGGACGTCGTCTTCTTCCGCCACCTCGTCAGCGACGACGGCTCGGTCAAGCACACCGGTGACAACCTCGTCGGCGGTGCCGGCCAGGGCGGCGACGACGAGTCGATCCTCGTCGACCTCCAGCGCGTCCCGGTGCACATCGACCAGATCGTCTTCACGGTGAACTCCTTCACCGGCCAGACCTTCCAGGAAGTGCAGAACGCGTTCTGCCGCATCGTGGACGAGACCAACGGCCAGGAACTGGCCCGCTACACGCTCGACGGCGGCGGCCAGTACACCGCCCAGATCATGGCCAAGGTGAGCCGCTCCGGCGCCGGCTGGCAGATGACGGCCCTCGGCAACCCGGCCAACGGGCGCACCTTCCAGGACCTGATGCCGTCGATCCTGCCGCACCTGTAGAAAGCCGACGGACGGCCGGGCCCGCGGGGGACGGCCGAGCGGCACCGCCGCAGCAACACCGCAGCTCCCGGAGGCGACAGGCCGCCGGGAGCTGCGACCGACTTGGGGGAGAGACGATGACGGCCGAGCTGGTCCGGGGGCAGAACCACCCCCTGCCCCAGGCCCGTTTGGAGATCCGGGTCTCGGCCGGCCAGCCGGTCGTCGCCGGAGCCACGCTCGGCGACGAGCACGGCACCGTACGGGGCGTCGCACAGGTGGCCCACCCGGGCGCGCCCCAGCTGCCCGGCCTGGAGGTGTCCCGGCAGGCCGCGGCCGACCACCGGCTCGCCGTCGACCTGGGCGCGCTGTCCGCGACGGTGCACCGGGTCAACGTGCTGCTCGCCCTGCCCACCGCCGTCGGCTTCCCCTCCCGCTTCGGCGCGGTCGCGGCACCCTTCGTCGCCGTGACGACCCCCGAGGGCGAGGAGGTCGCCACCTTCACCCTCACCGGACTGGACGCCGAGGCCGCCGTCGTGGCCCTGGAGCTGTACCGCCGCGGCGACGCCTGGAAGGTGCGGGCCGTCGGCCAGGGGTACGCGGGCGGACTCGCCGAGCTGCTCGCCGACCAGGGCCTCGGCCAGGCCCACGAACTGGCCGCCGGCATCCAGGAGGCGGTCGGCCGCGGCCTGGCCCGCTCGGTGGCCCCGCCCCCGCCGCGTACCGCCGAGGGCGAGCGCTCCCGCCGGGCGGCCTCCCCGGCCCGTCAGGACGCGGTACGCAGCAACGGTGCCGCGGCCGACCCCGCCCCCGCCGCCCCGGCCGGCGGCCCCGTACGGCCCGCCCCGGAACCGGCCCCGCCGGCCGCCGGGCCCGCCGCCCCCGCCCCGGACGGGGGCCCCATCGACTACAGCCACCCCCGCCGCCGGGCCGCCGCACCCCCGCCGCCCCCGCCCGCACCGCCCACCCGCCCCGAGCCCGCCCCGCACGAGCCGGGGCAGCCGCCGCGCCCGGTCGCGGGCGACGCCTCCGGCTGGTCGCTGGAGGAGCGCCTCTACAACCAGGTCTGGGGCATGTTCGAGGACCTGGCCCGCACGGTCGCCGCGTACCGCAGCGCCGTCGACTTCGCCGAGTCCCGGATGGAGCAGGAGCTCGACAAGGTCCTCTCCGACCCCCGCAGCCGCATCGGCGGTGCGGGCGACGCGGCCCGCGAGAGCGCCCGCGCCAAGCGCGACCAGCTCGTGGAGCAGGCGCGCGCGGTGCTGGACCGCGACCTCGCCCAGCTGATCGCCGAGTCCGAGGTCGTCGAGCCCGCGCTGCCGCCGTCCTTCGCCCGCTGGGACAACCCGGCATGGCACGCCTACCGGGTCCCGATGGAGATCCCGATGGCGCTGCGGATCGGCGATCTGCACCTCCCGGAGCGCCCGGACCTGCACATTCCGCTGCTGGTCAGGCTGCCGTTGGAGCGGGGTCTGTGGATCGACAGCGGACGGACCGGGTCCGAGGCCGCGATGATGATGGACACCGACCAGCTGCGCCGCCAGTCCATGGACACGGCCGTCGCGCACGCCGCCCGGCTGCTCGGCTCCTACCCGGCCGGCGAGTTCACCGTGCACGTCGTCGACCCGGCGGGCTCCGCGCAGGCGGCCCTCGCACCGCTGGTCAAGTCCGGTGTGCTGGCCGCGCCCCCGGCGGCCGGGGCGCAGGGCGTGCAGACCGTACTGGCGCGGCTGACCGAGCGGGTGGACCTGGTCCAGATGGCGATCAGGGCCGGGGCGTCCGACGCGCTGCCGCCGCACGTGGACACCGCCGAGCAGCTGCTGATCGTCAACGACTTCCCGCACGGCTTCGACGACCGGGCCGTCACCCAGCTCCGCTATCTCGCGGACGAGGGCCCGTCCGTCGGCGTCCACCTGATGATGGTGGCCGACCGGGAGGACGCCAGCGGATACGGTCCGGTGCTCGACCCGCTGTGGCGTTCGCTGCTGCGCATCACACCGGTGCCCGACGCGCATCTGGCCGATCCGTGGGTGGGCCACCCCTGGACGTACGAACCGCTGCTGGCGCCGCCCGGCAGCCAGGTCCTGTGGAACGTGCTCAGCCAGGTGGCTGCCGCGCGCAGGGCTCTGGGGCGCTGACCCGAGATCTTTCCCAAACCTCAGTAAACAGCTCTGACCTGCGTATTTACCCGATTCTTTACTAAACCCTTTACCTGTTCTTGGTACTTCCTGTAGTCTCGGCGGAGCGGAGGGGAGTACTCCCGGCCTGCGATGTTCCCGTCAGTACGGACCGCCATCGGTCCCGGGGCATCGGCCCGGCGCACGCCACAGAGCGGCTCGGGTGGAAGAGACCTCCGGCAGCGACGACGCTGATTGAGTTGCCGTAGCTATCTGCCGGAGGCGCAGTGGACGTTTCAACGAGCATGTGGGTCTTCACCATCCTGGGCCTCGCGGCCCTGATCGGTGTCGACTTCTTCATCGGGCGCAAGCCCCACGACGTGTCGATCAAGGAAGCCGGAATCTGGACGGTCGTCTGGATCACCCTGGCCGTCCTCTTCGGCTTCGGCCTGCTGTGGTTCGGCACCAGCCAGGCGTCGGCCGAGTTCTTCGCCGGGTTCGTCACGGAGAAGTCGCTCAGCGTCGACAACCTCTTCGTCTTCGTCCTGATCATGGCGAAGTTCTCGGTGCCCTCACACCTCCAGCAGCGAGTGCTGCTGATCGGTGTGCTGATCGCCCTGGTGCTGCGCGCGATCTTCATCGCGGCCGGCGCCGCGGTCATCTCCAACTTCTCGTGGATCTTCTACATCTTCGGCGCGTTCCTGCTCTACACCGCCTGGAAGCTCATCCAGGAGGCGCGGGCCGACGAGGACGACGAGGACTGGGAGGAGAACCGCCTCCTCAAGAAGATCGAGACCAAGTTCGGCGTCGCCGACCAGTACCACGGCACCAAGCTGTTCATCCAGAAGAACGGCAAGCGGATCCTGACCCCGCTGATGGTCGTGATGCTCGCCATCGGCATGACCGACCTGCTGTTCGCGGTGGACTCGATCCCGGCGATCTTCGGCCTCACCCAGGACCCGTACATCGTCTTCACCGCCAACGCCTTCGCGCTGATGGGTCTGCGACAGCTGTACTTCCTGATCGGCGGCCTGCTCAAGAAGCTGGTCCACCTCAGCTACGGCCTGTCCGTCATCCTCGGCTTCATCGGCGTCAAGCTGGTGCTGCACGCCCTGCACGAGTCCGGGGTGCCCGTCCCGGAGATCTCCATCGCGGTCTCGCTCGCCGTCATCGGCGGTGTCCTCGTCATCACGACGATCACCAGCCTGATCGCCAACAAGAAGCGGGAGGCGGCCGAGGCCGCCGAGACGGGGAAGTCCGACCGGACGCCCGTCGACTCCTGACCCGCACCCGCCGCCGAGCGGCAGCGGCACGACGCACGAGAGGTGGGGGGGCCCCCCGCGGCCCCCCCCCCCCGGGGCGCGGCGGTTCAGACCCCTGTGGGCCGGGGGCCAGCCCCCCCCGACCGACGCCCCGGCCCCGGGCCGGGACTGGGGCCTCCCG
>NZ_JBIAMU010000013.1:0-304190 GCF_042874215.1 Streptomyces sp. NPDC004111
CCGACCCGACCAGCCCTGCGCTCCCCACCGACCCATCAACCGCCCCGGCCCACCCGACCGGCCCGGCGCTCGCCACCGACCCATCGACCGACCCCCCCCCCCCCGCCCCCCCCCCCCCCCCCCCCCCCCCCCCCCCCGGGGGGGGGGGGGGGGGGGGGGGGCCCCCCCCCCCCCCCCCCCCCCCGCCGGTACTCGGTGCGGGAACCGTCACCGAGGTGCTGGGGAACACCTCCGTGCGGTCACTCCGCCACTGCCGCCGTCTACTTGGTGACGACGATCGCCCTCAGGATGGTCGGCGTCGCGTCGTCGTAGAAGCCGATGACGCGGTGCCCGAACCCGAACGCCCGCTGCACCTCGTCGTGCACGATCTGGCTCGGGTTGACCAGCTGCCGCCAGCCGTTGTCGACCAGCAGGTACAGGATCGGGGGCTGGCCGGGGAGCGGCTGGACGACGTCCCAGTACTGCGTGGCCGTGTTGCTGCGCAGGACCTGCGTCTCCACACCCTGCTGCCCGAACTGCTGCTGCTGGCCCTGGCCGAGCTGCTGGAGCAGCTGCTGGTAGGGCTGCTGCTGGCCGAGTTGCTGGAGCTGCTGCTGCATGTGCTGCGGAATCTGCTGCTGGCCGCTCTGCCCGTAGCCCTGCTGGCCCTGGCCCTGCATGCCGAACTGCGGCGGCGGCGGGGCGGTGGAGTCCGAGCCCTGGTGCGAGATGCCCTGCTGCCCGAAGCCTTGCTGCCCGAAGCCTTGCTGCTGGCCGAAGCTCTGGCCGTAACCCTGGCCCTGCATCTGCGGGGTGGTGCTCATGCTGTGCCACCTTCCGTTCGTTGCGTTGTTCGCTGTCGAGGTGCGGGAGGACTCCCGTACCTCAGGCGGTGACGACGAGACCGACGATCTCCTCGTCCGAGAACCACACACGTACGTCCGGCCGGCCCCCCGCGAAGGCGGCGTACACCGCCTGGCGGATGTCGGGGGCCGGGTCGTTCAGGTTGCGCCAAGCGCCCGCCACGAACAGCCGCAGCCGCGGCGGGAGTTCACGGGGGTACGGGATCAGCTCGTCCCAGTACCGTTCGGCCTGACCGGTGCTCACCGCCGACGGCAGCAGCCGGGTGACCGCGGACTTGATGTCGGGCCGGTTGCCGATGCGCTGCGAGGACGGCCGGCCCGGCGCGTCCTGCTGCGGGGAGCCGCTGGCGCGCAGCACCTCGCGAGCCCGCTGCGGACTCATCGGGCCGAGCCCCGCCGCCTTCAGGATGCCCTGGAGCGAGGCGAGCGCACCGACCACCACCGGCGCCGCCGACGACGTACCGGCGAAGGTGTCGGTGTACCAGGCGATCTCCTCGGCGCCGCCCTGGAGGTCGCCGGGGCGGTCCCAGGAGCCGCCGGTGGTGGTGGCCTCGCGGCCCCAGCCCTGGGCGTCGATACGTGCCCCGTAGTTGGAGAACGCGAGCCGCGAGCGGTCCGGACCGTGATCGCGGCCGTGCGTCCCGGGCGGGGGAGCGCCCGCTCCCACCAGGACTGCGCCGGAGGTCCCGTGCGACGGGTTGAAGGGGTTGCGCCACTGCTCGGGGAACTCGTCCGGCCTGCGCTCGTACAGCGCGTCGTCCAGGCTCTCCGCGCCGTTCCCGGCGGGCTCGACGACGACCACGCCCCGGGAGACCGCCCAGCGGATCGCCGCCAGGTCGTCCGGCCACCATTCGAGCGCGATGTAGCCGCGCTGGTCGTCGCGCTCCGCGAAGTCGAACCGCGGTCCGGGGCGGTGCAGTTCGATCAGCAGCAGGTCGCCGGGGGAGAGCCGGGCCGCCGCCGCCTGGACGGTCGCCGCCGTGCCGAGCCCGCGGAAGGACGCCGCGGCGGTGGTGGCCTGCGGGGCGATGCCGGTGATGCCGCGCTCGTTGCGGTCGCCGCCGATGATGCCGAGGACGGCGGTGCCGTGGTTGCGCCAGGACAGGTCCTGCACCGGGGTGCCGATGACGACACCGGCCAGCTTGTCCGCCAGGTCCTCGTGCCCCAGCTGCCAGGCGCCCTCGATGTCGATGACGGTCACGCCCTCGCCGGAACCGCCCGGCCTGGTCCACGCCCAGTACGCGTCGATGCCCTCCGGGGCGGGTGCCAGGTAGCCCTGCCGGCCGGTGAAGTCCGGGGTGGCGGGGGCGCCCTCCTTGAGCCGCTTGCCCTCCTCGCCGGGCTGGTGGCCGAACCGCGCGGACTGCCCCTGCGGGTATCCCGCCTGCGGGAAGGAGCCCTGCGGGTAGGGGGACTGCTGTGCCGGGTAGGTGGCCGGGACCGCACCGGGTTTCACGTACGCCGTCTCGATGCCGGGCAGTGCCGCCAGCCGGGCGGTCAGTTCGCGGGCCCGGTCCTCGCCGCCGCGCACCCGGTAGTAGAGCGCCAGCTCCTCGTCCTCGTGGGTCGCGCTCCCGTGCCGCTCCTCGTGCCCGAACAGCGGCTCCAGGGCGAGCTGTTCGTCACTGAGGAACATGTTCAGGGCCGACACGTCGGAGCCCGCCGCCGAGCGGACTCCCTCCGCGCCCGCCCGGAGTCGGGCCTCGCCGCTGGCCACGACGATCAGTTCGGGTTCGGCGCCCCGGTAGGTGAATCCCGCTCCGCCCGGTCCTGGGCCCGTGTTGCCCGGTCCCTCTCCGGGATGTACCTGCTCGGTCATCGCTTCCACCGCTCCCCTCGGGTGCCGTGCGCTGCGTGCCTGTCCGGTGTGCTGGGTCCGCCCGGTCCGCCGGGTCGCCGGTCGCCGCCGGCCGCTCGGCGGCGACCGGCTCCGTGCGGGACCTCGGGAGCCCACATTGCTCCGGCTCCGGCGATCCGTCCACCCGAAACACGCCAACTGCGTTTGAACAAAAGCGGAATGGGGAAGCCCGGCCATTCCGGCGTGAAACAGATGTCACGTACCATTCCGGCCATTTCCCGGAACTCCCCTGCGGCACGAGGGGGACCTGTGATGAGGTGTGCGCGTTCACAGGTTCGATATCGGACGCACAAGGCACCGAAAACGGATTCGGAAGACGCACTCGTCGGAAGGACGTTCCGTGAGCGATTCCCTGGCACGCCGAAGACTTCTCACCGCGGGCGCCGTACTGGGCGGCACCGCGCTCCTCTCCTCCCTGAGCACCCAGGCCGCCCGCGCCGACGCCCCGGCCGACGGGGGCCGGTGGCCCACCCGCTTCCCGCTCCCCGACGGCTTCCAGCCGGAGGGCATCGCCATCGGCGACCGCCCCTTCGCCTACTTCGGCTCGCTCGCCGACGGGACGGTGCACCGGGTGAGCCTGGCCACCGGCCGGGGCACGACCGTCGTACGGGGCCTGGGCGGTTCCACCGTCGGCCTCAAGACCGACCGTGCGGACCGGCTCTTCCTCGCGGGCGGCCAGTCGCGGCAGATCCGGGTCGCCGACCCCCGCACCGGACGCCACCTGGCCGTCTACGACCTCCCCGGCGCGGTGATGGTCAACGACGTGGTGCTGCGCCCCGGCGCCGCGTGGTTCACCGACTCCTACCGGCCCGTGCTGTACGCCGTGCCGCTCGGCCGGCACGGCCGACTGCCGGGCAGCGCGAGCGAACTCGTCGAACTCCCGCTGACGGGCGACTGGGCGCAGGGGAGCGACTTCACCGCCAACGGCATCGAGCGGACCCCGGACGGGCGGGCGCTGATCGTCGCGAACGTCTTCGCCGGGGGCGGCTCACTGATGCGGGTGGACCCGCGCACCGGCGTCGCCCGGCGCATCGACGTCGGACCGGCCCGGTTCCCGAACGCGGACGGACTGCTGCTGTGCGGACGGCTGCTGTACGTGGTCCAGCAGGTGCAGAACGCCATCGACGTGGTCCGGCTGAACGACAGCGGCACGCACGGCACGGCCGTCGCCCGCATCACCGACCCGCGCTTCCGCATCCCCACCACGGCGGCGTCCTGGCGCGACCGGCTCTACCTGCCCAACGCCCGCTTCGACGTCGAACCGACGCCCACCACGACGTACGACGCGGTGGCCGTCGCGCAGTACCGCCCGGCCCGCTGACCGGACGGCACCCGTGCCTCCGGGTGCGGGTGCCCCGGGGCTACTCGCCGCCCTCGGCCGCCGGCCCGCCGTCGTTGCCCTCGTCCCCCTCGGGGGCCGAGGAGCCCTCGTCCGTGCCCGCCGCCCGCGGCTTCTTCGGCGGGCGCGCCTGACGGCCGCCTGAGGTGTCGCGCAGGTAGGCCTCGCCCCCGTCCGTGGCATGGCTGGGACCGCCCTCGCCCGGACCGGCCGCGGGGTCCCGGCGGCGCAGATACCGCTCGAACTCCCTGGCGATGGCCTCGCCGGACGCCTCGGGCAGGTCCGCGGTGTCCCGCGCCTCCTCCAACGACTGGACGTACTCGGCCACTTCGCTGTCCTCGGCGGCCAGCTGGTCCACGCCCACCTGCCACGCCCGCGCGTCCTCCGGCAGCTCCCCGAGCGGAATGCGCAGCCCGAGCAGGTCCTCCAGCCGGTTCAGCAGGGCGAGCGTCGCCTTCGGGTTGGGCGGCTGCGACACGTAGTGGGGGACCGCCGCCCACAGGCTCACCGCCGGGACCCCCGCGTGCGTGCACGCCTCCTGGAGGATGCCGACGATGCCCGTGGGACCCTCGTACCGGGTCTCCTCCAGGTCCATCGTGCGCGCCAGGTCCGGGTCGGAGGTGACCCCGCTGACCGGGACCGGCCGGGTGTGCGGGGTGTCGCCGAGCAGCGCGCCCAGGATCACCACCATCTCCACACCCAGCTCGTGCGCGAAGCCCAGGATCTCGTTGCAGAACGAGCGCCACCGCATGGACGGCTCGATACCGCGCACCAGCACCAGGTCGCGCGGCTTCTCGCCGCCGGTGCGGATCACCGAGAGCCGGGTCGTCGGCCAGGTGACCTTGCGGACGCCGTTCTCCAGGAAGACGGTCGGCCGGTTGACCTGGAAGTCGTAGTAGTCCTCGGCGTCGAGCGCCGCGAACACCTCGCCCTTCCACTCCCGGTCCAGATGCGAGACCGCGGCCGAGGCGGCGTCACCGGCGTCGTTCCAGCCTTCGAACGCGGCCACCATGACCGGGTCGACCAGCTCGGGAACCCCGTCGAGCTCGATCACCCAGCGCCTCCTTCTTCCGACTTCATCGGGTGTTCCCCCCTGTCCAGGGACCCACCTTACGCATGCGGGAAGCGTGCCCTCAGGGCACTGAATCAATCGAAATCGGCCGGATCGGAGAGATCCGATCTTCGTCCGCCGGAATACCCCGGCCTCACCCGGCCGCGGACCCCGCTACAGCGTGGAGCGCAGCCACTGCTCCACGCTCGCGATGTGCACCGTCGCCCACGACCTGGCCGCCTCCGCGTCCCGGTCGCGCAGCGCCGCCAGGATCGCCCGGTGCTCGCGCAGGGTGCGGCCGACCGCGTCCTCCTGGGTCAGGCCCCGCCAGATCCGGGCCCGGGTGGTGGGCCCGGAGAGTCCGTCGAGGAGCGAGCAGAGCACCGAGTTCCCCGACCCCTGCACGATCGCGCGGTGGAACTCCAGATCGGCCTCGACCAGCTCCTCCATCGAGGGCTCCGCGCCCAGCGCCTCCAACTGGGCGTCCAGCGCGTCCAGTTCCTCCTCGGTCAGCCGCTCGCAGGCCATCGCCGTGGCGGCGGGCTCCAGGATTCTGCGGACCGTGAGGAACTCCAGCACCGTGTCGTCGCGGTGGAAGTCCACGACGAAGTTCATCGCCTCCAGCAGCAGCTGCGGGTCCAGACTGGTCACGTACGTGCCGTCGCCCTGCCGCACGTCCAGGATCCGGATCAGCGACAGCGCCCGCACCGCCTCGCGCAGCGAGTTGCGCGACAGGCCCAGCTCGGCCGCCAGTTCGCTCTCCTTGGGCAGCCGGTCGCCGGGACGCAGCGCACCCGAGACGATCATCGCCTTGATGCGTTCGATGGCTTCGTCGGTGACGGCCATGGACGACCTCCTGCTCCCCGCCCGGCACCGCCGCCAGACATCCGACCTATCCTCGCACGCCGAAGGGCGGACCCCGAACGGGGTCCGCCCTTCACTGTAAGCCTCTGACCTGCCCCGATCGACGCGGGGCGGGCCTGCCGGGCACCCGGGCCCGGCAGGGGGGGGGCGGTCAGTTCTCCCGCGCGAGCACCCGCTCGACCTTGGCCCGTACGTCGTCCGTGGCCAGGCCCCGGATCGTCAGGGTGGTGCGGCGGCGCAGCACGTCGTCCGCGGTCTCGGCCCACTCGTTGTCCCGGGCGTAGACGACCTGCGCCATGATCTCCGGGGCGTCCGGGTGGATGCGCTCGGCCAGCGCCGGGTCCTCGCTCGCCAGCCGGGCGATGTCGAAGGACAGCGACCCGTAGTGCGTGGCGAGGTGCCGGGCGGTCTCCGGCGACATCCGCGGGCCGGGGGTACCGCCGTCCACCAGCAGCCGGTGGGCCACCGCGTTCGGGTTCGAGATGCCGGGCAGCGGCAGCTTCTTGGGCAGGTGCGAGATCGGCTCCATGTCCTCGCCCAGCGGGTGGCCGGGGAGGGCGGCGAGCTTGTTCATCACCGTGCGGCCGATGTGGCGGAAAGTCGTCCACTTGCCGCCGGCCACCGACAGCATGCCGCCGCGGCCCTCGGTGACGACGGTCTCGCGCTTGGCCTTGGAGGTGTCGCCGGGACCGCCCGGCAGCACCCGCAGACCCGCGAAGGAGTACGTGATCAGGTCCCGCGACAGCTGCTGGTCGCGGATGGAGAACGCGGCCTCGTCGAGGATCTGGGTGATGTCCTTCTCGTTGACCGCCACGTCGCCCGGGTCGCCCTCGTACTCCTCGTCGGTGGTGCCCAGCAGGAGCTGGTCCTCCCACGGCAGCGCGAAGGTGATCCGGTACTTGTCGATCGGGGTGGCCAGCGCGGCCTTCCACGGGGCGGTCCGCTTCAGGACCAGGTGGGCGCCCTTCGAAAGACGTATGGAGGGAGCCGAGTTGGGGTCCTCCAGCTTGCGCAGGTGGTCCACCCAGGGGCCGGTGGCGTTCAGCACCAGGCGGGCGTCCACCCCGAACTCGGTGCCGTCCGTGCGGTCCTTCAGCTCCGCGCCGGTGACCCGGCCGTGCGTGAAGCGCAGCCCGGTGACCTCGGCGTGGTTGAGCACGGTGGCGCCCGCCTCGACGGCCGCGCGGACCGTCATCAGCGCCATCCGCGAGTCGTTCATCTGGTCGTCGCCGTAGACCGCGACGGCCTTCAGGTTGTCCGTGCGCAGCTCCGGCACGTCCCGCGCCGCACGCGACGGCGAGATGACGTGTCCCACTCCGTCGCCGAAGGCGGACAGCGCGGAGTAGGCGAAGACGCCCGCTCCGAGCTTGGCCGCACCGTGCGGACCGCCCTTGTAGACGGGGAGGTAGAAGGTCAGCGGGTTGGACAGGTGCGGGGCGACGTCCCGCGAGACCGCCCGCCGCTCGAAGTGGTTCTCCGCGACCAGCTTGACCGCACCGGTCTGGAGGTAGCGGAGCCCGCCGTGGAGCAGCTTCGAGGAGGCGGACGAGGTGGCGCCGGCGAAGTCACCGGCGTCCACCAGGGCCACCCGCAGTCCGGACTGCGCGGCGTGCCAGGCGGTGGAGATGCCCAGGATGCCGCCGCCGATCACCAGGAGGTCGTACGTCGCCTTGGAAAGCCGTTCCCGGGTCTCGGCGCGGCTCGCGGTCGAACCGTCGGCCGGGCGCGTCCCGGGGGCCGGGACGCTCTGCAGGGTGGTCATGTCGATTACTCCTCGTCCTCGATCCAGCCCATGGTCCGCTCGACGGCCTTGAGCCAGCTCTTGTACTCACGGTCCCGCGTGTCCGCGTCCATGCGGGGGGTCCACTCGGCGGCCCTGCGCCAGTTGGCGCGCAGCTCGTCCGTGCTGGACCAGAAGCCGACCGCGAGGCCGGCCGCGTAGGCAGCACCGAGACAGGTGGTCTCGGCGACCATCGGACGGACGACGGGGGCGTCCAGGAAGTCCGACAGCGTCTGCATCAGCAAGTTGTTGGAGGTCATGCCGCCGTCGACCTTGAGGGCCGCCAGCTCGACGCCGGAGTCCTTGGTCATGGCGTCGGTGATCTCACGGGTCTGCCAGGCCGTCGCCTCCAGCACGGCACGGGCGATGTGCGCCCGGGTCACGTACCGGGTGAGACCGGCGATCACACCGCGGGCGTCGGAGCGCCAGTACGGGGCGAAGAGACCGGAGAACGCGGGCACGATGTACGCGCCGCCGTTGTCCTCGACGCTGGAGGCCAGCGTCTCGATCTCGGCCGCCGTCTTGATCATGCCCATCTGGTCGCGCATCCACTGGACGAGCGAGCCGGTGACGGCGATCGACCCCTCCAGCGCGTACACCGGCTTCTGGTCGCCGATCTGGTAGCCGACGGTGGTCAGCAGGCCGTTGTAGGAGTTGACGGGCTCGTCACCGGTGTTCATGAGCATGAACGTGCCGGTGCCGTACGTCGACTTCGCCTCGCCCTCGGAGAAGCAGGTCTGGCCGAACAGGGCCGCCTGCTGGTCGCCGAGCGCGGACGCCACCGGCACTCCGGCCAGCACGCCCTCGGCGGCCGTGCCGTAGACCTCGGCGGAGGACCTGATCTCCGGGAGGACGGCGGCCGGGATGTCCATGGAGTGCAGGATCTTCTCGTCCCACGCCATGGTGTGCAGGTTCATCAGCATGGTGCGCGAGGCGTTGGTGACGTCGGTGACGTGCACGCCGCCGTTCGTACCGCCGGTCAGGTTCCAGATGACCCAGGAGTCCATGGTGCCGAAGAGGATCTCGCCCCGCTCGGCGCGCTCGCGCAGGCCCTCGACGTTGTCGAGCAGCCAGCGGATCTTGGGGCCGGCGAAGTAGCTGGCCAGCGGGAGGCCGGTCTCGCGGCGGAAGCGGTCCTGGCCGACGTTGCGGCCGAGCTCCTTGCACAGGGCGTCGGTGCGGGTGTCCTGCCAGACGATGGCGTTGTGGACGGGCTCACCGGTCGCCTTGTCCCACAGCATCGTGGTCTCGCGCTGGTTGGTGATGCCGATCGCCTTGACGTCGGCGGCGGAGATGCCCGCCTTGACGACCGCCCCGGCGACGACCTCCTGGACGTTCTCCCAGATCTCGGTCGCGTTGTGCTCGACCCAGCCCGGCTTCGGGAAGATCTGCTCGTGCTCCTTCTGGTCGACCGAGACGATCCGGCCGTCCTTGTCGAAGACGATGCAGCGGCTGGAGGTGGTGCCCTGGTCGATGGCCGCGATGAACGGGCCGGTGGTGTGTGCGTCGGTCACGGTGTGCTCCTCGAAGTCTTGTCTCGTACGGCTCTGTCGCGTGCGGGGCTCAGGCGAAGGCGAGCTGGTAGATGCCACCCGCCAGCGCGCCGCCGATCAGCGGTCCGACGACGGGGATCCAGGCGTAGCCCCAGTCGGAACCGCCCTTGTTGGGCAGCGGGAGCAGAGCATGCACGATGCGCGGGCCGAGGTCACGGACCGGGTTGATGGCGTAGCCGGTGGGGCCGCCGAGGGACAGACCGATGCCGACGACGACGAACGCGGTGATCATCGCGCCCATCACACCGGGACCCTTGGGGTCGGTGGGCAGCACGCCGCCGATGGTCGACTGGGTCAGGATGGCCAGGACCAGCACGGTGGTCGCGATGACCTCGGTGAGCACGTTCTGCGCGGCGTTGCGGATCTCGGGGCCGGTGGAGAAGATCCCGAGGACCGGACCGGCCTTCGGAGCGGTCTTCTGGTCGACCATGCCGTCCTCGGCCGGCTGCGCCGCGATGATCTCCGGGTCCGTGAGGTGGGCCCGGAACTGGCCCGCGTACGTCGCCCAGACCAGCAGCGCGCCGATCATGGCGCCGAGGATCTGACCGGCGAAGTAGACCGGGACGTCGCCCCAGGCGGTGCCGCCCTTTATCGCCAGACCGACGGTGACGGCCGGGTTCAGGTGGGCGCCGGAGAGCCCGCCGGAGATGTACGCGCCGGTCAGTACGGCGAAGCCCCACCCGAAGGTGATGGCGACCCAGCCGGCGTTGAACGCCTTCGAGCGCTTGAGCGTGACGGCCGCGCAGACGCCGCCGCCCAGCAGGATGAGCACGGCGGTACCGATGGTCTCGCCGGTGAAGATGTCGAGGCTGGACACCCGCGACTCCTTTGTCCTTCGTCCAGGTTCAGAACCCTCGATGAGGGCCCCAGCCGGTCCTGGCGTTGTCACACTCTAACCCGTATTGCCGGTAAGTGTTCGACAATGCCGACCGGTGAACGGCAGTTTTCACCCCTGTTACCAGTGAGTCAAGGGTTCTGTGATCTGCGTTGCACCCGGATCCTCCGCACGCCCGGGGCGGGCGCGGACCGGACCGGGGGCCGGTTCAGAAACGTCCGGCGCCCAGATCCCGCGACACCGACCGCGCGCAGTCCCGTACCGCCGCGACCAGTTCGGGCTTCAACTCGCCACCCGGGCAGACCCGTTCGACCGCACCCGTCACACCGACCGCGCCCACCGGCATCCGCCGGCGGTCGTGAATGGGGGCGGCGATCGACGCCACGCCCTCCCAGGTCTCCTCCACGTCGGCCGCCCAGCCGCGCGCCCTGGTGAGATCGAGCACCCCCTCGAACGCCGTCTCCGTGGTCACGGTGCGCGCAGTGAACTGCTCCCGGTCGCCCTCGACCGCCTCGGTGTGCGCCACCGGGTCGTACGCCGAGAGCACCTTGCCCAGCGCGGTGCTGTGCAGCGGCTGCATCGCCCCCACCTCCAGCACCTGCCGGCTGTCGTCCGGACGGAAGACGTGGTGCACGATCAGTACGCCCTGCTGGTGCAGCACCCCCAGATAGACGCTCTCGCCGCTGGAGCGCGCCAGGTCGTCGGTCCACACCAGGGCGCGGGCGCGGAGCTCGTGCACATCCAGATAGCTGTTGCCCAGCCGCAGCAGCTCGGCGCCCAGCTGGTAGCGGCCGGACGCGGGGTCCTGCTCCACGAAGCCCTCGTGCTGGAGGGTGCGCAGAATGCCGTGCGCGGTCCCCTTGGCCAGGCCGAGGGCCGCGGCCACCTCCGACAGGCCGAGCCGCCGCTCACCGCCCGCGAGCAGCCGCAGCATGGCTGCCGCCCGTTCCAGCGACTGGATGTTGCGAGCCATCGCCCGATCACCTCCACTGGTCCACTGGTTCGACGAAAATCCGGGTGCCACCACCCGGCTGACACCAGATGTTCGGCAATGCTGAACAGTATCGGCCGATGCCGACCCGTGTCACAGCGCACTCGGCCCCCACGGGCCGGATCGCGCCACCGCCCGCACACGGGGGCCACCTCCACCCGTACGGCGCGAACCACCCCGCCCGTACGGCGGGACCGCCCCCGCACGTACCGGACATCTGTGTGCCATCTGTCCGCCGTGCGATACACATGCACACTCCCGGGACCCGCCCCGCTACCCTGACCGGGTGCGCCTGCCGCCGGGCAGGCGCAAAGCCGACAGCCGTCGCAACCCTGGGAGCACATCCATGGCCTCGCTGCCGAACTCCACGCCCGACGCCCGCACCCGAGCCGAAGCCCTCCGCGAGGCACTCGCCACCCGCGTCGTGGTCGCCGACGGAGCGATGGGCACGATGCTCCAGGCCCAGGACCCCACCCTCGAAGACTTCCAGGACCTCGAAGGCTGCAACGAGATCCTCAACATCACGCGCCCGGACATCGTCCGCAACGTGCACAAGGAGTACTTCGCGGTCGGCGTGGACTGCGTGGAGACCAACACCTTCGGCGCCAACCACTCCGCCGCCAACGAGTACGAGATCGCCGACCGCATCGTCGAGCTCTCCGAGGCGGGCGCGCGGATCGCCCGCGAGGTCGCCGACGAGTTCGCCGCCACCGACGGCCGCCAGCGCTGGGTGCTCGGCTCCATCGGCCCCGGCACCAAGCTGCCCTCCCTCGGCCACACCACCTACGACGTCCTGCGCGACGGCTACCAGCAGAACGCCGAGGGCCTGCTGGCCGGCGGCGCCGACGCCCTGATCGTGGAGACCACGCAGGACCTCCTGCAGACCAAGTCCTCCCTCATCGGCGCCCGCCGCGCCATGGACGCCCTCGGCGTCAGCGTCCCGCTGATCTGCTCCCTGGCCTTCGAGACCACCGGCGTCATGCTGCTCGGCTCCGAGATCGGCGCGGCCCTCACCGCCCTGGAACCCCTCGGCATCGACCTCATCGGCCTCAACTGCTCCACCGGGCCGGACGAGATGAGCGAGCACCTGCGCTACCTCGCCCGCCACTCGCGCACCCCGCTGATGTGCATGCCCAACGCCGGTCTGCCCGTACTCACCAAGGACGGCGCCCACTTCCCGCTCGGCCCCGACGGACTGGCCGACTCGCAGGAGAACTTCGTCAACGACTACGGCCTCTCGCTGATCGGCGGCTGCTGCGGCACCACCCCCGGCCACCTGCGCGCCGTCGTCGAGCGCGCCCAGGGCCTGACCCCCGCCGTCCGCGACCCGCGCCCCGAGCCCGGCGCCGCCTCGCTCTACCAGACGATGCCCTTCCGGCAGGACACCTCGTACCTCGCCATCGGCGAGCGCACCAACGCCAACGGGTCGAAGAAGTTCCGCGAGGCGATGCTGGAGGCCCGCTGGGACGACTGCGTGGAGATGGCCCGCGACCAGATCCGCGAGGGCGCCCACATGCTCGACCTCTGCGTCGACTACGTGGGCCGCGACGGCGTCGCCGACATGAAGGAACTGGCCGGCCGCTTCGCCACCGCCTCCACCCTCCCCATCGTGCTGGACTCCACCGAACTCCCCGTCCTCAAGGCCGGGCTGGAGATGCTCGGCGGGCGCGCGGTCATCAACTCGGTCAACTACGAGGACGGCGACGGCCCCGAGTCCCGGTTCCAGCAGGTCACCAAACTGGCCGTCGAGCACGGCGCGGCACTCATCGCGCTCACCATCGACGAGGAGGGCCAGGCCCGCACCGTCGAGCACAAGGTCGCCATCGCCGAACGGCTCATCACCGACCTCACCACCAACTGGGGGGTGCGCGAGTCGGACATCCTCATCGACGTCCTCACCTTCACCATCTGCACCGGCCAGGAGGAGTCCCGCGGCGACGGCATCGCCACCATCGGCGCCATCCGCGAACTCAAGAAGCGCCACCCCGACGTACAGACCACGCTCGGCCTGTCCAACATCTCCTTCGGCCTCAACCCGGCCGCCCGCGTCGTCCTCAACTCCGTCTTCCTCGACGAGTGCGTCAAGGCCGGCCTGGACTCCGCCATCGTGCACGCCTCCAAGATCCTGCCCATCGCCCGGCTGGACGAGGAGCAGGTGAAGGCCGCGCTCGACCTCGTCTACGACCGCCGCTCCGAGGGCTACGACCCGCTCCAGAAGCTCATGGCGCTCTTCGAGGGCGTCAACATGAAGTCGATGAAGGCGGGCCGCGCCGAGGAACTGATGGCCCTCCCGCTCGACGAGCGCCTCCAGCGCCGCATCATCGACGGCGAGAAGAACGGCCTGGAGGCCGACCTCGACGAGGCGCTCCAGGACACCCCCGCGCTCGACATCGTCAACAACACCCTGCTCGAAGGCATGAAGGTGGTCGGCGAGCTGTTCGGCTCGGGCCAGATGCAGCTGCCGTTCGTGCTCCAGTCCGCCGAGGTCATGAAGACCGCGGTGGCCTACCTGGAGCCGCACATGGAGAAGTCGGACGCCGACGGCAAGGGCACCATCGTGCTCGCCACCGTCCGCGGCGACGTCCACGACATCGGCAAGAACCTCGTCGACATCATCCTTTCCAACAACGGCTACAACGTCGTCAACCTCGGCATCAAGCAGCCCGTCTCCGCGATCCTGGAGGCCGCCGAGGAGCACCGGGCCGACGTGATCGGCATGTCCGGTCTGCTGGTGAAGTCCACGGTGATCATGAAGGAGAACCTGGAGGAGCTGAACCAGCGCAAGATGGCCGCCGACTTCCCGGTGATCCTCGGCGGTGCCGCGCTGACCAGGGCGTACGTGGAGCAGGACCTGCACGAGATCTACGAGGGCGAGGTGCGCTACGCCCGCGACGCGTTCGAGGGCCTGCGCCTGATGGACGCCCTCATCGGAGTCAAGCGGGGCGTCCCCGGCGCCAAGCTGCCCGAGCTCAAGCAGCGCCGCGTGCCCAAGCGGGAGAACGTCGCCGTCCTGGAGGTGGAGGAGCCCGAGGGCTCGGTGCGCTCCGACACCGCCACCGACAACCCGGTGCCCACCCCGCCGTTCTGGGGCACCCGGGTCGTCAAGGGCATCCAGCTCAAGGAGTACGCCTCCTGGCTCGACGAGGGCGCCCTGTTCAAGGGGCAGTGGGGCCTGAAGGAAGCCCGCAAGGGCGGCCCCTCCTACGAGGAGCTGGTGGAGACCGAGGGCCGTCCGCACCTGCGCGGCTGGCTCGACAAGCTGCACACCGAGGGCCTGCTGGAGGCGGCCGTGGTGCACGGCTACTTCCCCTGCGTCTCCAAGGGCGACGACCTGATCCTGCTCAACGAGGACGGCTCCGAGCGCACCCGCTTCTCCTTCCCCCGCCAGCGCCGCGGCCGTCGCCTGTGCCTGGCGGACTTCTTCCGGCCCGAGGAGTCCGGCGAGGTCGACGTGGTCGGTCTCCAGGTCGTCACGGTCGGCTCGAAGATCGGCGAGGAGACCGCGAAGCTCTTCGAGGCCAACGCCTACCGCGACTACCTCGAACTGCACGGCCTCTCCGTCCAGCTCGCCGAGGCCCTGGCCGAGTACTGGCACGCCCGGGTCCGCTCCGAACTGGGCTTCGCCGGCGAGGACCCCGCCGACGTCGAGGACATGTTCGCCCTCAAATACCGCGGCGCCCGCTTCTCCCTCGGCTACGGCGCCTGCCCCAACCTGGAGGACCGCGCCAAGATCGCCGAACTCCTGGAGCCCGAGCGGATCGGCGTCCACCTCTCCGAGGAGTTCCAGCTCCACCCGGAGCAGTCCACCGACGCGATCGTCATCCACCACCCGGAGGCGAAGTACTTCAACGCGCGCTGACCCCGGCGCGCCGGACAGCGGCAGCGGGTTCACCTGCCCGCCGGAAATAAGAGAACGCGCGTTCACGGGGCCGGACGTACACTGGTCGGCCCAGTGCAGGCCGGTTGCCCTCCCCGCCGGGGAGGGCAACCGGCCTTCTCGTCCCCTCAGGAGGTGTGCCCGGATGACAAGCACGGTCCCCGCGCCCCGTACGTTTACCGCCGAAGGCTCCGCACTCCAGGCCGTCTTCCTCGACATGGACGGCACGCTCGTCGACACCGAGGGCTTCTGGTGGGAGGCCGAGCGGGAGGTGTTCGCCGATCTCGGTCACCGGCTCGACGAATCCTGGCGCGAAGTGGTCGTCGGCGGACCCATGACCCGCAGCGCCGGCTTCCTCATCGAGTCCACCGGGGCCGACATCACCGTCCCCGAGCTGACCGTCCTGCTCAACGACCGCTTCGAGGAGCGCATCGGCCGCGGCGTACCGCTGATGGCGGGCGCCCAGCGGCTACTGGCCGAGCTGCGGACGTACGACATTCCGATGGCCCTCGTCTCGGCCTCGCACCGGCGCATCATCGACCGCGTCCTCGACTCCTTCGGGCCCGACACCTTCCACTTCACCGTCGCGGGCGACGAGGTCGCACGCACCAAGCCGCACCCCGACCCCTATCTGCAGGCGGCACGCAGGTTCGGCGCCGACCCCGTCAGATGCGCGGTGATCGAGGACACGGCGACCGGAGTGGCCGCGGCGGAGGCGGCGGGCTGCCGGGTGGTGGCCGTACCGTCCGTGGCGCCGATCGCCCCCGCCGAGGGCAGGGTGGTCGTCGGATCGCTCGAAGAAGTCGATCTCGCATTTCTCCGGAACCTCATCACGGGAATGCACTGAGCCGAACACCCTCCGTGGTTTCACAGGAATGCACTGAAACGAACACCCTGCGTGGCTTTCCGAAAGGGAGGAAACGCAGGGCATCGGGCCGTGCGTAATGCGTGAGATCTATAGGGGGAATTTACTGCTCCGTAAATGTATTCAATGAGTGAGCTTGGTCACGAGTTGGCCCCGTCGCACCGGCCCCCAGGGGCAAGATCGCTGGTCGACGGGGCTTTTCCGGTGACCTTGTGTCCGGATTGATGAAGGCCTGTACGAAAGATTCCCCTCAACGGAGCGCCGGTCCTCGTGGAGGGTGCGGTCGGACACCCACACGAATTCCCACTAATCTCAACGCGAGAACTTCGCCGGACCCCTCTGCGGTTCGGTAACCGGCCCGATCTGCTCATCCCCAACTGGCGGATAACGGCGAAGTGTTCGCACAAGGCTGCACGCAGCGCCGGTTGAGGGAGAACGTCCAGGATGAACCGCAAGACATGGGTGCTGCCCGCAGCCGTCTGTCTGCTCGCACCGGTCCTCGCCGCATGCGGCGGAGAAGCCGACAGTGGGGACGGGGCCGGCAAGCCCATCGTCGTGGGCACCACGGACCAGTTCGTCGCCAACGAGGCGGTCCCCGCGCCCTTCGACCCGGCGGCCTCCTACGACGTCGGCGGCTGGAACGTCCTGCGACAGGGCCTGCAGACCCTGCTGCGCGTCCCGCGCGGCGGCGGCACCCCGGTGCCCGAGGCCGCCGAGGAGTGCGGCTTCACCGACACCGAGAACACCAGCTACCGCTGCAAGCTCCGCAGCGGCCTGAAGTTCTCCGACGGCAAGGCCCTCAACGCCACCGACGTGAAGTTCTCCATCGACCGCGTGCTGAAGATCAAGGACGAGAACGGCCCCGTCGGTCTCCTCTCCAACATCGACACCGTCGAGGCCAAGGGCGACAGCGAGGTGGTCTTCCACCTCAAGTCCCCGGACGCCACCTTCCCGTACAAGCTCGCCACGCCCCCCGCGTCCATCGTGGACGACGCGACCTACGCCCCGGACAAGGTGCGCGCCGGCTTCGAGCTGAGCGGCTCCGGCCCGTACACCGTGCACGTCGAGGCCAAGGGCAAGACCGTCACCAAGGCGGTGTTCACCAAGAACCCGCACTACAAGGGCGACATCAAGCTCCAGAACGACAAGGTCGAGCTCCGCTCCTTCGCCGACTCCGAAGCCATGGAGAAGGCCCTGCGCAGCGGCGAGATCGACATGGCCTCGCGCACCATGGCCCCCAAGCAGGTCATCAACCTCGCCACCAAGCGGGACCCGGAGGTCAAGCTCGTCGAGCTGCCCGGCCTGGAGATCCGCTACCTGGGCTTCGACACCTCCGACCCCGTCGTGAAGAACAAGGCCGTACGCCAGGCCATCGCCGCCGTCGTCGACCGCACCAAGCTCACCAACGAGGTCTACGGCTCCACCGCCGAACCGCTGTACTCGCTCGTCCCCACGACGATCACCGGCCACAAGAACTCGTTCTTCAACAAGTACCCGATGCCCAACCCGACGAAGGCCAAGAACCTCCTGCGCGGCGCCGGCATCACCAGCAAGCTCAAGCTGACGTTCAACTACACCACCGACCACTACGGCTCGGTCACCAAGCAGGAGTTCGAGGCGCTGCAGAAGCAGCTCAACGACTCGGGCCTGTTCGACATCACCCTCAAGGGCACGCCGTGGAGCGAGTTCTCCGGCAAGCAGAAGTCCGGCAAGTACGCCGTCTACGGCATGGGCTGGTTCCCCGACTTCACCGACGGTGACAACTACGTCTCGCCGTTCCTCGACAAGGACAACTTCCTCAACAGCCCGTACGCGAACGAGCAGATCCGCGGCACCCTCATCCCGCAGTCGCGGCGCGAGGCCCAGCGGGGCGCGGCCGTCCCGATCTTCGAGAAGATCCAGGACATCGTCGCCGACGACGTGCCCATGCTCCCGCTCTGGCAGGGCAAGCAGTACCTGGCCGCCCGCAACGACATCACCGGCACCGAATGGGCCGTCAACTTCGCAGCCGACCTCCAGCTGTGGGAGCTCGGCCGCGGCGTCTGATCCCACCGACGCCCGCACCACGTGAAAGAGGGCCCCGCCGGATCGTCCGGCGGGGCCCTCCCCGTGTGTCCCGGTGCGTACCCGCCTTCGCCGGTACGCACTTCCGTACTACTGGGCGCCGGGCCGCACCAGACCGCTCTCGTACGCGTAGACCGCGGCCTGCACCCGGTCGCGCAGCCCCAGCTTCGTCAGCACATGACCCACGTGCGTCTTCACCGTGGTCTCGCTCACGAACAGGTCCGCGGCGATCTCCGCGTTCGACAGACCGCGCGCCACCAGCTTCAGCACCTCCACCTCACGCTCGGTCAGTGTGTGCAGGGTGTCCGGCACCTCGTCCTCACCGGACGGCAGGTGATCCGCGTACTTGTCCAGCAGGCGGCGCGTGATGCTCGGGGCGAGCATCGCCTCGCCCGCCGCCACCACCCGGATCGCCTGCACCAGCTCGTGCGCGGGCGCGTCCTTCAGCAGGAAGCCGCTGGCCCCCGCACGAAGCGCCTCCACCACGTACTCATCCAGATCGAACGTGGTCAGCACCAGCACCTTCGCCGGACCGTCCCGCCCGGGACCCGTGATCTGCCGGGTCGCCTCGACACCGTCCATCCGCGGCATCCGGATGTCCATCAACACCACATCGGGCTGCAACGCCCGCACCTGATCGAGCGCCTGCAGACCGTCCCCGGCCTCACCGACGACCGCGAGGTCCTGCTCGGCCTCCAGGATCATCCGGAACCCGGTGCGCAGCAGCGGCTGGTCGTCCACCAGCAGGACGCGGATAGCCACGTGAACTCCTCTTCCCTAGACCCGCCCCATTCTGCCCTGCTCCCTCGCACCGGCCGCCCCCCACCCGCGACAGCTACTCCGCCGACTCCCGCGGCCGGATCTGCAGCGGATACACCGGGGGAGTGCCCCCGAACTCCGGACAGACCGCGCGGTGGTCGCACCACCCGCACAGCTTCGTCGGCCGGGGCCGCCACTCGCCCGTCTCGGTGGCCTCCCTGATCGCGTCCCACAGCGCGTGCAGCTTCCGCTCCATCCGCTCCAGGTCCGCCTCGTTCGGGTCGTAGGTCATCACGTCACCACTGCCCAGGTACACCAGCTGAAGCCTGCGCGGCACGATCCGCTTCCACCGCCAGATCACCAGCGCGTAGAACTTCATCTGGAACAGCGCACCCTCCGCGTACTCCGGACGCGGCGCCTTCCCCGTCTTGTAGTCGACGATCCGCACCTCGCCCGTCGGCGCCACGTCCACCCGGTCGATCACCCCGCGCAGCCGCAGCCCCGACTCCAGCTCCGTCTCCACGAACAGCTCCCGGTCGGCCGGCTCCAGCCGCGTCGGGTCCTCCAGCGAGAACCACTTCTCGACCAGGTCCTCCGCCTGCCCCAGCCACCGCGTCAACCGCTCGCCCCCGGCGTCCTCCGCGAACAGCTCCGACAGCTCCGGCTTCGACTCCAGCAGCCGGTCCCACTGCCCCGGCACCATCGCCCGCGCCCTCGGCACCGTCCGCTCCACCGCCGGATCGTCGAACAGCCGCTCCAGCACGGCATGCACCAGCGTCCCCCGGGTAGCCGCCTCACTCGGCTTCTCCGGCAGCTTGTCGATCACCCGGAACCGGTACAGCAGCGGACACTGCATGAAGTCGCTCGCCCTGGAGGGTGACAGCCCCGTGGGCCTCCCGGCCCCGTCCGCCGTACCGGTACTCGTATTCATGACTCAGACCCTACGGCCCACCACTGACAACGCCCCCCTACCATCGACGGCAGACCCTCCCGCACTGCATGATCAGGGCATTGCCCCGCACAACGGCATCAGGGCGACACCGGCGTGACGACATCGAAGGGACCCCGTGGACGAGAGCGACGAGCGCGGCGCCAACGGCAGCAAAGGCGACGGCGAACGCCCCCGGTCCGGCACGGAGCGCACGGGCGGTACGGAGACCACGCAGAACACGGGCACGACGCGGCACCCCCAACCCGCCGGGAACCCCGCACCCACCGGTGACGCCCGCCTAACGGACAGCACGGCACCCACGGAGGACCCGAAGCCGGTGGAGCAGCCCGCGCAGACGCCTGCCCCGAAGCAGCCGGACACCGCCCGGCCCCAGGAGAGCACCGGCCCGCAGGAGCCCGCACGGGCGGCGCAACCCGACAACCCGGCGCGGCCCCCCGAGCCCGTGCAGACCGCGGAGGCCCCCCGGGCGGCGCAGGTCCCCGAGCCGGACGAGACCGCGAAATCGGCCGAGAACCCCAAGGACGCCGAGACCCCGCGGCCCGCCGAGACCGAGACCCCGCGGCCCGCCAGGGCGGCCAGTGCCGCGAGTGCCGCGAGCGGGGAGGGTTCCGGCGGTGACCCGGCCCACGAGCAGCGTGCCGCCGGGGCCGGCGGGGGGCTGCTGATGGGGCGCCCCTTCGGCGTGCCCGTGTACGTCGCCCCCAGCTGGTTCCTCGTCGCCGCCCTCATCACCTGGGTCTTCGGCGGACAGCTCGACCTCGTCCTGCCCGAGCTCGGCGCCGCCCGCTACCTCGTCTCGCTCTTCTTCGCCGTCGCCTTCTACGCCTCCGTACTCGTCCACGAACTCGCCCACACGGTCGCCGCCCTCCGCTTCAAGCTCCCCGTCCGCCGCATCCAGCTCCAGTTCTTCGGCGGCGTCTCCGAGATCGAGAAGGAGACCGAGACCCCCGGCCGCGAGTTCGTCCTCGCGTTCGTCGGCCCGCTGCTCTCCCTCGCCCTCGGCGGCCTCTTCTACCTCGCCATGGACCTGGTCGAGGCGGGCACCGTCCCCGGCGTCCTGCTGGCCGGCCTGATGATCTCCAACCTCATCGTGGCCGCCTTCAACCTGCTCCCCGGTCTGCCCCTGGACGGCGGACGGATGCTCCGCGCGGTCATCTGGAAGATCACCGGCGACCCCATGACCGGCACCGTCGCCGCCGCCTGGGCCGGCCGCGCGCTCGCCGTCGCCGTCCTCATCGGACTGCCCCTGCTCACCCACACCGGCGCCCTCGGCAACGCCACCGAGGACATCACCGGCATGGACACCGTGCTGGACGCCCTCCTCGCCGCGATCCTCGCCGCCATCATCTGGACCGGCGCGGGAAACAGCCTCCGGATGGCCCGGCTGCGCCAGCACCTCCCCGACCTGCGCGCCCGCACCCTCACCCGGCGCGCGGTCCCCGTGGAGTCCGCCACCCCGCTCTCCGAGGCGCTGCGCCGCGCCAACGAGGCCGGCGCCCGCGCCCTCGTGGTCGTCGACGGCCTCGGCAACCCCACCGCCGTCGTCCGCGAGGCCGCCATCGTGAACGTCCCCGAGCACCGCCGCCCCTGGGTCGCGGTCAGCGGCCTCGCCGCGGACATCACCGACGGCATGCGCATCCCCGCCGAACTCGCCGGCGAAGCCCTCCTCGACCGGCTGCGCGCCGCCCCCGCCACCGAGTACCTGGTCGTGGAGGAGAGCGGCGAGATCTACGGCGTCCTGTCCACCGCCGACGTCGAGCGCGCCTTCGTCAAGGCGATGGCCCGCCCCCAGTAGCGGCCCCCGCCCGGCGGCGGGCCGCCCCGCACCGCTCCCGCCGCCCCGGGCCGCGGCGTACGAGCAGTCAAACAGCCGGTAGTCTGGTCACATGTCCGAACCGACCGGTGCCGCCCGCCGACGCGGGCCCTTCAAGGTCGGGGACCAGGTCCAGCTGACTGACCCCAAGGGCCGCCACTACACGTTCACGCTCGAAGCCGGGAAGCAGTTCCACACCCACAAGGGTGCCTTCTCGCACGACGAGCTGATCGGGGCGTCCGAGGGCAGTGTTGTCCGTACCACGGGGAACGTCGCCTACCTGGCGCTCCGCCCCCTGCTCCCCGACTACGTCCTGTCCATGCCCCGCGGCGCAGCCGTGGTCTACCCCAAGGACGCGGGGCAGATCCTGGCCTTCGCCGACATCTTCGCCGGCGCGCGCGTCGTCGAGGCGGGCGTGGGCTCCGGAGCGCTCAGCGCCTTCCTGCTGCGCGCCATCGGCGACCACGGGATGCTGCACTCCTACGAGCGCCGCGAGGACTTCGCCGAGATCGCCAAGGGCAACGTCGAGCGCTACTTCGGCGGTCCGCACCCCGCGTGGACCCTCACCGTCGGCGACCTCCAGGACAACCTGTCCGACACCGAGGTCGACCGCGTCGTACTCGACATGCTCGCCCCCTGGGAGACCCTGGAGGCCGTCTCCAAGGCACTGGTCCCCGGCGGCATCATGTGCGCGTACGTCGCCACCACCACGCAGCTCGCCAGGACCGTCGAGTCCATCCGCGAGATCGGCTGCTTCGCCGAGCCCCAGCCGTGGGAGTCGATGGTCCGCAACTGGCACGTCGAGGGCCTGGCCGTCCGCCCGGACCACCGCATGATCGGCCACACCGGCTTCCTGGTCACCGCCCGTCGCCTCGCCGACGGCGTGGAGCCCCCGATGCGCCGCCGCCGTCCCTCCAAGGGAGCCTACGGCGAGGACTACGAGGGCCCCAACAAGGAGCGCGGCGGCAGCCAGGGCTGAGCCCCGGCCGCACCGCCCCAACAGACCGGCGCCGCCGTCCAGTTCCCGGACCGACACGAGAACTGGACGGCGGCGCCTTCACACAGGCCCCGCCCGGCCGATGCCCCCGCCCGGCCGAGCCCTGGCCGTGCCACGTCCCGCCCGGCCGATGCCCCCGCCGGTCCCGCCCGCGTCCCGCCCGTCCGTGCTCCCGTACGAAGCCGCCGTGCACCCGTACGAAGTCTTTGCCCGGTGCCGCCCACCCCGGCGTTCCGCCCCGCCACCGACGTATGGCACGATGCTGGACACCCTCCCGTCGCCGGTGTCCCTCCCGGCACATCCCACAGGAGACACCCCGCGTGCAGACCCCCGCGCTCCCGGCCCCCGCACACACCCGGCCCCGCGCGCTGCACTGGCTGGTCACCGCGACCGCCACGGCAGCCGTCGTGGCGGGCGCCGCCCTCCTCCAGCCCGCCGCGGCCACCGCCTCCCAGACGCCCCCGGCCGCGCAGTCCGCCCCCGGCCCGGCACGGGCGCTGCCCGCCCCGGACGCGAAGGCCGCCGCGTACCCGCTGAAATGCCGCAGCGGCAAGACCGTCCTGCTGAGGCAGGCCGGCGGCGACCTCGACGGCGACCACAACCCGGAAACCGTGGCCGCGGTGCGCTGCGACTCCGGGATCGGCACCCCGCCGAGCGCCGTCTACGTCCTGACCGGAGCCAACCGCGTCGTCGCCACCCTCGTGGAGGCGAGCGAGGAGCAGAACGTCACGGAGCTGGCCGTCACCGACGGCAGCGTCACCGCCACCCTCCTCGGCTACTCCTCCGACGCGGTGGCCCGCTGCTGCCCGGACAAGACCCAGAAGGTCAAATGGCAGTGGCGGAACGGGAAGTTCACCCGCTCCGCCACCACCGAGGCCCGCAGCGTCTGACACCGCCCGCCCCGCACGCCTCACACCACCGGACCTACTCGGCGTCCGGCCCGTACACCTCGACCCTGTCCGAAACCCGACGTACGTGAATGCAGTCGCCGGGGCACTCCTTCGCGGAGTCCACCACGTCCTGCAACAGCGGCAGCGGCACCGGCGTGGTGGCCCCGGGGGCCTGCAGCAGCTCGTCGTCGCCGCTCTTCACGTACGCCAGCCCGTCGATGTCGAGCTCGAAGACCTCCGGCGCGTACTGCGCGCAGATCCCGTCGCCGGTGCAGAGGTCCTGGTCGATCCACACCTCAAGGGGATCGCCGCCCTGCGCGCCCTCTGCGGTGGGAGCCTTCTCCTGCACGGTCATATCTCCTGCCGTTCCCTGCGCGGTATGCACCAATTGAAGCCAGCCCTGACGGGTGTTGAACACTTCGACGATACAACCGCCCGCTTTCCGATGTTGCTGGGTGGGTATCCCCCCTCTGTGAGGGAGTACGCAAGGGTGAAGATCAGACACTCCTCGATCGTCTTTGTGATCTAGGGGTTTCAACCAACACCTACCCAGGTAGGGTCAGGAAGCGTCCAGCTCCCCTTGGAGGAGGTGAGGACCGTGGCAGCCCACGACGACGACATCAACCGCGGCATCCGGCCCGCGCGAGGGTCCGAGGACCCCGCCGGACAGGTTGCCTATCTAGAGCAGGAAATCGCCGTCCTGCGACGCAAGCTCGCCGACTCTCCGCGTCACACGAGGATTCTCGAAGAGCGGATCGTCGAGCTGCAGACCAACCTGGCAGGCGTGTCCGCACAGAACGAGCGGCTCGCCAACACGCTCCGCGAGGCCCGCGACCAGATCGTGGCCCTCAAGGAAGAAGTGGACCGGCTCGCACAGCCGCCGGCCGGCTTCGGCGTGTTCCTGGAGGCCAATGAGGACGGCACGGCCGACATCTTCACCGGAGGACGGAAACTCCGGGTCAATGTCAGCCCCAGCGTCGAGCTCGAAGAGCTCAGGCGCGGCCAGGAAGTCATGCTCAACGAAGCGCTCAACGTGGTCGAGGCCATGGAGTTCGAGCGCGCCGGGGACATCGTCACCCTCAAGGAGATCCTTGAGGACGGCGAGCGGGCCCTGGTGGTCGGGCACACCGACGAGGAACGGGTGGTCAGGCTCGCCGAGCCGCTGCTGGACATCACCATCCGCCCCGGCGACGCCCTGCTGCTGGAACCCAGGTCCGGTTACGTCTACGAAGTCATTCCGAAGAGCGAGGTCGAGGAGCTCGTCCTCGAAGAGGTGCCGGACGTCGACTACGACAAGATCGGCGGTCTGGGCGACCAGATCGAGCTGATCCGCGACGCGGTCGAACTGCCCTACCTCTACCCCGACCTCTTCAAGGAGCACGAACTGCGGCCACCGAAGGGCATCCTGCTCTACGGCCCGCCCGGCTGCGGCAAGACGCTCATCGCCAAGGCCGTCGCCAACTCCCTTGCCAAGAAGGTCGCCGAGGTCACCGGGCAGCCCCAGGGGAAGTCCTACTTCCTCAACATCAAGGGACCCGAGCTCCTCAACAAGTACGTCGGCGAGACCGAGCGCCACATCCGCCTGGTCTTCCAGCGTGCGCGGGAGAAGGCGAGCGAGGGCACCCCCGTCATCGTCTTCTTCGACGAAATGGAATCGCTCTTCCGCACCCGCGGATCCGGTGTCAGCTCGGACGTGGAGAACACCATCGTCCCGCAGCTGCTCGCCGAGATCGACGGCGTGGAGGGCCTGGAGAACGTCATCGTCATCGGCGCCTCCAACCGCGAGGACATGATCGACCCCGCGATCCTGCGCCCCGGCCGGCTCGACGTGAAGATCAAGATCGAGCGTCCGGACGCGGAGGCCGCGAAGGACATCTTCGCGAAGTACCTCACGTCCAGGCTGCCGCTGCACTCGGACGACCTCGCCGAGCACTCCGGCTCCAAGGACGTCGCCGCCCACGCCATGATCCAGTCGGTCGTGGAACAGATGTACGCGGAATCCGAGGAGAACCGCTTCCTGGAAGTCACGTACGCCAACGGCGACAAGGAAGTCCTGTACTTCAAGGACTTCAACTCCGGCGCGATGATCCAGAACATCGTCGACCGGGCGAAGAAGATGGCCATCAAGGCATTCCTCGACCACAACCAGAAGGGTCTGAGGGTCGCACACCTCCTCCAGGCCTGCGTGGACGAGTTCAAGGAGAACGAGGACCTGCCGAACACCACCAACCCGGACGACTGGGCCCGTATCTCCGGCAAGAAGGGCGAGCGGATCGTATTCATCCGCACGCTCGTCACCGGAAAGCAGGGCGCGGACACCGGACGCTCCATCGACACGGTGGCGAACACGGGTCAGTACCTGTAAAGCGCAGCCCGGCTGCGGATACCCCGCTGGGTATCCGCAGCCGGTCCGTTTCCGCAAGATCTTCCGGCCATTCCGGCGGGACTTCAGCACACAACAGAGCAATGACGGAATTGATCTCCCCACCAGCGCAAAGGCGTTCTAGGCTCTTCCGTACCGCCACCGCCGGGTCGCACAGTGCGGGGACGGGCACCGCACACGCACCCCAGAACCAGCGGTACTTGAGCGCCGCCCCAGGACGGGGGCGCCGCCGGGCAAGGAGGGCCGCATGACCGTACGGCGAGTAATGGGCATCGAGACGGAATACGGAATCTCCGTCCCCGGCCACCCCAACGCCAATGCCATGCTCACCTCGTCCCAGATCGTCAACGCCTACGCGGCGGCGATGCACCGGGCGCGACGCGCCCGCTGGGACTTCGAGGAAGAGAACCCGCTGCGGGACGCCCGAGGCTTCGACCTCGCCCGCGAAGCCGCCGACTCCAGCCAGCTCACCGACGAGGACATCGGCCTGGCCAACGTCATCCTCACCAACGGCGCACGGCTGTACGTCGACCACGCGCACCCCGAGTACAGCTCGCCCGAGATCACCAATCCCCGGGACGCCGTCCTGTGGGACAAGGCCGGCGAGCGCATCATGGCCGAGGCCGCCGAGCGCGCCGCCCAGCTCCCCGGCGCCCAGCCGATCCTGCTCTACAAGAACAACACCGACAACAAGGGCGCCTCCTACGGCACGCACGAGAACTACCTGATGAAGCGGGAGACCCCCTTCTCGGACATCGTGCGCCACCTCACCCCGTTCTTCGTCTCCCGCCAGGTCTTCGCCGGCGCGGGCCGCGTCGGCATCGGCCAGGACGGCCACGAACACGGCTTCCAGATCAGCCAGCGCGCCGACTACTTCGAGGTCGAGGTCGGCCTGGAGACCACCCTCAAGCGGCCCATCATCAACACCCGGGACGAACCGCACTCCGACGCGGAGAAGTACCGCCGGCTGCACGTGATCATCGGTGACGCCAACCTCTCCGAGATCTCGACCTACCTCAAGCTCGGCACCACCGCGCTCGTGCTCTCCATGATCGAGGACGGCTTCATCAACGTCGACCTCGCCGTGGACCAGCCGGTGCGCACCCTGCACCAGGTCTCCCACGACCCGGACCTCCAGCACCTGGTCACGCTGCGCAGCGGTCGGTCACTGACCGCGGTGCAGCTCCAGATGGAGTACTTCGAGCTCGCCAGGAAGTACGTCGAGGAGCGGTACGGGGCGGACGCCGACGACCAGACCAAGGACGTGCTCAGCCGCTGGGAGGACGTGCTCAACCGGCTGGAGAACGACCCGATGAGCCTGTCCGGGGAACTGGACTGGATCGCCAAGCGGGAGCTCCTGGAGGGCTACCGGCGGCGCGACGGGCTCGACTGGGACGCGGCCAGGCTCCACCTGGTCGACCTCCAGTACGCCGACGTGCGGCCCGACAAGGGGCTCTACAACCGCCTGGCGGCCCGCGGCAGGATGAAGCGGCTGCTGGACGAGAGCGCGGTGGAGCGGGCCGAGAACAAGCCCCCGGAGGACACCCGGGCGTACTTCCGCGGGCGCTGTCTGGAGCAGTACGCGGACGACGTCGCGGCGGCCTCCTGGGACTCCGTGATCTTCGACCTGCCGGGCCGGGACTCGCTCCAGCGGGTGCCGACCCTGGAGCCGCTGCGGGGCACCAGGAACCACGTCAAGGAGCTGCTGGACCGCTGCCGCACGGCGGACGAGCTGGTCCGGGTGCTCTCGGGCGGCTGAAAGGTGCGCCCGGTGGGAATCATCCCAGTGGTTCCTGCGGCTTCACTAAGTACGGGGCAAATGTCAGCCCTCACTTATAGGGTCTGATCAAGGACCAAGGACATCGAACCGAGCGGGGTGAGGTAGATGGCGACCAAGGACACCGGCGGCGGCCAGCAGAAGGCGACGCGTTCCACCGAGGAGACCGAGGAACAGACGCAGGACGCGCAGGCTTCTGAGGACCTCAAGGAGCGACAGGAAAAGCTGTCGGACGACGTGGACTCGGTGCTGGACGAAATTGACGACGTACTAGAGGAAAATGCCGAGGAGTTCGTGCGCTCATTCGTGCAAAAAGGCGGACAGTAGCCTAAATGTCCGAATCGGTGGAGGGGAAAGTCTGCTCCGGTTGTAAAAGGGAATTGCCTCTTGGCTCCTTTGCATTCGATCGGAATCGAGCAGACGGCCTTCAGGTGCGGTGCCGGGAGTGCGTGGCGGAGTACGGGGCCACGTACTACCGGCGCCGACAGGAGGCGCTGGGGAAAAGCGTCCGGGAAAAGGTCGAAGTGCCTTCCGGGCACAAGCTCTGCCGGTCCTGCGGGGAAATCAAGCCGCAAAGTGAATGGCACCGAAACTCAAGTGCGTCCGACGGTCTTTCCACGCGCTGCAAGGCGTGCCGCGCCGTTCAAGGCAGGGCGGGGCACCTGAAGCGCAAGTACGGCATCACCGAAGCCGAGCGGGACGACATGGTCGCCTCTCAGGCGGGCGTCTGCACGATCTGCCTGAAGGCTCCAGCGGTACATGTGGATCACTGCCACGAGACGGGTAGGGTCCGAGGCGTACTGTGCTTCAACTGCAATGCGGCCCTCGGGCTGTTGGGAGATGACCCCGACGCCTTGCGTCGGGCCATCGCATACCTGGAGGGAAACGCGTGGAAGCCAACACTCGTAGCACCGGGCGTCTACCAGCTGCCTTCCTGACGCCGGGCTCCTCGTCGTTCATGGACTTTCTCGGCGAGCACTCGCCCGAGCTGCTCCCCGGCAACCGGGTGCTGCCGCCCGTGCAGGGCGTCGTGGAGGCACCGCACGGGACGACCATCGTGGCCGCGTCGTTCCCCGGCGGCGTCGTGCTCGCCGGTGACCGGCGAGCGACCATGGGGAACATGATCGCGCAGCGCGACATCGAGAAGGTGTTCCCCGCCGACGAGTACTCGGCGGTGGGCATCGCGGGTACGGCCGGCCTGGCCGTGGAGATGGTGAAGCTCTTCCAGCTGGAGCTGGAGCACTTCGAGAAGGTGGAAGGCGCCCAGCTGTCGCTGGAGGGCAAGGCGAACCGGCTCTCGACCATGATCCGGTCCAATCTGGGCATGGCCATGCAGGGCCTGGCGGTCGTGCCGCTGTTCGCGGGGTACGACCTCGACCGCGAGAAGGGCCGGATCTTCTCGTACGACGTCACCGGCGGGCGCTCCGAGGAACTCGGGTACGCGGCGACCGGATCGGGCTCGGTGTTCGCCCGCGGCTCGATGAAGAAGCTGTACCGGACGGACCTGTCCGAGCAGGAGACCACGACGCTGGTCATCCAGGCGCTGTACGACGCCGCCGACGACGACTCGGCGACCGGCGGTCCCGATGTGGCGCGGCGGATCTATCCGATCGTCACCGTGATCACGGAGGACGGTTTCCGGCGGCTGACGGACGAGGAGTCCGCCGAGCTGGCCCGCGCGATTCTGGAGAAGCGGCTGGAGCAGCCCGACGGGCCGCGTGCCTCGCTCCTCTGAGCGGGCCGCCGAGCGACTTCTGTGACCGTCATGTCGGTCTCTTCGATGTTTTTGCCTCTGACAGAAAGGGACGGATAGCCGGTGTCGACGCCGTTCTATGTCTCACCCCAGCAGGCCATGGCCGACCGGGCGGAATACGCGCGGAAGGGCATCGCCCGTGGACGCAGCCTCGTGGTGCTGCAGTTTGCCGACGGCATTGTCTTCGTCGGCGAGAACCCGTCCCGCGCGCTGCACAAGTTCAGCGAAATCTACGACCGGATCGGCTTCGCCGCCGCCGGCAAGTACAACGAGTACGAGAATCTGCGGATCGGTGGCGTCAGGTACGCCGATATGCGCGGATACACCTATGACCGTGACGACGTGACGGCGCGCGGGCTGGCGAATGTGTACGCGCAGACGCTCGGCTCGATCTTCTCCAGCAACGCGGAGAAGCCGTACGAGGTCGAGCTGGTGGTCGCGGAGGTCGGTGCCGAGCGGGAGGGCGACCAGATCTACCGGCTGCCGCACGACGGGTCGATCGTGGACGAGCACGGGTCCGTCGCGGTCGGCGGCAACGCGGAGCAGATCAGCGGTTACCTGGACCAGCGGCACCGCGACGACATGAGTCTGGCGGAGGCGCTGAAGCTGGCCGTGCAGGCGCTGTCGCGGGACACCAACGGTACGGAGCGGGAGATTCCGGCGGAGCGGCTGGAAGTGGCCGTGCTGGACCGTACGAGGCCGCAGCAGCGGAAGTTCAAGCGGATCGTGGGGCGGCAGCTGACGCGGCTGCTGGAGGCCGACGGTGACGCCTCGGCGCCCACCGAGGTGCCTTCGGACACCGAGGAGGAGTAGCCCCGGTTCTCCGCCCGGGTGGCCCCGGACCGCGTGTGCGGTCCGGGGCCACCGGTGTGTTCAGGGTGCGGGGGCGGTGGAGCCGCGGACGACGAGTTCCACGGGCAGGTCGCCGGACTCCGGGGCGCGGCCGTCGAGGACGGCGAGGAGGGCGGCCATGCCGCGCCGGCCGACCTGTTCGGCGGGGAGGCGGACCGTGGTCAGTTCGGGTTCGACGGCGCTGGCGAGGGCGAGGTCGTCGAAGCCGGTCACGGAGACGTCCTCGGGCACGCCGAGGCCCAGTCGGCGCAGGGCCTTGCAGGCGCCCGCGGCGAGGATGTCGTCGTCGCAGATCAGCGCGGTGGGGCGGGTGGTGGCCCCGGCGAGGGCCTGTTCGGTGGCGGCGCGGGCGCTGTGCACGTCCAGCCGGGAGCGGACGGTGCGCAGGGTGGTTCCGGGGACGCTCCGCAGGGCGGTGGCCAGGGTGCGGGCGCGTACGTCGAAGGTCCAGGAGTCCACCGCGGAGGCGAGGTGGACGAAGCGGCGGTGGCCGAGGGCCAGGAGGTGGTCCGTGACCTGGTGGATGCCGTCGGCGATGTCGAGGTTGACGTGGGCCGCGGCGGCTTTCGGTGTGCCGTCGTCGTCGCTTCCGGTGTGCCCGCCGCTCTCGGTGGGGTCGCTGTCGAGCATGACGAGGGGGAGTCCGGCGGCGCGCAGGGCGCCGAGGGCGCCGGTGGCCATGGAGGAGGCGATGACGCCGTCGAGCGCGGTGCGTGCGGAGGCGAAGGGGTCGCGGGCGGGGCCGACGCCGTCGGGCGAGGGGTAGAGGACGACGCCGAAGCCGTGCTCGGCGGCGGTCTCGGCGGCTCCGGTGTAGACGCGGGCGAAGAACTCGTTGGTGAGGGCGGGGACCACGAGGAGCGCGGTGCGGGTGCGGCCCAGGCGCAGGGTGCGGGCCGCGAGGTTGGGGCGGTAGCCGAGGTCGCGGGCGGTGTCGCGGACGAGGCCGGCGGTGCGCTCGGAGACCCGGCCGCGCCACTTGTCGCCGAGCACCAGGGAGACGGTGGCCTGCGAGACGCCGGCCGCCCTGGCGACGTCCCGGCTGGTGGGCGCGGGGCGGGCCGGGGGAGAGGAGGGGGCGGGGGTGGTCACCGGGGGCTCCGTGGGTGGGCGGGTGCGGGGCGGCTCTCGGTCCGGCCGGCGGTGCGGGCGGGATGGACCTGTGGGCTGGGGTCATGGTACGTATGACGGCGGTAGTTATACGTAAAACCTCGGGTCGCGGGAGTGCCGCCGGGGGAGAAGGGCGGGACGAAGATGGCCGCGGGATACGCCGAACTGCTCGGGACGCGGCACGCCGCGCGCCTGTTGGCCGGGACCCTGGTGGGGCGGCTGCCCAACGCGACCGCACCGATCGCGATCATGCTCTTCACCCGCGCCGAGGGCGGCAGCTACACCCTGGGCGGGGCGCTCGCCGCGGTCTACGGGGTGGCCAACGCGGTCGGGCAGCCGCTGCTCGGGCGCGCGGTGGACCTGCACGGGCAGCCGAAGGTGCAGCTGCCCGCGGCGGTGCTCTCCGCGCTCGGCATGCTCGTGCTGTGCCTGACCGGGATCGACCCGCCGGTCCTCGCCTACGCGGCGGTGGCCGTCGCGGGTCTGTTCACGCCGCCGCTGGAGGGCGGGCTGCGGGCGCTGTGGCCGAGCGTGCTGGGGGACGGGGACAAGGTGCACCGGGCGTACGCGATGGACGCGGTGGCCCAGGAGATCATGTTCACGGTCGGCCCGCTGCTGGTGACGCTGCTCGTCTCGCTGTGGTCGCCGGCCGCGGCCCTGCTGGTCATCAACGCGATCGGGGTGCTGGGCGCGCTGTCGGTGGTGGCCTCGAAGCCGTCGCGGGCCTGGCGGTCGGCGCCGCGCGAGGCGCACTGGCTGGGGGCGCTGCGCTCGCCGGGGCTGCTGGCGCTGCTCGGGTCGTTCTTCTTCGTCGGCACGGCGCTCGGTTCGATCACCGTGGCGGGGGTGGCGTACGGCGACGACCACGGCAGGACCTGGGTGTACGGGGTGCTGATGGCGGCGCTCGGGCTGGGCGCGCTGGTGGGCGGTCTGGCGTACGGGGCGCGGCAGTGGGCGGGGGCTCCGGAGCCGCGGCTGCTGGTGATCGTGGCGCTGCTGGCGGCGGGCTATCTGCCGCTGATGCTGACGCCGGGGATCGTGGCGATGGCGGTCCTGTCGGGGGTCGCGGGCGTGTTCCTGGCGCCGGCCCTGGCGTGCGCGTTCATCGTGGTGGACCGGCACGCGCCGCGCGGAACGGTGACGGAGGCGTTCTCCTGGCTGGTGACGACGTTCGGTGTCGGCTCGGCGGTGGGTACGGGCGTGGCGGGGCCCGCGGTGGAACTGGGCGGCACCCCGGCGAGTTTCGCGGTGGCGGCGGTCGGCGGCGTACTGGCGCTGCTCGTTCTGCTGGCGACGCGCCGGGTGCTGACGGTTCCTCCGGTTGCCGAGGTCGGCGTAAACATTGCCGGGGCTTTTGAAAATGATCGAATCGGTGGCGTCGAACCCGGTTTCAGCTCAGGCCATCAGGCGTAATGTTCAGTCATGGACCGCCGCATTTTCGGGCTGGAGAACGAGTACGGCGTCACGTGCACGTTCAGGGGACAGCGCCGACTGTCTCCTGACGAAGTGGCGCGCTACCTCTTCCGCCGTGTTGTCTCATGGGGCCGCAGCAGCAACGTCTTCCTGCGGAACGGCGCCCGCCTGTACCTGGACGTGGGATCGCATCCGGAATACGCAACTCCCGAGTGCGACAACCTGACCGAGCTGGTCACCCACGACAAGGCGGGCGAGCGCATTCTCGAAGGCCTGCTCGTCGACGCCGAACGCCGCCTGCACGAGGAGGGAATCGCGGGCGACGTCTATCTGTTCAAGAACAACACCGATTCCGCCGGGAACTCCTACGGCTGTCACGAGAATTACCTGGTGGCGCGGCACGGAGAGTTCTCCCGTCTCGCGGACATCCTCATTCCGTTCCTGGTGACGCGTCAGCTGATCTGCGGGGCGGGCAAGGTGCTGCAGACGCCGCGCGGTGCGGTGTACTGCGTGAGCCAGCGTGCCGAGCACATCTGGGAGGGCGTCAGTTCCGCGACGACCCGCTCCCGGCCGATCATCAACACCCGTGACGAACCGCACGCGGACGCGGAGCGCTACCGCCGTCTGCACGTGATCGTCGGCGACTCGAACATGTCGGAAACGACGATGCTGCTGAAGGTCGGTGCCACCGATCTGGTGCTGCGCATGATCGAGGCGGGCACGGTGATGCGGGACCTGACACTGGAGAACCCGATCCGGGCGATCCGTGAGGTCAGCCACGACACCACCGGTCAGCGCAAGGTGCGGCTCGCCAGCGGCCGGGAGGCGTCGGCCCTGGAGGTGCAGCGCGAGTACTACGAGAAGGCGGTGGACTTCGTCGACCGCCGCGGCATCCGCACCGGCACCGTGGCGCAGGTGCTGGAGCTGTGGGGCCGCACCCTCGACGCGATCGAGGCGGAGGACCTGGACCGGATCGGCACCGAGATCGACTGGGTCATGAAGTACAAGCTGATCGAGCGGTACCGGGAAAAGCACAACATGACGATGTCGCACCCGCGGGTCGCGCAGATAGACCTCGCGTACCACGACATCCACCGGCGCCGCGGGCTGTACTACCTGCTGGAGCGCAAGGGGCAGGCCGCCCGGATCTGCAACGACCTGAAGATCTTCGAGGGCAAGTCGGTGCCGCCGCAGACGACCCGGGCGCGGCTGCGCGGCGACTTCATCCGGCGGGCGCAGGAGCAGCGCCGGGACTTCACCGTCGACTGGGTGCACCTGAAGCTGAACGACCAGGCGCAGCGCACGGTGCTGTGCAAGGACCCGTTCCGGTCGGTGGACGACCGGGTGGAGAAGCTGATCGCCGGGATGTAGCCGGCCGCCAGGAACGGCAGCCGGGAGCACCTGCCCGCCGGGGCCCCGCGGACATCCGTCCGCGGGGCCCTTCGCATGCCCTCCGACGTACCGGGGGTACGGGGCCGTAGAGTGGCGGCCACTGACCACCAGTCCCCCCAACCCCCGAGGACACTCGTGCGACGCCGACTTGCAGCCTTGTTGATCGTTCCGGCCCTGGCGCTCACCGCCTGCGGGGGCGGTGAGTCCAAGGAACCGACGGACGAGAAGAGTTCGTCCTCGTCTCCCGACAAGGCGGCGCAGCAGCCGGAGGCGCCCAAGCCGGTCAAGTCCGCGGACCCGATGCCCACCGTCAAGGGCGAGGTGATGAAGCAGCCCCAGCTGACCATCCCCAAGGGTGAGCCGAGCGGCAAGTTCGTCGTGAACACCGTCAAGGAGGGCGACGGCGCCGAGGTCAAGAAGGGCGACCTCGTGATGGCCGGCTACGAGGCACGGATCTGGAAGGGCAGCCAGTCGCTGGGCGGCTCCTACGGTGACAAGGCCGCGCCGCCGCAGATGATCGCGGCGGGTTCCCCGGCCGTCATCCCGGCGTTCTCGCAGGGTGTGCTGGGTCAGAAGGTCGGCAGCCGGGTGCTGGTCGTGGCGCCGCCTGCCGCGGCCTGGGGCCCGCAGGGCAAGCCGGAGATGAAGGTCGGCCCGAAGGACAACCTGGTCTTCGTCCTCGACATCCAGAAGGTGGTCCCCAAGAAGGCGGAGGGGAAGCAGAAGGAGACCGCCGCCGACATGCCGAAGATCCAGGCGGACAAGGAGGAGGCCGCCACGATCACGATTCCGAAGAACGACCCGCCGAAGAAGCTGGTCTCGGAGACGCTGATCGAGGGTGACGGCGCGGAGGTCAAGAAGGGTCAGACCGTGTACATGCAGTACAGCGGTGCGGCCTGGAAGCTGAACCAGGGCAAGCCGAAGGCGGAGCTCTTCGACACCAGCTGGAAGACCGGTGCGCCGTTCGTCACGCCGATCGGTGCGGGCGCGGTCATCCAGGGCTGGGACCAGGGTCTGATCGGCAAGAAGGTCGGCAGCCGGGTCATGCTGGTGATCCCGCCGGAGATGGCGTACGGCGACAAGGAGCAGGGGCCGACCCTGCCTGCCAAGTCCACGCTGGTCTTCGTCGTGGACATCCTCGCGGCAGTGTAAGACTGTCCGGGTTGTCCCGAGAGTCACACATGCACGAAGCAGGAGCACAGCAGTGAGCATCGAGAAGCCCGAGATCGACTTCCCCGAGGGCGACATCCCCACGGACCTGGAGATCCAGGACCTCTGGGAGGGCGACGGCGCCGAGGCCAAGGCCGGCGACTACGTCAAGGTCCACTACGTCGGCGTGGCCTTCTCCACCGGTGAGGAGTTCGACGCCTCCTGGAACCGCGGCACTCCGCTGGAGTTCCAGCTCGGCGCCGGTCAGGTCATCAAGGGCTGGGACCAGGGCGTCCAGGGCATGAAGGTCGGCGGTCGCCGCCGGCTGACGATCCCGGCGCGCCTGGGCTACGGCGACCGCGGCGCGGGCGGCGGTGTCATCGCTCCGGGCGAGGCGCTGATCTTCGTCTGCGACCTGATTTCCGTCTGAGTGCACGGACGGTCGCACGACGTGCGCTGAAGAGGGCCCCTGCCGGACCGGCAGGGGCCCTCGGCTTTTGCCGCGACACCCCGGGGCGGTACGGTCGACGGTCGTAGCGCCGGGACGGTTCGTGGCGCACTTGACTTCAGAGAGGGCGTCGATGGCGATTGCCAAGGCCGAGCGTTTGATGAACCTGGCGCTGTGCCTGCTGGGGACCCGGCGCCCGCTCAGCAAGCGCGAACTCAAGGAGTCGATCGAGGCCTACCTGGAGGCGGGCAACGAGGAGTCCTTCAACCGGATGTTCGAGCGCGACAAGGACGACCTGCGCGAACTCGGCCTGGTCATCGAGACGGTGGAGAACCTGGACGGTGACACCGGGTACCTGGCCCGCCGTGACAGCAACCGGCTGCCCGCCATCACCCTCGACGCGGAGGAGGCCGCCGCGCTCGGTCTGGCCGCGAAGGTCTGGCAGCAGGCCCGGCTCGCGGGAGCGGCCAGCGGCGCACTGCAGAAGCTGCGCGCCGCCGGAATGCCCGAAGCCGACGATCCGTACGACGGACCGCAGCACAGTGCTCTGGAGCCGCGGATTCCGGTGCACGAGGCGGCCTTCGAGCCGCTGATGCTGGCCTGCCGGGACCGCCGCCCCGTCGTCTTCGACTACCGCAAGGCCACCGCGGCCCGCCCCGAGACCCGGCAGGTCGAGCCGTGGACCCTGGAGTGCTGGCGCGGCCACTGGTACCTGGCGGGCTGGGACCGGGACCGGGAGGCCGAGCGGGTGTTCCGGCTCTCGCGGATCACCGGCAAGGTGCGCTCCCGCGCGGGCGCGTTCCGCGCGCAGGTGCCCGACGTGGTGACCGTGCGGGAGACCGTGGAGAGCTGGGCGGGGGAGACCGCGACCCGCAGCGCGCTGATCAAGCTGCGCGCGGGGGCGGGCTATCCGCTGCGCGCACGGGCCGGCGCGGTGCGTGAACTGGGCGACGGCTGGGACGAGCTGGCGATTCCGTACGGGCACGGGCTGGACGCCTGGCTGGTGGAGTTCGGCCCGGACGTGGTGGTGCTGGAGCCCGCGGACCTGCGGGCGGACGTCGTGGACCGGCTGCGCGCCGTGGCCAAGGGCTGAGGGGCGGGGCTGACATGGCGACCAACGCGATCGACCAGACACGGCGGATGCTGTCGCTGGTGACGTATCTGCGGGAACGGCCCGGGGCGCACATCGAGGACGTGGCGCGGGCCTTCGGGATCACCCAGGACGAGCTGATCTCGGACCTGGACGTGCTGCCGATGTGCGGGACCAGCTTCCGGGGCGGCGACCTGCTCGACATCGACACCGACGGCGAGCGGATCTGGTGGCACAACCCGGACGACGTGGCGGCGCCGCTGCGGCTGGCCGCCGACGAGGCGACCGCGCTGCTGGTGGCCGCGCGCGCGGTGGCCACCCTGCCGGGGCTGCGCGAGGGCGACCGGCAGGCACTGCTGCGGGCCACCGCGAAGCTGGAGGCGGCGGCCGGCGAGGTCGCCGGGGCCAGCTCCCGGCTCTCGGTGACCTTCGAGTCCGAGGGCGGCGTCTTCGCCGACGTCGACCGGGCGATCTCGGAGCGGCGGCGGCTGTGGCTGCGCTACTACTCGCCCGCCCGCGACGAGCTGACCGAGCGCGAGGTGGACCCGATCCGGCTGTTCGCCGTCGGGCACACCTACATGGAGGCGTGGTGCCGGCTCTCGGAGGACCGCCGCACCTTCCGGCTCGACCGGGTCGCCGAGATCAAACTGCTCGACGAGCCGTCCGCGGCTCCGGAGATCGAGCTGCGGGACCTCTCCGAGGGGCTGGTGCAGCCCGCGGCGGAGGACCCCGAGGTGGTCGTCGAGGTGGGGCCCGGCGGGCGGTGGGTCGCCGAGTACTACCCGCACGACAGCGCCGAGGAGCTGCCCGACGGCGGTCTGCGGGTGACGCTGCGCACCCCCGACCCGGCGTCGCTGCGGCGGCTCGCGCTGCGGCTGGGCCGGGACGGGCGGATCGTGTCCCCGGCCGGCCTCGCGGACAGCGCGCGGACGGCGGCCCGGGACGCGCTGGCGGCGTACGAGTCGGCGGACGCACGAGGTCCGGGCGGACTCGCCTGAGGAACGGACGCAGCCGCGGTACGGATCCGGACCGGCCGCACCGCAGAAACGGTCCGGTCCCGCCGCAGAACCAACAGAGCAACACAAGAGGAGAGCTGGAGACATGTCCGTGATGTCTGGTGTGGTCGCTCCGGTGGGAGCGGTCCTCTTCAAGGCAGGCTGCCCCGACTGCCGTGCCCGGTTCGAGCTGGACGCGCAGGAGCTGCGGCTGGCGATCGGCGGCAGCCGCCGTACCACCTTCTACTCCTTCACCTGCCCGGCCTGCGGGTCCTCCGTGCGCAAGCCGGCGGGCGAGCGGATCGTGGAGCTCCTGACCGGCGGCGGCGTCCGGACGCTGCGCCTCCACACCGCGCTCTGAGCTCGCCGCCGTCCCACGTCCGCCCTTTAAACGTCTAGGCTCTGCCCATGTTCTGGCCCATGCTCGCCATCGCCCTCGGATTCCTCGGACTCGCCGTGCTCGGAGTCCTCGCGATCAGGGTCTTCGCCGAGGTGCGGCGGCTCGGCCACCAGGTCGAACGCAGCTCGCGGCAGATCAACAGGGCGGCCCAGGAGCTGGAGCGTTCCGCCGAGAGCCTGGCGCGTACCGGCGAGGCATTGCGTTAGCCGGGCGGTGCCGGTACAGGTCTCCACCACTGCTCACCCGGGCGGTACGCTCGGTTAACGCGGCCCCAGAACGAGGCGACGGGTCGCTACCCGGGCGACGCACGGGCATTGCCCCGCGTTTACCCCCTCGGGTTACGATCGCTGGCAGCGCGGCGACCGGACAGATGTCCGGCCGGTCGAGTGCCAGACCCCCCTGTCGCCTCGGTGAAGAAGGTAAACAGCATGAATCTCGGTGCCCCCGAAATCATCCTCATCGTCCTGGTCGTCATCCTGCTCTTCGGTGCGAAGAAGCTGCCCGACATGGCCCGCTCGCTGGGCAAGTCGGCCCGCATCCTCAAGAGCGAGGCCAAGGCCATGAAGAAGGACGACGCTCCCGAGCAGGCCCCGGCGCAGGCGGACACCCAGCACCACCAGACCGCCGAAGCCCCCCGCACCATCAAGGCCGCGCCCGGCGACGTGACCAGCTCGCGCCCGGTGTCCGAGCCCACCGACACCCAGCGCTGACCCAGGTCCGCCGCAGGCACCGCAACCGGTGACCCCCTGCCGCACGAGATGAGGACGTGGGTTGCTCAAGTCTGCCCGCAAGACGGAGAAGGACCCCGAGGGCCGGATGCCCCTCGTGGAACACCTGCGTGAGCTCCGCAACCGGCTCGCCAAGGGTGTGCTCGCCATTGTGGTGGTCACCATCGTGGCTCTCTACTTCAGCCAGGACCTGCTCGGCTTCATCACCGAACCGGTGCCCAAGTGCGCCAAGGACGTGACGAGCGACGGCGGCAACTGCGCCATCGTCTCCTTCAACTCGCTGATGGCACCGATCAGCGTGACGATCCAGTTGAGCCTCACCGTCGGGCTCGTGGCATCCAGCCCGGTCTGGCTCTACCAGCTCTGGGCCTTCATCGCGCCGGGTCTGCACAAGAACGAGAAGAAGTACACGTACGCCTTCGTCGGCGCTGCCGTGCCGCTGTTCGCGGGCGGCGCCTACCTCGCGTACCTGATCCTGCCGGTCAGCGTGAAGGTGCTCATCAGCTTCACGCCCTCCGGCTCCGCGAACATCCTCTCGCTCGGCGACGTCCTCGACTTCACGCTGCGCATGGTGCTCGTCTTCGGCATCAGCTTCGAGCTGCCGCTGATCCTGATCATGCTGAACATGACCGGTGTCCTCTCCGGCAAGCGCATGGTCAAGTGGTGGCGCGGCGTCATCATGGGCGTCTTCGTGTTCGGCGCGGTGATCACGCCGACGACCGACCCCATCGGCATGCTGGCCCTGGCCGGGCCGATCGCCGTCCTGTACTTCATCGCGGTCGGCTTCTCGCTGCTGAACGACAAGCGGCGGGCGCGCAAGGACCCCGACGCGGAGCTGGACCCGGACGAGGCGTCCCACCTGGATCTGACGCCCGAGCCGCTGGAGCACGTGGTCGAGCCCGTCACCGCCGGCCGCACCCCGCTGCCCGAGCAGGCCGACGGCGGCCGCAAGCAGCTCAACGGGTACGACGACATCACCTGAGCCCGAGCCCGCCGGGGCGCCCGAGGCACCGACGTGCCCGGCCCCGGGACACGGCGCAGGCTGCCGCGGCGGGATACGCCGCCACCCCCGGTCCCACAGGGTCCCCCCGGAGCACTCCGGGGGGACCCTGCGCATGTCCGGCAGGCCGCGCCGCGCGTCGATCCGGGCGGGGCCTTCCAAGGGGCGATAAAGATCGGGCTGAGTGTCAGGGGTGGCGGGTAGGCTCGAAGACAAGATGACAGAGGACCTCTCACCAGCCGAGCGATACGCCGCCTCCCGGATCCGCGCCGCCGAGGAGGCCACCGCGCTCCACCCCTTCCGCGCCATGTACGACTTCGACCTGGACCCCTTCCAGATCGAGGCCTGCGAGGCGCTGGAGGCGGGCAAGGGCGTACTGGTCGCGGCACCCACCGGCTCGGGCAAGACGATCGTCGGCGAATTCGCCGTGCACCTCGCCCTCACCCAGGGCGGCAAGTGCTTCTACACCACGCCCATCAAGGCGCTGTCCAACCAGAAGTACCAGGACCTCGCCAAGCGCTACGGCGCCGACAAGGTCGGGCTGCTCACCGGGGACAACAGCGTCAACTCGGACGCGCCCGTGGTCGTGATGACCACCGAGGTGCTGCGCAACATGCTCTACGCGGGCTCGCAGTCCCTGCTCGGGCTCGCCTACGTGGTCATGGACGAGGTGCACTACCTCTCCGACCGCTTCCGGGGCGCCGTGTGGGAAGAAGTGATCATTCACCTTCCCGAGTCGGTGACCCTGGTGTCGCTGTCGGCGACCGTCTCCAACGCGGAGGAGTTCGGCGACTGGCTCGACACCGTGCGCGGGGACACCGAGGTGATCGTCTCCGAGCACCGGCCCGTGCCGCTGTGGCAGCACGTCCTGGCCGGCCGGAAGATGTACGACCTCTTCGAGGAGTCCGACGACGGCCGCGGCGGGCGCCGCGAGGTCAACCCCGACCTGCTGCGCATGGCCCGGATGGAGAACCAGCGGACGTACAACCCGCGGGACCGGCGGCGCGGCAAGATGGTCCGCGAGGCCGACCGGGAGCGCGAGCGCAGATCGCGGACCCGGATCTGGACGCCCAGCCGCGCCGAGGTGATCGAACGCCTCGACTCCGCGGGGCTGCTGCCCGCGATCACCTTCATCTTCAGCCGGGCCGGCTGCGAGGCCGCCGTGCAGCAGTGCCTGTACGCGGGGCTGCGGCTCAACGACGAGGACGCGCGCCAGCAGGTGCGCGAGCTGGTGGAGGAGCGGACCGCCTCCATCCCCGGCGAGGACCTGCACGTCCTCGGGTACTACGAGTGGCTCGAAGGACTGGAGCGGGGCATCGCCGCGCACCACGCCGGCATGCTGCCGACCTTCAAGGAGGTCGTCGAGGAACTGTTCGTACGGGGCCTGGTGAAGGCGGTCTTCGCGACGGAGACCCTCGCGCTCGGCATCAACATGCCCGCACGGTCGGTGGTGCTGGAGAAGCTCGTCAAGTGGAACGGCGAGCAGCACGCCGACATCACCCCCGGCGAGTACACCCAGCTCACCGGGCGGGCCGGGCGGCGCGGCATCGACGTCGAGGGACACGCGGCGGTGCTGTGGCAGCGCGGTATGGACCCGGGCGCGCTGGCGGGGCTCGCGGGGACGCGGACGTATCCGCTGCGCTCCAGCTTCAGGCCGTCGTACAACATGGCGGTCAACCTGGTCCAGCAGTTCGGGCGGCACCGCTCCAGGGAGCTGCTGGAGACGTCGTTCGCACAGTTCCAGGCGGACAAGTCGGTCGTCGGGATCTCCAAGCAGGTCCAGAAGAACGAGGAGGGCCTGGAGGGCTACAAGCAGGGCATGACCTGCCACCTCGGCGACTTCGAGGAGTACGCGGCGATGCGCCGCGACCTCAAGGACCGGGAGACCGAGCTGGCCAAGCAGGGCGCCAACCAGCGGCGCGCGGCGGCGGCCGACTCGCTGGAGAAGCTCAAGGTCGGCGACGTCATCCACGTCCCGACGGGGAAGTTCGCGGGGCTGGCGCTGGTGCTGGACCCGGGGGTCGCTGCAGGCCGGAGCAACGGACACCGCGGCTTCGAGCACCACGACGGTCCGCGCCCGCTGGTGCTGACCGCCGAGCGGCAGGTCAAGCGGCTGGCGCAGATCGACTTCCCGGTGCCGGTCGAGGCGCTGGAGCGGATGCGCATCCCGAAGTCCTTCAACCCGCGCTCGCCGCAGTCCCGGCGCGACCTGGCCTCCCAGCTGCGCTCCAAGGCGGGGCACATCGTGCCCGAGCGGAAGCGCAAGGGGCGGGCCGCGGCGGCCGACGACCGGGAGATCGCCCGGCTGCGCACCGAGCTGCGCGCGCACCCCTGCCACGGGTGCGACGAGCGCGAGGACCACGCCAGGTGGGCGGAGCGGTACTACCGGCTGCGGCGCGACACCCGGCAGCTGGAAAACCGCATCGAGGGGCGGACGAACACCATCGCCCGCACCTTCGACCGGATCTACGCGCTGCTCACCGAGCTGGACTATCTGCGCGGTGACGAGGCGACGGAGCACGGCAAGCGGCTGGCCAGGCTGTACGGCGAGCTGGACCTGCTGGCGTCGGAGTGCCTGCGCGACCGGGTGTGGGAAGGGCTGAGCCCGGCCGAACTGGCCGCGTGCGTCTCGGCGTTGGTGTACGAGGCGCGGCAGTCGGACGACGCGGTGGCGCCGAAGGTGCCGGGCGGGGCGGCGAAGACGGCGCTCGGCGAGATGGTCCGCATCTGGGGCCGGCTCGACGCGCTGGAGGAGGACCACAAGATCAACCAGGCGGAGGGGGTCGGCCAGCGCGAGCCCGATCTCGGCTTCGCCTGGGCGGTGTACATGTGGGCCTCGGGCAAGGGGCTCGACGAGGTGCTGCGGGAGGCGGAGATGCCTGCCGGGGACTTCGTGCGCTGGTGCAAGCAGGTGATCGACGTGCTGGGGCAGGTGGCCGCGGCGGCTCCCCGGGAGGGGAGCACGGTGGGGAAGAACGCGCGGAAGGCGGTGGACGCGGTGCTGCGGGGGGTGGTGGCCTACAGCTCGGTGGGCTGAGGGGGCCGTTCGGCGGGGGTGTGGTGAGGGAGTGGGCCCTCGTGGGACTTTGGTCCGGCGAGGGCCCTTTGGTGTGGGGGCGTGGGGTGGGGGTGCGGGTGCGGGCGCGGGGTGCGGGGGTGTCCGGGGGTGGGTTGTGCGGCTCCGCCGGGGGCCGCCCCCTTGCCCGCCCGTTCCGCCCCCTTGGGCGGCCCCGTCGCCCAAGGGGGCGGGGCGGGGCGGGCGGGCAAGGGGGCGGGGTGGGGCGGGGGTTAGGGGAGGGTGCGGTGGGTGGTGAAGTGGTGGGGGGTGTGGGTGAAGGGATCGGTGAAGCTGAGGGTGCGGGCGAGGAGTTGGAGGGGACGGGAGAAGTCGTCCGGGGGCGGGTCCGTCAGGTGCGGGAAGTAGGGGTCGCCGAGGATCGGGATGCCGAGGGCGTTCATGTGGACCCGGAGCTGGTGGGTGCGGCCCGTGTGCGGGGTGAGGCGGTAGCGGCCCACGTTGCCCTCGTGCGAGACGAGTTCGATGCGGCTCTCGCTGTTGGGTTCGCCGGGGATCTCGCGGGCGGCGACGATGCCGGGGGCCTTCTCGATGCGGCTGCGGACCGTGCGGGGGAGCGTCAGTGAGGGGTCGTACGGGGCCAGCGCCTCGTACTCCTTGTGCACCTGACGGTCGCGGAAGAGCGTCTGGTACGCGCCGCGGGACTCCGGGCGTACGACGAACAGGACCAGCCCCGCCGTCAGCCGGTCCAGCCGGTGCGCCGGGCTGAGCTCGGGCAGGTCCAGCTCGCGGCGCAGACGTGCGAGCGCCGTCTCGGTGACGTGCCTGCCGCGGGGGGTGGTGGCCAGGAAGTGCGGCTTGTCGGCGACGAGGATGTGCGCGTCGCGGTACAGCACGGGCAGCGGGAACGGAACAGGCGGCTCCGCAGGGAGGTCCCGGTGGAACCAGATTTCCAGGCCCGGGGTACAGGGCGCGTCGGGGGCGAGGGACGTGCCGTCGGCCACGACGAAGGCGCCCTCCCGGAACATCCGGTCGATGACGCCGGGCCCGGCGGCGGCCAGGCGGCCGAGGAGATACCCGCGCACGGTGGAGTCGGGGCACCCGGCGGGTCCGTACGCGGCGTCCGGCGCGGAGTCCGACGCGGAGTTCGCCCCGGCGTCCCGCCCGTGCGGCGTGTGCCCGTCGTCCGGTGCGGAGTTCCGTCTGCGGGGTCCGTGCGCGGCGTCCGGCCCCGTGTCTTGTCCGCGCGGTCCGTGCCCGTCGTGCGGTGCGGTGTTCCGTCTGCGGGGTCCGTGCGCGGCGTCCGGCCCCGTGTCTTGTCCGCGCGGTCCGTGCCCGTCGTGCGGTGCGGCGTCCGGCCCGCAGGGCCCGTGCTCGGCGTCCTGCCCGCGCGGTCCGTGCCCGTCGTTCCGGAGGGTGTTCGGAGCGGCGTGCGGGATCTTCAGGTGTACGGGGTCGATGCCCAGGCGCTGGGGCAGGGGAGCGGGTGTGGCGGGGCGGCGGCGGGGTCTGCGGGTCATGGTGCGTCAAGGGTACGGAGGGGCGGGCAGGGGTCGGCCCCGCCGGTTGTGGGGCGGCGGGGCCGGGTCGGGACGCGGTCAGCTCTTCGGCATGAGGACCGTGTCGACGATGTAGACGGTGGCGTTGGCCGTGGGGACGTTGCCGCAGACCACCTTCGACGAGCCGTTGACCTTGTACGACTCGCCGGAGCCCGCCGTCGTCAGCGTGGACTTCTGCAGGGTCGGGTAGGTGCCGCTCTCCAGCTGCTTCGGGGTCAGCTTCTGGCCCACCACGTGGTACGTGAGGACGTTGGTGAGCTTGGCCTTGTCGGCGAGCAGCGCGTCCAGGTCGGCCTTCGGGACCTTGGCGAAGGCCTCGTTGGTCGGGGCGAACACCGTGATGTTCTTCGCGTTGTTGAGCGTGTCGACCAGCCCCGCCTTCTTCACGGCGGTGACCAGCGTGGACAGGGCGGGGTTGTGCGACGCGGCGGTGGCCACGGGGTCCTTGGCCATGCCGTCGAAGCTGCCCGCGCCCTCCTTCGGGACTCCGGCACAGGCCGGGCCGAACGGGCCGCTCATCGGGTCCTCACCGCTCGGCGAAGAGCCCATGCTCGCCTGCTGGGTCGGCGTGGAGTCGGCCTTCGCGGCCGAATCCTTGTCCTTGCCCCCGTCCGAGCAAGCGGTCAGCGCCAGCGGGAGCAACGCCGCGGCGGAGACGGCAAGGGCGGCACGGCGGGCGACGGAGCGAGTGCGGGTGGTGCTCATGACGTTCTCCTAGATCGGGGGTGTACGTGGTGGATCGTTGCGGTGGTTTTCGGGGGCCGGGTCGCACCGGTGGTCTCAGGGCACGCTGACCACCACCGAATGAAGGCCGGTCGCGCCGTCCGGCACGGTGCCGACCCGGCGTTCGGTCTGGGGGACGCCCGTGCGGTCCGTCGCGCGGACTTCGAGCGTGTGGCTGCCGGGGGTGGCCCGCCACGGCCAGGACCACTGCCGCCAGGTGTCGCGGCTGGTCTCGGCGGCGAGCCGCGCCTCCTGCCACGGGCCGCCGTCGACCCGTACCTCGACGCGGGCGATGCCCCGGTGCTGCGCCCAGGCCACCCCGGCGACCGGTACCGTGCCGGCCCGGGGTGAGGCGAACGGGCGCGGGGTGTCGATCCGCGACTGCGTCTTGACCGGTGCCTCGCGGGCCCAGTTCCGGCGCACCCAGTACGCGTCGAAGTCGTCGAATGAGGTCAGTTCGAGGTCCCGCAGCCACTTGCACGCCGATACGTAGCCGTACAGGCCGGGGACCACCATGCGGACCGGGAAGCCGTGGTCGAAGGGGAGCGGTTCGCCGTTCATGCCGAGGGCGAGGAGGGCGTCGCGGCCGTCCATGACGGTCTCGACGGGGGAGCCGAGCGTCATGCCGTCGGTGGACGTCGCCACCAGCTGGTCGGCGGGCCCGCCGCGCGAGGGCGGCCGTACCCCGGCCTCGCGCAGCAGGTCGGCCAGCCGGACGCCGATCCAGCGGGCGTTGCCGACGTAGGGGCCGCCGATCTCGTTGGAGACGCAGGTGAGGGTGATGTCCCGCTCGACCAGGGGCCGCGCGAGCAGGTCGTCGTAGCTGAAGGTCAGGGGCTCGCGCACACCACGGCCGTGCAGGGTGAGCCGCCAGCGGGAGGCGTCGACACGGGGGACCACCAGTGCGGTGTCGACCCGGTAGAAGTCGCCGTTGGGCGTGGTCAGGGGGCCGAGGCCGGGCACCCGCAGTTCGGCGCCGGCAGGTACGGGGCGGGCGCGGTCGGCCGGGGCGGGCAGGGCGATGCGGGCCCGTGCCGCCGACGAGCCGGCCTGCCGCCCGGAGTTCAGGAACCGCCCGAGGAGGCCCGCACCGGCCGACAGGGTGACGGCCCCGGACGCGGCGAGGACGAAGGCCCGCCGGTCGAACCTGTGCACGGAGGCCCCTTCGGCAGGGCTCCCGGCGTCGTCGGCGGCGGCGGAGCTCTCCGTCTCCGGCGCCCGGCCAGCGGCGCCGGGCGCACCCCCGTCGGCCGCCCGGCCGCTCTCCTCCTCGGCAACCGGGTGGGCCGCCCGGGACCCCGCAGTGGTCTGCGGGGGCCCACCCGGGGAGGGAGACCGGGAGCCCTCCGACGTGCCCCCGGTCTCCCCCGTGCCGGCCGGAACGGACGGGGACACCGCAGACCCCGCGGGGAGATTCGCTCCGGCCTCGGGCGCCGCCGCTGTCCTCCCCGCCCCGGGGGACGGGCGCGCGCCCAGCTTCGAGGTGAGCAGGAGGAGCACCGCGGCCCCGGCCAGACCTCCCAGCAGGGAGGGCAGCGTGTCCGCGAGGCGTCCGTCCGGGCGCTCCAGGGCCGCCCAGGCGCCGAGCGCGCCGAAGGCGAGGACCAGGAGGGCGCCGGTGCGGCGGCGCCGGGTGGCCAGCAGGCCGGTCGCCACGGCGAACAGTGCCAGCAAGGCCAGGATCCCGAGCTGGAGGACCAGCTTGTCCGCGGTGCCGAAGGTGCGGACGGCGAAGTCCTTCACGAAGCCGGGCGTACGGTCCACGACCGCCCCGCCCACCGCCGCGACCGGCCCCGCCTCGGGGCGTACGGCCGCGGCTGCCAGCTCCGCCGCGCACAGGGCGGCGAAGCCCGCGATCAGCCCGCCGAGAGCCGCCGCCGCGGTGACCGCGGCGCCGTCTCCTCGCCTTCCGGATTTCTTGCTCACGCAATGCATTCGGTGCGGCGGGCGATTCCGGATTGGTCCGATCGGCCGGTTCAGCCTTTTGGCTCACCGACCAATCCGTTCGGCCCTCCGCTCCGAAGTACCACCGGGAGCCTTGGACAGATGGAGGAAGAATGTCAGGCGCAGGGGAGAACGGGCAGGTCACGGGGGAGCGACCGGCCACCGCGGTGATCGGGGGAGGGGTGGCCGGGTTGACCGCGGCCCATGTGCTCGCCCGGGTGCACCATGTGACGCTCTACGACGCGGAGCCCCGGCTCGGCGGGCACGCGCACACCCACGACGTGCCGTCCGCCGACGGCCGCATTCACCGGGTCGACTCCGGTTTCATCGTGCACAACCGGCGCACCTATCCGCATTTGCTGCGGCTCTTCGGGGAACTCGGGGTGGCGACCCAGGAGTCGGAGATGAGCATGTCCGTACGGTGCGAGGGCTGCGGCCTCGAATACGCGGGGGCGCGCGGCCCCGGAGGGCTGTTCGCCCAGCCGCGCAACGCCACCCGGCCCGCCTACCTCCGGATGCTCGCCGAGGTGCCGGTGTTCCACCGCAGGGCCCGGCGGCTGCTGGCGCAGGGGAGCGCGGGAGACGGAGCGGGGGAGAGCGGCGGAGGCCCCGGGGCGCGGGAGGCGCTCACCCTCGGCGAGTTCGTGCGGCACGGGCGCTTCTCCGCGTACTTCGTGGCGCACTTCCTGACCCCGCTCGTCTCCGCCGTCTGGTCCTGCGACCCGGCCACCGCGCTGCGCTACCCGGCCCGCTACCTGTTCCGCTTCCTCGCCCACCACGGTCTGCTCGGCATCGGCGGTTCGCCGACCTGGCGGACCGTGACGGGCGGGTCGAGGGAGTACGTCGACCGCGTCGCCAAGCAACTGCACGCCGTCCACACCGCCACCCCGGTGCGTTCGCTGCGGCGGCACGCCGACGGGGTCGAGGTGACGAGCGAGGACGGCAGCACCGCCCACTACGGCCGGGTGGTCGTCGCCGTCCACCCGGACCAGGCGCTGCGGCTGCTCGCCGACGCCACGGAGGCCGAACGGCGGGTGCTCGGCGCGTTCCGCTACTCCCGCAACCCCACCCTGCTGCACACCGACACCCGGGTCCTGCCGCGCAGCCCCCGCGCGCGGGCCGCCTGGAACTACCTGATGCCGTCCTGCGCCGCCGGCGCCGACAGCGTCCGGGTCAGCTACGACATGAACCGGCTCCAGCGGCTCGACGCCCCCGAGACGTACGTCGTCACCCTGAACCCCGGCGAACTCGTCGACCCCACCCGGGTGGTGGAGCGGATGGAGTACGAACACCCCGTCTACACGCCCGAGTCGGTGGCCGCACAGGCCCTGCTGCCCACGCTGAACTCGCCGACGACCGTCTTCGCGGGGGCGTACCACGGCTGGGGTTTCCACGAGGACGGCTGCCGCTCCGGGGTCGAGGCTGCTGCCGCTCTGGGGGTGCCCTGGTGAGCGGCACGCGGTACGGCGCGACGATGCGGCAGGCCCGTGGCGCGGAAGCGGCCCCGGCCGCGGATCCGCGGGGCCCGGAAGCCCGCGACGCCCCCGCGCTCTACCTCTGCACCGTCACCCACGCCCGCACCTCGCCCCGCCGCTACCGCCTCAGGCACCGCACCTACATGTGGTACGTCGACCTGGACCGGCTGCCCCGGCTGCCGCGCCCCTTGCGCCCGTTGGCCCGGTTCGACGCTCGTGACCACTTCGGCGGCACCGGGCCCGGCATCCGCGCCGGGCTGGAGAGGTTCCTGGCCGCGCGCGGCGTCGACCTCGACGGCGGCCGGGTCACGATGCTCGCGCACGCCCGGGTGCTGGGGTACGTGTTCAATCCGCTCAGCCTCTACTGGTGCCACGGGCCCGGCGGCGAACTGCGCTGTGTCGTCGCGGAGGTCCACAACACCTACGGCGAACGCCACTGCTACCTGTTGCGCCCCGATGAGCGGACCGGTCAACTGGCAGACGTGGCAAAGGAGTTCTACGTCTCACCGTTCCACTCCGTGGACGGCGACTACCGGATGAGGCTGCCCGAACCGGACGGGCGGCTGCGCCTGAGCATCCGCCTCGACCGCCCGGACGCCGGACCCTTCACCGCGGCCGTGCACGGCGAACGCAGGCCCGCCACCACGGCCGGGCTGCTGCGGACCGGAGTGCGCCACCCGCTGTCCACCCTGGCGGTCTCCGCCGCGATCCGTCTGCACGGCGTGCTGCTGTACCTGCGCCGAGTGCCCGTGCAGCACCGCCCCCGACACCAGCCCCAGGAGGGTCTCGAATGACCGTGTCCCTGCCCCCGGCCTCCCAGCCCCGGGCCACCCCGTCCACGGCCGCCCCGGCGCCCCGGCGGAGCGCGGGCACCCCGTGCGGCGCCGCCGTGGACCCGGCCCGCTGGCCCGACGTGGCCCGGCTGCCGAAGGCGTCCTGGGCACGCACCGCCGTCGCCCGGCTGATCGTGCGCCGAGCGCTGGCCCGGCTGCCGCTGACCGTGAAGTTCCGGGACGGCTCCACGCTCGGCACCGGCGGCCCCGTGATGCGGGTGTACGCGCCGGGCGCCTTCCACCGGCGCATCGGTGCGGGCGGCCTGATCGGCTTCGGCGAGTCCTACATGGCCGGCGAGTGGACGGCGGAGGACCTCGTCGGCGTACTGACGGTGCTCGCCGACCACGCGGCGACCCTCGTCCCGCAGAACCTGCAGCGGTTGCGCGGCGTCTGGGCGCCCAAGCAGCCCGCCGCCGCACGCAACACCCCCGAGGGCTCCCGCGACAACATCAGCCACCACTACGACCTGTCCAACGACCTCTTCGCGCTCTTCCTCGACGAGACCCTCAGCTACTCCTCCGCCGTCTTCCGCACCTTCCCCGCCACCGACGCACTGCTGCCCGCCGCCCAGCGCCGCAAGGTCGACCGGCTGCTCGACCTCGCCGGGGTCGGCGAGGGCAGCGAGGTGCTGGAGATCGGCACCGGCTGGGGCGAACTGGCGATCCGGGCCGCGGGGCGCGGGGCCAGGGTGACCAGCGTGACCCTGTCGACCGAGCAGCGGGAGCTGGCCCTGCGCCGGATCGCGGAGGCCGGGTTCGCCGACCGGGTCGAGGTCCTGCTGTGCGACTACCGGCAGGTGACCGGACGCTACGACGCGGTGGTCAGCGTGGAGATGATCGAGGCCGTCGGTGCCGAGTTCTGGCCCGCGTACTTCGCCACCCTGGAGCAGCGCCTGGCCCCCGGCGGCCGGGTCGCGCTGCAGGCCATCACCATGCCGCACGAGCGGCTGCTGGCCAGCAAGGACACGTACACCTGGATCCAGAAGTACGTCTTCCCCGGCGGGCTCATCCCGTCGCAGGAGGCGCTGGCGCAGACCGCGGCCGGGCACACCGGGCTGCGGGTGGCGGCCTCGGACGGCTTCGGCGCGCACTACGCGGAGACGCTGCGGCTGTGGCGGGAGCGCTTCGAGGCGCGTGCCGACGAGGTGGACGCGCTCGGCTTCGACGTGGTCTTCCGCCGGATGTGGTCGTTCTACCTGGCCTACTCCGAGGCGGGGTTCCGCTCCGGCTACCTCGATGTGCGGCAGGTGCTGCTGACGGAGGGCGGTGCCCGGTGAGCGGCTTCCCCTGGGGCGAGTGGGCCCTCAACCTCGGCTGGGCCGCGGGCGCGGCGCTCGCCGTCATGCTGGTCACCTTCGCCGTCGCGGTGCGGGTGGGCGTCCACCGGTTGGTCGACGTGGCCTGGGGCGCCGCCTTCGCCGCCGTCGCCGTCGTCTCCTACGCCCTCTCGGCCGGCTCCGGCGACGACGGGCGGCGGCTGCTGGTGGCCGTGCTCACCTGCGTGTGGGGGCTGCGGCTCGCCGTGCACATCGGGCTGCGCGGCCGGGGGCACGGGGAGGACCCGCGGTACGAGGCGATGCTCGCCAAGGCCCCCGGCGGGCGGCGCAACCTCTACGCGTTCCGGATGGTGTACCTGCTCCAGGGCGCACTGGTGTGGCTGGTGTCGCTGCCGGTGCAGACGGCGATGTACGCGCCCGTGGGGCTGGGGCCCCTCGCCTGGGCGGGCTGCGCGCTGTGGTGCGTGGGCCTGTTCTTCGAGGCGGTGGGGGACCGGCAGATGGCCCGGTTCAAGGCGGACCCGGCGAACAAGGGAAGGATCATGGACCGGGGTCTGTGGAGCCTGACCCGGCACCCCAACTACTTCGGCGACTTCTGCGTCTGGTGGGGCATCTTCCTCGCCGCCGCCGGGAGCTGGACGGTGGCCGGGGTGAGCGTGGTGGGTCCGCTGGTGATGAGCTATCTGCTGATCTTCGGCAGCGGCAAGCGGCTGCTGGAGCGGAGCATGGCGGACCGGCCCGGGTTCGCCGCGTACCGGGCACGCACCAGCGGGTTCTTCCCGCTGCCGCCGAAGCGGCGCGCGGAGGTGGCCGCCGGGTCAGGCGCCGGGCAGTGAGACCCGTACGGTGAGGCCGCCGCCCGCCACCGGTGTCAGCGTCAGCGTGCCGCCGTGCGCGTCGACGATGCCGGAGACGATCGCCAGTCCCAGGCCGTGGCCCCGCCGGGCGCCCCCGGCGGTGGCCGCCACCCGGCCGCGACCGCGCAGGAACGGTTCCGCGTAGGTGGCGACCGCGTCGGCCCGCAGCTCCTCCCCGGTGCTGGTCACCGTCAGCACGCCCGTCCCGCCCGGACCGCCGCCGGTGCTCAGGGCGACGGACCCACCGGTGGGGAGGTTGTGGCGCAGCCCGTTGTGGAGCAGGTTCAGGGCGAGCTGGCGCAGCAGCACCGCGTTGCCGGTCACCGGGGCCGGCCCGGTCTCGGCGGTGACGGCGATGCCCGCCTCGGCCGCCTCCTGACGCACCAGTTCCAGCGCCTCCTTCGCGGGCCCCGCCAGGTCCACCGGCCGCAACGGCAGCTCGGTCCGGTCGAGGGCGGACAGCTGGAGCAGCGCGTCGACGATCTCGATGCCGCGCTGGTTGGTCTCCCGCAGCCGGGACACCAGCCGCCCGTAGTCCTGCCCCGCGGGGTCGGCGACGGCGACGTCCAGCATGGTGCGGGTGACCGAGAGCGGGGTGCGCAGTTCGTGCGAGGCGTTGGCGGTGAACCGGCGCTGGGCCTCGAACGCCTCCTGGAGCCGCTCCAGCATGTGGTCGAAGGTGTCCGACAGGTCGGTGAACTCGTCGCGCCGCCCGGTCAGCCCGATCCGGTGCTCCAGCGAGCCGGAGGCGGCCCGGTCGGCGGCCCGGGTGATCTCGTGCAGCGGGCGCAGCACCCGGCCCGCGATGAACCAGCCGCCGGCCAGCCCGATCACGGTGACGGCGAGGAGTGTGAGGCCGGAGACCCGCACCACCTGGTCCATGATCTCCGCACGGCTCGGGGCGTTCGGCTTGTCGCGCGGATTGGACGGCATCAGCGGGTAGTTGGGGAACTTGTACATGGCCACGTAGATGACCCCGAGCGCACAGGCGGCCGTCACGACGGCGAACAGCGCGTAGCTGAGGGTCAGCCGCATCCGCGCGGTCAGCCGGCGGGCCCGCCAGGACAGCAGTGGGTCGAGGGGGCGGGCGGGGGTGGTCACGGCGGTGGGGGAGGCGTTCATGCGGTGGGGCCCGGTCCTTCGTCGAGTCGGTAGCCGACACCGGGCACCGTGTGGATCGTCCACGGTTCGCCGAGTCGTTTGCGCAGGGTGGAAATGGTGATGCGGACCGCGTTGGTGAACGGGTCGGCGTTCTCGTCCCAGGCCTTCTCCAGCAGCTGCTCCGCGCTGACGACGCCGCCCCGTGCGGTCATCAGCAGCTCCAGTACGGCGAACTGCTTGCGGGTGAGCGAGAGGTAGCGACCGCGCTGGAAGACCTCCCGGCGGAACGGGTCGAGCCGCAGGTCCCCGTACTCCAGGATCGGCGGGGTGGCGTCCTTGGGGCGGCGGGCCAGCGACCGCAGCCGCACCACCAGCTCCTTCAGGTCGAAGGGCTTGGTCAGATAGTCGTCGGCGCCGATCTCGAAACCGGTCACCTTCTCGTCCAGGTGGCTCGCTGCGGTCAGCATCAGCACCCGGCAGCCGATGCCGCGCGCCACGATGGCGCGGCACACGTCGTCACCGTGCGTGCCGGGGATGTCGCGGTCCAGGACCACCACGTCGTACGCGTGGACGGCGAGCCGCTCCAGCGCCGTGTCGCCGTCCCCGGCGATGTCGGCGGCGATTGCCTCCAGCCGCAGCCCGGCCTGCACCGCCTCCGCGAGGTAGAGCTCGTCCTCGACAATCAGCACCCGCATCGGCGGTTTTCTCCTCGTGCCGTACTTCGCGCCGCCCGGCGCGTTCCTCCGTGCGCCCGGCCCGCCCGGTTCTCCGTGCGTGCCGGGCCCAGCGGGCCCCTGGGGTCCGTTCCAGGTAACTACGCCCGGCTTATCGCGAACGTATCGAAAAATCGAAACGTCCGGACAACACCGCTCCCGTTGAACTGGAGGCATTCCAGAGCGGCCCCGCCCCGGGGCCGCGTCGCAGACGGCCGGGAGGAACCGGTATGCGTGAAACGAAACGGTCCGGCAGCTTGTGGGCGGCCGGCGGGCTGGCCCTGGCTGCCGCGGTCGGGGTGGGCTCGGCCGCGGTCCTCGCCCCGAGCTCCGACGGGGGGCTGGGGGCGCGCACCGAGATGGTGACCGACCGGCCCGGCGACGCCCGGACGCCCGGCGGCCCCGCAGGAGGCCGCAACGGCGACGGCGCGGCGGACCAGGGCAACGGAGCGATACCCGCCGGGCGCACCCTCACCCCCTTCGACACCGGGCACTCCGCCCTCAAGAACCTGGACCCCGCGCTGCTCAAGGCGGTCCAGCAGGCGGCGAAGGACGCGAAGAGCGCCGGTGTCGACCTGTTCGTCACGGCCGGCTGGCGCAGCAAGGAGTACCAGCAGCGGCTGCTCGACCAGGGCGTCGAGAAGTACGGAAGCCTGGAGCAGGCCCGGCAGTTCGTGCAGACGCCGGAGAAGTCCCGGCACACGCACGGCGCGGCGATCGACATCGGGCCGACCAACGCGGACGACTGGCTGATCCGCAAGGGCGCGGCCTACGGACTGTGCCAGGTGTACGCCAACGAGATGTGGCACTTCGAGCTGCGGACCGAACCCGGCGGGACCTGCCCGGAGCTGGAGAAGGACGCGAGCGGGTGACCCAGGTGCGCAACGACCCCTACCCGGACGTACTGATCGGCGGCGGATTCTCCGACCCGCAGAGCGAGGCGGCACCGGAGCAGCAGGCCGACGACGGGTACGGCCGGGAGGGCGGCGGGTACGGAGGGTACGGCCCGGAGGGCGGCGGGTACGACGACGCGTCCGGCGGACACCCGCACCCGTACGCCCCCGTCGGGCCCGACGACGCGGCCGGCGCGAACGGCCACGTGGCCGAGGACTCCGTCGGCGCTCCCGGAGCGGTCGACGCCGCGGCCCAGGCGCCCGGTGGGGCGCCGGTGGCCGCCCCGGCATCCCGGTGGCGCCGCCTGCTGCGGCCCGCCCCGGCACCCGGCAGCAGCCGCTGGCGGCGCGGGCGCGTCGCGGCGGGCGTCACCGGTGCGGTCGGCGTGCTGCCCCTGGTGCACTCCTGGGTGCCCAACACCCCGGGGAACCTGGGGAGTCTGCTGGAGACCCTGCTGCCCTGGTGCGGTCTCGCCGTCCCCCTCGGACTGCTGGCCGCGCTGCGCGTCCGGTCGGCTGCCGCCGCTCTCGCCGCCGCTCTCGCCGCCGTGGTGTGGCTCGCCGCCTTCTGGCCCGCGATGGCGGGCGGGTCGGCCGCCGGGGCGCCCGGTGCGGCGTCCGGCCTGACCGTCGTCACCCACAACATCGGCGCCGGCCACACCGACCCGGCCGCCGCGGCCCGCTCGCTCCTCGCCGCCCGGCCCGACCTGGTGGCGCTGGAGGAGATCACCGACGCCGCGTTCCCCGCGGTGGAGAAGGTGCTGACGCCCGCCCTCCGGCACCACGTGCGGATCGGGACCGTCGCGCTGTGGAGCCGCCACCCCTTCAACGACACCCGGCGGCTGGTGCTCGACCCCGGGTGGAGCCGGTCGCTGCGGGCCGAGGTGCGCGCCCCCGGCGGGCCGATCGCCGTGTACGTGGTGCACCTGCCGTCCGTACGGGTGGGGCTCTTCGGCTTCGGCACCGGGGCGCGCGACCGCGACGTGCGGGAACTCGACCGCGTGCTGGGCGAGGAGCGGCAGGACCGGGTGCTGCTCCTCGGCGACCTCAACGGCAGTACCGCCGACCGCACCCTGGCCCCGCTCGCCGAGCGGCTGCGGTCCGCCCAGGACACCGCGGGCGGCGGGTTCGGCATGAGCTGGCCGGCGGCGTTCCCGGTGGCCAGGGTCGACCACATCCTCGACCGGGGCCTGACCCCCACCGACGCCTGGACCCTGCCCGCCACCGGCAGCGACCATCTTCCGGTGGCGGCCAGATACCGGCGCTGAAGGCCCGCGGGCGGGCCGCCCCGCGGGCCCCGGGAGGCCCGGTGGCCCGGCGGGCTACTCCCGCGCCCGCTCGAAGCGGGCCCGTGCCTCCGCCAGGTCCACGATCGGGTCCGGATAGTCGAATCGGGCCCGCTCCAGACCCTCCAGGCGCCAGGGCTGGTGCACCGCCGAGCCCTCGAACTCCGCCAGCTCGGGCACCCAGCGCCGCACGTAGTCCCCGTGCGGGTCGAACCGCTTGGCCTGGGCGAGCGGGTTGAGGATCCGGTTGGGGCGGGTGTCGGTGCCGGTGCCCGCCGCCCACTGCCAGTTCAGCTGGTTGTTCGCGACGTCCCCGTCGACGAGCAGCGACAGGAAGTGGCGGGCGCCCACCCGCCAGTCCACGTACAGCGTCTTCGTCAGGAAGCTCGCCACCAGCAGCCGGCCCCGGTTGTGCATCCAGCCCTCGTGCGCCAGCTGCCGCATCGCCGCGTCGACCACCGGGAACCCGGTGAGCCCCGCCTTCCAGGCCTCGATCTCCTTGGCGTCCGAGCGCCAGCGGTCGTGCCGCTCGCGGTAGTTGGACCAGGAGGCGGCGGGCCGGGCGGCCAGCACCTGGTGGTGGAAGTCCCGCCACGCCAGCTGCCGCACGAACGCCTCCGCGCCCGCGCCGCCCTTCTGCTGCGCCCGCTGCACCGCCTCCACCGGGGACAGACAGCCGAAGTGGAAGTAGGGGGACAGCTTGGAGGTCGCGTCGCCGGGCAGGTCGTCGTGCCGGTCCTCGTACGCCTGGATGCCGGAAGAGGCGTCCGCCAGCCAGGAGTTGAACTTCTTTCGTGCCACCTGCTCGCCACCGGTGGCCAGTCCGGGCGAGAGGTCCCCGGCCTTCTCCCGCGACGGCAGCGGATCGCTCGCCACCCACTCCGGCACCCGCACCACCCTGGGCGCCGCCACCACCGGCCGCGTCCCGGCCGCCGCCCACCGGCGGTGGTAGGGGGTGAACACGGCGAAGTGGTCGCTGCCGGAGCCCGAGGGGGTCTCCGCGCCGGGCGGCAGCGCCGTGATCACCGCGTCGTGCACCGCCAGTTCGCAGTCGTAGGGGGCCAGCGCGGTGCGCAGCCGGCGCTCGCGCCGCAGCGCGTACCCGCTGACCCCGCCCGCCACGTGCACCGCCGAGGCGCCGGTGTCGGCCACCACCCGGGCGGTCTCCCGCACCACGTCACCCGTACGGACGACCAGCCGGCCGCCCCGGTCGCGCAGCTCCGCGTCCAGCGAGGCCAGGCAGTCGGCGAGGAAGGCCTGCCGGTTCGGTGCCGCGAAGCCCGCCGCCCGCACTCCGTCGTCGATCACGAACAGCGGCACCACCTCGTGGCCGCCGCGCAGGGCCGCACGCAGCACCGGCTGGTCGTGGACGCGCAGGTCGGAGGTGAAAAGGACGACCGTGGTGCGGGACTCGCCCGCGTTGTTCGACGTGCTCATGCGGGGAACTCCATCAGTGCGACGGGATCTGTCGTCGGGGCGGGGGAGCCTCCGGCGGGTTCGACGGTGATGCCCATGCCGGACGCGGTGCCGACCTGGCCGTCCATCAGGACCGAGTCGGCGCGGGCGGCCGGGTTCAGCAGACCGGCCGCGCGCATGGTGCCGCCGTCGTTGAACCACAGCTGGTAGACCTTGCCCGCCGGTGGCTGCGGCAGCCCGGACGCCACGAACGCCGCCCGGTTCAGCCGGCGCGAGAGGACCACCGTCGCGTTCGCCCCGTCGGCGACCTTCCCGGTGGTGACCTTGGCGTCCGGTGCCGCCAGCACCGCGGCCAGCTGCTCGGCCCGCTGCTGCGCGGCCGACGCCTGTTCGGCCGCCCGCTGGTCGGCGTCCCGGGCCACCTGGTGCTGCCAGACGGCGACCCCGCCGAAGCCGGCCGCCGCGACCAGGCAGGCGGCCAGCGCGAACCGGGTCGCACTCCGGCCGAAGCGGCCCCGCACCCGCCCCGCGCGCACGGTCGCAGGGGGGTCCTGGCGCTCGGTGGCGATCCGCCGCAGCACCTCCCCCTTCATCCGCTCCGGGGGCGTCTGGGCCATCGCCCGGCCCAGCCGGGCCGCGGTGGAGGCCAGTTCGCGCACCTCCTGGGCGCACGACGGGCAGTCCGTGAGGTGCCGTTCGAAGGAGATCCGCTCGTCCTCCGGCAGCGCGTGCAGGGCGTACGCGCCGGTCAGCGTGTGCAGTTCGGCGGTGCTCATGTGCCCACCCCCAGGCAGTCGCGCAGCCGGATCAGCCCGTCGCGCATCCGTGTCTTGACCGTCCCCAGAGGTACGGAGAGGAGCTCGGCGACCTCGCGGTAGGCGAGGCCCCGGTAGTACGCGAGGGTCACCGACTGGCGCTGCAGCTCGGTGAGGGTGCGCAGACAGCGGCGCACCTGCTCGCGTTCGAGCCGCGCCTCCACCTGCTCGCTGACCTCGTCGTACGCGGGAGTGCGGTCGAGCAGCGCGGCCCGCTGCTCCCGGTCCGACGCCGCCTGCGCGGAACGCACCCGGTCCACCGCCCGCCGGTGCGCCAGGGTCAGTACCCAGGTCATCCCGCTGCCGCGGGCCGGCTGGAACCTGGCGGCGGTGCGCCACACCTCCACCAGGACCTCCTGGGCGACCTCCTCGGACTGGGCCGGATCGCGCAGCACGCTGCGGATCAGGCCCAGCACCGGCCCGCTGACCAGGTCGTAGACCCGGCCGAAGGCATCCTGGTCACCCCTGGCCACTCGGCTGATGAGCTCTTGCAGATCGGGCCCCGAAGGGGCCGGTCCACTGAGCTGGACGGCTTCTTTCACGCGGGTCGAACCTTCTCTCTCACACTGCGGACACTGGCTCCCACAGGGCATTCGGAGCCGGTGCGCACCCGGATTGGTCAGCCTGCCGCACCTTTCGCGTGCAGGTCGGCAGGGCCCGCCGGGCGGGTGCTCCGGTACCCGTCTGCCCGCCGTCGCGCGGTCCGCACGGCCCGCAGCACCAGGAAGATCAGCAGACCGATCGGCGAGAGCAGGACCGTCAGCACCAGCAACGGGCCCATCAGGAGCGGGTGCAGGCCCAGCCGGCGTGCTTCGAGGAACATCCACTGGCCGAGCAGCAGGTCCCAGGCGATGACCTGCGCCCAGATCGCTCCTGCGCCATCCGGCATGACCATCAGCGCCTGGAACCCCGCGAGGCTCGGGCTGCGGACCGCCGCCCACAGCTCGGGGAGGACCGGGAGCGCCAGCGCCAGGTAGACGAGGAGGACGGGCAGCACGGTCAGCGGCGAGCGGACGATCCGGAGCGTCCAGTGCCAACGCGGCGCCAGGATCATCAGCAGCCAGAACGGTGCGGCGCAGTAGAACGCCAGGTCGAAGAGGGTGGACGTCATGCCACGAGCTCCTTGTCGCGGTCGTGCCGGGGCCGCTGCTCCACCGGGCCGGTGCGCAGGGCGAAGAGGATTCCGGCCGCCGTCGCCAGGACGAGGGCGCCGGCCGCGGCCAGGGTGAGGCCGTCCGGGGCGACCAGCGCCTGGCCGCGCAGCGCCTGCCAGGTGACGAGGCCGAGCAGGGCGGCGTACGAGGCGGAGAGGACCGCGGTGAGCCGCAGCCGTACGCGGGGGTCGGCGAGACGGGCCAGGCGCGGGGCCAGAGCGACCATCAGCAGGACCGCCAGCGGCAGCAGTTGCAGCGAGTGCATGCCGACGAAGTGCGGGATGCGCAGGTCGCCGCCGGTGCTGGCCCAGCCGGTCACCGCCATCGACGGGCCGCCGTCGGCGACCCCCACCCCGTGGGCGCCGGTGGTGTCGGTGATGCCCGCCTTCAGCTGCGCGGCGGTCGGCCGGGTCATCAGGAAGCCGAGCGCCGCCCCCGCCAGGGCCAGTACCGCCCCCGCCTTCACGGCCAGCGATGCGGCCCGGTCGAGGATCTTCGTACGCAGTACCAGGACGGCGATCACCAGACTGCCGAGCCACAGGATCAGCACCGTGACGCCCATCAGGGCGAACAACGAGGCGTCCAGCGGGGTTTCGGTGTTGAAGTGGCTGCGCTTGCCGCGGGCGGCCTGGCCCACGACGAGCACCATCTCCGTCAGGCTCGCCGCCGCGACCACGGTGCCGGCCCAGTGGCCGATCCTGGCCCGCCGCCCCGCGGGCAGCAGCGACACCATCCAGGCCAGCGAGAGCCCGTAGGCGACGAACGACACCGAGAACTTGAAGGGCTTGAACCAGACGGGGGCGTGGGCGACGGTCCGGCCGTCGACGATCAGCCCGATGCCGGTGGCCACGGTTAACAGCACCATCAGGGCCGAGAAGACGACGAGCGGCCGGTGCCAGGTACGCCAAGTGTGCATGGGGGTCCCCCGGTTGCTTGGATGATCGATATGGATAGCAGCACTCGCCACTATCGGATAGGGGAACTATCCATGAGAGGATGGGAGTTGGCAAGAGGCGATTCAGGAAGGGCGGAAGGTGAACGCACGGTGCGCATTGGGGAGTTGAGCCGCAGAACCGGCGTCGCGGTGCCGACGATCAAGTTCTACGTACGCGAAGGGCTGCTCCCGGCAGGGGAGTTGACCAGCCCGAACCAGGCGAGCTACGGCGACGCGCACGAGCGGCGGCTGCGGCTGATCCGCGCGATGCTCGGCGCGGGCGGACTGTCGCTGGCCCGGATCAGGGAGGTGCTGGCGGTGGTGGACGACACCGCGACGCCGGTGCACAAACTGCTCGGCGAGGTCGCGATGACGGTCGCCGCACCCCTGGTGCCGCCGACCGGCGAGGCGGCCGAACCCTCAAAGCGGTCGCGGCGGCGCGTGGCGGAACTCGCCGAGCGGCGCGGCTGGGAGGTCCCGCCCGGTCACCCGGACGGCGACGCGCTCGCCCTCACGCTGACCGAGGCGGAACGGCTCGGGCACGAGGACTTCGCGGGCACGCTGGACGCCTACGCGGACGCGGCGGAGCGGGTGGCGGAGGCCGACCTGGAGTACGTCGGGGGCCGCGCGGCGGTGGACGACGTACTGGAGAGCGTCGTCGTGGGCATGGTGCTGGGCGACGCGATGTTCGGCTCACTGCGCAGGATCGCGCAGGCGGAGGAGTCACGGAGTCGGTACGAGGTGCGGGCGGAGTAGCGGCCGGGGCGGGCGCGAGGGGGCGGGGCGGGGCCGGGCCGGCCGGAGTACGGCCCGTGCACGGCGGACCGGGGCCCGGAATGCCCTTCGCCCCGCCGGGGTTCGGTGCCCGGCGGGGCGAAGGGTGATGGGGGCGGGTCCGGGGAGGACCGCGGTGCCCGGCGGTGGGGCGGGCCGGGGCCCGCACTCCGGCCGGGACCGCGGGCCCGGCGGCGCAGTGGGCCGGGGCCCGGACTCCTGGTGGAACCGGGGGCCCGGGTGCCCTGCGGGGCTCAGGCCGCGGGGGACTCCTGTTCCCGCTCCACCTGCTCGTTCCACTCGCGCTTGACCGCGCGCCAGGCGTCGTCGTCCTGGCCCAGTCGCCAGTAGCCCGAGATCGACAGCCGCTCGCGCGGGACCTCGCGGTCGATGCGCAGGTGCCGGCGCAGGTCCTTCACGAAGCCCGCCTCGCCGTGCACGAAGGCGTGCACGTCCCCGGCCGGGAAGGCCAGCTCGCGCACGGCCTCCACCAGCAGCTCGCCGACCGGGCGCCCGCCGCGGTGCAGCCAGGTCACCGCGACCCCGTCCGGGGTGACGATCTTCTGCTCCTCGGAGGCGTCGGGGACCTCGACGAAGGCGTGCACCACCGCGCCCTCGGGCATCCGCTCCAGCGAGGCCGCGATGGCCGGCAGCGCGCTCTCGTCGCCCACCAGCAGGTGCCAGTCGGCGGCCGGGTCCGGTGCGTAACCGCCACCCGGACCCAGGAAACGGACCGTCTCGCCGGGCTGCACCCGGGCCGCCCACGGTCCCGCCAGGCCCTCGTCGCCGTGCACGACGAAGTCGATGGCCAGTTCGCGGGCCTCGCCGTCCCAGCTCCGTACCGTGTACGTCCGGTTGGCCGGCCACTGGTCGGCCGGGAACTCCTCGCGGATGCGGGCCATGTCGAAGGGCTCCGGGTAGGTCACCCCGGGCGCCGGGAAGAGCACCTTGACGTAGTGGTCGGTGAACTCGTCGGCGCCGAGGCTCGCGAGGGCCTCGCCGCCGAGGACGACGCGCACCATGTGCGGGGTGATCCGCTCGGTGCGCACCACCGTCGCCTCGTGGGCTCGCGGTGCCTTGCGGGCCGGTCGTTCTGCCACAGTGTTCTCCCCAGGTACGACTGCATGTGCTTAGGCTTACCTAAGTTAGCAGCTCACTTCTGGAGTACCGAGAGCAGGCGCTGCAAAGAACCTCCCAAGCCCCAGCGCTCGGCGAGCGCGTCCAGCGCGGCGGGATCGCGCGGCGCGGCGGGCAGTGCGGGGTCGAAGGAGGGCAGGGGCACGTCGCTCGCGACGCGCACCACCTTCGGCGCCACCGCGATGTACGGCCGGGCCTCGTCCAGCCGCTTGCGCTGGGCGGGGGTGATCCTGGAGGCGGGATCGTCGACCGCCGCCATGATTCCCGCGAGGTCGCCGTACGCGTCGAGCAGCTTGGCGGCGGTCTTCTCGCCGATGCCGGGGACGCCCGGCAGTCCGTCGCTCGGGTCGCCGCGGAGCAGGGCGAGGTCCACGTAACCGGGGCCGTCCACCCCGTACCGCTCGCGCAGCCAGGCCTCGTCGGTGACCTGGAGCGTGCCGACGCCCTTGAGCGGGTAGAGGATGCGGCGCTCGCGGGCGTCGTCGACCAGCTGGAAGAGGTCGCGGTCGCCGGTGACGACGTCCACCGGGCCGCTCGCGCGGCCGGTCAGGGTGCCGATCACGTCGTCCGCCTCGTACCCGTCGGCGCCGATGCGGGCGATGCCGATCGCGGCGAGGACCTCCTCGATCACCGGGACCTGGGGGGAGAGGGTGTCCGGGGTCTCCTCGGCGTCCGGGGCGCCCTCGATCTCCTCGGCGACGCGGTGCGCCTTGTAGGAGGGGATGAGGTCCACCCGCCACTGCGGGCGCCAGTCGTTGTCCCAGCAGGCCACCAGGTCGTCCGGGCGGTGGTCCTGGACCAGGCGTGCGACGAAGTCGAGCAGGCCGCGCACCGCGTTGACGGGGGTGCCGTCGGGGGCGCGGACCGAGTCCGGGACCCCGAAGTAGGCCCGGTAGTAGAGGGAGGCGGTGTCGAGGAGCATCAGGCGTCGGGTCACGCTCCCGATGATGCCGCACGGCACTGACACCGGCCCGTTACCCGGTGATCCGTGCGGGTAAAGAGGACAAAGTCGGCCCAAAGCTCAACTTCGAGGTGAACTGGATCACTTTCCGTTTGGCTCGTGCGGCCCCGGGCAGCAGCGCAGACGGAGCGGACCTCGTCCGAAGTTCAACTTCTTGATGTGAAGTGCATCTTCCGGGTGGGGGAAGCGGGCCGAATCCGTGCCGCTCCACGACCCGCGCACGGGGGTGGCGGGTCGTCCTTGGTTCGATACGTGAGGTGTATGTGTCCAGGCTCCAGGCCGAGAACCTGTACAAGGTGTTCGGCAGACGACCCGGCGAGGCGGTCAAGCGGCTCGAAGGCGGTGCCGACCGCGAGGAACTGCGCGCCGAAGGTACGACGGCCGCGGTGATCGACGCCTCGTTCACCGTCGAGCCCGGCCAGATATTCGTGGTCATGGGCCTCTCGGGCTCCGGCAAGTCCACGCTGCTGCGCATGCTCAACGGACTGCTCGACCCGACCTCCGGGCGCGTCCTGTTCGACGGGCAGGACGTGACCGCCCTGTCCGACAAGGACCTGCGCGAGGTCCGCGCCAAGAAGATCTCCATGGTCTTCCAGCACTTCGCGCTCTTCCCGCACCGCAGTGTGCTGGAGAACGCCGCGTACGGTCTCGAAGTGCAGGGAGTCGCGCGCGAGGAGCGCGAGAAGCGCGCCACCGAGGCACTGGAGATGGCCGGCCTCAAGGGCTGGGAGAAGTCCTGGCCCGACGAGCTGTCCGGCGGTATGCAGCAGCGCGTGGGCCTGGCCCGCGCCCTGGCCACCGACGCCGACCTGCTCCTCATGGACGAGTCGTTCTCGGCGCTCGACCCGCTGATCCGCCGCGACATGCAGGACCAGCTGCTCGAACTCCAGAAGACCCTGAAGAAGACCATCGTCTTCATCACCCACGACCTCAACGAGGCCATGCGCCTCGGCGACAACATCGCCGTGATGCGCGACGGCCGCATCGTCCAGCTGGGCACCGCCGAGGACATCCTCGTCACGCCCGCCAACGAGTACGTCGCCTCCTTCACCCAGGACGTCGACCGCTCCCGCGTGCTGACGGCCGGCGCCATCATGGCCGAGCCGCACACCGCCGTGGGCGCCCCGGACGACCAGGGCAAGGAACTGCGCACCCCGCAGGACGTGCTGGCCGCCGCCCCGGCGAAGGTCACCGCGGACACCCCGATCATCGAGCTGTTCACGCCGTGCTCGACGAGCGGTGTTCCGGTCGCCGTGACCGACGCGAAGGGCTCCCTGATCGGCGTCGTACCGCGCGCCCGGCTGCTCGCCGTGCTCGGCGAGCCGATGGAGCCCGCGGAGGCCGCCCCGGCCGCGGACGCGGTGGAGAAGGACGGAAAGACCGTGAGCACGAAGAAGGTGGCCGCCGATGCCTAGGCTCCACCTCGGCCAGTGGGTCGACTCCGCCGTCGACTGGCTGACCCAGAACCTGGGTTGGCTCTTCGACTTCATCTCCACCGTCGTCGGTGGCATGCAGGAGGGCATCTACGCCGTCCTCAGCGCGCCGAACGCGTTCCTGATGGCGGGCATCCTCGCGATCATCGCGTTCTGGCTGCGCGGCCTCACCGCCGGTGTGCTGTCCTTCGTCGGCTTCGCCCTGATCGACTCCATCGAGCTGTGGGACGACGCCATGTCGACCCTCTCGCTGGTCCTCGTCGCGACCATCATCACGATGATCATCGCGATCCCGCTGGGCATCTGGGCCGCGCGCTCGGACAAGGTCAGCGCCGTGACCAGGCCGGTCATGGACTTCATGCAGACCATGCCCGCCATGGTCTACCTGATCCCCGGCATCCTCTTCTTCGGCGTCGGCGCCGTCCCCGGCATCATCGCCACCATCATCTTCTCGCTGCCCCCGGGCGTGCGCATGACCGAGCTGGGCATCCGGCAGGTCGACGGCGAACTGGTCGAGGCGGCCGAGGCGTTCGGCACCAAGCCCGGCAACATCCTGCGGCGCATCCAGCTGCCGCTGGCCCTGCCGACGATCATGGCGGGCATCAACCAGAAGATCATGCTCTGCCTCTCGATGGTCGTCATCGCGGGCATGGTCGGCGCCGGCGGCCTCGGCGGCGCGGTCTACCGCGCCATCGGCAACGTCGACATCGGCCTCGGCTTCGAGGCGGGCATCTCCATCGTCATCCTGGCGATGTACCTGGACCGCATCACCAGCGCCTTCGGCACCGCCGTCTCCCCGCTGGGCCGGCGCGCCCTGGCCAAGGCCCGTGCCATGGCCGGCGGGTCGAAGTTCCTGACCTACCGCCCGCAGCCCGTCGTCGCCGTCGCCGGCATCGTCGTCCTCGCGCTCGTCGCGGGCAGCATGAGCGTGTTCGGCGGCAAGAAGGCCGACGAGGCGGGCGACCCGTCGCAGATCGGCAAGGGCAAGAAGATCTCCATGGGCTACATCCCGTGGGACGAGGGCATCGCCTCCACCTTCCTCTGGAAGGAGATCCTGGAGCAGCGCGGCTTTACGGTCGACGCCAAGCAGTACGAGGCGGGCGCCCTGTACACCGGTCAGTCCACGGGTCAGATCGACCTCAACACGGACGCCTGGCTGCCCACCACGCACGCCCAGTACTGGGCCAAGTACAAGGACAAGCTGGAGGACATGGGCGCCTGGTACGGCCCGACGTCCCTGGAGCTGACCGTCCCCGAGTACATGACGGACATCAACACGATGGACGACCTCAAGGGGAAGGCCGACAAGTTCGGCGGCAAGATCATCGGCATCGAGCCCAGCGCCGGTGAGATGGGTCTGCTCAAGGACAAGGTCCTCGGCGCCTACGGCCTCGACAAGGAGTACAAGCTCGTCGAGGGCTCCACGCCCGGCATGCTGGCCGAGCTGAAGCGCGCGTACGCCAAGAAGGAGCCGATCGTGGTTCCGCTCTGGTCGCCGCACTGGGCGTACAACGAGTACAAGCTGAAGAAGCTCAAGGACCCCAAGGGTGCCTGGGGCGAGGGCGACGGCGTCCACACGCTGGCCCGCAAGGGCTTCTCGGCGGACAACCCCGAGGTCGGCAAGTGGATCAAGGACTTCAAGCTGGACGAGAAGCAGCTCACCAGCCTTGAGGCGCAGATCGTGAAGTCCGGCAAGGGCAAGGAGCAGGACGCCGTCCGCACCTGGCTGGGGTCCAACCCCGGCCTGGTCGACAAGCTCGCCCCGGTCGCCAAGACCGCCAAGGCGGCCAACGGCAAGGACGAGCGAGACCGCGCGGTCGAGATGGGCTGGTTCCCTTGGGAAGAGGACATCGCCGCCACCTACCTGTGGAAGAACGTCCTGGAGCAGCGCGGCTACAAGATCAACCTCAAGCAGTTCGAGGTCGGTCCGATGTACGCGGCCCTGGCCGGCGGTGACGTCGACGTCCAGCTCGACGGCTGGCTCCCGTACACGCAGAAGAACTACTGGGACAAGTACAAGGACAAGCTGACCGACGTCGGCTCCTGGTACGGCCCCACCTCCATCGAGGTCGCCGTCCCGTCCTACGTCAAGGACGTCAAGTCCCTGGAGGACCTCAAGGGCAAGGGCGACAAGTTCAACGGCAGGATCATCGGCATCGAGGCGGGCACCGCCACGATGAAGAACCTCAAGGAGAACGTCCTGCCCGGCTACGGCCTGGACAAGGAGTACAAGGTCGTCGACAGCTCCACGCCGGGCATGCTGGCCGAGCTGAAGCGCGCGTACGCCAAGAAGGAGCCGGTCGCCGTCCTGCTGTGGACCCCGCACTGGGCGTACAACCAGTACGAGATGACCAAGCTGAAGGACTCCAAGAAGCTCTTCGGCGAGGGCGACCGCCTGCACATCATCGGCAACAAGGACTTCGGGTCCAACTACCCGCAGCTCACCGAGTGGTTCAAGAACTTCAAGCTGGACGAGAAGCAGCTCGCCAGCCTGGAGAACGAGATCCAGAAGCGCGGCACCGGCCACGAGCCGGAGGCCGTCGAGGCCTGGATGAAGGAGAACCCCGGCATCGCCGAGAAGATGGCCCCGGCCGCGGGCTGACCGCCCCGGGCGCGCCGGCCGGACCCCGGTCCCCGGGCGCGACGCCAACTCACCGGGTGGGCCCCGCCGTTCGCACTGTGCGAGCGGCGGGGCCCACTCGTGTGCCGGGCCGTGCACCGCCCCGCGGCTCGGGACTTTCGTCCCTTACGCCAGGATCCGCCGCCTTCTAGCCTGTGCGGAAGTATGAACCGCCACGAGACGATGCGCCCCGGAGCCCCCGCGGACTCCTGCCCGCCGTACCCTCCCGCCGCCCCGGGCCCGCATCTCCCCCCTGCCTCGCACGCCCCCGACGCCCCCGTGATCTGGCGCTCCGCGCTCGCCTGGGGGCTGGTGCCGCTGCTGAGCGCGGGCCTGCTGACCTTCGTACCGTTCGCCTGGTGGGCGGGTACCACCCGCCGCTGGAGCCACGCGCTCCAGGCCTTCGGCTGGGCCTGCGCGTCCGTCGCCCTGATCGTGCTGCTCCCCGAGGAGGAGAGCCCCTTCGACTGGGCGCTCGTGCTGTTCTGGGTGCTCGGACTGTGCGCGGTGGTCGTGGCCGGTGTCCGGCTGCCGTCCGCCGCCGACCGGGCCCACCGTGAGGCACTGCGCGCGGCCAGGCGGCGCGCCGCCCGGCGCACCGAGGCCAGGGAACTGCTGGCCAGGAGCCCGGAGCTGGCCCGGGACCTGCACATCGGCCGCCCCGACCTGCCGCGCGGCTACGACGACGGCGGACTGATCGACCTCAACACCGTCCCCGCCCGGGTACTGGTCGACCTGCTGGGCTGGACCCCCGCCCAGGCCGACCGGGCCGTCGACGTCCGCACCCGGCTCGGCCGCTTCGCGGACGCCCGCGAGGTCATCGCCTACACGGACGTCCCCCCGGCCGCCGTCGACGCGGCGGGCCCCCTGCTGGTCTTCTCCGCCTGAGCGCCGCACGACCCCCGGTACAGGGCTGACGGAGTTGTGCGACCCAGGTGTGACATGTGTACGAAACGATGGCACCAAGCTGCGTAGTCTGCTGTCCGACGGTGGAAAGAACGGTGGGGGAGGGGAGCTGTGATGTCGAAGGAAGAGAAGGACAAGAAGGACGACAAGGAGATCCTTCGGGTCGGCACGGCCGTCCGGAGGCGGCGCCGTGCCCTGGAGCTCACCCTTGCCGTGGTGGCCCGGCGCAGCGGCCTGTCCGTGCCCTTCCTCAGCCAGATAGAGAACGAGCGGGCGCGGCCCAGCATGCGTTCGCTCCAGCGGGTCGCCGAGGCACTGGAGACCACCGCCGTCCAGCTGCTCGCCGCCGCCGGCTCCGCCCTCTCCGTCGATCTCGTACGGGCAGCCGAGGACCCGGGGCTCGAACCCGGCTCCGGCGTACGGCCCCTGGTGCGCGGCCACCACCAGCTGCACGCCCTGGAGTTCACCGGCATGCAGGACGCCGGGCGGGAGTACCAGCACCGCAACGACGAGCTGATGTACGTCGCGGACGGCGCCGTCGAGGTGGAGGCGGAGGGCCGCGCCTACCGGCTCTCCCGGGGGGACACCCTGCACCTGTCCGGCGGGGTGCGGCACCGCTGGCGGGCCACCGAGCCGGGCACCCGGCTCGTGGTGGTCGCGGTGGGCGAGCACATCGACGCCGCGGACGACACCAGACGCTGACCCCGTCGTGCCCCGCCGCCCCGCCCTGGCGCGGGCGGGGCGGCGGGGCTTCGGGGCGGCCGGCTCAGTCGAGCGCCGGGCGCACCGGCGCCGCCAGCAGCGACCCGGTCAGCAGGCCCCGCAGCGTGTGGCAGGCGGCCGTCGCCCACGCGCCCACCAGCAGGACGAACAGCCCCGCGGCCAGCCACCCCAGCGCGTCCAGCCCGGTGTGCCGGGCCAGTCCCGCCGCGCCCGTCACGCACGTACCGACGGGGAAGGTGAAGCCCCACCAGGTCATCGCGAACGGCATGCCCGCCCGCGCCGCCCTGAGCACCAGCGCCGTCGCCAGCGCCAGCCACAGCAGGGCGAAGCCCATCACCGGGACCCCGTAGACGACGGCGAACGCCTCGAACGCGTGGGCGTACCGCGCGTCCGTCGCACCCGGCGCGACGTCCGCGAGCTGGTTCACCGCGGTGGTGGACTGGCCCAGCGGGCCGAGCACCAGGAACAGCGTCGGGGTCAGGGCCGACGGCAGCGGACCGTGCACCAGCAGCCGGGTCAGCACCAGGGGAAGCAGCATCAGGGTGGCCAGCAGGCTCAGGCCGAACATCGCGTAGCAGCCCAGCAGCATCGCGGTCCTGGCCTGCCCGGCGGGCAGGTGCGGTATCAGCTGCGGCCCCAGGGCCGCCGACACCATCGGCGCCACCACCGGCAGCAGCCAGACCGGCGACGCGGTGTGCACGCCCTCTATCCGGTGCCGCACGACCATCAGGTACGGGACCCCGGCCGCGACCAGCAGCGAGAGCAGGGTGCCCACGCTCCACAGCACCGTGCCGACCGCGAGGGCCGCGGTGGCGCCGATCACGTCCTGCCCCACCGCCACGGTGGCGCCGCCGACCGCCAGCACCGCCATCGCGAAACAGCCGTAGAACGGGGCCACCGCCGGGTCGCGCAGATGGGCCCGCGCCTGGTCGCGGTGGCCGCGCCAGTGGCCCGCCCGCGCCACCAGCAGCACCACGAGCGCGACGGCGGCCAGCGCCCAGGCCACGGTCAGGGCGGGGCGCAGCACGGGGGAGCGGAACGGCAGGGCGTTGCCCGCGGTGGCCAGGATCGCGGTGCCCATGATCGTCGCGTACCAGTTCGGGCCGAGCCTGCGCAGCGGGGAATCGGCGGCGGCGACGGCGGCCTCGGGGGCGTCGGGGAGGGAGTGCTGCGCGGTAGTGACCATGGAGCCAGCTTGCGCGCGGGGCAGGGCTCCCACCAGGGAGCACTGCCCTATGAGCACATAAGCTGGGGTTATGACTGCCGACGATCCCGCCGCCCGGACCCGCCCCGCCGAGCCGGGCCTGCTCGCCCACCGCGTGCCGGACCTCGCCGCGCTGGAACTGCTGCTCGCGGTGGCCCGCCTCGGCAGCCTGGGGCGGGCCGCGCGGGAGGTGGGGATCTCGCAGCCCGCGGCGAGCGGACGGATCCGCTCGACGGAGCGGCAGCTCGGGGTGACGCTGGTGGAGCGTTCGCCGCGCGGCTCGCGGCTGACCGAGGCGGGGGCACTGGTCACGGACTGGGCGCGGCGGATCGTGGAGGCCGCGGAGGCGTTCGACGCCGGGGTGCAGGCGCTGCGCGGCCGGCGGGACTCGCGGCTGCGGGTCGCGGCCAGCATGACGATCGCCGAGTACCTGCTGCCGGGCTGGCTGGTGGCGCTCCGGTCGGAGCGCCCCGGCACCGCCGTCTCGCTCCTCGCGGGCAACTCGGCGGCCGTCGCCGGGCAGGTGCGGGAGGGTTCGGCGGACCTGGGCTTCGTGGAGGGCCTCGCCGTCCCTCAGGGCCTGGACGAGGTCGTCGTCGGCCACGACAGGCTGGTGGTGGTGACCGCGCCGGCCCACCCGTGGGCCCGCCGCCGCAGCCCGCTGCGGGCCGCGGAGCTGGCCGCCACCCCGCTCATCCTGCGCGAGAAGGGCTCCGGCACCCGCCAGGTCCTGGACGCGGCACTGGCCGAACACGGCGGGCTCAGCGCGCCGCTGCTGGAGTTCTCCTCGACGACGGCGGTCAAGGCGGCTGCGGTGAGCGGCGCCGGCCCGAGCGTGCTGAGCGAACTGGCGGTACGCGAGGAACTGGCGGCGGGCCGGCTGGCCCGGGTGCCGGTGGAGGGGGTGCGGCTGCGCCGGGACCTGCGCGCGGTCTGGCGCACCGGCCCGCCCCCGGCCGGCCCGGCCCGCGACCTGCTGTCCCTGACCGGACGCGGCTAGCACGCGCCCCCGGGGCCGGGCCCCGGCGGGCCCGGCCCGAAGGACACGCCCCGGCGGGCCCGGCCCGAAGGACACGCCCCGGCGGGCCCGGTCCGAAGGACACGCCCCGGGCCCGTCGTCCCGCCGCCGGCCGGCCGTGCCCGTGCGTCCTATTCCGCCGCCGGACCGGCCGTGCCCGTGCGACTGCGGGCGTCCCGTACCCCCAGGGCCTCCAGCCTGTCCCCGTGCGGGACCAGGCGCCGTGCGAAGTCCGTGAACTCCCGCTGGCCGCGGGCCGCCCAGGCCACCTCCGCGAGGGCGCACAGGCGGGGGAACGCCAGGTGTTCGCAGTGGTCCGGGGTGGACCAGTACTCGCTCCAGAGCTGGCCCTGGGTGCCGATCACCCGCTCCTGCGCGGCCGGTTCCCACTCCTCGGGGGCGGGCTCGAAGTCGTACACGTCCCGCAGGGAGACAACGTTGCCAGGCTGGCCCGGCGGCTCGGACGCGGCGTCGGACTGCGCGTAGTCGAGGTAGGTGGCCCGGTGCGGAGCCATGATCACGTCCTGGCCGGAGCGCGCCGACACCAGGCCGTGGTCCGCGTCGATCCAGCTCACCGCGGTGTACTCGGGCCCCAGGTCCTTGCCGTCCGTCGTCCAGCCGACCGGCCTGCGCCCGTGCGCGAGGAGGAACTCGGCGATCCGGTCCATGAACCAGCCGTGCAGGGCCGCCGGTTCCGCGAGTCCCAGCTCGGCCGCCCGCTCCCGGGCGTACGGCGCCTCCTCCCACTCCCGGACCGGGCACTCGTCGCCGCCGACGTGGATGTAGCGGGACGGGAAGATGTCCATGACCTCGGCCAGGACCGCCCGGCAGAAGTCCAGGGTCTCGTCGTGCACGCCGAAGACGGTCTCGCACACCCCCCAGCGGGTCCAGACGTCGAGCTGCCGCTCGGGGTCGTTGCCCAGTTCCGGGTACGCGGCGAGCGCCGCCCGCGCGTGGCCCGGCATCTCGACCTCGGGGACGACGGTGACGCCCCGGTCTGCCGCGTACTCCACCAGGGAGACGAGTTCCTCGCGGGTGTAGGAGCCGCCGTGCGGCACCCCGTCGCCCAGTGTTTCGGCCCGTACGCCGCCCACCTCGGTCAGCCGCGGGTAGCCCGGCACCGGCAGCCGCCAGCCCTGGTCGTCCGTGAGGTGCAGATGCAGCACGTTCAGCTTGTGGAAGGCCAACAGGTCGACAAAGCGACGTACGTAGGAGATCGGCTGGAAGTGCCGGGCGACGTCCAGCATCGCCCCGCGCCAGCGGAAGCGCGGGGTGTCCGTGATCTGGGCGCAGGGCAGCGCCCAGCGCAGGCCCGGCACCGGCACACTCAGCAGGGCCTCGGGCGGCAGGAGCTGACGGAGCGTCTGGACGCCGCGCAGCAGGCCCTCGGGCCGGGCCGCGCGGAGCATCACGGCGTCGGTGCCCACCGTGAGGCCGTACCCCTCGTCGCCGAGCCCGCTGAGGGCCGGCTCCACCGCGAGCACGATGCGCCCGTCGGCGGCGGCGGGCAGGGACAGACCGGTGGCCGGGGCGAGGAGCTTGCGCAGCAGCGCGGCTGCCCGCTCCGCGCCCGGCCCGATGCGCAGGGCCGTCGTGGGGTCCAGGACGAACTCGCCCTGGATCCGGGCGGACTGGGTGGGCCGGGGCACGAGGTTCAGCCCGGGGGCGGTGCGTGGTGCAGGCATGGCAGAGGTTCCCTTGACGAATGGCAGAGACGTGGAACGGGTCCGGCGGCCCCTCGTGGGAAGGGCGTCCGGCGGACGGAGGCCGGCCGCGGGGCGATGGACGCGTCCGGTGGAGCGGGCCGGGGGGGGCGTCAGCCCTTGACCGCGCCGCCGGTCATACCGGCGGCGACCTTCCCCTGGAGCACCAGGAAGAGCACCAGGACCGGCAGGGCGAACAGCGTCGAGGCGGCCATGGTGGCGCCCCAGTCCGTTCCGAAGACGTTCGAGAAGGACGACAGCCACACCGGCAGCGACCGGTCGTCCTGGTTCTTGATGATCAGCATGTTGGCGTAGGCGAACTCGTTCCAGGCGGTGATCGTGCCGAAGAGCGAGGTCGACAGGAGGCCCGGCGCCAGCAGCGGGAAGGTGATCCGGCGGAACGCGCCCGCCCGGGTGCACCCGTCCACCTGTGCCGCCTCCTCCAGCTCCACCGGGATCCCGACCAGGAAGCTGCGCAGCGTGACGATGGTGAAGGGCAGATTGACCATGAAGTAGATCAGCGTCAGCATCGGCAGCCTGTCCAGCATGTCGGTGTCGCGCGCGATGATGTACATCGGGATCAGCAGCGAGCCCCACGGCGCCACCTGGGCCATGAAGACCAGCAGGTAGAAGCCGCGCCGCCCGCGCCAGCGCAGCCGGGCGACGGCGAAGGCCGCCCCCAGCGCCACCAGCAGGGCCAGCAGCACACTGCTGAAGGTCAGGAACAGGCTGTTGCGCCAGAACTGCCAGAAGCCGTCCGCCGCGACGGCCTTGCCGAAGTGCTCCAGGGTGAAGGAGGTCGGCAGGAACACCGGGGTGTCCGCCTGGATGTCCTCGGTCGGCTTGAACGCCGTGGAGATCATCCAGTAGACGGGGAAGACGGAGAGCACGAAGGTCAGCAGCGCCGCCAGGTTCAGCGGCAGCCGCCCCAGCACCCGTCCCGGACGCCGGGCCGTCCTCGGCCGGACCGCCGTGACGGCCGTGGCCGGCGGGCGGGCCGCCGTGGTCGCGGTGGTCGTGGTGGTGGTCACAGCTCCGCCTCCTCCTTGAACATCTGACGGGCGTACGCGACGAGCATGGCCACCAGGATCAGCACCGTGATCGTCGAGGCCGCGCCCGCGAGGTCGTACCGGTGCAGGGACTGGGCGACCTGGTACGCGTACACCGGCAGCGTGGTGGTGGAGCCGTCCGGGCCGCCCTTGCTGAGCGCCCAGATCTGGGCGAAGCAGGTGAAGGTCCAGATGATCTCCAGGCTGAGCACCAGACCGAAGACCGGCCGCAGGATCGGCAGGGTGATCGAGCGGAACATCCGCAGCCCGCTCGCCCCGTCCAGCCTGGCCGACTCGTACAGCTCGCCCGGCACGGTGATCAGCGCCGAGTGCAGGGTGATCGCCGCGAACGGCACCGACTGCCAGACGATCAGCACGACGAGGATCGCGAAGGTGGCCGGGCCGTTCGCGAACCAGGTGTAGTTCTGGTACGAGTCGAAACCCAGCTGGACGAGCAGCCAGTTGACCACGCCGAAGCGCGAGGCGAACAGCCACTGGAAGATCGTCGTGGTCGCGATGACCGGGCTCGCCCACGCCAGGACGAGGCCGCTCATCACCACGATCCGCATCACCTTGCCGAGCCGCTGGATCATCAGGGCGACCAGGGTGGCCAGGCCCATGATCAGTACGACGTTGAGGGTCGTCCACCACAGGGTGCGCCAGACGACCGTCCAGAAGCCCTCGTCGCCGAGGATCCTCGTGTAGTTCTCGAAGCCGACGAACTTCGCCTCGCCGCGGATGAGTTCGCCCATGCCGTAGCGCTGGAGCGAGATCACCACGTTGCGGACCAGCGGATAGACCAGCAGGTACAGCGCCCCGGCCACCGCGGGTGCGACCAGGAGGTACGGCCAGAAGGTGCGCGGCAGCGCCCGCGGCAGGGACAGGCCCGCGGCCCGGGGTGCCGTCTTCACGAGCCGAGCGTCCTGGTCATGCTCTCCGAGGCCTTCTTCGCCTCCGTGGCCGGGTCCTTGCCGGTGAGGACGGCGGTCATGTAGCCCTTGATCGGGTTGGTGGCCTCGACGGCCGCCCACTGCGGGGAGTTGGGGGTGGCCCGGCCGTTGGCCGCCGCCGCTGCCTGTGCCGCGGTGCCCTCGTCGCCCGCCGCCGCCTTGGCGAAGGACGTCTTGTTCGGTACGTAGCTCATGGTCTTCGCCATGTCCGTCTGCCACTTCTCCCCGGTGAGCGCCTTGACCACCTCGTACGCGGCGTCCTGGTGCGCGGAGGCCTCCGGGATGATCAGGTCCGAGCCGCCGGTGAAGGAGGCGCCGGGCTTGTCGGCGCTCTTGCCGGGGATCGGGAAGAAGCCGAACTTGCCCTTGAGCGCCGGGTTGGCCTCCTCGACGAGCTTCACGTTGCCGGGAACGGCCAGGTACTGCGAGACGTCGCCCTTGGAGGCCACGTCCACCTGGTTCGGCTTCGCCTCGTCGGAGTCCTTGGGGCCCTTGCCGAGCGCCTGGAGCTGCTTGTAGAACTCCATGCCCCGCAGCGCCTCGGGGGTGTCCAGCGCGCCCTTGTAGCTCTTGCCGTCCTTGACCGCGAGGTCGCCGCCCTCGTCCCAGACGAAGCCGGCCAGCGCGTACCAGGTCTGGCCGGGCAGGTAGATGCCCTGGTTGCCGCCCTTGTTGAGCTTGGCGGTGTCGGCGAGCCACTGCTCGCGGGTCCTGGGCACCTCCTTGATGCCGGCCTTGGCGAAGTGGTCCTTGTTGTAGATGACCACGCGGTTGGCCGCGTACCAGGGGATGCCGAACTGCTTGCCGTCGATGTTGCCCGGCTGGGCCAGGCCGGGCAGCCAGTCCTCGCCCTTGAGGTCGGCCTTCCTGTCGGTGAGGTCCTTGACGCCGCCGCTCGCCGCGTACTGGGCGACCTGGGTGTTGCCGACCTCGATCACGTCGGGTGCGTCGTTGCTGGCCAGCGCGGCGGTGATCTTCTCGCCGATGCCGTCCCACTCCTGGATCTGGACGTCCAGGGCGATGTTCTTGTGGGTGGCCGCGAAGTCCTTCCTGAACCGGGCCAGGTAGTCGTCGGTGACGCTGTCCTTCATCATCCACATCGTGACCTTCTGGGGGCCGTCCGCGGACTTCGGGTCGTCGGAGGAGCCGCACGCGGCGAGCGTGGCGGTCAGCCCGAGTACCGCACAGCCGGCGGCGAGACGCATTCTTGCGGGACGTGCGGACGCGGGGTTCGCAGAAGACACGGTGGACACCTCGGAGGGGATGTGACCAGTTGCTCAACTGGTCAACTGGTATAGACGTGTCCAGAAGGTGGCACGAGCTTTCGGATTGCGTCAATACCCTTGTGAGCACGGGTTGTTCGGTGGAAGGTGTGCGCATGTCCCCGCTACGATGGCTTTACCAGTTCCCGAAGAGTTGACCAGTAGGAGCCGCTCCGTATGGAGATCCGCAACGAGATCCGCGGCGAGGACGGTCTGCCCGGCGCCATGCTCAAGCGCGAATGGGTGCGCGAGCACCTGCTGGGTCTGATCGAGTCCCGCAGCGCCGGCGACCCGATCCCCTCCGAGCGCGTCCTGAGCAGCGAACTCGGCGTCTCCCGCCCCACGCTGCGGGCGGCCGTCGACGAGCTGGTGGCCACCGGGCAGCTGGTGCGCGAGCACGGGCGCGGCACCTTCGTCGCCCCCGCCAAGATCACCCAGGAGCTCGTACTGGACGACGTCGCCCGTTCCCCCAGGTTCCACGCGCCCATCGCCACCGGCGTCTGGACCAGCCGCGTACTGGAACTGACCACCCGGCAGGCCGGGGCCAGGATCGGCCGCAGACTGCGCGTCTCACCGGCCGCGGCCCTCGTCTACATCGCCCGGCTGCAACTGGTCGACGGCCTCCCGATGGCCATCGAGCACCTGCACTTCCCCGCCGAGCTGGTGCCCGACCTCACCCGCGAGGAACTGGAGGCGGGCGAGCTCTACGACCACCTGCGCGACCGCCACCGGGTGTACGTCCACGAGGCGACCCAGTCCATCGAGCCGACCGTCGTCAACGAGGCCGAGGCCGCCGTGCTGGACGTGCCCGTGCTCTCCCCGGCGCTGCTCATCGAGCGCCTGACCACCGACACCTCCGGCCGCCCCATGGAGTACGTGCACTCGCTCTACCGCGGCGACCGCTACCGGATCATGTCCCGGCTCTCCTTCGGCGCCGGACCGTCGGCGTCCGCCCCGTCGGCCGGGAGCGCGGCGGTGGACCCCGACGCCCACCATCCGGGCATCCCGCCGGGGGACTTCGCGCACGAGGACATCATCACCTCGTCGACCACGGGGGACGTCCAGGATCCGCAGTGAACGGGGACAGGTGTTCGGGCGGAGTTGTTTGTGGGGCTGCCGAGCGGTTACCCGAGGGCCATGAGCACACAGAATTCGAACTCCAAGTCCACCGCCGCCGACGCCAAGTCCGCCGCTGCCGAAAGGACTTCCGCGGCCAAGACCACCGCGTCCAAGGCCACCGCGTCCAAGGCCACCTCGGCGAAGGCCACCGCGTCCGACGCCAAGAAGACCGCGAGCGCCGCCGGTTCCGGGGCCAAGGACGCGGCCGGCCGGGCGAAGGAGGCCACCGGCCGGGCGACGGACGCCGCCCGGACCGCGACCACCGCCGGGCTCAAGGGCGTCGAGGCCGGCAAGCAGGCCCTGGAGTCCGCCTCCGGGAAGGTCGTCTCGACCGCCACCACCGCCTGGACGCTGATCAGCAACCGCAAGGCGATCGTCGCCGGAGCGGGTGCCGGCGTCGTCGCGCTGAGCGCGGTGTCCTTCGCGGCGGGCCGCAGGGCCGAACAGGCGAGCCACGGCCCGCTCACCAGGCTGCTGGCCGGCGGGAAGCTCTGAGAGCCTGGAACCCGGCCGCCCCCGCGGAGCCCCGACGGGCCGCCGCGACCGCGCGGGAACCACCCCGGGAACAGCGGGCGGCGCCGCTGTCCCGACGGTGCCTCAGGCGGTCGCGGCCGCGGCGATGTTGCGCACCATCCCGCCGAACACCACCCCGTGGAACGGCGCCACGCTCCACCAGTACGCGTGCCCGGCCAGCCCGTGCGGATGGAACACCGCCCGCTGCCGGTAGACCGTGCGCCCCCGCTCGTCGCGCTCCGAGCGCAGCTCCAGCCAGGCCAGGCCCGGCACCCGCATCTCCGCCCGCAGCCGCAGCAGCCGGCCCGGCTCGATCTCCTCGACCCGCCAGAAGTCGAGCGAGTCGCCCACCCGCAGCCGCGCCCGGTCCCGCCGCCCGCGCCGCAGCCCCACCCCGCCCACCAGCCGGTCCAGCCAGCCCCGCACCGCCCAGGCCAGCGGGAACGAGTACCAGCCGTTCTCCCCGCCGATGCCCTCGATCACCCGCCACAGCCGCTCCGGGGACGCCGCCACGACCGCCTCCCGCACATCCGTGTACAGGCTGCCGCCCGCCCAGTCCGGGTCGGTCGGCAGCGGGTCGCTCGGCGCACCGGGCACCGACGCCGACGACCAGCGGGTCGCCACATCGGCGTCCTGCACCCGGCGCAGCGCCAGCTCCACCGCCCGCTCGAAGCCGATCGGCGCCCCGGGCGGCCCCGGCACGTACTTCTCGATGTCGTGCTCCGCGCACACCACCTCGTGCCGCAGCGACTCCGCCAGCGGGCGCGCGATCGACGCGGGCACTGGGGTGACGACCCCCACCCAGTGGCTGGACAGCCCGGGGGTGAGCACCGGCAACGGCAGGATCAGCCGCCGCGGCAGCCCCGCCACCCGCGCGTAGCGCTGCATCATGTCGCGGTACGTGAGGATGTCGGGGCCGCCCACGTCGAAGCTCCGGTTGAGTCCCTCGGGCAGCTCCGCACAGCCCACCAGCAGCCGCAGCACGTCCCGTACCGCCACCGGCTGGATGCGGGTGCGCACCCAGCTCGGCGTCACCATCAGCGGCAGCCGCTCGGTCAGATAGCGCAGCATCTCGAAGGACGCCGACCCCGAACCGATGATCACCGCCGCGCGCAGCGCCGCCGTCGGCACCCCGGAGTCCTTCAGGATCCGCCCCACCTCGGCGCGCGAGCGCAGGTGCGGCGACAGCTCCCGCTCCGGGACCCCGGCCGGGGTGAGCCCGCCCAGGTAGACGATCCGGCCCACCCCGGCCAGCCGGGCCTGCTCGCCGAAGACCCGGGCCGCCTCGCGGTCGGTCCGCTCGAAGTCCTTGCCCGTGCCCAGGGCGTGCACCAGGTAGTACGCCACTTCGACGCCCGCCATGGCCCGGCCGGTGGACTCCGGGTCGGTGACGTCGCCCCGGACCGTCTCCACGTCGCCCGCCCAGGGGAAGTCACGCAGTTTGGCGGGGGTGCGCGCCAGGCACCGGACCTCGTGTCCGGCCGCCAGCAGTTCGGGCACCAGCCGCCCGCCGATGTAGCCGCTCGCCCCGGTCACCAGACACCGCACGTCGCCGCCTCCTCCTTCTCGGGTACCCCCGCCCCCTCCACTGTGTGCCCCTGCCCGGTATTCGGAGCGGTGACGCCGCCGGACGGGTGGTGCGGCGAAATACCTTGCGAAGGATGTGCCCGGCCCCCGACCATGAGTCATGGAGCCACTGTCTTCGCAGGTCACAGCCCCGCCCGCCACCGGAGTGCGCGTCGAGTGGCAGGCGCTGCCCGCGCGTCTCCACGCCCGTGTCGCCGACATCCTCGGCGCGCCCGTCGTCGAGGCGGCCACCCAGCCGGGCGGCTTCTCGCCGGGTGTCGCCGCCCGGGTCCGGTGCGCCAACGGGCGGCGGGCCTTCGTCAAGGCGGTCAGCGCCGCCGTCAACCCGCACTCCCCGGACCTGCACCGGGCCGAGGCCCGCAACACCGCCGCCCTGCCGCCGGGCGTGCCCGCGCCCCGGCTGCTCGGCAGCCACGACGACGGCGAATGGGTCGTGCTGGTCCTTCAGGACATCGAGGGCACCCAGCCCCGCGTCCCCTGGCGGCGCGACGAACTGGACCGGGTCCTGGACGCGCTCACCGCACTGGGCGCCGGCCTCACCCCCGCCCCCTACGACGCGCCGCGTACCGAGGACGTCGACGCCAGGACCTTCCGGGGCTGGGAGCGGCGGCTCGCCACCGGCACCCTCCAGGGGCTCGACCCGTGGGTGGCCCGCAACCTGCCCGCTCTCGTCGAACTGGCCTCGCGCTGGCCGGAGTCCGCGCACGGCGACACCCTGGCCCACGGCGACCTGCGGGCCGACAACATCCTGCTCACCGCCGACGGCGGGGCCGTCTTCGTCGACTGGCCGCACGCCGTGCGCGCGGCCCCCTGGTTCGACCTGCTCCTGATGCTGCCGTGCGTGGCCGTGCAGGGCGGACCCGACCCGGAGGAGCTGTTCACCGCCCATCCGCTGGGCCGGGACGCGGACCCCGCCGGGGTCACCTCGGTACTGGCCGCACTCGCCGGCTACTTCGTCCACCACTCCCTGAAGCCGCCCCCGCCGGGCCTGCCCACCGTCCGCGCCTTCCAGGCGGCGCAGGGAGCCGCGGCCGTCGCATGGCTGCGGCAGCGGCTGGGGGAGGGCGGGTGAGAAGCGGAAGGGGATCATGTGACCGTACGGTGCGTGGAAGGTGAGACACGGGCAGTGACCGCCCCCGCGGTCACCGGGCCCCCGCCCGGTCCCTAGGCTCGCGGCCACTGTCACCTGTCGAGGAGAGAAAAGCGTGTCCTACCGGAAGAAGCTCGTCCTGCGTGCCGCCGCCCCCGTCGCCGTCCTGGCGCTCGCCCTCACGGGCTGCAACGGCGGGGACGACCAGTCGGGAGGCAAGAGCGACGCGGGCGCGGCCAAGGAGACCGGCGGCAGCGACAAGGCCCCGGAGAAGGACGGGGCCGCGGAGCAGGGCGGCGCGGGCGCCTCGGGGAAGAAGGAGCTGGCCGCGGGCGAGTCGGTGACCAGCCCCTTCAAGGAGAAGGAGGCCGGACAGGTCACCTACGAGATCGCCGCCCAGAAGGCCGACGTCGGCACCGAGGCCGACGCGAAGAAGATGGTCAGCGACCCGGCGAAGGCCAAGGGCCTGGTACCGGTCGTCGCCCATGTGAAGTACACCCACAAGGGCGGCAAGCCCGTCGCGTCCTACCCGGACGTCGCCGACAACGTGGAGATCTACGCCGACGGCGCCCGCGGCGGCCTGCTGATCGGTGCCGCCGAGGACGCCAAGGGCTGCGAGGACGACGGCGACATCGAGAACTGGACCCAGGGGCAGAGCCACACCTTCTGCCAGACCTACATGGTCCCGGTGGGCGCCAAGCAGATCGAGGTGCGCTGGGCGGCGGACGAGGACTCCAAGGACCCGTACGTCTGGAGGTTCGCCGGCGCCTGACCGGCCGCGCGCCGGCCGCTTGTGTGCCTTCGGGCGGCCGGCGCCCGGCTCACCCGGCGACCGTCGCCGGTGCCCGGTCCCTCGCCCCGGGACCCACCGCGCAGGCGGCCACCAGTGCCTGGGCCAGCCGCAGGTCGGTGCCCATCTCCGGGTGCCACTGGACTCCCAGCACCCAGGCCGGGTCCGGGAGTTCCACCGCCTCCACGGTGCCGTCCGCCGCGTGCGCCGACACCACCAGGCCGTCCCCGATCCGGTCGACGGCCTGGTGGTGGTACGTCGGTACCTCGCACTCGCCGGGCAGCACCGCGGCGCAGCGGGTGCCGGGCACGGTCACGACCGGGTGCTGCCCGAAGGCGCCGACCGTGCCCCGGTGCCCGTCGAGGTGCTGGACGAGGGTGCCGCCGAGCGCCACGTTCAGCAGCTGCATGCCCCGGCACACGCCCAGCAGCGGGGTGCCCGATGCCAGCGCCGCCCGGATCAGGGCGAGTTCCCAGGCGTCCCGCTCCGGAGCCGGCGGCCCGCAGCGCGGATCGCGCGCGGCCCCGTAGGCCGTCGGATCGACGTCGGGACCGCCCGCGACCACCAGGCCGTCCAGGCGCGCCACGACCTCGGCCGCGTACGCCGGGTCGTCGGGCGGCAGCATGACGGCGCTGCCGCCCGACGCCTGGACCAGCCGCGGGTAGCCCGTCGGCAGGAGCGCGGCGGGCAGCTCCCACACCCCCCATTTCACGGACTCTTCGAGGTAGGTGCTGATGCCGACGAGGGGCTTGGGAGACACGGGCGGATCCTTCGGGGTGTGCGAGGAGCGGGGGAGGGGCCGGGTGGTCAGCCGCGTTCGAGTTCGGCCTCCGCGGCGGCCAGCGCCGCGAACTCCTCCTCGGGCGCGGAGGCGACCAGCCGGTGCCGGGAGTAGAACGCGAAGTAGGCGAGGGCGACGACGTACACGGCGAGCGCGGTGAACGCCGCGTCCTTGTCCACCAGGAACGTCGCCACCAGCGCGAACAGTGCCAGGACGAACGCGGTCGACGAGGTGAGGACCCCGCCGGGGGTACGGTACGGCCGGTGCAGCTCCGGCTCGCGGCGGCGCAGCACGATGTGCGAGAGCGCCATCAGGGCGTACGAGATGGTCGCGCCGAACACCGCGATGTTGAGCATCCGGGCGCCGTTCCCGGTCGACGCGGCGAGCGTGAAGCCGATCGCGCCGGGGATCAGCAGCCCGAGGTACGGGGCCTTGCGGCTGCTGGTGAGGGACAGGAACCGGGGCAGGTACCCGGCCCGCGACAGGGCGAAGAGCTGACGGGAGCCGGCGTAGATGAGCGAGAAGAACGAGGCGACCAGTCCCGCGAGACCCGCGTAGTTGACGAAGCGGCTCAGCCCGGTGGCCGGGCCGTCGCCCTGGAGCGCCACCACCAGCGGGTTGCCCGCGTCCATCACCGCCGCCGAACCGCGTGCGCCGGTCGCGGCGAAGAAGGTCAGCAGCGCGAGCAGCACCAGTACGCCCATCGCGATCGACAGCGCCCGCGGCATCGACCGCACCGGGTCCTTGGCCTCCTCCGCCGCCAGTGGCACCCCCTCCACGCCGAGGAAGAACCACATCCCGAACGGGAACGCCGACCAGATCCCGATCAGCCCGAACGGCAGCCACGAACTGGCCCCCAGCGCACCCTGGTCCACCGGTATGTCGTTCAGCCGGTCCGCGCTGAACTCGGTGAACGCGCCCACCGCGAAGATCAGCAGCGCGGCCACCGCGACGGCGGTCACGACCAGGCTGAAGCGCAGTGCCTCGCCGACGCCCCACAGATGGATGCCGATGAAGATCACGAAGCAGGCCAGATAGACCGGCCAGCCGGACTCCAGCCCGAAGAGGTTCAGCGACTCGACGTAGTCGCCGATGAAGATGGAGATGGCGGCCGGCGCCAGGATGTACTCGATCAGGATCGCGGTGCCGGTGAGGAAGCCGCCCCAGGTGCCCAGGGCGCGCCGCGCGAAGCCGTAGCCGCCGCCCGCGGTGGGCAGGATGGCGGACAGCTCGGCGAGGGCGAAGACCAGACAGGCGTACATGACGCCCATCAGCAGGGTCGCGATGGCGAGACCGCCGAAACCGCCCTTGGCCAGGCCCACGTTCCAGCCGGAGTAGTCGCCGGACACGACGTAGGCGACGCCGAGCCCGGTGAGCAGCAGCCAGCCGGCGCTGCCCCGGCGCAGGGCGCGCCGTTTGAGATAGTCGGCGCTCTCGGCGCCCCCGGCGGACGTGGGTTCCGCTGGACTTTCGGACTGTTCCGTGGCCATGGGCCGCTCCCGCCGTCGCCTGGCAATGGTGTGGGACCACACCTTTGCGGCCCCAAGCCCTCCGCGCAACCCCCGTGCCATTACAGCCGAGTTACACCCACCCCCACCTTCCGCCCCGCCCGACCCCCCTCGGGCGCCGCCGCCCCACCCCCCCCACCCCCCCGCCGCCCCCTTGGGCGACGGGGCCGCCCCCCGGGGGCGGAACGGGCGGGCAAGGGGGCGGCCCCCGGCGGAGCCGCACCCACCCCACCCCGGACGCCCCCGACGGAGCCGCACCCTCCCCCCCCCCGCCCCGCCAGCACTCCAGCCGACCTCCCCCCGCCCCCCCCGGAGGATGCCGCATCCCCTACACCAAGAACCCCCGCAACAACGCCGCCGTCCCCGCACAGTGCTCCCCCATCACCCCCCGCGCCCCCTCCGCGTCCCCCTCCAGCACCGCCTCCACCACCGCTGCGTGCTGCCGCTGCGAGTGCTCCAGGTTGCGGACCAACAGGGGGATGCAGTCCAGGAGTTCGTTCACCTCCGCCCGCACCGCCGCGTACTGCGCGGCCAGCCGCGGCGACCCCGCCAGCTCCGCGATCGTCAGATGCAGCAGCGTGTCCAGCCGCCGGTAGTCGGCCAGCGGCGCGTCCTGCGTCGCGGCCAGCGCCGCCCGCAGCCGGACCGCGTCCGCCCCCGCGAGCCCCCGGTCCGCGCAGAGCCCTGCCGCCCCGACCTCCAGCACCTCCCGGAACCGCAGCGCGTCCTCGACGTCCAACGAGCCGATCCTGCGCCGCAGTTCGGCCTCGCCCTGCTCCTCGCCCCGGCGGCACACGAACGTACCCCCGTACCGCCCGCGCCTGCTCTCGACCAGCCCCTGGTCCTGAAGCACCTTCAGCACCTCGCGCAGCGTGACCCGGCTGATCCGCAGCCGGTCCGCCAGCTCCCGCTCCGAGGGCAGCCGTTCACCCGCGGGCACCAGTCCCAGACGGAGCACCTGCAACACCTGCTCCAGAGCTTCCTCGAACCCGTTCCCCGCCCGCACGGGGCGGAGTATCGGCGTCAACCGGTCGCCCGCCGCCTCGCTCCGCGCACCTCGACCACCCTCCGACATGTCACCAAACCCTTCCCAACCAAAGGTCCATGGGCATACCTTATGGCTTCCGGCCGACCCAGGAGGACCTCCCCGTGGCAGACCGCACACCCCCGCTCCCGCTCCAGGAGCTGCGCTCCCTGGTGGCGAGCGGTGAGATCGACACCGTCGTCCTGGCCTTCCCCGACATGCAGGGCCGCCTCACCGGCAAACGGTTCGCCGCCCCCTTCTTCCTCGACGAGGTGCTGGAGAACGGCGCGGAGGGCTGCAACTACCTCCTCGCCGTGGACGTCGACCTCAACACCGTCGACGGCTACGCCATGTCCTCCTGGGACAGCGGCTACGGCGACTTCGGCATGCGCCCCGACCTCGCCACCCTGCGCCGCGTCCCCTGGAACGAGGGCACCGCGCTGCTGATGGCCGACCTGGTGTGGCACGACGGCAGCCCCGTGGTCGCCGCCCCCCGCCAGATCCTCCGACGCCAGCTGGAGCGCCTCGCGGAACTCGGCCTCACCGCCCACGTGGGCACCGAGCTGGAGTTCATCGTCTTCAAGGACACCTACGAACAGGCCTGGGACGCCAACTACCGGGGCCTGGAGCCGGTCAACCAGTACAACGTCGACTACTCCATCCTCGGCACCGGCCGCGTCGAGCCCCTGCTGCGCCGCATCCGCAACGAGATGGCCGCCGCCGGCCTGACCGTGGAGTCCGCCAAGGGCGAGTGCAACCCCGGCCAGCACGAGATCGCCTTCAAGTACGACGAGGCCCTCACCACCTGCGACCAGCACGCCATCTACAAGAACGGCGCCAAGGAGATCGCCGCCCAGGAAGGCGTCTCGCTCACCTTCATGGCGAAGTACAACGAGCGCGAGGGCAACTCCTGCCACATACACCTCAGCGTGCGCGACGCCTCCGGGCGCAGCGCCATGGCCGGCGACGACCCGCACGGCATGTCCGAGCTGATGCGGCACTTCCTCGCCGGACAGCTCGCCGCCCTGCGCGACTTCTCCCTCCTCTACGCGCCCAACATCAACTCCTACAAACGCTTCCAGCCCGGCTCCTTCGCCCCCACCGCCGTCGCCTGGGGCCCCGACAACCGCACCTGCTCGCTGCGCGTCGTCGGCCACGGCCCCTCGATGCGCTTCGAGAACCGGCTCCCCGGCGGCGACGTCAACCCCTACCTCGCCGTCGCGGGCCTGATCGCCGCCGGACTGCACGGCGTCGAGCAGAAGCTCGAACTGCCCGAGCCCTGCACCGGCAACGCCTACACCGCCGACTACGCACACGTCCCCACCACCCTGCGCGAGGCCGCGGAGCTGTGGGCCGCCAGCCCCATCGCCCGCGCCGCGTTCGGCGAGGACGTCGTGGCGCACTACCGCAACATGGCGCGGATCGAACTCGAAGCCTTCGACGCCGCGGTGACCGACTGGGAGCTCCGCCGCTCCTTCGAACGCATGTAAGGAAGAGCTACCGACGTGCTGAAGGTTCTCAACCCGGCGACCGAAGAGGTCGTCGCCACCGTCCCCGCCGCGACCGCCGCCGACGTCGACCGGGCCGTCGTGCGCGCCGTGGCCGCACAGCGCCGCTGGGCCGCCACCGCACCCGCCGACCGGGCCCGGCTGCTGCGCCGGTTCGCCGCGACCGTCGACGCGCACATCGAGGAACTCGCCCTGCTGGAGGTGCGGGAGGCCGGGCACACCCTCGGCAACGCCCGCTGGGAGGCGGGCAACGTCCGCGACCTCCTCGACTACGCCGCCGGGGGAGCGGAGCGCCTCAACGGCCGCCAGATCCCGGCGCCCGGCGGCCTCGACGTCACGATCCTCGAACCCCTCGGCGTCATCGGCGTGATCGCCCCGTGGAACTTCCCGATGCCGATCGCCGGCTGGGCCACCGCCCCCGCGCTCGCCGCGGGCAACGCGGTGATCCTCAAGCCGGCCGAGACCACCCCGCTCACCGCGCTGCGGCTGGCCGAACTCGCCCTGGAGGCGGGCCTGCCCGAGGACCTCTTCCAGGTGCTCCCCGGCGAGGGCCCCGTCGCGGGCGACGCCCTGGTCGAGCACCCCGACGTCGCGAAGATCGTCTTCACCGGCTCCACCGGCGTCGGCAAGCGGATCATGGCCAAGTGCGCCGAGAGGGTGAAGCGGGTCACCCTCGAACTCGGCGGCAAGAGCCCCAACATCGTCTTCGCCGACGCCGACCTCGAAGCCGCCGTCGCCGCCACCCCGATGTCCTTCCTCGACAACTCCGGCCAGGACTGCTGCGCTCGCACCCGCATCCTCGTCCAGCGCGACGTCCACGACCGCTTCCTGGCGCTCCTCGCCCCCGCGATCGAGTCGGTCGTCGTCGGCGACCCGTCCGACGAGAAGACCCAGATGGGCCCGCTGATCTCGCGGACCCAGCTGGAGCGGGTGCGCGGTTACGTCGACGAGGGCGCGCCCGGCATCCGCGGCACCGCCCCGGCGGGCCCCGGCTTCTGGTTCCCGCCGACCGTGCTCACCGGCCTCGCCCCCGACGCGCCCGCCGCCGTGGAGGAGATCTTCGGCCCGGTCGCCGTCGTCCTGCCCTTCGACGACGAGGCGGACGCGGTCCGGCTCGCCAACGCCACCGAGTACGGCCTCTCCGGCTCCATCTGGACCCGCGACGTGGGCCGCGCGCTGCGCGTCTCGCAGGCCGTCCGGGCCGGCAACCTCTCCGTCAACACCCACTCCAGCGTGCGCTACTGGACCCCCTTCGGCGGCTACCGCCAGTCGGGGCTCGGCCGGGAACTCGGCCCCGACGCCCTCACCGCTTTCACCGAGACCAAGAACGTCTTCATCAGCACGGAGGCATGAGAACCACCATGAGCAACGACACCGAGATCATCTGCCGCCGTCTGGTCGGCCGCACCGCCGTCATCACCGGCGCCGGCAGCGGCATCGGCCTCGCCGCCGCCCGCCGCCTGGCCTCCGAGGGCGCCCACGTCGTCTGCGGCGACATCGACGAGACGGCCGGCAAGGCCGCGGCCGAAGAGGTCGGCGGCACCTTCGTCAAGGTCGACGTCACCGACGCCGAGCAGGTCGAGGCGCTGTTCAAGGCCGCGTACGACACGTACGGCAGCGTCGACATCGCGTTCAACAACGCCGGCATCAGCCCGCCCGACGACGACTCCATCCTCACCACCGGCCTGGAGGCCTGGAAGCGCGTCCAGGACGTCAACCTCACCTCCGTCTACCTCTGCTGCAAGGCCGCCCTGCCCTACATGCAGCGCCAGGGCCGCGGCTCCATCATCAACACCGCGTCGTTCGTCGCGATCATGGGCGCGGCCACCTCCCAGATCTCGTACACCGCCTCCAAGGGCGGCGTCCTGGCCATGTCGCGGGAGCTGGGCGTGCAGTTCGCCCGCGAGGGCATCCGGGTCAACGCGCTGTGCCCCGGGCCGGTCAACACCCCGCTCCTCCAGGAGCTGTTCGCCTCCGACCCGGAGCGGGCCGCCCGGCGCCTCGTGCACATCCCGCTCGGCAGGTTCGCGGAGGCGACCGAGATCGCGGCGGCCGTCGCCTTCCTCGCCAGCGACGACTCCTCCTTCGTCAACGCGACGGACTTTCTGGTCGACGGGGGCATCTCGGGCGCGTACGTCACCCCGCTGTAGCCCCTCGCGCGGATCGTCGCGGACTGCCCCTAGGGCCCCCGTGACCCCTCCGCTTAAGGTGACGCAATGAGCATGACGACCCCGCCCGGCTGGTACCAGGACCCCAGCGCGCCCACCCAGGAGCGCTGGTGGGACGGCTCGGCCTGGAGCGCGCACACCCGCGCTCCGGGCGGGCAGCAGCCCGCGGCAGCGCAGTTCGGCCCGGCCCAGCCCCCGCAGCCGCAGGGCTACGGATATCCGCAGGGCGCGCAGCCCGGCTACGCCACCCCGCCGCCCCCGCCCGCACCGCCGGGCGCGGGCGGCGGGTCCGGCGGCGGCCCCGGCGGCGGCAAACTGATCGCGGTCGTCGCCGCCGGAGTGGTCCTGGTCGCCGCGATCGTCACCGGCGTGGTCTTCCTCGGCAAGGAGGACACGCCCCCCGCGCCCCCGCCGGTCCCCACCCTGGCCGACCCGCCGGGCGCCGGCCAGAGCACCCCGACGGCGCCCTCCGACCCCGCCCCGCCGGCCGCGTCCGGTGACGCCGACATCCTCGCCGACCAGCTGAACGGCATCACCCTGCCGATCCTGCCCGGCTGGGAGAAGCCGGAGTACGGCGCGGACCGCGACGCCGCCACCATGACCACCAAGGAGACCTACGACTGCCCCGCCGACGGCGGCTTCTGCCGGCACGGCACGGTCACCTCCCGCACCGCCCCCGGAAACCTGACGGCCGCCGAGGCGGCGGCCAAGGCCGACATCAAGATCGCCGCCGACGTCGCCTACCACAAGGACTCGCTGGACCGGCAGAAGTACGGCGGCATCAAGTCCCACCAGGAGATCAAGTCCGAGCAGGTGACGGTGGCCGGCAAGCAGGGCTACCTGGTCCGCTGGAAGGTCGTCACCGGCAAGGGCCCCGGCGGGTACGTGCAGTCCCTCGCCTTCCCCAGCAGCCTGGGCCCCGGCTCCATCGTCCTGGTGCGCTTCGCGTTCGACGCCGGACCGGGCGGCCCGCCGCTGGACGGCATGGACAAGATCACCCAGGGCATCCGCAACACGACCTGACCGGACGGCCCGGGTACGCGACGGGGCCTGCCCGCACCCCGAGGTGCGGGCAGGCCCCGTCGCATACCCGGAACGGCACTACAGGAAGGTGTGCCCCTCACCGCGGTATGTCGGGGCGGTACCGGTGACCCGGTCGCCCTCGATCAGCTGCAACCGGTCGAAGCGCTCGCACAGTTCGCCCGCCTTGGCGTGCCGGAACCACACCTTGTCGCCGATCAGCAGATCGTCCGCCGCCGAGCCCAGCAGCGGGGTCTGCACCTCGCCCGCCCCCTCCTGCGGGTCGTACCGCAGCCCCTCCGGCAGGTACGGCACGGGGGAGCGGTCCGGCCCGGCCACCCCGGACGCCGGGTAGCCGCCGCCGAGCACCGTGACGACCCCCACCCCGGGGCGGCGCACCACCGGCATGGCGAAGAGCGCCGCCGGACGGCCGCTGAAGGAGCGGTAGTGGTCGAACAGCCGGGGTACGTACAGCCCGGACCCGGCCGCCACCTCGGTCACCGCGTCCTCCGCGACGGTGCTCTCCACGCTGCCGGTGCCGCCCCCGTTCACGAACTCCAGGTCCGGCACCACCGCCCGGACCGCCCGCACCACGGCGGCCCGCCGCACCGCCAGCTCCCGGCGCGCGGCCCCCTGCATCACCCGCACCATCCGGGACCGCACCGGGCGGCCCGCGACCATGTCGCCGACGCCCGCGACATGACCCTCGTACGCCATCAGCCCGACCAGCCGGAACCCCGGCCGCCGGTCGATCGACCTGGCCAGCTCGGCCAGCTGGACCGGCTCGCGCAGCGGGGAGCGGCGGGCCCCCACCCGGATCCGGCCGCCCAGCAGGTGCAGCGAGGTGTCCAGCTCCAGACAGACCCGGATCTCCTCCTTGCCGCCGTCCCTGGCCCGGTCGATCAGCTCCAGGTGCGCCGGGTCGTCGACCATGACCGTCACGGCGGCGGCCAGCTTCGGATCGGCCGCCAGCTCCGCGTACGCGGCCCGGTCGGCGGACGGATAGGCCAGCAGCACGTCCTCGAACCCGGAGCGGGCCAGCCACAGCGACTCGGCCAGGGTGTACGACATCACCCCGGAGAAACCGTCCCGCTCCAGCACCCGCTCCAGCAGCGCCCGGCACCGCACCGACTTGCTCGCGACCCGCACCGGCTTGCCCTGCGCGCGGCGCACGAGATCGGCGGCGTTGTCGTCGAACGCCTCCAGATCGACGACGGCGACCGGTCCGTCGAGGTGCGCGGTCGCCCGGTCGTAGCGGGAACGGTCGGCGGCCCGGGGGGCGGCCCGATGAGTCGTACGAGGAGTCATGGGCGCAGCTTGCCAGAGTCGTTTACCGGCTGGTAGGTCTGCCGGGCTGTTGGCCGGGCCCGGCCCCGGAACGCTCCCGCCACGGCTTTTTCAGGGACTTCTCGGTTACTTGAGGGACGTTCCGGTCAGATCCGTCCCACGTCCCGCTCTGGTTCCCGCCCCGGCCGGGCCAGCCCGTAGAGTGACGGAAACCCGCTGGGAGCCCGGGTGACGAGACTGCCGCGGGGCAGACACCGGGAGCACGAGAAGAGACGGACCTGGGGGCCGGATGACGACCGAACCGCACCGCCCCGACGTCCCTCCCCGGCCGGCGTTCCCCCCGCACACGGACGAGGCGTCCCGGCCCGGCCGCTCCGTCGCACCACCGCGCCCGGCCGCACCACCGCCCGCCCGCAGCCCCCGCCCCGACCCGTTGGCCGAGCCCCCCACCGATGGGGGCGGCCCCAGCGGCAGCACGCGGAGCGCGGCCGGAACGGGGCACCGTACGGGCAGCGGTGCGGGCACCGGTCAGGGAACGGCCGCACGTGGCGGCAGCGGTGCGGGCGCAGGCGAGGGTGCCCCGCTCCGGCAGGGCGCCCGGCCGTCCCCCGACGGCGGGGGCAGCCGGCACGCCGTGTCCGCCGCACGGGGCCGCGGACGGACCACGGGGTTCGCCCCGCCCGCCTCCTCCTCGCCGGTCGCGCCGCCCGCCGCGTCCATAGCGGCGACGACGGCAGCCGTACCCTCCTCGGCGGAGCACGCGGAGCGCTCCACGCACCCCGCGTCCGGCCACTCCGCCCACGGCGCCCACTCCCACCGCAGGCCCGCCGGCGCCGTCGGCACGGCGCCCCGTACCGACGGCGCCCCGCCCCTCGCCTTCGCCCCGCCCCAGCACTGGGTCCGCGACGAGCAGGACATGCCCGCCGGGGCCGCCACCCTGCCGCGGCCCGCCGGCGCCCGCGGCCCGGCCCGGCTGGCGGCCGTCGCCGCCTGCGTGGTGCTCGGGGTCGGGCTCATCGGCGGCGCCGCTGCCGGGAGTTGGCTGGCGGGCGGCGACGAGCCCGCCGCGACCAGCGGATTCGCCGAGGCCCGGACGGCCTGGCACAGCATCCCCGTGGACACCCTCTTCCCCCGCGCGCTGAAGGGGGACGGAGCGGGCCCCGGCGGCGCCGACCGGGCCTGGACACGGGTCGCGGTCGCCCCGGACGGCGACTGCGCGAACGCCCTGGACCCCTTGCTGCTCAGGGCACTTGGCCCGGTCGGCTGCGAACGGCTGCTGCGCGCCACCTACACCGACGCCACCACCAGCAGCGTCACCACCGTCGGCATGGTCTTCACCAGGGCCGACGAGGCCGCCACGAACACCCTGCGCAACCGCTTCACCCGCGAAAAGCTCGCCGAGCGCGGCGATCTGATGCCGCGTACGTTCCCGGTGCCCGGCACCGTGGCCGCCGGATTCGGCGACGGGCAGCGGGCCAGCTGGACGGTCCGGGTGCTCCAGGACGTACCGGTGGTCGTGTACGCGGTGTCCGGCTTCGCCGACGGCCGCACCGTCACCGAACCCCAGCCCGCCGGGCCCGCGACGGTGGACGGAGCGACCACCGCACCGGCCCAGTCCGGCCTCGGCCACGAGGCGAAGGGCATCGCCGACCGCATCGAACGAGGCCTGCGCAAGAACGCCGGCACGGCTACGGAGCAGCCCGGATGAACCCCCGTCAGCACGAGGGCCGGACGCGGGCGATGCCCCCGCAACCGGCACCGGCCCCGCAACCGGCGTCCGGTCCGGTGACGACCGCGCCGCCGGGACCGGCCCGCCGCCGCCATCGGCGCGGCACTTTCCCCGTCGCCGTCTCCGCGTTCAGCGCGGTGCTGCTCGCCGTGCTGCCCATGTCCGCCGCGCACGCCGACACCATCCGCGACAAGCAGTGGGGCCTGGCCGCACTGCACACGCAGGAGGCCTGGCGCACCACCAAGGGGGCCGGGATCACGGTCGCCGTCCTCGACACCGGCGTCGACGACCAGCACCCCGACCTGGCGGGCAACGTCCTGCCCGGCAACGACCTCGTCGGCTTCGGCGCCAGGAGCGGCGACCGGTCCTGGGCCCGGCACGGCACCGCGATGGCCTCCATCATCGCGGGCCACGGACACGGCCCCGACCGCGGCGAGGGCGTTCTCGGCATCGCCCCCGAGGCGAAGATCCTGCCCGTGCGGGTCATCCTCGAAGGCGGCGACCCGGCCCGCGACAAAGCCCGTACCTCCCGGGGCAACGCCCTTGCCAAGGGCATCCGTTGGGCCGTCGACCAGGGGGCGGACGTCATCAACCTCTCGCTCGGCGACGACAGCGAGTCCGCGCACCCGGAGGCGGAGGAGGACGCGGCCGTCCAGTACGCGCTCGGCAAGGGCGCGGTGGTCGTCGCCTCCGCGGGCAACGGCGGCGAGAAGGGCGACCACATCTCCTACCCGGCCGCCTACCCCGGCGTCATCGCGGTGACCGCGGTCAACGAGGCCGGTACGCACGCCTCGTTCTCCACCCGGCGCTGGTACGCCACCGTGTCCGCGCCCGGGGTCGACATCGTGATCGCCGACCCCGACCGCAGCTACTACGAGGGCTGGGGCACGAGCGCGGCGTCGGCCTTCGTGTCCGGGGCGGCGGCCCTGGTCCGGGCCGCGCACCCGCAGCTCCCGCCGGCCCAGATCAAGCGGCTGCTGGCGAGGACGGCCAGGGACGCCCCGTCGGGCGGCCGGGACGACGCACGCGGGTACGGGATGGTGGATCCGGCGGCGGCCATCGCGGCGGGCGGCCGGGACACGGCGGTCCGCTCGTCGGCGGCGGGCTATCCGGGCCGGTACTTCGGCCCCGGCCCGGACCGGCCGGCCCCACCCTCCGCGGGACCGCAGGCGTGGGCCTGGGCGGCGGGCGGATCGGGGGCGGTGGTGCTGCTGGGAGCGGTGGTGCTGTGGCGCAGGGGGACCGCACGGGAACCCGCCACCGGGTAGGCGGCGCCCGGACCCTGCGGGGGATGCCCGCACCCGGAGCGGCGCCCGCGGCGGGCCTGAGCCCCTCCCCGCACCTTCCCCGAACCGACGGCCGCGGGGCCGGTGGGTCTTCTGCGCGAGCGCCGTTCGCCGCTCGCGCGGTCCCACCGACCCCGAGGGGCGGACGCCCGGCCACGTACCGGCCGCACATCAGCGACCCGACCCCAAGGGATACGCTCGACCCGTGCTCAAGAACATCCCTGACCCCGGCTTCTCCGAAGACGACGGCACCGCCGATCCCGCCCTCTCCCAGGCCCTCGCCGCCTGGGCCCGGGGTCCCCAGGACGCCGCCGCCGAGCAGCGCGTCCTCGACGCGCTCCCCGGTGCCCGCCTCCTCGTCCCCGTCGTCGCCGTGCTCGGCGAGGTGGAGACCGATCCGGAGACGGGGCTCAAGCGCGAGAAGACGAGCGACATGGCCGTCCCCACCCTCCGCGCGGGCGACCGCAAGGCGCTGCCCGCCTTCACCTCCATCGAGGCACTCGCCCTCTGGGACCCGGCCGCGCGCCCCGTCGCCGTACCGCTGCACCAGGCGCTCCAGGCAGCCGCCCACGAGCAGGCCGACACCGTCGTGATCGACCTCGCCGGGCCCGTCGCGTACCAGCTCACCGGGCCCGCCCTGCTCGCGCTCGCCGAGGGCCGCAGCAGTGCCCGGCCGATCGACGACCCTGCCGTGGTCGCGGCCGTCCGCGAACTGCTGGCCGCCGAGCCCGCCGTGCTCCGTGCCCACCTCGGTCCCGGCGAGGCCGACGGGGTGCTCGCCCTCGTCCTGGCCCCGGACGCGGTCCCCGCCGAAGCGGTGCGCCGCGTCGCGCAGGGCCTGGCCTCGCACGACGTACTGCGCGCCCGGCTGGTGCGCGGCCTGGACCTGGCGCTCCTGCCCGCGGGCGCCACCCCGCCCGGAGAGCCGCTGCTCGTGCGCTGACGTCCGGCACCGGCCGCTGCCGGCAGAACAGGCGGGAGCGCGCACCCCGGCAGACAATGCGAAGAGGTCAACGATCTTCGTGAGGTGTGTCATGGACAGACGGACACTGGTCTCCGAATTCCTCGGGACCCTCCTGCTGGTCTTCTTCGCGGTCGGCGCGGCCGTGCTCGCCGGGGGCTTCATCGGAACCCTGGGCATCGCCCTCGCCTTCGGCTTCGTGCTGCTGGCGCTGGCCTACGCGCTCGGTCCGATCTCCGGCTGCCACGTCAATCCGGCGGTCACGCTCGGCATGCTGATGGCCCGGCGGATCAACGCCCGGACGGCGGCGGGCTACTGGGTCGCGCAGCTGCTGGGCGGCATCGCGGGCGCCGCGCTGCTGTTCCTGCTCGCCAAACAGGTACCGGGCCTGCAGACCAGCGGGGCCTTCGGGTCGAACGGGTTCGGCGACCGCTCCGCCGTGCACCTCAACACCGGCGGCGCGTTCCTGGCCGAGGTGGTGCTGACCTTCCTGCTGGTCTTCGTCGTCCTCGCGGTCACCAGCAAGGTCGCGGTCGTCGGCTTCGACGGACTGCCCATCGGCCTGGCGCTCGCCGTCATCCACCTGGTCGGCATCCCGCTCACCGGCACCTCGGTGAACCCGGCCCGCAGCCTGGGCCCGGCCCTCTTCGCGGGCGGTGCCGCACTGTCCCAGCTGTGGCTGTTCCTCGTCGCGCCGCTGGTCGGCGGCGTACTGGCGGCCCTGGCGCACCGGCTGACCCACCCCGTCGACGCGCCCCGTCTGCACGCGGACGCGGCGGCGCTGTAGGAGCGATCCGGGCGCCGAGGAGCCGGACGCGGGGAGCCGGACGCGGGGAGCCGGACGCTGGCGATCCGGACGCTGGCGATCCGGACGCGGGGGAGCGGGGCAGGGGCGGCCGAGGGCAGACGGAAGGGCCCCCGCCGCGTCGCGGTGGAGGCCCTCGCCGGCGCAGGAGCGGGAGCCGCTCAGCCGAAGACCGGCCCGGTGAACTTCTCGCCCGGACCCTGACCCGGCTCGTCCGGTACGACCGACGCCTCGCGGAACGCCAGCTGGAGGGACTTCAGCCCGTCCCGCAGCGGCGCCGCGTGGAAGGAGCTGATCTCGGTCGCGCTGGCCGTGATCAGGCCGGCCAGGGCGTGGATCAGCTTCCGCGCCTCGTCCAGGTCCTTGTGCTTGTCGCCGTCCTCGGCCAGGCCCAGGTTGACGGCGGCGGCGCTCATCAGGTGCACGGCGACCGTGGTGATCACCTCGACGGCGGGAACGTCCGCGATGTCGCGGGTCATGTCGTCGAAGCCGGGACCCTGCTCCGTGTGGCCGGTCTCTTCGTTGCCGCCGGTGCCGGCGTTGCTGCTGGTCGCGTCGCTCATGGCGTCCACGATAGGTGCCGGAACGGGTGCCCTTTCCCCGGGGCCCGAAGGAGTGGTTTACCGGGGTTCGCACCAGTGTCGCTTGACGGGTATAGTTGTCTCACGACCGGTCGGACACTCCTGTGCCCGGCCCACAAGTGGAGGCTCCGATCTCCCACCTGACCGCCCCTGGGGCGGCGGGTCACCGGTCAGAAGACGGTCCCCATCGTTCCGTACGGACGATGGAACTGTCCGATGTGTGCGCCCCGCGGTTTCAGACGCGGCGGTGCTCCGGTATATCCAGGAGCCCTGCCTGTGTCCCGTCCGGGGCATTTTTTATGCGCCGAAGCGGTTGGTCCAACGTAATGAGACGTTACGCGGCTGTCTGCCAGACAGTCGTGTGGTGCTACTGAGGAGGATCCATCAGCGCCGAGCCCCGCATCAACGACCGGATTCGCGTTCCCGAGGTGCGACTTGTCGGACCCAGTGGTGAGCAGGTGGGCATCGTCCCGCTCGCGAAGGCCCTGGAACTGGCGCAGGAGTACGACCTCGACCTGGTCGAGGTCGCGGCGAACGCCCGTCCGCCCGTGTGCAAGCTCATGGACTACGGGAAGTTCAAGTACGAGTCGGCCATGAAGGCCCGTGAGGCGCGCAAGAACCAGGCGCACACGGTCATCAAGGAGATGAAGCTCCGCCCGAAGATCGACCCGCACGACTACGACACCAAGAAGGGTCACGTCGTCCGGTTCCTCAAGCAGGGTGACAAGGTCAAGATCACGATCATGTTCCGTGGTCGTGAGCAGTCCCGTCCCGAGCTTGGCTTCCGGCTGCTTCAGCGACTCGCCTCCGACGTGGAGGAACTGGGCTTCATCGAGTCCAACCCGAAGCAGGACGGCCGGAACATGATCATGGTTCTTGGCCCGCACAAGAAGAAGACCGAGGCAATGGCCGAGGCCCGCGAGGCCCAGGCCGCCCGCAAGGCGGAGCGTCAGGGCGCAGCCCCCGACGAGCAGCCCGCGGGTGAGGTTGCCGAGGCAGCAGTCGAGGCTCCGGCCGAGGCAGCACCTTCCGAGGCGTGATCCACGGGGCCGCCACCCAGGCGGCCCCCGGATTCCGAACGGAACCCCCACCCACCACAGACCTGACGCTCCCGTAAGTCCGGTGCCCGCACCGGGGACCGGGGGAGCGGCACTGACGAGGAGATACGGCGCGATGCCGAAGAACAAGACGCACAGCGGTTCCAAGAAGCGCTTCAAGATCACCGGCTCCGGCAAGGTGCTCCGCGAGCGCGCCGGCAAGCGCCACCTGCTCGAGCACAAGTCGTCCCGCGTGACGCGCCGCCTCACCGGCAACGCCGAGATGGCCCCGGGCGACGCCGCGAAGATCAAGAAGCTTCTCGGCAAGTGATCCCGCCGCCTTCGGTGAATCTTCCGGAGGCACTGGATCGAGACCGGGACCAATTCGTTTTCGGGTCGTGTGAACACCCCCACGGCCCCGCTACAAGGAGTCAAAAGTGGCACGCGTCAAGCGCGCAGTAAACGCCCACAAGAAGCGCCGGGCAATCCTCGAAGCCGCCAAGGGCTACCGCGGCCAGCGTTCGCGCCTGTACCGCAAGGCCAAGGAGCAGGTCACCCACTCCCTGGTCTACAACTACAACGACCGCAAGAAGCGCAAGGGCGACTTCCGTCAGCTGTGGATCCAGCGCATCAACGCCGCTGCCCGCGAGAACGGCATGACGTACAACCGCCTCATCCAGGGTCTGAAGGCCGCCAACATCGAGGTGGACCGCAAGATCCTCGCCGAGCTGGCCGTCAACGACAGCAACGCGTTCGCCGCGCTCGTCGAGGTTGCCCAGAAGGCGCTCCCGAGCGACGTCAACGCCCCGAAGGCCGCCGCCTGAGCTTCATAGCTCCCAGGCAGAGCAGCTTCTTGGCTTTGAAGCCGGACCCGCAGGCGCATTCCGCGCCTGCGGGTCCGGTGCGTTCCGCCGCCCCTTTCAGTTGAGTCACGTACGAAGAAGTGAGCCGCACGCCCATGGGCACTCCCGAGCTGATCTCCCCGCGTTCCCCCCGCGTCACCGCCGCCAAGAGGCTGGCGAAGCGCAGTTTCCGGGGCAAGGAGCGCCGGTTCATCGCCGAGGGGCCGCAGGCCGTGCGGGAGGCCGTGGACCACCGGGGGCCCGACGGCACCCCCACGCTCATCGAGCTGTTCGCCACGGTGGAGACCGCCGAGCGGTACGCCGACATCGTGGACGCCGCGCACACCGCCGGCGCCCGGGTGCACCTCGCCGGGGACGACGTCCTCGCGGACATCTCCCAGACCATCACCCCGCAGGGCATCGTCGGCGTCTGCCGCTTCCTGGACTCCCCCTTCGAGGAGATCCTCGCCGCGAAGCCCAAGCTGGTCGCCGTCCTCGCCCACGTCCGCGACCCCGGCAACGCCGGTACGGTGCTGCGCTGCGCGGACGCGGCGGGCGCCGACGCGGTCGTCCTCACGGACGCCTCCGTCGACCTCTACAACCCCAAGTCGGTACGCGCCTCGGTCGGTTCGCACTTCCACCTGCCGGTCGCCGTGGGCGTCCCCGTCGAACAGGCCGTCGCCCGGCTCCAGGAGGCCGGGGTGCGCATCCTGGCCGCCGACGGGGCGGGCGACCGCGACCTCGACGACGAGCTGGACGCGGGCACCATGGGCGGTCCCACCGCCTGGGTCTTCGGCAACGAGGCCTGGGGCCTGCCCGAGGAGACCCGGGCCCTCGCGGACGCCGTCGTACGCGTGCCGATCCACGGAAAGGCCGAGAGCCTCAACCTCGCTACGGCAGCCGCCGTGTGCCTCTACGCATCCGCGCGCGCACAGCGGGTACGCACCTCTGCCTGAGGGCACCCTGTTCGGAGTAGGGTGACGGGCTCGGGGGCCCTCCCGTGCACGGAGAGGTGGGATACGGCAGAGATGGTCGCGGAAGTGTCTGAACAGGCCGTACGGGCAAGGGAGTTCAAGGCGTCCGGGATCGCGGCGGACGACCTCCCGGACGGCCTCGTCGTCGCCGACGAGACGGGCCGGATCGTCTGTTTCAACGCCGCCGCCTCCCGCATCACGGCGGTGCCCGCGGACTTCGCGCTGGGGCGCGCCCTGGTCGACGTACTGCCGCTGGAGGACCTCAAGGGCCGCCGCTGGTGGACCCTCACCGACCCCTACGGCGGCCTCGCCATCCGCGGCGGGCAGCCCGAGCGCAACCTGCTGCTGCCGGGCGGACGCGAGGTGCTGGTCTCGGCGCGGTACGTCCGCGAGGAGCCGCGCGGACGGGTCTGCCGGGTGGTGGTCTCGCTGCGCGGCACCGAGGCCCGCAGGCGTTCCGAGCGCAGCCACGCCGAGCTGATCGCCACCGTCGCGCACGAGCTGCGCTCCCCGCTCACCTCCGTGAAGGGCTTCACCCGGACCCTGCTGCGCAAGTGGGAGCGCTTCACCGACGACCAGAAGCGGATGATGCTGGAGACCGTCGACGGCGACGCCGACCGGATCGCCCGGCTGATCGCCGAGCTGCTCGACATCTCCCGGATCGACTCCGGGCGCCTGGAGCTGCGCCGGCAGCCCGTCGACATCGCCGCCGCCGTGGGGCGCAACGTGCACGCCCACATCTCGGCCGGCCAGCGGGCCGACCGCTTCCTCGTGCAGCTCGCGCACCCGCTGCCCGACCTGTGGGCCGACCCCGACAAGATCGACCAGGTGCTGGGCAACCTGCTGGAAAATGCGGTGCGCCACGGCGAGGGAATGGTCACCATCGAGGTGGCACCCGCCACCGCCAAGGACGACGAGAAGGGAACGGCCGTCATCGTGAGCGACGAAGGACCCGGCATCCCCGAGGAGTCGCTCAGCCGTGTCTTCACCCGGTTCTGGCGGGGCAGCAAGCGCGGCGGCACCGGCCTGGGCCTCTACATCGTCAAGGGCATCGTCGAGGCGCACGGCGGCACCATCACGGTCGGCCGCGGGCCCGGCGGCGGCGCCGAATTCCGATTTATCCTGCCCGTGGGGGCCCCGGCCTATCTGGCTTGAGCGCCCCACGGGCTTCGTCGCGTCCCACGTCCCCGGCCCCGTCCGGCGGGCCCGGCACGGTCGCCCCGTGCGGCCCGGCCCACCGGACAGGCTTTAGACTCGACTTTTGGCACCTTTGCGTCCTCATGCGTCGAGCGGGGCCGCCCATCAGCCATCGGAAGTACGGGAAGAGATGTCCGCACCCAATAAGTCGTACGACCCTGTCGAGGTCGAGGCGCTGAAACCCGAAGAGATCGAGCGCATGCGCGACGAGGCGCTGGCCGCCTTCGAGGCCGCCGCCGACCTCGACGCGCTCACGCACGCCAAGACCGCGCACACCGGGCCCACCTCGCCGCTCTCGCTCGCCAACCGCGAGATCGGCGCGCTGCCGCCCCAGGCCAAGGCCGAGGCGGGCAAGCGCGTCGGCATGGCCCGCGGCGCCGTGAACAAGGCCCTGGCCGCCCGGCTCACGGTTCTGGAGGCCGAGCGCGACGAGCGCGTACTGGTCGAGGAGGCCGTCGACGTCACGCTGCCGTACGACCGCACCCCGGCCGGTGCCCGGCACCCGCTGACCACCTTCATGGAGCGCGTCGCCGACGTCTTCGTCGCGATGGGCTACGAGGTCGCCGAGGGTCCCGAGGTCGAGGCCGAGTGGTTCAACTTCGACGCCCTGAACTTCGTGCCGGACCACCCGGCGCGCCAGATGCAGGACACCTTCTTCGTCGAGGGCGAGGACGGCGCGAAGAACGACGGGTCCGGTGTCGTGCTGCGCACCCACACCTCCCCGGTGCAGGCCCGCGCGCTGCTCGAACGCCGTGAGCCGCCGGTCTACGTGGTCTGCCCCGGCCGCGTCTACCGCACCGACGAGCTGGACGCCACGCACACCCCGGTCTTCCACCAGATCGAGCTGCTGGCCGTCGACGAGGGCCTCACCATGGCCGACCTCAAGGGCACCCTCGACCACATGGTCCAGGCGCTCTTCGGCGAGGGCATGAAGACCCGGCTGCGCCCCAACTACTTCCCCTTCACCGAGCCGTCCGCCGAGATGGACATGGTCTGCTACGTGTGCCGCGGCGCGTCCGTCGGCAACCCAGACCGTCCCTGCCGCACCTGCGGCAGCGAGGGCTGGATCGAGCTGGGCGGCTGCGGCATGGTCAACCCGAAGGTCCTCACGGCCTGCGGCGTCGACCCGGAGAAGTACAGCGGGTTCGCCTTCGGCTTCGGCATCGAGCGGATGCTGATGTTCCGGCACAACGTGGAAGACATGCGAGACATGGTCGAGGGTGACGTGCGTTTCACTCGGCCCTTCGGGATGGAGATCTGATGCGGGTCCCGCTTTCCTGGCTGCGGGAGTACGTCGATCTCCCCGCCACCGAGACCGGCCGTGACGTACAGGCCAAGCTGGTGTCCGCGGGGCTGGAGGTCGAGACGGTCGAGCAGCCCGGCGCCGGCCTCAAGGGCCCGCTGGTCGTCGGCCAGGTGCTGACCATCGAGGAGCTGGAGGGCTTCAAGAAGCCGATCCGCTTCTGCACGGTGGACGTCGGCTCCGCCAACGGCACCGGCGAACCGCAGGAGATCGTCTGCGGCGCCCGCAACTTCGCCGTCGGCGACAAGGTCGTCGTGGTCCTCCCGGGCGCGGTGCTGCCCGGCGACTTCGCCATCGCCGCGCGCAAGACGTACGGCAGGACGTCCCACGGCATGATCTGCTCCGGCGACGAGCTGGGCATGGGCGACGACGGCAGCGGCGGCATCATCGTGCTCCCGCCGGAGTACGAGCCCGGCACCGACGCCATCGAGCTCCTGGAGCTCGTCGACGAGGTGCTGGACATCGCGGTCACCCCCGACCGCGGCTACGCCCTGTCGCTGCGCGGCATCGCCCGCGAGGCGGCCACAGCCTACGGGCTGCCGCTGCGCGACCCGGCGCTGCTCGACGTCCCGGCGCCGAACTCGTACGGCTACCCGGTGAAGATCAGCGACCCGCAGGGCTGCGACCGCTTCACCGCGCGCACCGTCACCGGGCTCGACCCCGAGGCCCGCTCGCCGATCTGGATGCAGCGCAGGCTGCAGAAGGCCGGCATGCGCCCGATCTCGCTCGCCGTCGACATCACCAACTACGTGATGCTGGAGCTCGGCCAGCCGCTGCACGCCTACGACCGCACCCGCGTCCAGGGCACCATCGGCGTCCGCCGCGCGGAGCAGGGCGAGCAGCTCACCACGCTCGACGGCACCAAGCGCACCCTCGACGCCGAGGACCTGGTCATCACCGACGACCGCGGGCCGATCGGCCTCGCCGGCGTCATGGGCGGCGCCCACACCGAGATCGCCGACGTCGAGACCGACGCGCAGACCGGCGAGAGCACCGGCACCACCGAGGTCGTCATCGAGGCGGCGCACTTCGACGCGCTGACCATCGCCCGCACCTCGCGCCGCCACCGGCTCGGCTCCGAGGCGTCCAAGCGCTACGAGCGCGGCGTCGACCCCGAGGCCGCGTCGGCTGCCGCCCAGCGCACCGTCGACCTGCTGGTGCTGCTCGCCGGCGGCACCGCGGACGCCGGGGTCACCGAGGTCATCGCGCCCTCCGCGCCCCGCTCCATCGCCATGCGGGCCGACCACCCCGACCGCGTCGCCGGCGTCGCCTACGGCCGCGAGACCGTGGTGCGCCGCCTCCAGGAGGTCGGCTGCGACGTCTACGGGCAGGACGACCTGACGGTCACCGTGCCGTCCTGGCGCCCCGACCTGGCGTTCCCCAACGACCTCGCGGAAGAGGTCATCCGGCTGGAGGGCTACGAGAACCTGCCCTCCACGCTGCCCACCCCGCCCTCGGGCCGCGGGCTCACCGACCGCCAGCGGCTGCACCGCCGGGTCGGCCGGGCGCTCGCCGGGGCCGGCTACGTCGAGGCGCTGAGCTACCCGTTCGTCGGGGAGGCCGCCTTCGACCAGCTCCAGCTGGCCGCCGACGACGACCGCCGCAACACCGTCAAGCTGGTCAACCCGCTCGCCGACACGGAGCCCGCGCTCCGTACGACGCTGCTGCCCGGCCTGCTCGGCGCGCTGCGCCGCAACGACGGCCGCGGCAGCCACGACCTGGCGCTGTTCGAGACCGGTCTGGTGTTCCTGCCGACCGGCCACGAGCACAGGGCCGTGCGCCTCCCGGTCGACCACCGCCCCACGGACGAGCAGATCGCGGAGCTCGACTCCTCGCTGCCCGCCCAGCCCCGGCACGCCGCCGTCGTCCTCGCGGGCGCCCGCGAGCAGGCCGGCTGGTGGGGCAAGGGCCGCCCGGCCGACTGGGCCGACGCCGTCGAGGCCGCCCGGACGCTGGCCCGCGAGGCCGGTGCCGAACTGCGCGTCGCGGGAGCGGTCAACGAGCCCTGGCACCCGGGCCGCTGCGCCGCGCTCTCGGTCGTCGTCGACGGCACGGAGCAGATCATCGGGTACGCCGGTGAGCTGCACCCGCGCGTCGTGAAGGCGATGCACCTGCCGGAGCGCACCTGCGCGATGGAGCTCGACCTGGACGCGCTGGAGAAGGCGGGCCGGGGCGTGCTGCGGGCGCCGCGGATCTCCACCTTCCCGGTCGCCACCCAGGACGTGGCCCTGGTCGTCGACGCGGACGTCACCGCGCACGCCGTCGAGGGCTGGCTGCGCCAGGGCGCGGGCGAACTGCTGGAGGACATCCGGCTGTTCGACGTGTTCGCCGGTGCGCAGCTCGGCGAGGGCAAGAAGTCGCTGGCCTACGCGCTGCGCTTCCGTGCCGCCGACCGCACGCTGACCGTCGAGGAGGCCACCGCGGCGCGCGACGCGGCGGTGGCGCTCGCCGCCGAGCACACCGGAGCGGTGCTGCGCGGGGCGTGAGGCCCGTACCGCCGCCCGCGGCGGCAACGGGGCGTTGAACAACCGCTGTTGAGCGTGTTGTCGAGGGGCACATCCGGGACACGGGTGTGCCCCTCACTCATTTGGGTGAGAAGTGCGGGCGATGTGCCATCCGGGCACGAACGCGGCACAGAATCATTCCGGCCGACCGGCCTCAGCAGCCGAACCCAGCACTCCGAGGGGGCCGTCCGGAATGATCCGACACAGGGCGGGAAAGCGCTTCCGCCGCCGCGCCCGGCCCGTCCGGTACGTGCGCGGCGTGGTGCTCCTCGGCCTCTGGCTCGCCCTCGTCACCTGCTGGGTGCTGCTCTGCCCGCTGTCGGACGCGGCGGGCGTCGGCCCGGATCTCGTCACCTGCCTCGGCTTCCTGCTGGCGGTCGCCGCCCTGCTGGCCGGGGTGCGCCGGGGACCGCTGCGGGAGCTGCGCCGGATCACCGAGGTCGCCCGCGCCGCCCAAGAGGTGCTGCTGCGCCCGCTGCCCGCCCGCCTCGACGGCCTCGCGCTCGCCGCGGGACGGCTCTCCGCCAGCAAGGGGGCGTCCGTCGGCGGCGACCTGTACGAGGTGATGGCCACCGTGCACGGGGTGCGGGTGGTGATCGGGGACGTGCGCGGGCACGGCCTGCCCGCCCTCGGAACGGTCGCCGCCCTGCTCGGCAGCTTCCGCGAGGCCGCCCACGACGAGCCCGAACTCGGCGGTGTGCTGCGGCGGTTGGAGCGCGCCCTGCAGCGGCACCTGCGGGAGCGTGCCCGGGACGAGCAGTCCGCGGCCGGCGCGGCGCGGCCGGAGGGCCCGTCCGCCGAGGAGTTCGTCACCGTACTGCTGCTGGAGATCCAGGAGGACGGCGAGGTGCTGGCCCTCAACTGCGGCCACCCGTGGCCGCACCGGCTGCGGCGGAAGGCCGAACAGGTCGCCGCCGGGGAGCCGCTGCCGCCGCTCGGGCCCTTCCCGCTCCCGGCGGAGCTGCCGGTGCGCGGCGGGGTGCGGCTGCTGCCCGGCGAACTGCTGGTGCTGCACACCGACGGGGCCGAGGACGCCAGGGACACCGGTGGGCGGTTCTTCCCGCTGCGGGACGCGCTGGCCAGGGCCGCCGCCGTGGGGCCGCTGTCGCCCGCGGCGGTCGTCGACCGGGTCCAGGGCGCCCTGCTGCGGCACACCGGAGGCCGGGTGTCCGACGATGTGGCCCTGGTGGTGCTGCGCAACGACCGGCTGCGGGTCCCCGTCCAGCCAGGGGAGTACGGCCCCGGGGAGCACGGCGCCGCCGCGCGTCGGCCGCGCCCCGAACCGTCCCGCCGGTAGCGGTCCGCCGGAACCGGTCCGCCGGCAGGAGGGCCTCCTCGGTCCGGGGCGCGGCAGTGCGGCTGCCGTCCGCCCTGCCCGGGGGGATGTCGGGCAGACAGAGCAGGGCGGACGGGGGTGGGATCGGGCCGCCGCACTTGTGGAGGGGGAGCCGACGGCCCGGCCGCCTCTTGCGAGGCAGTTCAGTCAACCGATTCACCGCCGGGGAAGGGAGTGGGTGCGCCCGCTGGATGCGGGCATTCGGTTCACCCCCCGTGTGAAGTCGCCGGTACTACGCTGTGCACGACCGAGTCAGCCGGAGGCGCTTGCCATGCAGCCCAATGCTCTCCTCGACGCTCTGCTGGACGAGGCCGGGATCTCCCAGGCCGGACTGGCCGCACACGTCAACCACGCGGGGAAGAAACGGGGGTTGGCGCTGCGCTACGACCACACGGCGGTACGCCGGTGGCTCAGGGGACAGCGTCCGCGCGGCCAGGTGCCCGACCTGATCTGCGACGTGCTCAGCGACCGGCTGCACCGGCAGGTGGCTCTCGACGACATCGGACTCGGCGGTTTCCAGGGCGAGTTGGTCTCCCCGCGCAGCAGCACCTCCGGCTCCACCCTGTCCGGCTTCGTGGAGCGGGCCACCGCGCTGTGGCGCTCCGACGAACAGCAGCGCCCGCACGTGCTCGGTGCCCCCGCCGTCACCGGGACGCCGGCCGTGATGCCGGTCTGGGAGTGGGAGAACCCGCCGGAGGACAGCGATGTCTCCCGGTCCGGGCAGACCCATGTGAACCTCGCGGACATCGAGACCCTCAAGGCCGCCCGCGCGCACTACGAGCAGATGTACCGCAAGGCCGGCGGCATCGCGACCCGCTCCCGCATCGTCGGCTTCCTCAACTCCGAGACCGCCCCGCTGCTGCGCGGCGGCTACAACGACGCGACGGGCCGCCAGCTCCACCGCGCCACCGGCGGGCTGGTGGCCATCGCGGGCATCTGCGCCTACGACTCGGACGCGCAGGGCCTGGCCCAGCGCTACTTCCACCAGGCCCTGCGGCTGGCCAAGGCGAGCTGCGACCGGGGGCTGGGCGCGTACGTCATCGCCCTGCTCGTGAACCAGTCGCTGTTCATGCGGGAGTACCGTCAGGCGGTCGCCTTCGCGGAGGCCGCGCTGCGTACGGCGGGGCGCGAGATCACCCCGGCACTGGCCGCCGACCTGTACGCCATGCAGGCCAAGTCGTACGCGCATCTCGGGGACGGCGGCAGTGCGCTCGCCTGCATCGGGCGGGCCGAGAAGGCCGCCGACCGCATCCGTCCCGGCCACGAGCCCGACGAGACCGGCTACGTACAACCGGGCCTGGTCAACGTGCAGGTGGCGGAGGCGCTGCTCAGTATGGGAGACCTGTCGACCGCGCGGGAGCACGCGGCGGCGGCGGTCGACACCCGCGCACACGACCGCGGCCGGGTGCACCGGCTCGCGATCCTCACCCACGTCGAGCTGCGACAGGGGGAGGCCGACCGGGCCGTTGCCACCGCGGTCGAGATGGCCGAGCAGGCGCGGGGCATGGAGTCCCAGCGGCTCAGAGACCGGCTGCGGGCCGTGCGCGAGCATCTGGCGGCCAGTGGCTGCGCCCAGGCCGACGAGGCGGCCGAGATGATCGACGGGGCGCTGCGCATTCCCTGGTAGAAGGCTCTGTGAGGGTTGCGCATTCCACTGCAAAGGTCCGACAGACGCTGGTTCCGCCAGCGTGCCCCTGCTGCGATGTTGCCATCTACGTGCATCCAATTGCCGGAAGGTGGCAGAAACGTGCAGTGGACGAACCTAAACGAACAAACTGTGTATGAGAACCCGTGGTTCCGGGTGAATCTCGCGGACGTCGAACTCCCCAACGGCCGTCATCTGGACCACTTCCTCATCCGCCTGCGCGCGGTCGCCGTCGCGACGGCCGTCAACGAGGCGAACGAGGTGCTGATGCTCTGGCGCCACCGCTTCATCACCGACAGCTGGGGCTGGGAACTGGCCGCCGGAGTGGTCGAGGACGGCGAGGACGTCGAGCAGGCGGCGGCCCGGGAGATGGAGGAGGAGACCGGGTGGCGGCCCGGCCCCCTGCACCACCTGCTCACGGTGGAGCCCTCCAACGGCCTCACCGACGCGCGGCACCACCTCTACTGGTCCGAGGGAGCCACCTACACCGGCTACCCGCAGGACGACTTCGAGTCCTCCCGCCGCGAGTGGATACCGCTCAAACTGGTCCCCGACATGATCGCCAGGGGAGAGGTGCCGGCCGCCAACATGGCGGCCGGGCTGCTGATGCTCCATCACCTGCGTCTGGGCTAGCGCCCGATGGCCTGCCAGACGGCGACGGCGAGCGCACCGAGTGCGGTGAGCGCCGCCACCGCGGGCAACGGCCAGCGGGAGTGCTCCAGCGCGCTGACGCGGGCGATCAGGTCGCTGAGGTCCTTGTCGTTCTGGTCGTCGCGCAGGGTGTGTACGGCGAGCCGTCCCTCGACGCGGGTCAGCCCCACGTCGAGGCGACGGCGCACATCGGCGATTTCCTCTACGACCACGGTCTGCTCGGGGTCGGTGGCCACGATGTCCGCTCCTTCACCGGGAAGTCGACTCTGCTGTTGTGACGGTGAGTCAACTCCCTTTGCCCATAGGGCGGGAGCGTGTGTACGGGGCATATGCGAGCACGTCCCGCACACCGCGCGCGCCCCCGCACACTCCGTGCGAATCAGGAGTGCGGGGGGCGCCGGAAAACGATGTGACGTTGTGTCAGTACGGGTCGGCACGGCCGTACCCGGGCAGGGCCGGGTGCGGCAGCGACGTCAGGCGTACGGGTAGAAGCCCGAGCCCGTCTTGCGGCCGAGCCGGCCCGCGTCCACCATCCGCTGGAGCAGGGGCGGGGCGGCGTACAGCGGCTCCTTGAACTCGGCGTACATCGAGTCCGCCACCGAGGCGACGGTGTCCAGACCGATCAGGTCCGCCAGCTTCAGCGGGCCCATCGGGTGGGCACAGCCCAGCTCCATGCCGTTGTCGATGTCCTCGCGGGACGCGATGCCCGACTCGAACATCCGGATCGCCGAGAGCAGGTACGGGATCAGCAGCGCGTTCACCACGAAGCCCGAGCGGTCCTGGGCGCGGATGGCGTGCTTGCCGAGGATCTTCTCCACCATGGCGTGCGCCCTGCTGATGGTGCCCTCGGAGGTGGTGAGGGCGGGGATCAGCTCGACCAGCTTCTGCACCGGCGCCGGGTTGAAGAAGTGGATGCCGATGACCGCGTCCGGCCGGGACGTGGCGACGGCCAGCTTCACCAGCGGGATGGAGGAGGTGTTGGAGGCCAGGATGGCGTCCGGGCGGGTCACGACCTGGTCCAGGACCTGGAAGATCTCCGTCTTGACCTGCTCGTTCTCGACGACGGCCTCGATCACCAGGTCGCGGTCGGCGAACTCGCCGAGGTCGGTGGTGAAGCTCAGGCGCTCCAGCGTCGCGTCGCGCTCCTCCTCGGAGATCTTGCCGCGCTCGGCAGCCTTCGAGAGGGAGTTGTAGAGGCGGGTACGGCCTATCTCCAGGGCCTCGCCCGTGGTCTCGGCGACCTTGACCTCAAGGCCGCTGCGGGCGCACACCTCCGCGATGCCGGCGCCCATCTGGCCGCAGCCCACCACTCCGACGCGTTCGATGTCGGTCACATCGTGCCTTTCGCTTTTCCGGTCGAGCTCGACGTCAAGCTCTCGGTCCTCACGCTCGCGGAGCCCGTCCGGTGTCGCCGTCGGCTCCGCCACGAACCCCCGACGTTACTCCGAGCTTGCGCGGTGATGGCGGGGAGGGGCGGGCATGCTGTCCGCGAACGCAGGGCCGAACGGACACGATGAGGGGCGTTTTGTGGGACATGTCGCACGAAGAAGGCTTCTGGCTGGAGCGGTCGGAGTGGTCTCCGCCCTGGCCCTGACCGGGAGCGCGGTGGCGCGTGAGGGCAGGGCCGGTGAGCGGGGTGCCGCGACCGGGCTGCGGGGCGTCTGGATCGCCACCGTGGCCAACCGGGACTGGCCGTCCCGCAAGGGGCTCGCTCCCCAGGAACAACGCGCTGAGCTGCTGGTTCACCTGGACAACGCGATCCGTGCGGGGCTGAACGCGGTGGTGCTCCAGGTGCGGCCGACCGCCGACGCGCTGTGGCCGTCCCCGTACGAGCCGTGGGCGGAGTGCCTCACCGGCGAGCAGGGCCGCGACCCCGGCTGGGACCCCCTCGGCACGGCCGTCACCGAGGCCCACCGGCGCGGCCTGGAACTGCACGCCTGGTTCAACCCCTACCGGGTGGCGAATCACACAGACCCCGGCAGGCTCGTCGCCACCCATCCGGCCCGGCTGCACCCCGAGTGGGTGGTCCCGTACGGCGGCAAGCTCTACTACCACCCCGGCCTGCCGGAGGTCCGCCGCTTCGTCCAGGACGCCATGCTGGACGCGGTCGCCCGCTACGACGTGGACGCCGTGCACTGGGACGACTACTTCTACCCCTATCCGGTGGCCGGGGAGACCTTCGACGACGCGGCGGCCTTCGAGCGGTACGGGGCCGGTTTCGCGGACGTCGGCGACTGGCGCCGGCACAACACGGAGGCGCTGGTACGGGAGACGGGCGAGCGGCTCCGCGAGGTGCGGCCCGGGGTGCGCCTGGGGGTCAGCCCCTTCGGGGTGTGGCGCAACGAGGCCAAGGACCCGGAGGGCTCCCGGACCAGGGCGGGCGTCGGCACCTACGACGACCTGTACGCGGACACCCGGCGCTGGGTCCGCGAGGGCCTGCTCGACTACATCTGTCCTCAGCTGTACTGGCACGTGGGCCTCGCCGAGGCGGACTACGCGGAACTGGTCCGCTGGTGGGCGGGGACGGTGCGCGGCACCGGAGTCGACCTGTACCTGGGCGAGGCCCTCTACAAGGCGGGCGACCCCGCCCAGCCCGCGGCCTGGCAGGACCCGGGCGAACTCTCCCGCCACCTCACGCTGGCGGCGGACTTCCCCGAGGTCCGCGGGCACGTCTTCTTCGCGGCGCGCGAGGTGGCCGAGGACCGGATCGGCGCGATGCGGCGGGTCTCCCGGGACCACTACGACGTGCCGTAGGGCACGACGACGTGCCGTGGGGCGGGCGGAGGCGGCGGGGGCGCGGGCCCGGGGAGCACAATGGCCGCATGAGTGATCAGCGGCGACAGGATCCCGAGCCCGGCAGGACCGTCCGGGAAGGCGCCTGGTCCGAGCTCGGCCAGGAGGGGCGCAGGCAGCGGCTCACGGAGGTCCAGGAGCGGTACTTCGCCCGCCACGAGGCCGCCCCGGACGCCCCGGCCGGCCGCACCTGCGTCCTCGACGGCCGCCACGTCACCGACCGCTCCGCCCTCTTCCTCGCCCTCGGCGAAGCGGTCAACGGCCCCGGCGGCTACTTCGGGGCCGACCTCGACGCCCTCAACGACTGCCTGCGCGGCGGCTTCGGTGCCACGGCCCCCTTCACGCTCGTCTGGCAGGACTCCGCCACCGCCCGCACCCACCTCATGGCGTACTTCGACTCCACCCTGGACGTCCTCGCCGAACACGGCGTCGACGTGCGCCTGGGCTGAGCCCGCCGCCTCCCGCTACTGCGCGCCGTACGACATCCACCGCTCCGGCGCCGCCAGCGGCTCGAAGCCCACCTTCGCGTACACCCCGTGCGCGTCCCCGGTGGCCAGCAGGATCCGGCGGACGCCGTACGGGGCGAGGTGGTCGCGGACGAGGGTGGCGAGGGCGACGCCCAGCCCGCCGCCCCGGGCGGCCGGGTCCACGTACACGTCGCAGAGCCAGGCGAAGGTCGCGCGGTCGGTGATCACCCGGGCGTAGGCCACCTGGGCGCCCGAGGAGATGTCGTACAGACCGAAGTTGAGCGACGCGTCGATCGCCGCGTCCTGCTTCTCGCGGCTGCGGCCAAGCGCCCAGTAGGCGTCGGTGGAGAGCCAGTGGTGGACGCGGGCGCGGTCCAGCCGGGCCGGGTCGGTGTCGGCCTCCACGCCCAGCTCGGCGAGCCGGGGCACGGCTGCGGGGGCGGCAGCCGAGGAGGCTGCGGGCGACACGGTCGCGGGATCGGTCCTGTCGGTCATGGGAGGACGCTGCCAGAACGCCCCGCGCACTGTCGAGCGGATTCCGCCCCGGGGCCGGGGTCGGGGTTGAGGGATGGCCGGCATCGGGGTGCCCCGGGCGAGCCGGCTCCGGCTCGCGCAGCCGCTGCCGACACTGGTGTGGTCGGTGGTGCTGCTGGGAGAAGTGATGCCGGTGGGGCCCCCGTGGCGGCGGTGACGGTACGGGTGTACATCGCGGTCACCCGGCGGTCGCGGAGCTGACGCGCGGCACCGGAGGCGGATAATTGCAGGCCCCAACTCCCTTGCTGCGTCCTAGACTTGACCTCCCAGAGCCGACCCCCGGGAGGTCAGGTCCGATGCGAGCGAACGTGGGAGACCAGCTGGTGACGCACGGCAGGATCGTGGGGCAGCAGGACCGGATCGCGGAGATCGTCGAGGTGCTGGGGCCGGAGGGGACGCCGCCGTACCGGGTGCGGTTCGCGGACGGCCGGGAGACGGTGATGTCGCCCGGCCCGGACACGGTGGTCCGCAGGCAGGGACACGCGTAGGGGGCGGCGTCCGGCCGGGCTGCCCCACTGCCTCCCGGAGCCGCCCCGCGGGCGGGGCACCGCTCAGTAGAAGTGGCGCAGCCGGGGCCACAGCCGGGACCAGGGCTCGGTGGTGCCGGAGCACAGCAGCACGGCGGCGCCCTGCTCCTCGTTGTCCAGGTGCTCGCCGTTGTCGACCCGGCCCACCTGCCGGCAGCCCCGGAAGTACCGGCCCGTACCGCCGCCGCTGCCCCTCTGCCGGAGCAGCAGTACGCGCCCGGTGGCGGAGTCCGGCGGCGGGCCCCAGTCGGCGAAGCTCATGTGCCCGGAGTAGGGGGCGGGCAGGCCGCGGGCAGGACCGTACCGTGCGAGGGCGCCCGCCTGCCCGTAGTTCTGCGCGAAGACCACCGACGAGGCCCGCTCGCCCGCCGGGACCAGCTGCCAGCCCGCCGCCACCGCGTCCGCCAGCTCGGGCCAGCCGACCTGTTCGCCCTGCTCCGGGTTGATCGCGGCGATCGGCCCCAGCGCGCCCGGCGGCAGCACCGGCAGGGCCACCGCCAGACTCACCGCCACCGTCAGCGCGACCGCCCCGGCGAACAGCCCGCGCCGTACCCGCCGCGCCCCGCGCCCCAGCCAGCCGAGCGCCGGAACGCACCCCGCCGCCAGCAGCACCAGCAGCAACGGCAGCGCGTAGTACGGCTTTCCGCCGGTGCCGATCACCTGGAGGCACAGCAGCGGGTACGCCCACGCCACCGCCCGCGCCCAGCCCACCTCCGGGCCCCGCCACAGCCGCAGCCACCCCGCCACACAGACCGGGACATACAGCGGGGACAGGAAGAGGAGCTGCTGCGGCACGAACAGGACACGGTTCTCGGTGCCGTCGTCGGCGACGATCCCGCCCGCCACGGTGAGCTGCGGCCAGCCGTTCTGCTCCTGCCACCAGAGGTTCGGCCAGGCGATGAGCACGGCGACGGCGACCCCGACCCCCAGCCACGGGCTGCGCAGCAGGGCGCGCGGCCCGGCCACGACGAGGCCGATGAGCAGGGCGGCCACCAGCATCGCCACCAGGTACTTGTTCTGCACCCCGACCCCGACGGCCGCCCCGACCGCCACCCACCAGCGCGGCTCGCGGGAGCGCAGCAGCCGCAGGAAGAGCCAGCTGATCGCCAGCCAGGCCACCAGGTCGTACGTCGCCGTGGACACCATGTGCCCCACGGCCAGTACGAACGTCGAGGTGGCCGCGCACACCGCGGCCAGCGTCTGGGCCCGCCGGTCGCCGCCCAGTTCGCGGGCGACGGCGGTGACCAGCAGGACGAGCAGTACGCAGGCGAGCGTGCCGGCCACCCGCAGTCCGGCCGGGCTGTCCCCGAAGACGGTGCTGGACGCCTTGGCGATCAGCGGGGTGAGCGGTGGCTGGTCGACGTAGCCCCAGTCCGGATGGTCGGCCGCGACCAGGAAGTACAGCTCGTCGCGGTGGTAGCCGTAGCGGCCGGACAGGGCGGTGAGCAGGGCGGCGACGGCGGCGCAGACCGAGGCGGCGGGAAGGGTGGCGAATGCGTGGAGCGGGCGTGACTCCCCCATGTCGTACACGGCTGGAGCCTACGGCCGTCCGAGCGCCCACCAGAAGACGTCGTACCGCAACGAAACGGTCAAGTGGGGTGGGAGCGTGCGAAGTGCGCGGGGCGGTCGCGCCCGCTGCGACGGCTCGCCCCTTGCCGCCCCACTGCCGCCCGCTCCTTGTGGGGCCCTGTCACCCGCTCCTTGTCGGGCCCGTCAATTGCGTGGAGGGCGTCCCGCGGGACGGCTACCGTGACCGGACACCGACGGACGGAGATCAACAACCCATGCCCCAGCTGCCCGACGCGTCGTGGCCCGCGGCCCAGGACCCCGCGGTCGCGCACCGCGCGGTCCCGCACCCCGAGGCCATCACCACCGACCGCCTCGACCTGCTGCCGCTGGCGCTCGAGTACGCGCCGGAGATGGCGAAGGTCCTCGCCGACCCCGCGCTGCACACCTTCACGGGCGGTGTGCCGCTGTGCGAGGACGCCCTGCGCGCCCGGTACGAGCGCCAGCTGCGCGGGGCTCCCGACCCGGGCACCGACTGGCTGAACTGGGTCGTGCGGCTGCGCGGCGAAGGGCGGCTGACGGGGACGGTGCAGGCCACGGTCACCGGCGAGGTGGCCGAGCTGGCCTGGGTGGTGGGCACCGACTGGCAGGGCCGGGGCATCGCCACCGAGGCCGCCGCGGGACTGGCCGGCCGACTGGCCGCCCGGCCCGGCATCCGGGAACTGCGCGCCCACATCCACCCCGGCCACCGGGCCTCCCAGGCGGTGGCCCGCGCCCTCGGACTGCGGCCGACGGACACCGTGCTGGACGGCGAGGTGCGGTGGACGCGGGAGGTGGCGCAGGGGGAGCGGGCCAAGGAGGGGGAACCGGGAAAGCCCCAGGAATCGCGGGCAGCCGGGACATCGGCGGGGCCGGGCGCGGCGGAGGAGCCGGAGGCGTCCCGTGCCGGGGCGCCCACCGTCGAGGTCCGCGACGGCACGGTGCGCGGTCTGCGGCCCGCCCCCGGCATCGCCGCCTACCTCGGCATCCCGTACGCCGCCCCGCCGTTCGGCCCGCACCGGTTCCGGGCCCCGCAGCCGCCCGCGCCCTGGGACGGCGTCCGCGACTGCACCGCCTTCGGGCCCATTTCCCCGCAGTCCGCCGAGCTGCCCGGCGCCCCCTCCTGGGTGCCCGGCGACGAGGACGTCCTCACCCTGAACGTCTGGGCCCCGGAGGGGAGCCCGGAGCAGGACCGGGGCGCTCTGCCGGTACTGGTGTGGCTGCACGGCGGTGCCTACACCTTCGGCTCGTCCGCCCAGCCCGACTTCGAAGGCACGGTGCCGGCACGGGCCGGACTCGTGGTGGTGACGGTCAACTACCGGCTCGGCTTCGAGGGGTTCGGGCACCTTCCCGGAGGCGGGACCGGCACCCCGTACCCGGAGAACCGCGGCCTCCTCGACCAGGCGGCGGCGCTGCGCTGGGTGCGGGCGAACATCGCGGCCTTCGGCGGCGACCCGCAGCGGGTGACCGTCGCCGGACAGTCGGCGGGCGCCACCTCCGCCGTCTGCCTGATGCTGATGGAGGAGGCCCGCGGGCTGTTCCGGCGGGCCGTCGCGCACAGTGCCGTCGGCCCCTGCATCTCGCCCGTCACCGCGGCCGGGAACACCGCCTGGGTCGCGGCGGCGGCCGGTGTGCCCGCCACCGTCGAGGGCCTTCTCTCCGCCTCCCCGCGAGCCCTGGTCGCCGCGTCCGACAAGGTCTCCGAAACCCTGCACGGCGACCCCGGCTTCGGCGCCCGCCACCACGACGAGGTCCTCTACGGGCCGGTCGCCGACGGCACGACCCTGCCCGCCGACCCGCTCGCCGCGCACGCGTCCGCCCCCGTCGCCGGCATCGACCTGCTGGTCTGCCACACCACCGAGGAGTACTGGCTGATGGACGCCGTCGGCCAGAGCGTGAAGATCACCGACGAGGAGCAACTGGACTCCTTCCGGGCCGACTTCGGCCTGCCCCGGGCGCTCGTCGAGCGCTACCGCGAACGGCTGCCGGACGCTCCCCTCCAGGACCTCTACCTCGCCCTCATCGGCGACCTGTACTTCGCCGAGTACAGCAACCGCGTCGCCGACGCCCACGTCCGGGCCGGGGGCCGCACCTTCCACTCCCGCTTCGCCCGCCGCCGCACCGACGCCGACGGCCGGGTGACGGCACGCGCCTGGCACTGCGCGGACATCCCCTTCGCCTTCGGCAACCACCACGACCCCCGCCTCGCCTTCCTGATCGGCGGCCCGCCCGCCCCCGGGGACGACGGTCTTTCGGCCCAACTGGTGGGCGCCTGGGCGGCCTTCGCGGCCACCGGCGACCCGGGCTGGTCGCCGTACGACCCGGCCGACGAGGCGACGGTACGGATCTGGGGCGCACCGGCGGCGAGCGGGCCGCCGCGCGAGCTGTGGCGCGCGGTGGACTACGACCCGGAGGCGCGCTGACCGGCCGGAGGAGGAGGCGGGACGCGGCCGGGGGAGGAGCCGGGGCGCGGCCTGAGGCGCAGCAGGTGGCACGGGCGGAGCCGGGACGTGCGGCGTTACCCCTGAGGTAATCGACCCCGTGCCGCGGCTGGGAGACCGTAGGGGCGTGGACAGGGACCGCGCGGTGCGGGACCGCAGACGAGAGGGCAACCGATGACCACGCACGCGTACGAGACCGCCGTCCAGCGCTACTTCGCCGCCTGGAACACCACCACCGGCCCCGACGACCTGGCGAAGGCCGTCGCCGACGCCTTCACCGAGGACGCCACCTACACCGACCCGCTCGCCGACGTGCGGGGGCACGCGGGGCTGGTCGCGGCGATAGCCGGGGCACAGGCCCAGTTCCCCGGCTTCGAGTTCGCCCTCACCGGCACCCCGGACGGCCACCACGACCTGGTCCGCTTCACCTGGGACCTGGTCTCCCGGGCGGACGGCTCGGCGCCCGCGGCGGGCTTCGACGTGGTCACACTCGCCGAGGACGGCAGGATCGCCTCGGTCAAGGGCTTCCTGGACCGCCTGCCGGGAGCCTGAGAACGGCGAACCCATGGGGCCGGTGGGGCAGTCGGGGCCGGTGTCTATGGTTGCTACCCATGTGGCAAGGACAGCAGCCGTCGGGGGCCGGAGAGTACCCGCAGCACCAGCCGAACAATCCGTATCTGCAACCGTCACACCCGGGCCTGCCGAACCAGCCCACCCAGCAGGGCCCGTACGCCGCGCCGCCGGGCGGCAGCGGCGGCGGTGGCGCCAACGGCGGAAGCAACGGCGGCGGAAGCAACGGCGGTGGCGGCGGGCGGAGGACCACCACCGTCGTCGTCGCTGCCGCGGCCGTCGTGGTCGTCGCCTGCGCCGTCACCGTGGTCCTGGTGCACGGCGGCAAGGACGACGCCGCCAAGGACGACAAGGCGCTGTCCACACCGGCCGCCACCGGTGCGCGGTCCGCGCAGCCGGACGCCGCGCCCAGCACCGTACGGGAGAAGTCGGGCGACCCGAAGCCGCTGGTTCCGGGCTGGAAGACGGTGGTGAACCCCAAACTGGGCGTCGCCTTCGACGTACCGCCGCAGTGGGAACGCCGGTCGACGGACTGGGTCAGCTGGGCCGCCGAGAAGGACGACCCGGAGGACAAGCCCATCGTCGCCTTCGCCGCGCCCGGCGTGCTCAAGGAGAAGTGGTGCGTCCCCGCCGACGCCCCGGCGGACGGCAGCGGGGGAGCCCACGCGCTCGCCTCGGCGGGCTCGCGCGGCGAACGCACCGCGTCCAGCACCGACGAGGCGGCCCGCAACAACGCGAGCCAGTGGCTCTACGGCCTGTACACCCAGCCCGACCGGAGCAGGGCCAAGGCCGGTCCCGCCCAGCCGTTCACGACCAGCTCGGGGCTCAGGGGCAGCCTGGTGACGGCCGCTTCGGCCGGCGTGCCCAAGCGGGCCAAGTGCGACACCGACGGCAAGGTCACCGCCTTCGCCTTCCCGCGCCCCGACGGCGCCCTGGCGTCCTGGACCTTCGTCGGCGCGAAGGGGGTGCCGGACGAGGTGCCGGACGCGACCGTACGCAAGATCGCCGGGACGGTGCGGCTGGTGGGCACGGCCCCGTAGCCGCTCCCCGCCGCAGGGGTCCCGCGCGGTCCCGGCGGGCGCCGGGCACGGGCACGGGAGCCGCGCCGTCACATTCCGCGTCCGGGGATCGTCGTACGAGCGAGACCCACGACGAGGAGAGCGAGCCTGTGGTGCCGGAGCCAGTGCGAGACGAGCGGAGAAGCGACGTGGCGGGGGAGAACACGGCCGGGCCGAGCGCGGCGGACTTCATGGCGGCGCGGTTCGAGGAGAACCGGGACCGGTTGCGCGGGGTCGCCTACCGGATGCTGGGTTCCGCCAGCGAGGCGGAGGACGCGGTGCAGGAGGCCTGGCTGCGGCTCGGCCGCCAGGACGCCGGTTCCATCGACAACCTGCCCGGCTGGCTGACCACCGTCGTCGCCCGGGTCTGCCTCGACCAGCTGCGGTCGCGCACGTCGCGCCGAGAGGATCCGCTCGACCCGCTCGCCGACACGCACGTGCCCGACCCGGTCGTACGGCGCGAGGAGACCGACCCCGAGCAGCAGGCCGTGCTCGCGGACTCGGTGGGGCTGGCGCTGCTGGTGGTGCTGGAGACGCTGGGGCCCGCGGAACGGCTGGCGTTCGTCCTGCACGACATGTTCGCGGTGCCGTTCGAGGAGATCGCCCCGCTGGTGGACCGTACGCCCGCGGCGACGAGGCAGCTGGCGAGCCGGGCCCGCCGCCGGGTCCAGGGCACCGCGCCCGCGCCCGACACGGACGCGAACCGGCAGCGGAAGGTGGTCGGGGCGTTCCTGGCAGCGTCCCGGGGCGGCGACTTCGACGGGCTGCTGGCGCTGCTGGCCCCGGAGTGCGTGCTGCGCGCCGACGCGGGCCCGGGGATGCCGAAGGCGTCGCGGTTCGTGCGGGGGGCCCGGGAGGTGGTCTCCAACGCGCTCATGTTCGCGCAGTTCGCCCAGTACGCGCAGACGGCACAGGTCAACGGGGCACCGGGGCTGGTCACGGTCGTGGCGGGCCGGGCGCTGTCGGTCATGGACTTCACGGTGGTGGAGGGACGGATCGTGGAGATCAACATCCTGGCGGACCGGGAGAGGCTGGCGGGGCTGGATCTGGTGGGGACGGTGGACTGAGAGTGCGCGCAGTTCCCCTCCCCGGCCCCGGGAGGGGACAACCCGGCTGTCCGCACCCCCGCAAACCGCCCCCGTCACCACCCCACCCACCCGCACGAGATATCTTGACGTCAAGCAATGTTGCAGACGTGGAGCGGAGTACCCGGTGACTGACTCGACCATCATCTATACGCACACCGACGAGGCCCCGGCCCTCGCGACGTATTCGTTCCTGCCCGTCGTCGAGGCCTACGCCTCCACGGCCGGTGTCTCGGTCGAAAGCCGCGACATCTCGCTGGCCGGCCGCATCATCGCGAGCTTCCCCGAGCGCCTGAAGGAGGAGCAGCGTATCGATGACGCACTCGCCGAGCTCGGCGAGCTGGCCAAGACGCCCGGCGCCAACATCATCAAGCTGCCCAACATCTCGGCCTCGATCCCGCAGCTGAAGGCCGCGATCGCCGAGCTCCAGGGCCAGGGCTACGCCCTCCCGGACTACCCGGACGACCCGCAGACCGACGAGGACAAGGACGTCCGCGCCCGGTACGACAAGGTCAAGGGCAGCGCCGTCAACCCGGTCCTGCGCGAGGGCAACTCCGACCGCCGCGCCCCCGCCTCGGTCAAGAACTACGCCAAGGCCCACCCGCACCGCATGGGCAAGTGGACCCCGGAGTCCCGGACGAACGTCGCCACCATGGGCGCCGACGACTTCCGCTCCACCGAGAAGTCCGTCACCATCGCCGAGGCGGGCTCGCTCCGCATCGAGCTGGCCGGTGACGACGGCACCACCACCGTGCTGCGCGAGTCGGTCCCGGTCCTCGCCGGTGAGGTCGTCGACGCCTCCGTGATGCGCGTCGCCGCCCTGCGCGAGTTCTTCACCGCGCAGCTCGCCCGCGCCAAGTCCGAGGGCGTGCTCTTCTCCGTGCACCTCAAGGCCACCATGATGAAGGTCTCCGACCCGATCATCTTCGGCCACGTGGTCCGCGCCTTCTTCCCGAAGACCTTCGCCAAGTACGGCGAGGTGCTCATCGGCGCCGGTCTGACCCCGAACGACGGTCTCGGCGGCATCTACAAGGGCCTGGAGTCCCTCCCGCACTTCGGCGAGGAGATCAAGGCCTCCTTCGACGCCGAGCTCGCCGAGGGCCCGGCCCTCGCGATGGTCGACTCCGACAAGGGCATCTCCAACCTGCACGTGCCGTCCGACGTCATCGTCGACGCCTCGATGCCGGCCATGATCCGCACCTCCGGCCACATGTGGGGCCCGGACGGCAACGAGGCCGACACCCTCGCCGTCATCCCGGACTCCTCGTACGCCGGCATCTACCAGGTCGTCATCGACGACTGCCGCGCCCACGGTGCCTACGACCCGTCGACCATGGGCTCCGTGCCCAACGTCGGTCTGATGGCGCAGAAGGCCGAGGAGTACGGCAGCCACGACAAGACGTTCGAGATCGCCACCACCGGCACCGTCCGCGTCGTGGACGCCTCCGGCACCGCGCTCATCGAGCAGGCCGTCGGCGCCGGCGACATCTTCCGGATGTGCCAGACCAAGGACCTGCCGATCCAGGACTGGGTCAAGCTGGCCGTCACCCGCGCCCGCGCCACCGGCGTCCCGGCCGTGTTCTGGCTGGACGAGGAGCGCGCCCACGACGCGCAGCTCATCACCAAGGTCAAGAAGTACCTGGGCGACCACGACACCGACGGTCTGACCATCGAGATCATGGCCCCGGTCAAGGCCATCGCCTACTCCCTGGAGCGCATCCGCCGCGGCGAGGACACCATCTCCGTCACCGGCAACGTGCTGCGCGACTACCTCACGGACCTCTTCCCGATCCTGGAGCTGGGCACCAGCGCCAAGATGCTGTCCGTCGTCCCGCTGATGAACGGCGGCGGCCTCTTCGAGACCGGCGCCGGCGGCTCCGCCCCGAAGCACGTCCAGCAGCTCGTCAAGGAGAACTACCTCCGCTGGGACTCGCTCGGCGAGTTCCTCGCGCTGGCCGTCTCCTTCGAGCACCTCGCCACCTCCACGGGCAACGCGCGCGCCAAGGTGCTCGCCGACACCCTGGACCGCGCCACGGGCACCTTCCTCAACGAGGACAAGTCCCCGAGCCGCAAGCTCGGCGGCATCGACAACCGCGGCAGCCACTTCTACCTCGCCCTGTACTGGGCCCAGGAGCTGGCCGGGCAGAGCGACGACGCCAAGCTCGCCGAGGCCTTCGGCCCGGTCGCCGCGCGCCTCGCCGAGCAGGAGGAGACCATCGTCGCCGAGCTCATCGCGGTGCAGGGCTCCCCGGCCGAGATCGGTGGCTACTACCAGCCCGACCCGGCCAAGGCGTCCGCCGTCATGCGCCCGTCGAAGACGCTGAACGAGACGCTGTCGCTGCTCGGCTGAGCAACGCCCCCGCGTCACTGACGCAGCGTCACCAGCACTGCCCCGGCCGGTACTTCACCGGCCGGGGCAGTGCCGTTCCCGGGTGCGGGGGCACACGGACGCACGGACGTGGGGGCGCGTGTCCGGGCGGCTACGCGAGCAGCCCCCAGGCCGCCGCTCCCAGTACCGCCGCGCCGTACGCCCACACGCCGGCCGCCACCACCCGCTCCCGTACCTCCGCGCTCCACGCCGTGCCCTCGGCCATCAGCCACGCCAGCGCGGGCAGCACCAGGACCGCGTGCAGGCTCACCCCGTGCAGCGGCTTCAGCGGGGCCGTGGAGGCGTACGCGTCCAGCTGGTGCCCGGTCCTGGTCAGGATCACTCCGCGGGCGATCATCGCCGCCCCGGACGCCAGCCCCACCAGCAGGATCGCGAACCCCGCCCGCAGCGCGAGCGCCATCCCGGCGGGTCCGGCCGGCCGGTGCCGGAAGGCGGCCACCGCGAGCACCGTCAGCAGCACCACCAGCAGTCCGCCGCCCACGGCCAGCGACATCGACACCACGGAGTCGAAGGCGGACTCCATGTTGAGGTGCGAGGGCACGTGCCGCCACGCCTGGAGGGTGATCCCGCCGACCTCCAGCACGCAGTCCGCCGCGAACAGCCCGAGCACCACCGTCCGGGTCCGCCCGCCGATCCGCAGGTACGACGCCACCCATGCCACCGCGAGCAGCGTCACCCCGAAGGACAGCCCGAACGTCACCGGCTTGCGCCAGGACACCGGACCGGTCCAGGGCCCGCCGTCCACGGCGAAGACCGCCAGGTGCAGCAGGCCGGACGCGATCAGGAGCAGGCCGGTCACGAGGCAGTCGCGCTCGACGGGGCGCAGGGTGCGGGAGCCGGGGGCACGGGTCGTGGTCATGACGTACAGCCTCGGCGGAATCCGCCCGCGGGTCGTCGTACCCGAGGAGGCCGGTGCGCTGCTCCACGGGCAGTACGCGCTACGACCCGCCGGCGGGGCAGTGGCGCCGGGGCCCCGGCAGGCGGGCCGGCCGGCCGTGTCCGTCAGCGGCGGTCGGTGGCCCCGGCGGTCCGGCCGTCGTCGGGCACGGGCCGCTGCCCGGCGGTTCCGGGTTCGGCGGTCCCGGTCGCCCCGGTGTTCTCCGTGGCCCCGGCCGTCTCCGTCGTCCCGGTCCCCTTGGTGAAGAGCTCGGCCAGGTTGTCGGTGGACAGCACCAGCACCGCCCCGATCAGCCCGACGGCGACGGCCGCCAGCACGCCCGCCACGTGCGTCTGGCCCGGTCCGGCGGTCCGGCTCAGGAGCCCGGCCGCGACCACGGCCAGCAGTGCCGCGTTGCGCACCACGTGGCGGGGGCCGATCGGCGCCGTGGTGGAACCGAAGCAGTTGCAGGACTGGTCCTTGCCCCGCAGGAGCACGCCCGCGATCCCGGCGGTGAACCCCACCAGCAGCACTCCCGCCACGATCAGGCCTGCCACCCCGCCGGGCCACAGCACCAGCAGCAGCACCGAGGCGCACTCGCCCGCCACCACGCCCACCGCCACGGCGGGAGCGAGCGCGGCGGGAACCGCCATGTCACGGGTCGCGGTCACGAACGACCGGAACGACGCGGCCGACAGCAGCTTGCTCGCCGCGGAAGCCACGAACACGCATCCGATCAGTACGCGGCACGCCAGCATCACGTGTTCCACGGGCCCGCCTCATTTCCCCCGGGGTGTCCGGGCCGCCGCACTGTAACCTCGTGCGCCCCACGGGCAACAGGCGCAATTCCGTCAACAAGGCTTTCCGGGCGCTCCGTCGGGTACCTGCCGAGCTGGAGTGCTGTTAGGTTTGCCTAACCTAAGTTCGCGGGAGGGTGGGCGGGATGGCCAAGGACGGAAAGTACTGCAAGCCCGAGCGGCGGGAGTTCCTCGTCCCGAGCGTGGTCGCCCGCAAGCGGATCAGCCCGAACTTCGTCCGCGTCACCCTCGGCGGCGAGGCGCTGCGCCGCTTCGTGCCGATGGGCTACGACCAGTGGTTCCGCGTCTTCCTGTCCACGGCCGCGGGTGTGCTCCGGCTGCCGAAGCGGACCAATGGGCTCTGGGTCGCCGAGTACATGCTCATGTCCAAGGACACCCGTCCGATCGGCCGCAACTACACCGTGCGCCAGTACCGCGCCGAGGGCGAGTACGGCGAGGGCCCCGAACTCGACGTCGACTTCGTCCTCCACGAGGACGCCGACGGCGAACTCGGCCCCGCCTCCGCATGGGCCCGGGACGCGTCCCCCGGTGACGAGCTCGGCATCTTCGACGAGGGCATCACCTACCGGCCCCCCGCGGACACGCGATGGCGGCTGCTGGTCGGCGACGAGAGCGCGCTGCCCGCCGTCCTCGGGATCCTCGGCTCGCTCACCGACGACCTCCCCACCGAGGTGTTCGTCGAGCTGCCGCACCCCGAGGACGCCCAGCCCGTGCGGTCCCTCCCGGGCGCCACGGTGCGCTGGCTGACCAGGGAGCGGGGCGTCCCCGTCGGGGAGACGGCGCTCGCCGCGCTCCGCGCCGCCGACCTCCCGGCCGGGCCCGGCTACGCGTGGACCGCCGGCGCCCAGAAGCTCGCCACCGGTGTGCGCCGCCACCTGGTCGCCGACCGGGGCTTCGGCAAGGACGCCGTCACCTTCACCGGCTACTGGCGCTGACCCCCGCGCGACAGTGATCCGGCCGCCCCGGCCGCCCCGGCCGCGGCGGTCCGCCGACGCGTCCGCCGCGAAACTCTTTGCATAAAACTGCGTGCATACGTATAGTCATGCCATCGACGAGGAGGCATTTCGATGGTGGTACGGGCAGCAGTGGCCGGGGCGAGCGGATACGCGGGCGGTGAGCTCCTGCGCTTCCTGCTCGTGCACCCCGGCGTGGAGATCGGCGCCCTGACCGCGCACTCGCAGGCCGGACAGCCGCTCGGCAGCGTGCAGCCGCACCTCGCGCCGCTGGCCGGCCGGGTACTGGAGCCGACCACCGCCGAGGTGCTCGCCGGGCACGACGTGGTCTTCCTCGCGCTGCCGCACGGCCAGTCCGCCGCGGTCGCCGAGCAGCTCGGCGACGACGTGCTGGTGGTCGACCTCGGAGCCGACTTCCGGCTGACGGACGCCGCCGACTGGGAGAAGTTCTACGGCTCCCCGCACGCCGGCACCTGGCCCTACGGCCTGCCCGAACTGCCGGGCGCGCGCGCCGCGCTGGCCGGGTCCCGGCGCATCGCGGTGCCCGGCTGCTACCCGACGGCCGTCTCGCTCGGGCTGTTCCCGGCGTACGCGGCGGGCCTGGCGGAGCCGGAGGCGGTGATCGTCGCGGCGTCCGGCACCTCCGGCGCGGGCAAGGCCGCCAAGCCGCACCTGCTCGGTTCCGAGGTGATGGGCAACATGACCCCGTACGGCGTCGGCGGCGGCCACCGGCACACCCCGGAGATGATCCAGAACCTCAGCGCCGTCGCGGGGGAGCGGGTCACCGTCTCCTTCACCCCGACGCTCGCCCCGATGCCCCGCGGCATCCTCGCCACCAGCAGCGCGAAGGCCAGGCCCGGAGTGAGCGGGGACGACGTACGGGCCGCGTACGAGAAGGCGTACGCGGACGAGCCGTTCGTACGCCTCCTCCCCGAGGGGCAGTGGCCCGCCACCGCCGCCGTGTACGGCTCCAACGCCGTGCAGATCCAGGTCGCGTACGACGCCGCAGCCCGGCGCATCGTCGTCGTCAGCGCCATCGACAACCTCGCCAAGGGCACCGCCGGCGGCGCGGTGCAGAGCATGAACATCGCCCTCGGACTGCCAGAGTCCACGGGTCTCAACACGATCGGAGTCGCACCGTGAGCGTCACGGCAGCACAGGGATTCACGGCGGCGGGCATCGCCGCCGGGATCAAGGCGAACGGCAACCCGGATCTGGCCCTCGTGGTCAACACCGGGCCGCGCCGAGCCGCCGCGGGCGTCTTCACCACCAACCGCGTCAAGGCCGCCCCGGTCCGCTGGTCCGAGCAGGTGCTCAGGAGCGGGCAGATCGCCGCGGTCGTCCTCAACTCCGGCGGCGCCAACGCCTGTACCGGCCCCCAGGGCTTCCAGGACACCCACGCCACCGCCGAGAAGGTGGCCGAGGTGCTGGAGATCGGTGCGGGCGAGGTCGCGGTCGCGTCCACCGGCCTCATCGGCGTCACCCTCCCCATGGACAAGCTCCTCCCCGGGATCGACAAGGCCGCGGCCGAGCTGTCCGTGCACGGCGGCGAGAAGGCCGCCATCGCCATCAAGACCACCGACTCCGTGCACAAGACGTCCGTCTTCCAGGGCGAGGGCTGGACCGTCGGCGGCATGGCCAAGGGCGCGGGCATGCTCGCCCCCGGGCTCGCCACCATGCTCGTCGTGCTCACCACCGACGCCGACCTCGAAGCCCCCGTGCTCGACGCGGCGCTGCGCGACGCCACCCGGCAGACCTTCGACCGGGTCGACTCCGACGGCTGCATGTCCACCAACGACACCGTGCTGCTGCTCGCCTCCGGGGCGGCCGGAGTGGTCCCGGAGCACGCGGAGTTCGCGGCGGCCGTACGCACCGTCTGCGACGACCTCGCCCGGCAGCTCATCGGCGACGCCGAGGGCGCCAGCAAGGACATCCGGATCGAGGTGATCAACGCGGCCACCGAGGACGACGCCGTCGAGGTCGGCCGGTCCATCGCCCGCAACAACCTCCTCAAGTGCGCCCTGCACGGCGAGGACCCCAACTGGGGCCGGGTGCTCTCCGCCATCGGCACCACGAAGGCCGCCTTCGACCCCGACGAGCTGAACGTCGCCATCAACGACGTCTGGGTCTGCAAGAAGGGCTCCGTCGGCGACGACCGCGACCTCGTCGACATGCGCTACCGCGAGATCAGGATCACCGCCGACCTCGCCGAAGGCACCGAGTCCGCCGTCATCTGGGCCAACGACCTCACCGCCGACTACGTCCACGAGAACAGCGCGTACTCCTCATGAGCAGCGAACCCAGCCCCGCGCCGGGCACCGGCGGCCCCGGAGCCAAGCCCACCGCCCGCAAGCACACCGCGCTGCCCAAGGCGCAGATCCTCATCGAGGCGCTGCCCTGGCTGATCCGCCACCAGGGCAAGACCGTCGTCATCAAGTTCGGCGGCAACGCCATGGTCGACGAGGAACTGAAGGCCGCCTTCGCGCAGGACGTCGTCTTCCTGCACCACGCCGGGCTGCGCCCCGTCGTGGTGCACGGCGGCGGCCCGCAGATCAGCAGGCAGCTCGACGCGGCGGGCATCGTCAGCGAGTTCAAGGCGGGCCTGCGGGTCACCACACCCGAGGCGATGGACGTCGTACGGATGGTGCTCGCCGGGCAGGTGCAGCGCGAACTGGTCGGGCTGCTCAACCAGCACGGCCCGCTCGCCGTCGGCCTCACCGGCGAGGACGCGCACACCATCACCGCCACCCAGCACTTCCCGCAGATCGACGGCGAGGCCGTCGACATCGGCCGGGTCGGAGAGATCACCGCGATCGACACCGGCGCGATCGAAGCGCTCCTCGCCGACGGCCGCATCCCGGTCGTCTCCTCGATCGCCCGCTCCCAGGACGACGGACATGTCTACAACGTCAATGCTGATACGGCGGCTGCGGCACTCGCTGCGGCGCTGGACGCCGAAACCCTGATGGTCCTCACCGACGTCGAGGGCCTCTACGAGGACTGGCCGCACAGCGACGACGTGATCAGCCGCCTCACCGCCACCGAGCTGGAGAAGCTCCTGCCCGACCTGGCCAGCGGAATGGTCCCCAAGATGCGCGGCTGCCTGCACGCCGTGCGCAACGGGGTGCAGACCGCCCGGGTCATCGACGGCCGGGTGCAGCACTCGATCCTGCTGGAGATCTTCACCGACGAGGGCATCGGCACGATGGTCGTGCCCGACGAGCCCGCCGCACCCGACGCGCACGTACCGGACAGCCTGTCTTCCCAGGGGGAATCATGAGCAACGCCGCACTCATCGGCCGGTGGCAGGGCGCCATGACCGACAACTACGGCACCCCCGGCCTGGCCCTGGTCCGCGGCGAGGGCTCCCGCCTCTGGGACGCCGACGGCAAGGAATACGCCGATTTCGTCGGCGGCATCGCGGTCAACGCCCTCGGCCACGCCCACCCCGCGATCGTCCGGGCCGTCTCCGAGCAGATCGCCTCGCTCGGCCACGTCGCCAACCTCTTCGTCGCCGAACCGCCCGTCGCGCTCGCCGAGCGGCTGATCGAGATCTCCGGCCGGCCGGGCCGCGTCTACTTCTGCAACTCCGGCGCCGAGGCCAACGAGGCCGCCTTCAAGATCGGCCGGCTCACCGGCCGGGGCCACATGGTCGCCACCGTCGGCGGTTTCCACGGCCGCACCATGGGCGCGCTCGCCCTCACCGGCCAGCAGGGCAAGCGGGAGCCGTTCCTGCCGCTGCCCGGCGACGTCACGCACGTACCGTACGGAGACGTGGAAGCGCTCCGGGAAGCGGTCACCGAGGACACGGCACTGCTGGTCATCGAGCCCATCCAGGGCGAACTCGGTGTCGTGGTGCCGCCGCCCGGCTATCTGCGGGCCGCCCGGGAGATCACCCGCGCCACCGGCACCCTGCTGGTCCTCGACGAGGTGCAGACCGGCATCGGCCGGACCGGGCACTGGCTCGCCCACCAGGCCGAGGAAGGCATCGACCCGGACATCGTCACCCTCGCCAAGGGCCTGGGCGGCGGCCTCCCGCTCGGCGCGACGATCGTGCACGGACCGGCCGCCGACCTCCTCAAGCCCGGCCACCACGGCTCCACCTTCGGCGGCAACCCCGTCTCCTGCGCCGCCGGACTCGCCGTCCTGGACACGATCACGGCCGACGGACTGCTGGACGCGACCAAGCGGACCGGCGGCCGGCTGCGCGACGCGATCCAGTCACTCGGCCACCCGCTGGTCTCCCATGTCCGGGGCGAGGGCCTGCTCCTGGGTATCGTCTTGACCGAGTCCCTCGCTCCCCAGGTGCAGCAGGCGGCTCAGGACGCCGGTTTCCTGGTGAACGCGCCCGCCCCCGATGTCGTCCGGCTGATGCCGGCCCTGACCATCGGTGACGAAGTGGTGGACGCGTTCCTCGGGGCCCTGCCCGGCATCCTCGACGAGGCGAACGCCGCAGCACACGGGGACCAACGATCCGGAGAATGACGACGATGACCGAGGCGCAGGCGCGGGACAACGAGCACGGCAACGGCGGGCCCGCGGTACCGCAGACCCGGACCGCACGCCACCGCCGGATCGTGGACATCCTGAACCGGCAGCCGGTGCGCTCGCAGAGCCAGCTGGCCAAGCTGCTCAGCGACGACGGGCTGAGCGTCACCCAGGCGACGCTCAGCCGCGACCTCGACGAGCTCGGCGCGGTGAAGATCCGCAACACCGGCGGCGAACTGATCTACGCGGTGCCCAGTGAGGGCGGCTTCCGCACCCCGCAGGCACCGCTGGGGGAGTCCGCCAAGGAGGAGCGGATGCGGCGCCTCTCCGCGGAACTGCTGATCTCCGCGGAGGCCTCCGCCAACCTGGTGGTGCTGCGCACTCCGCCGGGCGCCGCCCAGTTCCTGGCCTCGGCCATCGACCAGGCGGAGCTGCGGGCGATCCTCGGCACCATCGCGGGCGACGACACCCTGATGCTGATCAGCCGCGACCCGGCGGGCGGCCAGGCACTGGCGGACCACCTGCTGCGACTGGCCCAGAAGGAACGCTAGACACCCCGGAGGGAACGGCCGGACCGGCCGAAGGACGGTGCCGGGTCCGGCCGGGGGACCTGTCGGTCTGTCAGGCCCCGGCGTCCGCCGTGCCCTCCGCGCCCGTGCCCTCCGCGCCCGTGTCCTCCGCGCCCGTCCGCTCCGGCCGCTCCGCGCCCGCCCGTTCCTCCTGCTTCCTGCTGCGGTACGACATCCAGGCGGCGACCAGCGCACCCGAGACGTTGTGCCACACCGAGAACACCGCCGACGGCAGTGCGGCCAGCGGGCTGAAGTGGGCGGTGGCCAGCGAGGCGGCGAGCCCGGAGTTCTGCATGCCGACCTCGAAGGCCATCGCCCGGCTGGCGGGCCGGCCGAGCCTGGCCAGCCGTCCGGCGCCGTACCCCAGCGCGAGGCCGAGGCCGTTGTGCAGGACGACCGCGACCAGCACGACCAGTGCGGCCGACTTGATCGCGGCGGCGCTGCCCGCCACCACGACCGCCACGATCACGGCGATGGTCGCCGCCGACAGCCAGGGCAGCGCGCCCAGCACCCGGTCCACGTACCGCCCGGCCACCAGCCGTACCAGCAGTCCCGCGATCACCGGCAGCAGCACGGTCTTGAGGATGTCCTCGACCATGGACCCCGCGTCCACCGGCAGGTACTCGCCCGCGAGCAGCAGCGTCAGCGGCGGGGTGACCAGCGGGGCCAGCACGGTGGAGACCGTCGCCACGGACACCGAGAGCGCCACGTCGCCGCGCGCCAGGTAGGTCACGACGTTGGACGCGGTGCCGCTCGGCGCGCAGCCGACCAGGATGACGCCGGCCGCGAGCTGCGGCGACAGGTCCAGCGCGTGGGCGATCAGCCAGCCGAGCCCCGGCATGATCACGTAGTGCGCCACGAGTCCGAGCGCCACCGCCCACGGCCGCCTGGCGACGCCCTTGAAGTCGAGCGGGGTCATCGTCAGGCCCATGCAGAACATCACGACGCCCAGCAGATAGGGCACCGAGGTCTTCCACCCGGCGAAGGTGTCCGGGAGGAGCAGGCCCAGCGCGCCCGCCACGAGGACGAGCACGGGGAAGACGGTGACGGCGCGGCGGGCGGCCCGGTCGGTGCCGTTGTCGCTGGTGGGGGCGGTGCGGGTTTCGGTACTCACGGCGTGATGCAACGCCCCGCCGGGCGGCCCGCGCAACACCGTCTCGATATGTGGTCCCTACAACAAATCCCGGACCAACGGGGCTAAAGGCGGTCAATAGCGGGTGATGGCGGTGTCTCCGGCGGCGGTCCCGACGGCGAGGTGCGGGGCCCGCGCCGGATCGGCCCAGGAGAGGATGCGCCGCATGGCACCGGCCGGCACCGACACACAGCCTGCCGTCGCCGCACGCCCGTTGACGTGCAGGAAGATGCCCGCGCCCCGGCCGCGCACCGGCCGGTGGTAGTTGAAGTCCACGAGCAGCGCGTGCGCGTACTGCGTGCGGTACGAGTCCAGCTTCTCCGCCTCGCCCGCCCGGCAGTCGCGGGGCAGCCCCTCCACCCACCGGTTGTACGCGCGCGAGGCGTTGTCCTGGCACCACCACGACCGCGGGCCGATCCTGCGGTACGCGACCCGGGTGCCGGGCGGCGGGGGCTGGGTCCCGAACGCGTACGGCAGCCCGTACAGGCCGGTCGGGGTGGTGGCGGTGTTCTGCCGCCTGCTCGCGCCCTCGGCCAGCCCGCCCGCCCCGAACCGCGCCGCCGCCGACCCCGCGGCCACCCACTTCCCGCCCGGCCGCCGGTCCCACCAGGTCACGGTGCCGGTGGTGGCGGCCGGGTCCGCGGCGACGGCGGTGATCAGCTGCCGGCCTCCGCCGGTGTCGGCCATCCGCGCGGGCAGCGGCCGTTCGAAGGAGGCGGAGGCGGGGGAGACGACGGCGAGGGCGAGCGAGGCGAGGGCCACAGCGGCGGTGCGCGGCAGGATCATCCTCGGACGTTACGGGGCGGCAGCGGCAACGGCGGTCCCGGCAGGCCGTCGACGCCGGTCGAGATGTGCTCCTTGGGCCGGACGGGCGGCGGGCGCCGGGCGGCGGTCCCGCACCCGCTCCGGGGGCCTACGACCGGGTGTTCAGCATCGCGCTGTGTTCCCGTACCTCCTCCGGGGAGAGGTAGGCCTTGGTGCGCTCGAACTCCTGGAGCGTCTTCGGGCGGGCGCTGTCCTGGAAGTCGGTGCGGACGAAGTCGTCGCCGGCGACCGCGTTCAGGCCCCAGTTGACCAGGACGCGGGTGCGGGCGGTGAAGGTCGGGAGGGCCATGACGTGGTAGCCGCGGGCCACCACCTGGGCCGGGAGGCCGTGGAGTTCGATGCCCAGCGGCTTGGAGACCGCGTCGGCGCCGCCGAGGTCCACGACCAGGCCCAGGTCCTTGTGGTGGTAGGGCCGCAGCGGGGTGCCGCGCAGGTTCGCCATGATGTTGTCCGCCAGGACCTTGCCCTGGCGCTGGGCGTGCTGTGCCGTCGGCGGGCAGATCGCGTCGCCGCCCTTGGCGTCGTCCGGGACCGCGGCCACGTCGCCCGCCGCGTACAGGCCGTCGAAGCCGGGGACGGTCAGCTGGTTGGTGGCGGTGATCCGGCCGCGCTGGGTCTCCGCGCCGATCGTGGTGACCAGCGGGCTGGCGGCGACGCCCGCGGTCCAGATCAGCGTGCGCGAGGGGAGGGTGCGGCCGTCGGTGAGCTTGACGCTCGTCTCCTCGACCGCGGCCACCGACGTGCCCAGCGAGAACTCGATCCCGCGCTCGCGCAGCATCGCCATCGCCTTGACGCCCAGGCGTTCGCCCAGTTCGGGCAGCAGGCGCGGGGCCACGTCCACCAGGTGCCAGCGGACCAGGGTCGGGTCCAGCCGCGGATAGCGCTTGAGGGCGTTGGTGGTGAGGCGTTGCAGACAGGCGGCCGTCTCCACGCCCGCGTACCCGCCGCCGACGACCACGAACTGCAGGCGCGCGGCCCGCTCCTCCTGGTCCGTGGTGGCCGCCGCCAGGTCCAGCTGGGCGATCACGTGGTCACGGATGTACGCGGCCTGGGCGAGCGTCTTCACGCCCAGCGCGTGGTCGGTGAGGCCGGGGATGTCGAAGGTGCGGGTGGTGGAACCGGCGGCGATGACCAGGTGGTCGTACGGCTTGACGGTCACCTCGCCCGTCGCCCTGCGCACGATGCACGCCTTGGCCTTCGCGTCGATGCCGATGGCCACCCCGGGCACGATCTTCGTACGGCGCAGCCTGCGGCGCAGCGAGACGGCCACCGACTGCGGGGTGAGGACGCCTGCCGCCACATGGGGGAGGAGGGGGAGGTAGAGCTGGTAGTCGTGGGGGGAGATCAGGATCAGTTCGGCGTCGCGCGGGGCGAGCTTGCGCTCCAGCCTGTGCAGGCACTCGATGCCGACGAAGCCTGCGCCGACCACCACAATCCTCGGTCGCGTCATGGTGTCCACCGCTCCTTCGCCTCTGTACGACGTCCGCAGGTCCGTGTGTCCGTAGAGCTGTCCGTTGATCGCTGCTACCGAGCCTGCCCGGGATCTTCCCCAGCATTACGGCTCGGTCGCCGACTCGCCTCCCGAGGCGCCCGCCGACGGAGCACCGGAGGTACGGGGACGGGGGCTTTGACAATCCATACGGCGGACTGCATAGTTATGCCTAACACCGTATGAACCCTCACCACCCGGACCGTACGGTCCGCGTCCCCCTCCGTGCCGAGCAGCCGAAAGCCGTAAGGAGAGAGCAGTGACCGAGCGCGTCGCACCAGTCCGCCCGGACGGATCGGACACCGCCGCCGCCCCCGGCCGGACCCCTGCCCGGCGCGACCTCGGCTGAGGCCGCTCGTTGAACCTGCCGCCTCCCCGTTCCTCCGCGCGGGGAGGCGGCGTCGCACCCGGCCCTTCGGCACCACCTTTCCGCACCGCCCACGGGGCACGCCCCCTCCGGCACCACACCTTTCGCGATCTTCCGAGGAGCAACAGCTGTGAGCAGCAACACCGGTGATGTACGGCTCTGGGGCGCCCGGTTCGCCGACGGCCCGGCCGAGGCCCTGGCCAAGCTGTCCGCGTCCGTCCACTTCGACTGGCGGCTCGCCCCCTACGACATCGCCGGCTCCCGCGCCCACGCCCGTGTCCTGCACAAGGCCGGGCTGCTCACGGCCGACGAGCTGACCCGGATGCTCGCCGGGCTCGACCAGCTCGCGGCGGACGTCGCCGACGGCTCGTTCGTCGGCACCGTCGCCGACGAGGACGTGCACACCGCCCTGGAGCGCGGCCTCCTGGAGCGCCTCGGCCCCGACCTCGGCGGCAAGCTGCGGGCGGGCCGCTCCCGCAACGACCAGGTCGCCACCCTCTTCCGGATGTACCTCCGCGACCACGCCCGGATCATCGGCGGACTGATCGCCGAACTCCAGGAGGCCCTGATCGGTCTCGCCGAGGCGCACCCGGACGTGGCGATGCCCGGCCGCACCCACCTCCAGCACGCCCAGCCGGTGCTGTTCGCGCACCACGTCCTGGCCCATGTGCAGCCGCTCTCCCGGGACGCCGAACGGCTGCGGCAGTGGGACGAGCGCACCGCGGTGTCGCCCTACGGCTCCGGCGCGCTCGCCGGCTCCTCGCTCGGCCTGGACCCGGAGGCGGTCGCCGCCGACCTCGGCTTCGAGCACGGCTCGGCCGGCAACTCCATCGACGGCACGGCGTCCCGCGACTTCGTCGCCGAGTTCGCCTTCATCACCGCGATGATCGGGATCAACCTCTCCCGGATCGCCGAGGAGGTCATCATCTGGAACACGAAGGAGTTCTCCTTCGTCACCCTCCACGACGCCTTCTCGACCGGCTCCTCGATCATGCCGCAGAAGAAGAACCCGGACATCGCGGAGCTGGCGCGGGGCAAGTCGGGCCGCCTCATCGGCAACCTCACCGGCCTGCTGGCCACGCTGAAGGCGCTGCCGCTGGCGTACAACCGCGACCTCCAGGAGGACAAGGAGCCGGTCTTCGACTCCTGCGACACCCTGGAGGTCCTGCTGCCCGCCTTCACCGGCATGATGGCCACCCTCACCGTCCACCGCGAGCGCATGGAGGAGCTGGCTCCGGCGGGCTTCTCGCTCGCCACGGACGTCGCGGAGTGGCTGGTCAAGCAGGGGGTCCCGTTCCGGGTCGCGCACGAGGTGGCGGGGGAGTGCGTCAAGGAGTGCGAGAAGGCGGGCATCGAGCTGGACGAGCTGACGGACGAGCAGTTCGCCAAGATCTCCGCGCACCTGACGCCGGAGGTCCGCACCGTCCTGAACGTCCCCGGCGCCCTCGCCTCCCGCAACGGCCGCGGCGGCACGGCCCCCTCGGCGGTCGCCGCCCAACTGGCCGAACTCAAGACGGACCTGGCCACCCAGCAGGCCTGGTCCACCGCCAAGCAGTAACCCCCCTCCCAGGGGCGCGGGGAACTGCGCGAGCAACCACAACGCTCCCGCGGAACCCCCCCCGGCCCCGCGGCAAGCGGTCCAGGGAAGGGGCGGGGCGGGGTGAAGGCCCGCCGCAGGCGCGACACCGTCCGACGGGCGCCCCGCGGCGGCACCCCGCGCGGGCACCCCCGCCCCGCAGCGGCACCTCCACCCGCCCCCATGAGACATCAACGTCTCATTCGGTATACCCTCGTCTCATGACAGTCGACCGCGAACACGTCCTGCGTTCCGCCGCCGCCCTCCTCACCCGCAAAGCCACCTCCACCATGGACGAGGTCGCCCGCGCCGCCGGCATCGGGCGGGCGACCCTGCACCGGCACTTCGCCGGCCGGGACGCGCTCATCAAGGCGCTGGAGGAGTTCTGCCTCCGGGAGATGCACGCCGCCCTGGACGCCGCGCGGCTCGACGAGGGGACGGCCACCGACGCCGTCCGCCGGCTGGTCGCCGCCGTCGAACCCAGCGCCGGCCTGATGGCCTTCCTCATCACCGAGAACCAGCTCTTCGAGGGCGACCAGAACGAGGGCTGGGACCGGATCGACCTCCGACTCGCCGCCCTCTTCCGGCGCGGCCAGCAGGACGGCGAGTTCCGCATCGACCTCAGCCCCGCCTGGCTCACCGACGCGCTGTACGGACTCGTCTCGTCCGCCTCGTGGTCCGTCCTGGACGGCCGCAGCGCCAAGAAGGACTTCTCGTACATGATCGTCGAGTTGCTGCTCGGCGGCGCACGGCGGAGCGTGGAGAAATGACAAGCACCGATCGGCGCGAGCGGGCCGCGGACCAGGGGCCCGAGCCGATATCCAGCTTCGGCCGCTGGCTGGCCCTCGCCGTACTCGTACTCGCCGTGCTCCTGGTCGCCGTCGACGCGACCGTGCTCGGCCTCGCGACCCCGTTCCTGAGCGAGGACCTCAAGCCGTCCGGCACCCAGCTGCTGTGGATCGGTGACGTCTACTCGTTCGTCATCGCGGGCCTGCTGGTCTCCATGGGCAGCCTCGGCGACCGGATCGGCCGCAAGAAGCTCCTGCTGACGGGTGCCGTCGCGTTCGGCGCGGTGTCCGTGCTCAACGCGTACGCCACCAGCCCCGAGATGATGATCGTGGCCCGCGCGCTGCTCGGTGTCGCCGGTGCGACCCTGATGCCCTCCACGCTCGCCCTGATCCGCAACATCTTCCACGACCCCAAGGAACGCAGCCTCGCCGTCGGCATCTGGGGCGCCGCCGCCTCCGCCGGTGCGGCCGTCGGACCGGTCGTCGGCGGGTTCCTCCTCGAAAACTTCTGGTGGGGTTCGGTCTTCCTCATCAACCTCCCCGTCATGGCCGTCCTCGTCGTCGTCGGCATCAAGCTGCTGCCCGAGTCCAAGGACCCGGCGCCCGGCCCGTGGGACCTGCTCAGCGTGCTGCTCTCGCTGGTCGGCATGGTCTCCGTCGTGTACGCGATCAAGGAGGCCGCCGTGCACGGCTTCCGCTGGGACATCGCCGTCGCGGCCGTCGTCGGAGTGGGCGCGCTGTACTGGTTCGTACGGCGCCAACGCACCCTGCCCTCCCCGCTGCTGGACATGCGGCTCTTCCAGCACCGCGGCTTCTCCGGTGCCGTCCTGGCCGACCTGCTGACCATCCTCGGCCTGTCCGGGCTGGTCTTCTTCCTCTCCCAGTTCCTCCAACTGGTCCAGGAGCGCTCGCCGCTGCAGGCGGGACTCATCGAACTCCCGGCGGCCGTCGGCGCGGTGGGCGCGGGCCTGTCCGCGGGCATCCTGGCCCGCCGCACCTCGGTACGGCTCGCGGTGTCGGGCGGACTGACCGCCGTCGGCCTCTCCCTGGCCGCGTGCACCCTGCTGACCTCCGACACCGGGGTCGTGGCACTGGGCTGTGCCCTCTTCCTGGGCGGACTGGGCGCGGGCCTGGCCTTCACGGTCACCGCCGACGTCATCCTCTCCAGCGTCCCGAAGGAGCAGGCGGGCGCCGCGTCCGCGGTGTCCGAGACGGCGTACGAACTCGGCGCGGCCCTCGGCATCGCCCTGCTCGGCTCCATCGTCACCGGCATCTACCGGGGCTTCCCGGTCCCCGACGGCGTCCCCGCCCACGTCTCCACGGCCGCCCACGACTCGCTCGGCGGCGCCGTCGAGTCCGCCGCCGAACTGCCCCGCGACCTGGCGGGACCCCTGCTCGAATCCGCCCGGGACTCCTTCACCGACGGCTTCCAGACGGCGGCCCTGGTCGGCGCGCTGGTGCTGTTCGCGACGGCCACCGCGGCCTGGTTCATGCTGCGCGGACAGAAGCTCGAAGAGGGCATCGAGCACTGACCGGGAGGCCGCGCACGGACGCGGAAGGGCCCGCCGGATCTCTCCGGCGGGCCCTCGTCGCGTATCGCGTGCTTGCCCGGTGCGTCAGGCCGCCTTCGCCTTGGTCGCGTACATGTCCACGTACTCCTGGCCCGACAGCTGCATGACCTCGGACATCACCGAGTCGGTCACCGCCCGCAGCACGTAGCGGTCGCGGTCCATGCCCTCGTAGCGGGAGAACTCCATCGGCTTGCCGAACCGGACCGTCACCTTGCCGGGGCGCGGCAGGCCCGCGCCGCCCGGCTGGATCTTGTCGGTGCCGATCATCGCGAACGGCACCACCGGCGCACCCGTCATCAGGGTCAGACGGGCGATACCGGTACGGCCCCGGTAGAGGCGGCCGTCGGGGGAGCGGGTGCCCTCCGGGTAAATGGAGAACATTTTGCCTTCCTCCAGCACCCGGCGGCCCGTCATGAGCGCCGCGACGCCGCCGCGACCGCCGTCCCGGTCGACCGGGATCATGCCGCAGCTGGTGAAGAACCAGGCCATCAGACGGCCCTTGACGCCCTTGCCGGTGACGTACTCGTCCTTGCCGATGTAGTGCACCGGGCGGTCCAGGCAGATCGGCATGATCATGGAGTCGATGAACGTCAGGTGGTTCCCGGCCAGGATGACCGGGCCCGTCCCCGGAATGTTCTCGGCGCCTTCCACCCGGGGGCGGAACATCAGACGCAGGATCGGTCCGAGCACTGCCTTGATGAGCGCGAGACGGGACAACGGTTCCTCCGAAGTCGTGATGCTTGAGTGGTCCGACGAGGTTTACGCGGGTCGGTGCAGGTGAGGACGATACTCGCGGGTCGCCTTTGATCGCACATCGGGTTCACCAACTGGATACGCACTGTTGACCTGCGTTTCCGGTGCGTACCGTCCAGGCCCCCCAGTCTTTACGTCGTAGACCTCTCACAGCCAAGGAGATTCCATGACACACGGTGCGCAGTCCGGACCCGGCCGCCGGACGCTGCTGGGCGCGGCGGTACTCGGCGCGGGCGGAGCGGCCCTGGGCCTGTCCGGCACCGCGAACGCGGCCGGCCACGGCAATCCCGGGCGCGGCGGGTCCGGCCACGGCGGCCCCGGCTACCGGGGGCTGCCCGTACCGACCGTCGTCGGGCACCGGGGCGCCAGCGGGTACCGGCCCGAGCACACCCTCGGCTCCTACCAGCTCGCCCTCGACATGGGCGCCCACGTCGTCGAGCAGGACGTCGTCCCGACCAAGGACGGCCACCTCGTCTGCCGGCACGAGAACGACATCACGGGCACCACGGACGTCGCCGCGCACCCCGAGTTCGCCTCCCGCAAGGCGACCAAGAGAGTCGACGGCGTCGAGATAACCGGCTGGTTCACCGAGGACTTCACGCTCGCCGAACTCCGGACGCTGCGCGCCAAGGAGCGCATCCCGGCGATCCGCCCGCGCAACACCCTCTACGACGGCCGCTGGCAGATCCCCACCATGGAGGAGGTGCTGCGCTGGGCCGACCGGGAGGGCCGCAGGCGGGGCCGCCCGGTCTGGCTGCACATCGAGACCAAGCACCCCACCTACTTCCGGAGCCTGGGCCTGGGCACCGAGGAGCCGCTCGCCCGCCTCCTGCGCAAGTACGGCCGGCACAAGAAGCACTCCCCGAACTTCCTCCAGTCCTTCGAGCCGACCAGCCTCCAGCGGCTCGCCAAGCTGGTGGACGCGCCGCGCGTCGTCCTGCTGGAGGGCGGCCTCACCTCCCGCCCGTACGACTTCGTCACCTCCGGCGACCCGCGCACCGTCGCCGACCTGATCAAGCCCGAGGGCCTGAAGTGGATCGCGGGCTTCGCGCAGGGCCTGGGCCCCTCGCTCGACCTGGTCATCCCCAAGGACGCCGCGGGCAAGCTGGGCAGGCCCACCACCCTGGTCCGGGACGCGCACGCCAAGGGCCTGATCCTGCACCCGTACACCTCGCGCAACGAGAACAGCTTCCTGCCCGCCGACTTCCGCCGCGGCACCGACCCGGCCGCCTACGGGGACGTCTTCGGCGCCCTCAAGGCGTACCTCGCGACCGGAATCGACGGCATCTTCTCCGACAACCCGGACACCGCGCTGCTGGCGGCGGCCGACTTCACCGCGTAGGCCGCGCCGACGCCTCGCCCGCGCCCACGAGGTCCGCGCCGCGTCCGCTTTTCGTACGTGTGTCGTACGGGTGAGACGCGGCCGGACCGGCAACCGCGCCCGGCGCCGGCCGCGTCCCGTGCGGCATGGATCTTCTGCTGCAAGAGGTGCAGGCCCTCACCCCGCTGCTCGCCGCCGAGGCCGAGGCGGAGGCGCCGGGCGCGGGAGTGGAGGCGGCCGACCTCGAACAGGCCGTCTGGGTGCGGCTGCTGGAGCACCCCGGCACGGTGCCGGAGTCCCCGGCCGGCTGGCTGCGCAGCGCGGTACGGGCCGAGGCGCGGCTCGCCCGGCGGCGCGCGCAGCACGAACTGCCGTACGCGGCCGAGCCGCCCGAGGAGTACGAGGCGGGCCCCGAACCGGCCGTGCTCGCCGCCGAACGCCGCCGGGCACTGCGGGCGGCCGTCCGCCGCCTCCCGGCGCGCTGCCGTCCGCTGCTCACCCTGCTGCTCTCGCCCGCCGACCCCACCTACCGGGAAATCGCAGGGGAGTTGGGAATGTCACAAGGGAGTTTGGGGCCCATGCGTTCCCGTTGCCTGGGATGCCTGCGCAGAATGCTCGCGGCGGAGGTTGCGCCCCCCGAACGCAGGGGAATGGAGCCGTAGACCGGCCGGTGGAGCGGGCGAGCAGGAGGCAGCACACATGGGCACGAGCGTGATCATCTCTGCGGCGGACGAACGGGACGCCGAGCAGATCCTCAAACTCCAGTACCTCTGCTACCAGAGCGAGGCGGAGCTCTACGACGACTACGGCATCGAGCCGCTCACCCAGACGCTGGCGGAGCTGCGGGCCGAACTGGAGCTGGGCCACGGGCTGGTGGCCCGGCTCGGCGACGAGATCGTCGCGTCCGTCCGGGCGACCACGGATCCGGACGGGACCGCGCGGATCGCCAAGCTGATCGTGCACCCGAGGATGCGCAGGCACGGCCTCGGGGGGCGGCTGCTCGCCGAGATCGAGACGCGGGTGGCGGCGGCGACGGAGGCCAAGCGGTTCCGGCTGACGACGGGGCACCGCAGTGAGGCGAACCTCCGGCTCTACCGGAGCAGGGGGTATGCGCAGACGGCGGCGGACCGGTCGAACTCGCGGCTGACGCTGATCACGCTGGAGAAGGACTCCCCCGACGCCTACACCACCAGCGCCTAACCCTCCCCACCCCCTTATGCGGCGGGGGCCGCACATCTCGCCCCCGCCCCTTGCCCGGCGGGGCCGCACCCCCCGTGCCCCCGCCCCCTTGGACGACGGGCCCGCCCGCTCGCCACCCCGCCCCCTCGGGCGGCGGGGCCGCCCTTTCCCACCCCCGCCCCCTTGGGCGGCGGGGCCGCCCCCCGGGGGGGGCGGAACGGGCGGGCAAGGGGGCGGCCCCCGGCGGAGCCGAACCCTCCGGCCCCGCCCGGCCCCGGCCCGCAGCTCCGCACCGGAGTGGCCCGCTGCGCGGAGCCTCACCCCACCCCGCCCCTTCCCGAAACCGGGGCTCCGCCCCGGACCCCGGGTGGCGGGCCCGCCAAGGGGAGAGTGCGTGCGCGCGGGTGAGTGGAGGCTTGCTCGCGCAGTTCCCCGCGCCCCTGAAGGGGCACTCCTGCACCGGACGGGGGAGGTTGATCGCGCCCGCGCCCGCCCGCAGCCGGACCGCTAGACCCGTCCCAGGGCGGTCGAAGGCTAGCGGCGGCGCCGCAGCCAGAGGAGGCCCGTCACCGGGAGGATCACGGGGATGAGCAAGTAGCCCGCCCCGTACTTCGACCACACCGTCGCGTCGGGGAACGACCCCGGCGACACCAGCGTCCAGGTGCCCACCACCAGCACCCCCGCCAGCTCCACCGCACAGCACACCAGCGCCACCCTGCGCGCCGTCTCCCCGCCCCGTACCAGCGTGTACGTGATGAAGGCGTAGACCACCGCCGCCACCGCCGACAGCGTGTACGCCAGCGGAGCCCGGTCGAACTCCGTCGCGATCTGGTACGCCGAGCGCGACACCGCGCCGACCGACATGACCCCGTACAGCCACACCAGCAGCATCCCGGGGCCCTTCACGAGGCGCTTGCGGCCCTCGGCGGGGGCGTTCTCCGGTGTCATCTCAGCCGCTCCAGATGTCGTGCAGGCGCACTTCCAGCACGGCGAGGACCACCGCGCCCGCCGCCACCGTGATCGAACCCCACTTGGTCCGCTCCGCGAGGGACATGAAACCGGCCGCGGGCACCGCCGCGAACGAGCCGATCAGGTACGACACGAAGATGACGTTGCCCTCGGCGGGCTTCTCGCCGCGGGCCAGCTGCACGATGCCGATGACCAGCTGGGCGAGCGCGAGGACCGTCACCACGGCCATGCCGATGAAGTGCCAGTCCTTGGTGGGCTGGTCGCGGAAGGCGGCGTATCCGCACCAGGCGGCGAGGGCGAGCGCGGCCACGGAGATCGCGACCGTCAGGGCGTCAAGCATGGGAAGGAGCGTATCGGGCAGTGGCCGAGGCCCGGGACCGACCCCCGACGCGCGACGGAGGGGACAGTTCCGCCGCGCGCGCGTGGTGGGCGAGCGGGCGCGGACGCCGCCCGCGCGGGCCGTCCGTGCGCGCGGCCCGCGCGTGGCCTTGGCCACACCCGGTCCGGCCGGGACCCCTTCGTTGCAGGGCCCGCACGGGTTCGTATTCGCAGTGCGGACATTCGGTGTCCGCTATTCGGACAGCAGAGATCGGCTCGTACGGGCGTCTGGTTTACTCGTTCCCATGACCACGACGAGCAGCCGCACCCTTGCGACCGAGGCGATCACGACGCCCGGTGCTCGTTGTATGTGTCGAATGTGCGACTTCTGAGGGCCCCTGCCCGAGCCTCGCGCCCCGAAGCGAGGACCCGCGCGGCCGCGTACGTACGAAGGAAGCCTCCACGCCGTTCCGGTACGTTCCGCGCCCGCCCCGCGCGCCCCCGGCTCCGCAGTCACCACAAGCCCCACGAGCCGGGCTGTGCCGCGCCCCCTCCCGGACGACCTGCCCCGTGCCGACGGAAAGACCCCGTGCCGTCGCGCACTCGACAACAGTGATGGAAACCCTGTGATCACCACTACTGGCCTGACCAAGGTCTACCAGTCGCGCGGCCGTGAGGTCACCGCCCTCGACGGCGTCGACCTGCACGTCCGCGAGGGCGAGGTGTACGGCGTCATCGGGCAGAGCGGCGCCGGCAAGTCCTCGCTCATCCGCTGCGTCAATCTGCTGGAACGCCCCACCTCGGGCACCGTGACCGTCGACGGCGTCGACCTCACCGCGCTCGCCGGACGCTCCTCCCGTGCCGGGAAGGGACTGCGCGAGGCGCGCAGCCGGATCGGCATGGTCTTCCAGCACTTCAACCTGCTGTCCTCGCGCACCGTGCAGGGCAACGTCGAGCTGCCGCTGGAGATCCTCGGCATCTCCGGCAAGGAGCGCACCCGCAAGGCGCTGGAGCTGCTGGACCTGGTCGGACTCGCCGACAAGGCGAAGGCGTACCCCGGACAGCTCTCCGGCGGCCAGAAGCAGCGCGTCGGCATCGCCCGCGCCCTGGCCGGCGACCCCAAGGTGCTGCTCTCCGACGAGGCGACCAGCGCGCTCGACCCCGAGACCACCCGTTCGATCCTCCAGCTGCTGCGCGACCTCAACCAGCAGCTCGGCCTCACCGTCCTGCTCATCACGCACGAGATGGACGTCGTCAAGACCGTCTGCGACTCGGCGGCCCTGATGAAGCGCGGACGCGTCGTCGAGTCGGGCACGGTGAGCGAACTGCTCGCCACGCCCGGCTCCGAACTCGCACAGGAGCTGTTCCCGGTGACCGGACACGCGACGGGCCCCGGCCGCACCGTCATCGACGTGACCTTCCACGGCGAGGCGGCGACCCAGCCCGTCATCTCGCAGCTGTCGCGCACGTACAACATCGACATCTCGATCCTGGGCGCCGCGATGGACACCGTCGCCGGCAAGCAGATCGGCCGGATGCGCATCGAGCTGCCCGGCCGCTACGAGGAGAACGTCGTGCCCGTCGGCTTCCTGCGCGAGCAGGGCCTCCAGGTCGACGTGGTCGACGACGCGGACGAGCCGGCCGAGGCGCCCGTACAGGTGCCCGCCCTGGCCAAGGAGCCCCTGCTGGTCAAGGAGAGTGGCAAGTGACCTGGTCGGAAATGGAGCCGCTGCTCTCGCAGGGCATCATCGACACGCTCTACATGGTGCTGTGGTCCACGCTCGCCTCGGTGGCCGTCGGCCTGCCGCTCGGTGTCTTCCTGGTCCTCACCGACAAGGGCGGCCTGCTGCAGAACAGGGTCGTCAACAAGGTCGTCGGCGTCATCGTGAACATCGGCCGCTCGCTGCCGTTCATCGTGCTGCTGATCGCGCTGATCCCCTTCACCACCTTCATCATGGACACCTTCATCGGGCCCAGCGCGATGGTCGTGCCGCTCGCCATCGGCGCGATCCCGTTCTTCGCGCGGCTCGTCGAGACCGCGGTCCGCGAGGTGGACCACGGACTGGTCGAGGCGGCCCAGGCGATGGGCGGCGGAGTGCCGACGATCGTCTTCAAGGTGCTGCTGCCGCAGGCCCTGCCTGCCCTGATCTCCTCCGTCACCACCACGTTCATCGTGCTCATCGGGTACTCCGCGATGGCCGGCGCGGTCGGCGGCGGCGGACTGGGCAGTGTGGCCGTCACCTACGGCTACCAGCGCTTCGAGACCCAGTTCATGATCATCACCGTGGTCGTCCTGGTGGTCCTGGTGACCGTCGCCCAGCTGATCGGCGACGGCGCGGTGCGCCTGCTCGCCCGCCGGGGCCGCACCTCCTGAACTTCTCTCCCCCCGAGCCCGCACTCCTTGTCCGGGCGCACCACCCGCAAGATCAAGAAAGAGGCACTTTTCGTGCGCAAGAACATCAAGATCTCCGCCGCAGCCGCCGCCGTCACCGCGCTCGCCCTGGGCGTCACCGCCTGCGGCACGGCCTCCGACCCGGCCAAGAAGACCGAGGGCGGCAAGACCGACGAGTCCAAGGCGCTCGTCGTCGCCGCCTCCCCGACGCCGCACGGCGACATCCTCAACTACGTCAAGAAGGAGCTGGCGGACAAGGCCGGACTCAAGCTGGAGGTGAAGGAGTTCTCGGACTACGTCCTGCCGAACACCGCCACCCAGTCCGGCGAGGTCGACGCCAACTTCTTCCAGCACAAGCCCTACCTCGACGACTTCAACAAGAAGCAGAAGACCGACATCGTCCCGGTCGTCAACGTCGAGCTGGAGCCGCTCGCCCTCTACTCCAAGAAGGTCAAGGACCTCAAGGAGCTGAAGGCCGGTCAGACCGTCGCCGTCCCCAACGACACGACCAACGAGGGCCGCGCGCTGCGCCTGCTCGCCGACAACGGCGTGATCGTCCTCAAGGACGGCGTGGGCACCGACGCCAAGCTCTCCGACATCAAGGACAAGAAGGGCCTGGAGTTCAAGGAGCTGGAGGCGGCCACGCTGCCCCGCGCCCTGAACGACGTCGACGCCGCCGTCATCAACGGCAACTTCGCCATCCAGGCCAAGCTCAAGCCCGCCGAGGACTCGCTGGCGATCGAGAAGGCCGACGGCAACCCCTATGCCAACTTCCTCGCCGTCAAGAAGGGCAACGAGAAGGACCCCCGCGTCGAGAAGCTCGCCAAGCTGCTCAACTCCGACGAGGTCAAGAAGTTCATCGAGGACAAGTACGACGGTGCGGTCGTTCCGTCCTTCGGCCCGGTCAAGTAACCTCCGGGTCGACACCGCACGGCCCAAGTAGCCGATTTCGTACGATACTTGGCACTCCGGCCCCGTACTCCCGCGCGGAGTACGGGGCTTCGGGCCGTCCGGCGGTTACCGGCCGCGCCGCGGACCCGGTCATGCGTCACGGGCGCACCATGCTGCATGCTGTGCGTTCACGCCCCGCACGACGGACTAGGGCGACGGCCTTCGGTATTTCGGTATGGAGCTGCGCATGACCACCACCTTCCCGGACGTCTCCATCAGCACGGACCGGCTGGTGCTGCGCCCCTATGAGGAGTCGGACGCACCCGCGCACATCGAGATGATGAACGACGAGGCCGTCACCGCCTGGACGGACTCCCCGCACCCCTACACCACGCGCGACGCCGAACGCTGGGTGCGCCGCATCGCCCCCACCGAGCGCACCCAGGGGCGAGGAATCGTCTTTGCCGTCACCGAGTTCCTCACCCAGCGCCTCGTCGGCCTCGTGCGCCTCTCCCGTACCGACTGGCGGATCCAGTCCGCGGAGATCCACTACATCACCGCCCCGTGGGCCCGCGGCGAGGGATACGCCACCGAAGCCGTGCTGGCGGTCGCCCAGTGGCTCTTCCGCGACCAGCGCTTCGAGCGCATCGAACTGCGCACCCCGGCCGACAACACCGCCGCCCAGCAGGTCGCGCAGAAGATCGGCTGCATCAGCGAGGGCGTCCTGCGCAACGCGTGGATAGCGCGTACCCGCACCGAGAACGGCACCGACGGCGGCTGGACCGAGATCCGCACCGACCTCATCGTCTGGAGCCTGCTCCCGGAGGACCTGGAGGGCGTCGCCGACCAGATGGCGGACGCGGGCGGCTACGCCTCCGCGTACACCGACTGGAACTGAGTCCCCGGCCGCCCGGCCCCGCGCTCCGCAGCGCCGCCCCCAGTGGTCTGGACCAGGTACGCTCGGCCTGCCCCTTCACCCCGCTCACTCCCACCACCAGCTCTGTTCCCCTCAGGAGACACCACACGATGGCCGACCGCGTCACGGTGATCGGCTGGGACGGCTCGCCCCTCACCGAGGCGGCCGGATCGGCCCTCGCGGCCGCGACCCTGGTGGCCGGCGCGGCCCACCACCTGGAGCTCGCCGCGGTGCCGCCCGGCGCCGAACGCATCCGGCTGGGCAGCATCGACCTCGCCGCCCGCCGGATCGCCGGACACCGCGGCACCGCGGTCGTCATGGCCGACGGGGACCCCGGCTTCTTCGGCGTCGTGCGCACCCTGCGCGCACCGGAGCACGGCCTGGAGGTCGAGGTGGTGCCCGCGGTCTCCGCCGTCGCCGCCGCCTTCGCACGGGCCGGGATGCCCTGGGACGACTCCCAGGTGGTCGTCGCCCAGCGCCGTACGCTGCGCCGCGCCGTCAACGTCGTCCGGGCGCACACCAAGGTCGCCGTCCTCACCTCGCCCGGCGCCGGCCCCGCCGAACTCGCCCTGCTCCTCGAAGGCGTGCACCGCACCTTCGTCATCTGCGAGGAACTCGGCACCGACCGCGAACGCATCACCGTCCTCACCTCCGACAAGGTCGCCGACCACAGCTGGCGCGACCCCAACGTCGTCATCGCCATCGGCGGCACCCAGGCCCCCGCCCAGGGCGGTGGCTGGCTGGCCGGACGCGAACCCGGCTACCCGCAGGAGCCGCGCGGCTGGGCGCTCACGGCGGCGGAGTACGGCGAGGACCTGATCATGGGCGACGCCCCCGGGCTGCGCGCCGCCCAGCTCGCCAGGACCGGGCCGCGCACCGGGGACCTGGTGTGGGACATCGGCACCGGGCCCGGCGCGTTCGCCGTGGAGGCCGCCCGGTTCGGCGCGGCGGTCATCGCCGTCGACGCGAGCGCGGACGCCTGCGTACGGACCGCCGCCGCCGCGCGCCGCTTCGGCGTACAGCTCCAGGTGGTCCGCGGCGAGGCGCCGCACGTCCTGGAGGACCTGCCCGAGCCCGACGTCGTACGGATCGGGGGCGGCGGGGCGCCCGTCGTCGAGGCCTGCGTCGACCGGCGGCCCGAGCGGATCGTCACGCACGCCCACACCCGCGACGAGGCCGAGGCCGTCGGCCGGGTGCTCGCCGAGGGCGGGTACGCCGTCGAGTGCGCGCTCTTCCAGACGGTCGACCTGGACACGGCGGGGGACTGGGCGGAGCGGACCCGCTCGGTGGTCTTCCTGGTGACGGGGCGCCGCAGGGCGGAGCGGGCGACCCGGGACGCCCGGGGCTGATCCGGCGGCCGGATTCGGACCGTCGTGTTCCGTTCCGGCGGGCCGTGCGGCCGGCCCCCGTAGCCGATCCCGCCCTGCGTACAGGGCGTTTCGGGACCCTGGTACCCGATCCGGCGGGACCATCTCCCCTTCTTCGCGCGGATGTTCTACTGATCGCTCCCCAGGGCGAGCGCTGTCGGTGGCGCGGGGTAGGCTGGCCGATCGTTGTACCGCAGATGGGCGGTTGGCGGAACGTTCGCCAATGTCCTGAAAAGGGGCTCCCTTTGGGCCTCCGCGTGGTACTGCGGACCCGGGACGTGCGCGACGTGGCGCAGCCCACAGAGGGTCGTGGCAGATCTCCCTGCCCCGGCCCCGAAGGGCCGCGACAATGCTTGGTGTCCGCGGAACCTTTCGTGCCGCGCGGCACCCCCGCTCGTTCAAACAGTGACGGGCGCGGTCGTGTCGTGGGGTCGTTCCGGGCGACGGGGTCCAGCCGGCGAGCGGCGGCCGGGCCGAGGAAGCGCTGGCGCTACAGATGGGCGAGGGGTACGCATGACTGACACCGGCCAGGTCCCGGGCGAGGGTCTGCCGGAGGGCGCAGGCATGGTGGAGCAGCCGGGCGTCCCCGCCCCAGGCGTCTACACCTTCCACGACCCCTCCGATCCTTCGGGGCACTCGGTGGAGCCGGGGGAGACCGGCATGGAGGACGACGACCTCCTGCTGATGCCCGCCGCGCAGGGTTCGTGGAGCGACCCGCAGGTGGTGCCCGCACAGGCCCCGCTCGCACCCGCCCCGCAGTTCCACGACTCCGGCGCGTACGCCGTCCAGCCCGCCCCGCACTTCGCGGAGCCCGCGGCGCACGGCGCCGAGCCCGGCGAGACCGGTGCGCACGAGGCCGGTGGCCGCGACTCCGGTTCCGTCGACCTGACGGCCGTACGGATGCCCTCGCCGTCCGCGCAGATGCCCGCGGCCCCCGCCGCCCCTACGCCGCCGCCGGCCCGCCGGCCGCTGCACCTGGGCCCGCCCGTGCCGGACACCTCCGGCGGGGTCGTACGGTCCCTAGCGGACCGGGGCCCGGCGGCGCAGAGCCCCGCCCCGATGTCCGGCCAGGGTGCGCAGGGCGTGGCGCCGGGGTCGATGCCCGGTGCCGCGCAGGGAGCCGTTCCGGGGTCGGCTCCCGGGCAGTTCGCGACGCCGGCGGCGGCGCCGATGCGCCACTCGGGACCGCCGACGACGGGCCCCGAGTACCTCGACATTCCCCGCGACGACGCCGCGGTGCTGCCGGGTCCGCAGCTGGGCGAGATCCCCTCGCAGGGGTCGACGCCGTGGACGCCGCAGCCCGCGCCGGTGTACGCGGCGGCGCCGGTGTACGCGGCGGCGCCGGCCGCCGCCCCCGTACAGCAGGAGCAGGCGTCGCAGCTGTCGGCGCAGCAGGTGCAGGCCGTGCAGCCGCAGGCCGCACCGGAGCAGGCGCCGCAGGTGCAGGTCGCCGAGGTGTCGGTGCAGGTGCCGGTGCCCGCGCCGGGGCAGCCGCAGGGCGAGGAGCAGGTACGGGCCGACGGGCCGGAGCAGGCCGACGGGCAGGTGCCGGCGGACCTGGCCGTTCAGGACGAGCCGCAGGTCCGGGCGGACGCGCAGGCCCAGGTCGCCGCCGAGGCCCTGCCGGAGTCCCCGGGTGCCGTACCGGCGCAGGACCAGGTGGAGACGCATGTGCAGGTCCAGGCTGTCGCCGGGACCGTGCCCGCGCAGCCGCAGCCGCAGCCGCAGCCGCAGCAGGAGCCCCGGGACGCCGCAGCAGAAACGGTCGTTCCGGAATCCGCAGCTCCGGAAGGTGTCGCTGCTGAGGCCGTGACCCCGGAGAGCGCCGCAGCGGACGCCGTTCCGCAGCCGGACGCCGCGCCGGACGCCGCCGTCGTGGCAGCCGTTGCCACGGAGCCTGATTCCGCGGAGCCTGTTGCCACGGAGCCCGTTGCTCCGGGCGCCGTGGGTCCGGCGGCGGCCGGGCCCGAGGCCGCCGTCGCGGCGGGTGCGGTTCCGGCGGACGCCGGCCGGCCGGTCGCCGATCCGCAGGGAGTTGTGCCGGAAGAGGTTCTTCCGGAGGGGGAAACCCCGCAGGAGGGTGCTCCGGCGGACGTCGAGTCCGACGGTGCCGCACCCGGGAAAGTCGTTCAAGAAGGTGCAGTTGTGACCGTCCCCGTCCCCGAGAACGCTGCCAGCGCCGTCCCGGGCCCCGTGCCCCCGGCTGCCGAAGCGGCCGAGTCCGCCGTTCCGCAGCCGGTGCTCCAGCAGGGCCCCGTACAGGCCGCGCCGATGGCGCAGGCCCCGGCCCCGGCCCAGTCCGTGACGTCGCCGCAGGGGCAGTTCGTACCGGTGGAAGGCTCGATTCCGGACGGTTCGCAGCTGGCTCCGACGCCGGTTCGGCCCATGACGGGCATGCCCACCCCGGCGCAGCCGACGCCCGCCCCGGTCGTCCCCGAGCAGGCCACGGCCCCCGAGGCGGTCGTCGTCCCCGCCCCCGAGCAGCCGGCCGAGCAGGCCGCCGCCCAGCCCGAGCCGCAGGCACAGACCGCCCCCGGCGCCGCGGCGGGTCCGGAGCAGGAGCCTGTCGCCGTACAGCCGGAGCCGGTCGCGGTCGCGCAGCCGGTACAGGTCCAGGCGCCCGTGCCCGCGGCGGCCGGGGCCGCCCCGCAGGCTGCCGCACCCGTCGCCGTACCGCAGGAGGCCACGCCGCAGGCGTCGCCCGCCGAGGCCGTCGCGGCAGGTGCCGAGGAGGCCGCCGGGCAGGCCGGTGCCGTCGCCGCCGAGCAGTCGGCCACGGTGCCCGCACCGCGTGACGGCGGCCCGACCGGACAGCAGGCCGCGCAGCCGGAGTCGGAGCAGGCAGCCGAGGACGCGGCGGCCGGGCAGCCCGAGCCGGTGCAGGACGCTGAGGCGGCCGAGGTCATCGAGACCGCGGAGGTCATCGAGACGGCAGAGGCCGTCGGGACGCAGCAGCAGGACGCACAGTCCGGGCAGCCGGGGCAGCCCGTGCAGCCGGAGACCGTGGCGGCCCAGGACGCCGCCGCCGACGCAGAGCCCGAGGCCGCAGCGGCCACCGGCGCCGAAGCCGAGAGCCCGGCGGGCCCCGCCGCCCCCGGCTACGACGACGCCGAGCGCGAGGCGGTGCTGCGCGTGATGCGCGAGCGCCGCGACATCCGCAACGGCTTCCGCAGCGACCCGATCCCGCACGAGGTCCTGCTCCGGGTCCTCGAAGCGGCGCACACCGCGCCCAGCGTCGGCCACTCCCAGCCCTGGGACTTCGTGGTCATCCGCTCGGCCGAGACCCGCCGCGCCATGCACGAACTCGCCGCCCGCCAGCGCGACGCGTACGCCAAGTCGCTGCCCAAGGCCCGCGCCAAGCAGTTCAAGGAACTGAAGATCGAGGCCATCCTCGACACCCCGGTCAACATCGTCGTGACCGCCGACCCCACCCGGGGCGGCCGGCACACCCTCGGCCGCCACACGCAGCCGCAGATGGCCCCCTACTCCTCGGCGCTCGCCGTCGAGAACCTGTGGCTCGCGGCCCGCGCCGAGGGCCTGGGCGTCGGCTGGGTCAGCTTCTTCGACGAGCGCGAGATGGTCCGCGCGCTGGGGCTGCCCGAGCACCTCGAAGTCGTCGCGTACCTCTGTGTCGGTTACGTCGACGAGTTCCCGGAGGAGCCGGAGCTGCTCCAGGCCGGCTGGTCCAAGCGCCGCCCGCTCTCCTGGGTCGTCCACGAGGAGACGTACGGCCGCCGCGCCCTGCCCGGCGAGGAGCCGCACGACCTCCTCCAGGAGACCGTCGCCAACATCCGCCCGCTGGACGCCAAGGCGCTCGGCGAGGCGTGGGAGCGGCAGAAGCGGATGACCAAGCCCGCGGGCGCGCTCGGCATGCTGGAGATCATCTCCGCGCAGCTCAGCGGCCTGTCCCGGGCCTGCCCGCCGCCCATCCCGGAGCCCGCGGCCGTCGCGATCTTCGCGGGCGACCACGGGGTGCACGCCCAGGGCGTCACCGCCTGGCCCCAGGAGGTCACCTCGCAGATGGTGGCCAACTTCCTCGGCGGGGGAGCGGTCTGCAACGCGTTCGCCAACCAGGTCGGTGCCGAGGTCTGCGTGATCGACGTCGGCGTCGCCGGCGAACTCCCGCCCACGCCGGGCCTGCTGCCGCGCAAGGTGCGGGCGGGCACGGCCGACTTCACGACCGGCCCCGCGCTCACCCGTGAAGAGGTCCTGGCGGCGATCGAGGTGGGCATCGAGACCGCCCGCGACCTCGTCGCGGCCGGCAACAAGGCCCTGCTCACCGGTGAGATGGGCATCGCCAACACCACCGTCTCCGCCGCCCTGATCTGCGTGTACACGGGTCAGGACCCGGCGGAGGTGACGGGCCGCGGCACCGGCATCAACGACGAGATGCACGCCCGGAAGGTCGACGTCGTCCGCCGCGCCCTCGACCTGCACAAGCCGGACCCGGCCGACCCGATCGGCGTGCTGTGCGCGGTCGGCGGACTGGAGCACGCGGCGCTGGTCGGCTTCCTGCTCGGCGGAGCGTCGCTGCGTACGCCGGTGATTCTCGACGGGGTCAGCGCGGGAGCGGCGGCGCTGGTGGCCAGGGCGGTGGCGCCCGAGGCCCTCGCGGCCTGCATCGCGGGCCACCGCAGCGCGGAACCGGGCCACGTGGCGGCGCTCAACAAGCTGGGCCTGCGCCCGCTGGTCGACCTGGACCTGCGCCTGGGCGAGGGAACGGGTGCGTTGTTGGCGCTGCCGGTGGTGCAGAGTGCGGCGAGGGCGATGCACGAGGTGGCGACCTTCGACTCGGCGGGCGTCACAGAAAAGTAGCCCCCTCCGCCTTCCACTCCTCCCCGCCCCCTTGGGCGGCGGGGCCGCACGCTCGCTCCCCCGCGCCTCCTTGGGCGGCGGGGCCGCACGCTCGCTCCCCCGCCCCCTTGGGCGGCGGGGCCGCCCCCCGGGGGCGGAACGGGCGGGCAAGGGGGCGGCCCCCGGCGAAGCCGCACCCTCCGGCCCCGCCCGGCCCCGGCCCGCCGCTCCGCACCGGATTGGCCCGCTGCGCGGGGCCTCACCCCACCCCGCCCCTTCCCGAAACCGGAGCTCCGCCCCGGACCCCGAGTGGCGAACCCGCCAGGGGTGGGTGGGGGTATGCGGGTGGACTGTGGTTGCTCGCGCAGTTCCCCGCGCCCCTGACGGGGCACTCCTGCACCGGGAGTGCGGGGGTGTTCGTGCCCGCGCGGCGGTAGCCGCATGTCGATACGGGCCCGCGCCCCTGGGCCGCGCGGCGGTAGCCGCACAGTGACACAGCCCCGCGCCCCTGACGGAGCACTCCTGCACCGGAGCAAGGGGCCCGCGCCCCCGACAAAACGCCCCGCGCGGACGCACCCGCCGCCGCACAGCGAAGCAGCCCCCCGTCCCCGTCCCCGCAGATCGATACCGCCCCGTGCCCCCCCGCCCGACACCCCCACCCCAGCCCCGCCCGTAAGGTAGACAACCAAGGGCCGGGGCCCGGAAACCCCGTCCGACCAGCACGATCCCCGATCAACGCCCCAACGCCACACCCGCTCCACCGCTCCACCACCTCACCGTTCCACCCGCTCCACCGCCTCACCGCTCCACCCCACACAGCGCCGCTCCACCGCCGAAGCGGTCGCCCTCCCGTCCGGGACCTCCCGATCGTCCTTCCGAGGAGCCGCACGCCATGACCGCGCACGCCGCCGCAGGCGACCCGCACCCCGCAGGCGCCCAGCCGACCCCCGAAGCCCCCGGCACGGGCCCGGCCGAAGGGACCACGACGGGTGCCCCGACCCGGGCCGGCACCGGACGGGCCGGTACAGGGTCCGACGCCGAGACCCCCGCCTACCCCGTCGGCCTCCGCCTCTCCGGCCGCCGCACCGTGGTCATCGGCGGCGGACAGGTCGCCCAGCGCCGCCTCCCCGCCCTCATCGCCGCCGGCGCGGACATCACGCTGATCTCCCCCTCCGCCACTCCCTCCGTGGAAGCCATGGCCGAGGCCGGCGAGATCGCCTGGGAGCGCCGCCGCTACCAGGACGGCGACCTCGCCGACACCTGGTACGTCCTCGTCGCCTCCAGCGACCGCACGGCCAACGCCGCCGTCTCCGCCGAGGCCGAGCGCACCCGCACCTGGTGCGTCCGCTCCGACGACGCGGAGGCCGCGACCGCCTGGACTCCCGCCACCGGCCGCTCCGACGGCGTCACCGTCGCGGTCCTCACCGGCCACGACCCCCGCCGCTCCGCCGCCGTGCGCGACGCCGTCGTCGAAGGGCTGCGCGACGGCAGCCTCGCCGCCCCGCACCACCGCGCCCGCAGCGCCGACGCCAGCACTCCGCGCGTCGCCCTCGTCGGCGGCGGGCCCGGCGACCCCGACCTGATCACGGTGCGCGGCCGTCGTCTCCTCGCCGAGGCCGACGTCGTCATCGCCGACCGGCTCGGCCCGCGCGACCTCCTCGACGAGCTGCCGCCGCACGTGGAGGTCATAGACGCGGCCAAGATCCCGTACGGCCGCTTCATGGCCCAGGAGGCCATCAACCAGGCACTCATCGACCACGCCAAGCAGGGCAAGACGGTCGTACGGCTGAAGGGCGGCGACCCGTTCGTCTTCGGCCGCGGCATGGAGGAGGCCCAGGCCCTCGCCGCCGAGGGCATCGCCTGCACGGTCGTGCCCGGCATCTCCAGCACCATCAGCGTTCCCGGCGCGGCCGGCATCCCGGTCACCCACCGGGGCGTCGCCCACGAGTTCACCGTGGTCAGCGGCCACGTCGCCCCCGACGACCCGCGCTCCCTGGTCGACTGGGCGGCTCTCGCCAAGCTGCGCGGCACCCTCGTCCTGCTGATGGCGGTCGAGCGCATCGCCCCCATCGCCGAGGCCCTGGTCGCGCACGGCCGTGCGCCCGGCACCCCGGTGGCGATCATCCAGGAGGGCACGATGGCGACCCAGCGCCGGGTCGACGCGACCCTGGCGACGGTGGGGGAGCGGGCCAGGGCCGAGAACGTACGACCGCCCGCCGTCATCGTCATCGGCGACGTAGTCTCGGTGAACACCGACCAGAGCGCCCACCCGCACCCCTGAGGCGCCGGTGCCGCCCCTCGCCCCGGAGCCCCGGGGGTCCCGCGACCCGGGGACAGGGGCGGCGCACCACCCGCCCCTCGCCCGGACCGGGGAGCCCGGGGCCCAACCACCCGTAACCCGGGGTAATGGGCGCCCCCGCCCCCGTTGGCACCGCATCCACGACAAGGCAGTATCACCCTGTGGCCGATCTCCTCACCATCGACGACCCCGACGACCCGCGCCTGAGCGACTACACGAACCTGACCGACGTCGAGCTGCGGCGCCGCCGCGAGCCCGCCGAGGGCCTGTTCATCGCGGAGGGCGAGAAGGTCATCCGCCGGGCCCGCCGGGCCGGGTACGAGATGCGGTCGATGCTGCTGTCCGCGAAGTGGATCGACGTCATGCGCGACGTCATCGACGAGGTCCCGGCCCCGGTGTACGCCGTCAGCCCGAACCTCGCCGAACGGGTCACCGGCTACCACGTGCACCGAGGCGCCCTCGCCTCCATGCAGCGCCGGCCGCTCCCGGCCGCCGCCGACCTCCTCGCCGCCGCACCCGGGCCGCAGGAGTCGCAGGACCGTACGGTGCGGCGGGTCGCGGTCTTCGAGGACATCGTCGACCACGCCAACCTGGGCGCCGCCTTCCGCAACGCGGCGGCCCTGGGCGTGGACGCGGTCCTGCTCAGCCCCCGCTGCGCCGACCCGCTCTACCGGCGCGCGGTGAAGGTCTCCATGGGGGCGGTCTTCCAGGTGCCGTGGACGCGGCTGAACTCCTGGCCGCAGGACCTCGGCCTGCTGCGCGCGGCCGGTTTCACCACCGCCGCGCTGTGCCTGAGCGACCAGGCGATCACGCTCGACGAACTCGCCGCCCGCGACGACGAGAGACTGGCCCTGATCTTCGGCACCGAGGGCGACGGCCTCACCGCCGAGGCCCTGATGGGCGCGGACGAACACGTGCGCATCCCGATGGACGCGGGTGTCGACTCCCTGAACGTGGCAGCCGCCTCCGCCGTCGCCTTCTACGCGACCCGCGCCCGACGCCCCTGACCCGCCCGACCGGACGAGCAGGACGACCACGGGCCCGTACGACCAGGCCCGGCGCGCGTCGCCCCGTGGCCCCGCGCCCGAAACCCGGCGGCCCCGCCCGCACGTGACACCACGTACGGACGGGGCCACCGCCACCACCACGCGCAGCACCGGACTCACCCACGGATCGAAGCCCGCACCGACATCCGCCGGGCCCGCCCTCGCACAGCACCCAACGGGCACACCCTCGAATCGGCGCCCGCAACCAAGCCCCCGGCGACGCCCACCGGGCCAGCTCACACCCCGTTCCGGCGCCGTGCCGAAGCCTCCGCCGGAGGCGTTACCGCTGCCGGTCGTCCGGCGCCCATGCCTGCTGCCACTCCTGCGCCGACATCGCGGCTATGACCTCGCGCGGTGCCTCCGGGCCCAGTCCTCGGGACGGCCCCTGGCACCCCTGCGCCGCCGCGATGCCGAGTGCGACCAGCAGCGTCACCACCACGAACACCACGAGCCGCTGCCGCAGCAACCGCGGGTTCGCGGGCCGCAGCCTGCCCCCCGAGGTCGGGCGTGCCCCGGGCCGGGTGCCCTTGCGCGTGGCGCCGGAGCGGGTGGTGTTACGGCCGCCGGACGGTGCTCCGGTACGGCCGGAGGGCGTTCCGTTACGGGGCTGGGAGCCGCGCGGCGGCTGCGCGGAGTGGCCCCGCGACTCGGGCTGCTGCCCGCCGCCCTCCGTCCGCTGGTCCGCCGTACGACGCGGCTGGGTGGTCCGCTGGGTGCGCTGGTCGGCGTACGCGTCCGAGCCCGCGGAGCGCGGCGCCGGGGCCCGCTTCTCCGAACCGCCGCCCTGAGCCTCCCGCGCGGCGATCTCCTTCAGCCGCATCGACAGCTGGAGCGTGCTGGGACGTTCCTCCTGCTCCTTCGCCAAACAGGCCCTGACCAGCGGAGCCAGCGCGTCCGGCACCCCGTCCAGCAACGGCTCCTCGTGCACCACCCGGTAGAGCATCACCTCGGAGCTGCCCTGCCCGAACGGCGAGTCGGCGGTCGCCGCGTACGCCAGCGTCGCCCCGAGCGCGAACACGTCCGTCGCGGGGGTGACGGCGGCCCCGCGCACCTGTTCCGGCGCGAGGAAGCCGGGGGAGCCCACCGCGGTCCCCACATGGGTCAGGGTGCTCGCCCCGGTCGCCCAGGCGATGCCGAAGTCGATGATCCGGGGGCCCTTGGGGGAGAGCAGGATGTTGGACGGCTTCAGGTCCCGGTGGACGACGCCGGCCTCGTGCACGGCGACCAGGCCCTCGGCGAGCGCGGCCCCGATGGCCGCGACCTCGGCGGCGACCAGCGAGCCCTCCTCGGCCACCCGGTCGTGCAGCGAGGGGCCGGGGACGTACTGCGTGGCGAACCACGGCCGCTCCGCGTCCAGGTCCGCCGCCACCAGCCGGGCCGTACAGCCGCCCCGGATCCGCCGGGCCGCCGAGACCTCGCGCGCGAACCGCGAGCGGAACTCCTGGTCCTCGGCCAGATCGGGCCGGATCACCTTGAGCGCGACCCGCTGGCCGCGCCGGTCCGATCCCAGGTAGACGACGCCCATGCCGCCCGCGCCCAGCCTCCGGTGAATCCGGAACGAGCCGACGACACGCGGGTCCTCGCGCCGGAGCCGCATCATCGCCATGTCCGTCCCCTACCTCCGGTGGAGCCTCCCCCACCCCACTGCTGACCGGTCCGTTCGACGTGGCACAGCTTACGTACCCGTGGCGCGGTGTGCTCATAGGCCACACCCTCACGGATCGATCGGATGTCAGTGCCGGGTGAGAAACTTGAAGCACGGTCAGGGAACGTGTGTTCCCACGTCCCTGACTCCTGCTCACTCTCAACGGGCCGCAGCAGAAGGGGGATTGGATCAGTGAAGGGCGATCGAGTCGAGATAGTGGTGGACGCCGGGGACACCACACGGACGTACGAAATGGTGGCCAGCAGGGCGGGCCGCAGGGTCGAGACAGCGGTCCGCAGAGGGGTGGTGGAAGTGAGTGAAGTCACCCGCAGCGGAAGTGTCGTCCGCACCGCCCGCTTCATGGCCACCCGCGTTCTCGCCCTGGTCGAACAGCCGGTACCCAGGGAAGACGCTTCGGAACGGCGCGACGGCGAAGGGTAGCTGCGGGGGTGCTCCGGGGCCGTCCTGCGGGCATCCCCAGGGCGACCCTTCGGGGAAGTCCCCGAGACCTCCACCCCCCTCTCCACCCAGGGGAGTACATCGTCACCCGGTAGGTCATCCTCCGGGAGGCCAGGCAATCGGTACGAGGGCATGACGACCGGGTGCGCACCCGCCCCTAATCTTGAAATCAAGCGGTGGGTGCAGCACTCGTCCCCCGAGGTCAGACACCCGCCGCTTCCTACACGACAGGAGAGGGACCATGGCGGACACGGCATCGAGGACGATCAGCCGCAACGCTGCGATCCGCGTCCACGGACGCCGCGCCTTCGCGGTGTTCGGCGGGCGCAACTCGGGCCCGCGCCACCCCCTGGTGGCAACGGCCATGGTCCTTCCCCTGGCTGCCCTGCTCCTCTTCCTCTTCGGAGGCTGGGAAGCAGTGGTCGCACAAGCGTCGTCCGTGGGCATGTTGCTGGGGCGCTGAGCGGCGCCACGACCCGGGAGAGCGGCCCGGATCGACCACAACACCAGGCCCATCAGCCCCGTGGGGACGGGGGTGCGGCGGACGGCTGAGTTTGCCCGGACAGCTGGGGAGCTGTCCGGGCAAACGTGTTTCCACGCCCCGGCGCATCGATGCGCCGATGCCTCGATGCCTCGTTGCGCCGATTCCCCGGGCACCCGGCCCCCCTGTGCCCCCTATGCCGTCTCCTGCGGCTCCTGGTCCCAGCCTTCCCCGGCGCCGGCCTCCGCCACCTGCGGCCCGCACGCTCGCGCCCTTCTCGCTCAAGCTCTGTGGCTCTTGGTCCTGCCCGTTCGTCGGTAGTGCCACCATGGAGCAACTGCGGTCCACATACCCGCGCCCCGCGCTCGGCCCCCTGTGGCTCTTGGTCCTGCCCGTCGGTGGTGCCGGCTTCCGGCGCCGGCGACCCGCACGCTCGCGCCCTCCTCGTCCGTCCCCTGCGGCTCCTGGTCCCAGCCAGCCGTGGTGCCACGATCCGGCGGCTGCGCCCCGCACGCTCGCGCCCTCCTCGCCCACCCCCTGCCGCTCCCGGCCCCCGCCACCTGCGGCACCACCCCCCTTGGCCTGCGGCCCGCGCACCCGCACATCCCCGCCCCCGTAAGCTCCCCCTCGCCGTACCTCACCCCCGGGGAGCCCCGTGACCACGAACTTCGCTGCGACACTGGCGGCTCTGGCTGCCGAGGTCGCTCACCCTCGGGCCGGCGGAGCCCAACTGCCCGCCGGGCAGTCCCCGGCCGTCGGCGCCGCGTGCTCGCACGCTCCGGAGACCGTGCGTCCGCTTGCTGACCGGGACGACGGCACCGTCGTACGGCACGGCGCGTTCGTCGCCAAGGGACACGCTCCGGACACCGATTCCGCGGCCCTGGACGTACGGATCGCCGTCGCCGCGCATCCCCTCCTCAGCGGCGTCCTCCTCGCCCCGCTGCCACTGCCGACCCCGCTGCCCCGGCCGCCGTCCGGCCAGGCGCCGCCCGCGCCGTCGTCCGGGCGGGCGGCGCGGGACCGTGCCCGGCCGCTCTCCCTGTGGCCGTACGGCACGCCCGTCGACCCGGCGGAACCGGACGCCGCACCCTGGGAGGAGACCGCCGTCCTTCTCGCCCGGCTGCACCGCACCGACACCTCCGCCCTGCCCGGCCCGCTCCCGCCCATGCGAGGGCCCGCCAAGGCCGCCCGCGCCGTGGCCCGGATGCTCGCCGCCCGGCCCCACCCGGCCGTGCTCGCCGCCTGGCGCGGACTTCCGGCACGGGCCAGGAACGAGGCCCCGGACCCCGGCCGCACCCTCTGCCACGGCGACCTGCACCTCGGCCAACTCGTCCGCCACCCGGCCCCCGACGGCCCCTGGCACCTCATCGACGTCGACGATCTCGGCCTCGGCGACCCCGCCTGGGACCTGGCGCGCCCCGCCGCCTGGTACGCCGCGGGCCTGCTCGCGCCCGACGTCTGGCAGCGCTTCCTCGCCGCCTACCGCGCCGCGGGCGGACCCGCCGTACGCCCCGAGGGGGACCCCTGGCCCGAACTGGACGTGGCCGCCCGCGCCCTGACGGTCCAGACCGCGGCCCTCGCCCTCGCCAAGTCCACCGCCGAGGACCGGCCCCTCGACGAGGTCGAACAGCTGATGATCGACGCCTGCGCCCGGATTGCCCAGCTCCGCCCCGGGAACGGCGGGGCGCTCCCGGCATAGGGTGAATCCCCGTCCACCGGGCATGCATCCCGGCGACGCACCGGCACCGGAAACCGACGACCCGAGGAGCGAGTCCATGCACTGTCCCAAGTGCCACGCCCCCATGCACACCTACAACCGCAACGGCGTCCAGATCGAGCAGTGCAGCAACTGCCGCGGCATATTCCTGGACTACGGCGAACTGGAGTCGCTGACCCGCATGGAGGCCCAGTGGTCCCAGCAGGCCCCGCCGCCCGCACCCCCGCAGGCGTACCCCGCGGCCCCCGCCTGGGGCGCCCCGCAGCACGGCGGCCACGGTGGTCACGGAGGGCACGGCGGCCACTACGGCCACCACCGTCAGAAGGGCTTCGGCCGCATGCTCTTCTCCTCCTGAGCCCGCCACTCCGGGCCGGCGGCCCCGCTCCCGGCCCGCTCCCACCGCACCCCGGGCCGGCGGCCCCGCTCCCGGCCCGCTCCCACCGCACCCCGGGCCGGCGGCCCCGCTCCCGGCCCGCTCCCACCGCACCCCGGGCCGACGGCCCCGACCGGCCCCTCCCGAACCGCTCCGCGGAGCCGGTCCGGCGGACCGTGCCGGGACGGTGGTGAAGAGCCGGCCCCCTCCCGTCCTGCATGATCCGCCGGACAGGCCCTAATGTTCGGCCCCATGACCTTCCTCGACAGGTCCCGGACCGTCGCCCCACCGGGCTGGAGCCGCTGGCTGGTTCCGCCCGCCGCCCTCGCCGTCCACCTCTCCATCGGCCAGGCCTACGCCTGGAGCGTCTTCAAACCCCCGCTCGAAGCGTCGCTCGGCCTCTCCGGCACGGCCAGCGCGCTGCCCTTCCAGCTCGGCATCGTCATGCTCGGCCTGTCCGCCGCGTTCGGCGGCACCCTCGTCGAACGCAACGGCCCCCGCTGGGCCATGTGCGTCTCGCTGATCTGCTTCTCCTCCGGCTTCCTGATCTCCGCGCTGGGCGCCGCCACCCACCAGTACTGGCTGATCGTCCTCGGCTACGGATTCGTCGGAGGCATCGGCCTCGGCATCGGCTACATCTCCCCGGTCTCCACCCTGATGAAGTGGTTCCCCGACAGGCCCGGCATGGCCACCGGCATCGCCATCATGGGCTTCGGCGGCGGCGCGCTCATCGCCTCGCCCTGGTCCTCCCAGATGCTGGAGTCCTTCGGCGCCGACGACGCGGGCATCGCCACCACCTTCCTGGTGATGGGCCTGTCGTACGCCGTCTTCATGTCGCTCGGCGTCCTCCTCGTCAGGGTGCCGCCCCCGGTGTACGCCCCGGCGGGCTGGCAGCCGGCCGCCCAGCCCCGCGCCCTGGTCACCACCGCCGACGTCTCGGCCAGGAACGCCCTGCGGACCCCGCAGTTCTGGTGCCTGTGGGTGGTCCTGTGCCTCAACGTCACCGCGGGCATCGGCATCCTGGAAAAGGCCGCGCCCATGATCAAGGACTACTTCGCGAGCACCCCCACCCCCGTCTCGGCCTCCGCCGCCGCGGGCTTCGTCGCCCTGCTCTCCCTCGCGAACATGACCGGCCGCATCCTGTGGGCCTCCACCTCCGACCTCATCGGCCGCAAGTCCATGTACCGGATCTACCTCGGTGCCGGTGCCCTGATGTACTTCGCGATCATCCACCTGGGCAACGACTCCAAGCCCCTGTTCATCGTCTGCGCCCTGGTGATCCTGTCGTTCTACGGCGGCGGCTTCGCCACGATCCCCGCCTACCTCAAGGACCTCTTCGGCACCTACCAGGTCGGCGCGATCCACGGCCGCCTGCTCACCGCCTGGTCCACCGCCGGCGTCCTCGGCCCCCTGATCGTCAACCGGGTCGCCGACAGCCAGGAACAGGCGGGCCACAGCGGACCCAGCCTCTACACGACCTCGCTGTACATCATGATCGGCCTGCTCCTGGTGGGCTTCGTCGCCAACGAGCTCGTACGCCCCGTCAACCCGCGCTTCCACGAACCGCGCGCACCCCAGGAAGGAACCCCCGCCGATGAGCAGCAGCAGTCCCGGCAGTCCCAGCGGTCGTAACACCAAGGCACTCGCGGTCGCCGTCTGGCTGTGGGTCCTGCTGCCCTTCGGCTACGGCTGCTACGAACTGATCCGCAAGGCCACCCAGCTCTTCACCGGCTGACCCCGGGGAACGGGGAAGCGGGGGAGCGGACACGAAGAAGCCCCCGGCCGGAATCCGGCCGGGGGCTTCAACTGCGGTGCGCGATACTGGGATTGAACCAGTGACCTCTTCCGTGTCAGGGAAGCGCTCTCCCGCTGAGCTAATCGCGCGGGGGTACTGCGTGATCGTACAGGTACTGCTCGTTACTGCGTGCGCGATACTGGGATTGAACCAGTGACCTCTTCCGTGTCAGGGAAGCGCTCTCCCGCTGAGCTAATCGCGCGGGACGATCCATGTGGACCGAGTACTACGGGTGGTGCGAGTTCTGCGTGCGCGATACTGGGATTGAACCAGTGACCTCTTCCGTGTCAGGGAAGCGCTCTCCCGCTGAGCTAATCGCGCTTGGAGGTGGAGACGGGATTTGAACCCGTGTAGACGGCTTTGCAGGCCGTTGCCTCGCCTCTCGGCCACTCCACCAGGAGTGCAGTAAGGGTATCGGGAAGAACCCCCACTATCGAGCGGACGACGAGACTCGAACTCGCGACATCCACCTTGGCAAGGTGGTGCTCTACCAACTGAGCTACGTCCGCTTGTCTGTTCCGTTTCACTTGCGTGTCCCGGCGACGTGTTGAACTCTAGCGGATTCCTGGGCCAGTACAAAAACGCGTTTGTGCAGCGTGCTGCGGTGTCCCCGGCACCGAGTCCGGCCGTCGGGTCACGCGCCCGACCAGCCGGGTCGCCGCCGGCGCTCGCGCCCAGGTGAGGCGCCCGCCACCGCCCTAGACTCGGTGCCGTGCACGACCTCCCCTCTCTGGCCCGCTTCGGCGGCCTTGTCGCCTTTGACCTGCGCGACGTGACCAGCGACCCGGCGGCCCTCGACTCCTCCGGCTTCTGGGCCGTGGCCGCCGACTTCGAAGGCCGGCTGATCTGCGCCCGCTTCGGCGACGTGCGGAAGGAACCGGTGCCGACCGCCCCTCCCGGCGCCTGGCGCGGCCCCGCCACCGACAGCTGGACCTCCTCCCTCGACCGCGCTTCCTATACCGCGGGCGTACGCCGCATCCGCGAGCACATCGCGCGGGGCGAGGTCTACCAGGCCAACCTCTGCCGGGTACTGAGCGCACCCGTCGACCCGGGAGCCGACATCGACGCGCTCACCGCCCAGCTCGCCCGGGGCAACCCCGCCCCGTACGCCGGGACCGTCCGGCTGCCCGCGTACGGCGTGGAGATAGCCACCGCGTCCCCCGAGCTCTACCTCCGGCGGGAGGGGGACGTGGTGGAGTCCGGGCCCATCAAGGGGACCGGGCGGACCGCCGAGGACCTGCTGGAGAAGGACCACGCCGAGAACGTGATGATCGTCGACCTGGTCCGCAACGACCTCGGCCGCGTCGCCGTCACCGGCAGCGTCACCGTTCCCCGGCTCTGCGAGGTCGAGCCGCACCCCGGTCTCGTCCACCTCGTCTCCACCGTCCGCGCCGAACTGCGCCCCGACGCCGGCTGGGCCGAGCTGCTCGCGGCGACCTTCCCGCCCGGCTCCGTCACCGGCGCCCCCAAGTCCAGCGCCCTGCGGATCATCGAAGCCCTGGAGACCTCGCCGCGCGGCCCCTACTGCGGCGGCATCGGCTGGGTCGACGCCGACCGCGGCACCGGCGAGCTCGCCGTCGGCATCCGCACCTTCTGGATCGACCGCACGGCGCCCGGCGGACCCGCGCTGAAGTTCGGCACCGGCGCCGGCATCACCTGGGGCTCGGACCCCGAGCGGGAATGGGCGGAGACCGAGCTGAAGGCGGCCCGGCTGCTCGCGGTAGCGTCGGGCGAGTACAGAACCACAGCAGGTGCAAGCGGAAGGGCCGGGTCATGAAGATTTGGGTCAACGGGGGACTGTCCGACGCCGACGCGGCGCGGGTCTCCGTCCTGGACCACGGGATGACCGTCGGCGACGGCGTCTTCGAAACCCTGAAGGCGGTCCACGGCCGCCCCTTCGCCCTCACCCGGCACCTGGACCGGCTCACCGCCTCCGCCCGCGGCCTCGGTCTGCCCGACCCGGACCTCGACGAGGTCCGCCGCGCCTGCGCCGCCGTCCTCGACGCCAACCCGATGCTGCTCGGCCGGCTGCGGATCACCTACACCGGCGGCACCTCCCCGCTCGGCTCCGACCGCGGCGACGCCGCCCCGACGCTGGTCGTCGCGCTCGGCGAGTCCGTCCGCCGCCCCGACAGCACCGCCGTCATCACGGTCCCCTGGACCCGCAACGAGCGCAGCGCCCTCACCGGGCTCAAGACCACCTCGTACGCCGAGAACGTCGTCGCGCTCGCCCGCGCGCGCGAGCACGGCGCCTCCGAGGCACTGTTCGCGAACACCGTCGGACAGCTCTGCGAGGGCACCGGGTCCAACGTCTTCGTCGTGCTCGACGGCGAACTGCTCACCCCGCCCGTCTCCTCCGGCTGTCTGGCCGGCATCACCCGCGCCCTCGCCGTCGCGTGGACCGGCGCGCAGGAGAGGGACCTTCCGCAGGACGTGCTGGAGCGGGCCGAGGAGGTCTTCCTCACCTCCACCCTGCGCGACGTGCAGGCCGTCCACCGGATCGACGGCCGTGACCTGCCCGGCGTGCCCGGACCGGTCACCGCGAAGGCGGTACGGGTCTTCGCCGAGCGGGCCGCGGACGACCTCGACCCGTAAACCGTGATGACGGGGCGGCCCGGGGCGGGTACAACTCCCTTGATGACGACGACCCTACGGCCGACCGGGCCGCTCCAGATCAGTGCCGAGGGCGCGCGCTCGCGCACCTACGACGTCTGCGTGAACAGCCGCCCCGTCGGCGTCGCGGAGATCTCCACCGTGCCCGACTTCGGTCCCTCGGTCGGGAGGATCGACTCGCTGCGGATCGACGAGCCGGACCGCCGCCGCGGCCGCGGCACCGTCGCGGCACTCGCCGCCGAGGAGGTGCTGCGCGGCTGGCGCTGCGACCAGGTCGTCGTGAGCGTGCCCGCCGACGCGGAGCCCGCCGTGCGGATGGTCACCGCCCTCGGATACGTCGAGCGCAGCCGCAACATGCTCAAGGAACTGCCTTCCGAGCCCCCCGCCCTCCCCGCGGGCCTCACCGCCCGGCCCATGACGCAGCCCGAGTACGAGTCGTGGCGGCGGACCTCCCGGGAGGGCTTCGCCCGCAGCTGGACCGAGCGCGGCCTGAGCGCCGAACAGGCCGCGGCCAAGGCGGAGGCCGCCGACCGGCAGTACCTCCCGGACGGCCTCGCCACCCCGCACACCACGGTCTGCCACCTGCTGCACGACGGCGGGAAGGTCGGCTTCCTGTGGGTCGGACGGCACGAGATCGAGCCCGGCGAACGGGCCCACTTCGTGTACGACGTCGAGGTGGACGAGCGGCACCGGGGCAGGGGGTACGGGCGGGCGCTGATGACACAGGCCGAGCGGATCGCCCTGGAGGGCGGCGACACCCGGCTCGGCCTGCACGTCTTCGCCGGGAACACCCCGGCCCTGCGCCTGTACGAGTCGCTCGGCTACCGCACGACGCACCTCAACTGCTTCAAGAACCTGCTCTAGGCGGCCGGGGGCGTGTCCCGGCCCGCCAGCAGCCGGTCCGCGATCTCCTCGACGCGCTCGCGCAGCCCGGTCTGGTCCTTGCTGCCGTCGAGGAGTTCCCCGCCGATCTCGTACGTCGGTGTGCCCGTCACCTTGACCGCCCGGCCCTCCGCCTGGTCGGCGTCGACGATCAGCAGGTGCCGGCCGTCGATCAGCGCGGTGTCGAACTCCTCGGCGTCCAGGCCCAGTTCGCGCGCCACGTCGAGCAGCAGCGGCTGCCCCCGCTCGGCCAGCTCGGCGGTGCGGCCGAGGACCGCCTCCACGTAGGGCCAGCCCTTGCCCTGTGCGAAGGCCTCCTCGGCCGCCTGCGCGGCGTCGTAGGCGTGCTTGTGCTTCTCCAGCGGGAAGTGCCGCAGCCGGATGTCGATCCGGTCCCCGTAGCGGGCGCGCAGCGCGGCCAGGTCGGCGAGGGCGGTGTCGCAGTCGGGGCACTGGAGCTCGCACCACACGTCGAGGACGACGGGGGAGGAGGAGGGAGAGGGGTTGTTCATGGGGTCAGTCTCCCAGTCGTACGACCGGGACCCCAACCGGGACCTGGGGAGGAGCCGCACCCCGAGATCTCCCTGAGACGGGCTTTCGGGATGGCCTCGCGCACCCCGGGCGGTGCAGGATGGGAGGGAATGCACTTCCCACCGCTGGAGGACCGATGCTGCTGGTAGAGACCATCTGTTCGGCGGTGTCCGCGGCCGGCCTGGGCATCGCCGCGATCACCGCGTACCGGAAGCGGTTCCTCACCGCGACCAGGCTGGCCGCCTACTCGCTGGTGCCGGTCGGTCTGGTCATGACCGGGGCGGTCGGCTGGATATCCGGCATGGTCTTCAAGCCCGTGGTGTGGGCGGGCTTCGGCGTGCTCGCGCTGGCCTGGCTGCTCTTCATGACCACCCGCGCCGTGGAGCGGCGCGGCGGCGGCACCCGCAAGGAGCGCAAGGCCGCGCGGGCGGCACAGCGCGAGGCGGTGGCGCCGGCGGCGTCGGCCCCCTCGCTGGGCGCGGGCGCCGGCGCGGCACCCGCCGCGGCCCCGGCCCCCTCGGCGAAGCCCAAGAAGGCCGCCGACGAGGACTTCAGCGACATCGAGGCGATCCTCAAGAAGCACGGCATCTGAACCGGGTGCGAGGCGGGCAGAGGCGGGGCGGCGGCGGGTCCGCCGCCCCGAAAGCCTGGTCGTTCGGACAGCGGATCGATTGTGGAATTGCACGGAATTCCATGAACTGCCGCCAATAGTGGGCGTGTTGGTCATTCCGTACCACCGGGCTGCGTCATCATCGGCCGGAGATGCTCCAGACCTCACCGGACGAAGTTCCGGCGCCCGCCCCCGACGAGGAGGCGCGTGGTTGCCTCTTCGCCCTCTCCCAGCCGCCCCTGATGATCTTCCTCGGGCTGATCGGCACCCTGCTCATGATGGGGGCGGTCCATGACCTCTTCCTGGACTGAGGCGGCCCGCCCCGCCGCGGCGGGGGCCCGCCCGGTCCCTGCCGGTGGTCAGCCGGAGGCCTCCTTGCGCCGCGCCCGGTACGCCGCCACGTGCAGCCGGTTGCCGCAGGTCCGGCTGTCGCAGTAGCGCCGCGACCGGTTGCGCGAGAGGTCGACGAAGGCGTGCCGGCAGTCGGGTGCCTCGCAGCGCCGCAGCCGCTCCTGTTCCCCGGAGACCACGATGAAGGCCAGTGCCATCCCGCAGTCCGCCGCCAGGTGGTCCGCCATGGAGGCGCCCGGCGCGAAGTAGTGCACGTGCCAGTCGAAGCCGTCGTGGTCGGTCAGCCGGGGCGTCGTACCGGCCGCGGCCACCAGCTGGTTGATCAGCTCCGCGGCGGCCCGGGGGTCGGGTGCCTCGAACACCTCCGCGAAGCGCGCCCGGACGTCCTGTACGGCCCGCAGATCGGCCTCGCCGAGCCTGCCCACGTCGCTCACGTCGTGGAGCCGCACGAAGGCGTTCAGCGCCTCCACGTCCGCGAGGCGGTCGGTGGGCTCGCTCTCCGGGGCGGTGTTCACCAGATCGACGACGACGTCGAGGGCTTTCCGGGTGTCGTGGGGGATCAGCACGGTTCGCTCCCTGGCCTGCTGCGGGCCGGTGCCCGCCGATGCTGGCCGACTCTAGCCGTTCGACGGATTCGCACAGCGGCGCCGTCGCCGCGGTGGATTCCGCGACGACGGCGCCGATGGCCGGCCTATGAAGTTGTCCCTAGGGGTAGTCCGCCCCGCGCCGTCGCCCCGAGTCGGACGGCGAGGAGCGACTCTCGACCTGGCTCAGCTCTCGGCCAGGATGTGAGAGAGCTCCGTGTCGAGGTCGAAGTGCCGGTGTTCAGTGCCTGGCGGCACTGCGGCATCCGTCCTCTTCAGGAACGACTCAAGCGCCCGCGCCGGGGCTTCGAGCAGGGCCTCGCCCTCCGGTGAGCTCAGGGCGATGCAGACAACGCCCTGACCGTGGCTCCGGGACGGCCAGACTCGGACGTCTCCGGTTCCGGTGGGCCGGTGCAGGCCCTCGGCGAGGAGATCGCGGGCGAACACCCATTCGACCGTTTCCTCGGCTCCGGTGTGGAAGGTGGCATGCACGGCATAGGGATCGGCCGTGTCGTACCGCAGGCCCGCGGGTACAGGCAGTGATGACTCGCTCGACACAACGAGGCGCAGGTGCAGCTCGCAGCTGACCGTGGTGTTCATAAGCGCCAGGGCCTTTCGCTCAGTGTGCGCTCGGGGATTCGCACGTCGGCGAAATCGACATGCCACCTCTGGTGCTGTTGTAAACCCTTGTGAGTGTTTTAGGTCGCTTGAGGTAGCTCGTACGGCCCAGTGTTGGTTTGACTCGTACGGCTATTCCAGTGAAGGGGACCGCTCCGGTAGGTTGGCCCCCATGAACGCGGAGAGTGACGGACGGGACGGGGTCGTCGCAGCGACGACGGCCGCTCCCGCCACGGGGGACGTGAACGGCGAGGAGCGCGAGCTCGGCTCGCGGGCGCCGCAGTACATCCAGGCACGCAGGACGCTGCACCTCAGCTGGCAGGTGGGCGTCTTCGTCGTCGGCCTCGCGGTGGTGATCGCGGGCATCATCATGCTGCCGCTGCCCGGACCCGGCTGGCTGGTGATCTTCGGCGGCATGGCGATCTGGGCGACCGAGTTCGTCTGGGCGCAGCTCGTGCTGCGCTGGACGAAGCGCAAGGTCACCGAGGCGGCACAGCGGGCGCTCGATCCCAAGGTGCGCAGGCGCAACATCATCCTCACCACGATCGGCCTGGTCATCGTGGCCGTGCTGGTCGGGATCTACGTCTGGAAGTTCGGCATCGTGATGCCCTGGAAGATCGACGAGTGACCTTCGCGAGCCGGCCGGAAAAGTGGTCGGGGGCACGCGCTGACATGCGGTAATGTTCTGTCTGTGCCCGGGCGATTAGCTCAGTGGGAGAGCACTTCGTTCACACCGAAGGGGTCACTGGTTCGAACCCAGTATCGCCCACCCGGGAACAGGGGCCCGAGAGACGCAAAGTCTCTCGGGCCTCTGTCGTTCCCGCGCACGGAGCGATCGCGAGGGAGGGCGGAGCGCCCACGGATGAGGGCGGGGCGCCGTGCGCCCCGCCCTCCCGTGTTCCGCCCCCGGGCCCTCAGCCCAGCCTGCCCAGCCGTGCGCGCAGGCGGCGGGCGTCGCGCAGCCGCTGCTCGTACGTGGCGCCCACGGCCAGCAGGAGCAGACCGGCCAGGGCGGGCGGCAGCCAGCGGGGCAGCGCGCCGACCACCTGGACCACGTACGGCGCCAGCTCGTGCACGGCCACCAGGGCGAGCGTGACCCCGCCCAGCAGCAGCGGGGCCCCCAGCCGGTGCCGGGCGCCCAGCAGGGTCACCACCAGCGCGGCACAGCCCAGCAGCAGCGGTCGCAGCCAGTGCGGGTCCGCCCAGGTGGCGACGAGGCTCGGCAGGAACGTCGCGGACAGCCCCGGGCCGTACGCCGCCCAGGACGAGGCCGCCGGGTTGCCGCGGCGGCGCAGGAAGCCCACGGCGAGCGCCAGGACGGTCACCGGCAGCGTGTACGCCTCCGGGGTGTCGACCCCGGACGCCGCCAGCCGGACCCAGGTCGCCGCCAGGAACAGGGCGCCCGCCACCCAGCGGGCCTCCGCGCGGCCCGGCCGCAGCGCGGTCCCCGCGGCGATCACCGCGCACAGGGCCAGCACCAGGGCGAGCGTCGGCAGCCGGGCCGTGGACAGGGCGACCGCCGCGAGCGCGACCACGGCGGCGGCACACTCCGCCGGCGCGCACCGCACCCGCACGGCGAGCACGGCGACCGCGGCCGGAACGGCGAGCAGCAGCAGCCCCGCGAGGTGCGGCGGCAGCTCCAGCGCGGCGGCCGAGGCGAGGGCGAGCCCGGCCGCGTATCCGACGGCAGCGACCTCGCCCGCCGCACCGGCCACCGTGCCGGGCGCACGGGCCGCCTGCACCGCGCACACCACCAGCAGCGCACCCAGGACGCTGAACGTCGCTCCTCGCGAGGCGAGCGCCAGGCAGGTCACGGAGAACGCGGCGAGCGCGCCGGCCGCCAGGGCCGTGTACCGGACGGCGGTCGCCGTCGCTGCCGCCCGCCGGCCGGGCGCCGCCGTGCGGACCACCAGGACAGGCGCGGCGGCGGCCAGAGCCACGTACAGGCAGAGCGACGCGACGTACGGGAGGTTCAGCGCGGTCGGCAGCAGGAGCACGCCGACGGCGGCCAGGCCCGGCGCCCCGCACGCGGTCGCGGGGTGCGGCGTCCGGCGGTGGACGGCGGCCAACGCCGCGGCGACGGCGAACACGACCAGCGGGCCGGTGGCCGTCTCCGCCCACGGGAAGTCGAGGTCCACGGCGTCGCGGACCGTGGCGGGCATGCCCTGCCACGGCGCGGTGGCGACGGCCGCCGGGCCCGAGAGGGCGGTCAGAGCCAGCGCGGGCAGCACCGTCAGGACCGACACGGCACCGACCGCGCCGGCTGCCGCCGCCAGCCCCAGCCGGACCGGGCGACGGCCGCGCAGCACACCGGGCGCGGCCACGACGGCCAGCACGGCGCCCGCGCACAGGAGATACCCGGGCACCGCCCAGGCGAGTGGCAGCGCGGCCCGCACCGCGCCGCCCGCCGACGCCACCGCGGCCAGCCCGGCCACCAGGGCGGGCGCGACGGACGGACGGGCCAGCGCGGTGCCGAGGGCGAGCGCCGCACCGGCGAGGAGCAGCGCGGAGGCGGGCAGTGCCGCGGGGGCCGAAGCGGCACCGAAGGACCGCACCAGCGCGATCAGCAGCGCGATGCCGCCGGTGGCCCAGGCGCAGGTCTCGGCGAACGGACGCACCGAACCGAGCACACGGGAGCGGGGCGAGCGGGGGTCGGACGGCGGGGGAGCGGCGGCCGACGTGCCGGCCGGGGGAGCGGACGGGGGTGCGGTGTGGGCGGTCGCCGTACCGGTCGGGGACGGGGGTGCGGGGGCGGCCGGGGGAGCCGCCGGGAGGCGGTGGCGGTACGTGCCGACCGCCAGGGCGGTGTCGAGGACGGCGGTGCCCAGTAGCGCCCAGGCCACGGTGAGCGGACCGGCCGAGGCGGACACCGCCCAGAAGTACAGCGGGAGTTGGAGCGCGAGGGCGGCGGCGGGCAGCGGGGTGCGCAGCCGGGGAACGGCCAGGCCGTAGGCGGCCCACAGCGCGGTGAGCACGGTCGCGGAGGCGGCCGTGGCGACCGCCGCACCCGTGTCCGCGAAGGCCACCTCGTGCAGCGCGTAGGCGTCCAGCACCGTCAGCAGCAGGGCCAGCACGCCCACCGCCTCGGCGGTGGCGACGAGCCCCCGGCGGATCAGCAGGGCCGGAGCGGCGAGGGCGGCGAGCGTGACCAGTGACAGCACCGCCGAGCGGCCCGCGATGCCCAGCTGACCCCAGCCGACCAGGGTGAAGGCCAGCGCGGCCACCGCCAGGAGGATCCCACCGAGCGTCAGCAGCACGTTCTGGGCACTCGGGGAGGATGCCGCCGGCGGTGTCTGCCGGCCGGGATACGGCGCCGGCGGAGCGGCCGGAGCGGCGGCCGGAGTGCTGAGCAGGCGCAGCAGATGGGCGCGGCGGTGCAGCAACTGCGCCCGGCGCGCGTCGAGCCCGGCCAGCTCGCGGTCGAGGAGCCTCAGCTCGTCGGCGGGCGCGAGCGGTGGAACGTCTGTCATGGGGGGAGTGTGCGCGCACGGACGGGGGCGGGGCATGGGGGCGCGTACTCAGACGCGTACTCAGGTACGGGACGGGCGCGCCCGCGAGGAGGGGCGGAATCGGCGCCGACGGGCGCAGACTTGGGGGATGGACTGGTGCCACTACCGATTTCGCAGCATCTGGGAACTGCGGGCCGACCCGGCCGTCGTCTACGCGACGCTGGAGCGCGCCGAGGACTATCCGAGCTGGTGGCCGCAGGTGCGTGAGGTCACCCCCGTCGACGGGACCAGCGGGACGGCGCGCTTCCGGTCCTTCCTGCCGTACGACCTGGTGGTCACCGCGCGCGAACGGCGCCGCGACCCGGACGCCGGGATCCTGGAGATCGGCATGACCGGCGACATGGACGGCTGGGTGCGCTGGACGGTCCGGCCCGCCCGGCTCGGACAGGTCCGCGGCACCCGGGCGTTCTACGAGCAGGTGGTGGACGTGCGCAAGCCGCTGCTGCGTCATCTGGCCGTGCCGGGACGGCCCGTCTTCCTCGCCAACCACGCCTGGATGATGCGCTGCGGACAGCGCGGACTGGCCGCCGCGCTCGCGGTTTGAACCAAACACGAAAAGCGCTGTATGGTTCAACCCGTTCCCGGGCGATTAGCTCAGTGGGAGAGCACTTCGTTCACACCGAAGGGGTCACTGGTTCGAACCCAGTATCGCCCACCCCGGGAGAGCCGGTCCGTCACAGACGGACCGGCTTTTCGCATGTCGGCGCGGCCTTCGGGGGTGTAGCTGGCCCCACCCCCGGCCGGGTGCCAGCGCCCTCGTACCCGGCCTGCGGTTTTCCTAGCGTGTTCGGTGCACGGACCACCGTGAGCGAACCGACCGAGGAGAGGCCGACCCGATGAACACCATGACCAAGGCGATGCTGTGGATGCTGCTGGCCGTCTCCGTGGCAGCCAACGTCTTCCTCAACTTCGCGGCGGAAGGCACCCTGCGCGTCGTGCTCAGCGCCGTGTCCGGACTCCTCGGACTCACCGCCCTGACAGGGCTGGTGGTGGTACGCAGGTCCCGCGCCCCGCACTCGGCCTGACCGCTCCCTCCGGCGGCCCTGTGCGCGCGCCCGGCCCGGCGGGCCGGGCCGTCAGGCCGCCTCCGCGTGCGCCTCGGGCCGCAGCGGCCACGCCGGGTCCACCGCCTCGTCGGAACCGTTGCGCGCGAACCAGGCCTGCAGCCCGCGCGCCTGCGCCGCGTGCCACACCGCCTGCAGCGTGTGCAGTTCGGCCGGCGAGAGGCGCTCCAGCCGGGCGGCGAACCGCCTGCCCACCGCCCGCACCAGCTCCAGCGAGGCGGTCGCGTCCGCCGCGGCGTCGTGCGCCCCGGTCAGCTCCACCCCGTAGTGCGCGCAGAGGTCCGTGAGGGTGCGGCGGCCCTTGCGGTAGCGGTCCAGGTGCTTGTCCAGCACCCGCGGGTCGAGCACCTGCAACGGCCTGGCCTCCAGATAGCGGGAGAGCGACGAGGCGCGGTGCCGCCGCAACTCCCGGTCCAGCATGGTCAGGTCGAACGGCGCGTTCATGATGACCAGCGGCCGTCCCGCCGCGCACTGCTCGGCTATCGCGCGGGCGATCTCCTCCATCACGGGCGACGGCCAGCGGCCGTTGCGCTGCAGGTGCTCGTCGGTGAGGCCGTGTATCTCGGTGGCGCCGGCCGGAACCGGAACGCCCGGATTGATCAGCCAGCGCGTGGCGCGAAACCGCGCACCGGCGGCGTCCTGCACGACGAGGGCCGCCGACACGATCCGGTCACCCTCCACGTCCACGCCCGTGGTCTCCGTGTCGAAGGCCGCCAGGGGTCCTTCGTACCAGCACGTCATGTCCCAACTCCTCTTGCTCCTTCGGCAGATGGCGTGCCGCACGGATCGACCCGGTGCGCTCCCTGCCCGAAGCGGTGATACCCGGGCCGTTTACGCCATAAGCCGTACGGAGACAACACAGGTGACGGGACCGGAAGTTGACGGACCGTCGAGCACACGGCCGCAGACCGGCCGCGACCGACCGACCAGCACAGCCCGGAAGGCACACGTCAGCCATGGCGCTCGCGCAGCCCGAACCGGGCGGGCTGCTGCCTGAGCGGACCTCTCCGCTACGGGGCGCACTCGCCACCACCGCCTGCATGGAGACACTCCAGGTGGGCTATCTGCACGCAGTCGCGGCAGCCGCGGGCTGCTCGCTCTCCCAGCCGTTCCCGGACAACGGCATCGACTGGCACGTCAGCCACGGATCCCCCGTGCACACCGTCGACGACGAGGTGACGATCAAGGTGCAGCTCAAGTGCACCTACCAGGTCGCACCGCATCCGCCGGGCGCCGCGTTCTCCTTCACCCTCGACAACGACCACCTGGTGAAACTGGCGAGAACGCCCGTCTCGGTGCACAAGATCCTGGTCGTGATGATCGTGCCCAGAGCCAGGGAGGACTGGCTGCGGGCCGGCCACGACCGGCTCGACCTGCGGCACTGCTGCTACTGGATCAACCTGGCCGGGCACCCCGTGACGGGCAGGTACAGGACCAATGTGCGGGTCCCCACCTCGCGGATATTCGACGACCGAGCACTCTGCGAGATCATGACCCGCGTCGGGGCGGGAGGGAGACCCTGATGCACCGGTACTGGCCGATCGACGACCCCGGACGCCCCCACCCCGGCGAGACGGCGGGCAGCTGGGACGGCGGGGGGCCCGAACCCTCCCAGGTCGACCCCGCCGTCCTCGGCGCACTGCTCGCCCGGCACGGCTGGCACCGGCGCGGCGGCGCCGCCGGACGCTACGCGCGCTGGACACCGCCCGGCCCGGCCGGCGGCGGCACGAGCCTGCTCGTACCCGAGTCGCGGGCCTTCCCCGACAGCGACGACCTGCTCGGCGAGGCGCTCGGCGCGCTGGAACGCTGCCCGGCGCCGTCCGCGCGCGAGGTGCTGGTGCAGCTCGCCGTGCCCAGCGACGAGATCCGGTGGTGGCGGGAGGTCCCCGAGGAGGTGGCGGGCGCGGCGGCCTGGCCGGCCGAGGAACAGCTGCGCTCGGCGGCCCGGCAGATGCTGCTCGCCGGGGCACTGGCCGCCCGGGGGCGCGCCGGGTACTACGGGGCCAGGCACCGGCGGCAGGCCCGGTCCGCACTGGAGGGAGTGCTGGTGGGGCCGGGCACGGGCGGGCGCGGGCTGACCGCGTTCGTGCCGTTGGAGTCCGGGCGGGAGACCGTCGTCCGGCTGCACCACGCGCTGCACGCGGCGCGCGAGGCCACCGACTACCAGCGCGCCACCGGCGGCATGGAGGCCTTCGACGCGGCGGTGCGGGCGGGCGTCAGCCACGAACTGACCGAGGCGCTGGTCGTGCTGGTGCAGGGGACCGAGGGGGCCCGGATCGCCCTGGACTGGGCACCGTCGGCGGGTGCCCCGCCCGGGTGCGCGGTGCGGCCCGAGGCGGTGGAGTTCTCGCCCGGCGACCTGCCCGCGCTCCGCTCGGCCGGTGCGCGGTACATGCGCGAGGAGCCCTCGGTGCCAGTCCGGGTGACGGGCGCGGTCGTACGGCTGCGCAGGTCGGCCCCGCGCGGGGGCGGAACGGTGCGGCTGCGGGTGCTGGCGGGGGCGGAGGTGCCGTACGTACGGATGGTGCTGGACGAGGAGGCGTACCGGATCGCGGGGCACGCGCACCTGGTGGGGCTGCCCGTCCAGGTGGCCGGGAGGCTGGAGCGGCGGGGCGGGTTCCGGCGGCTGACCGGGGCGCGCGGTGTCGTTCCCGTACAGGTCGACGAGGCGGAGCGGGACCGGCTGATGAAGGCGCTCCACGAGAACCTGGACTTCTTCGAGGAGGCGTGCAGCGGGGAGGAGTGAGGGGCCGCGCGCACGCTCCGGGAATACCGTTTCGCGAGGGACCCCACCGGCTCGGTACGATTCGGGGTGCGTGCCGCTTCCCCAGGCACGTACCCCCTCAGTCAGGAGAGACCGGTGTCAGACGTCCGTGTGATCATCCAACGCGATTCCGAGCGGGAAGAGCGCGTGGTGACGACGGGCACTACGGCAGCCGAGCTCTTCGCCGGCGAGCGCTCGATCGTCGCCGCCCGCGTCGCGGGCGAGCTGAAGGACCTGGCGTACCAGGTCCAGGACGGCGAGGAGGTCGAGCCGGTCGAGATCTCCTCCGAGGACGGCCTGAACATCCTGCGCCACTCCACCGCGCACGTCATGGCGCAGGCCGTGCAGGAGCTGTTCCCGGAGGCCAAGCTGGGCATCGGCCCGCCGGTCAAGGACGGTTTCTACTACGACTTCGACGTCGAGAAGCCCTTCACCCCGGAGGACCTCAAGGCGATCGAGAAGAAGATGCAGGAGATCCAGAAGCGGGGACAGAAGTTCTCGCGTCGCGTGGTCTCCGACGAGGACGCCCGCGCGGAGCTGGCCGACGAGCCGTACAAGCTGGAGCTCATCGGCATCAAGGGCTCCGCGTCCAGCGACGACGGCGCGGACGTCGAGGTGGGCGGCGGCGAGCTGACCATCTACGACAACCTCGACGCGAAGACCGGCGACCTGTGCTGGAAGGACCTCTGCCGGGGTCCGCACCTGCCCAGCACCCGCAACATCCCCGCCTTCAAGCTGATGCGCAACGCCGCCGCCTACTGGCGCGGCAGCGAGAAGAACCCGATGCTCCAGCGCATCTACGGCACCGCGTGGCCGTCGAAGGACGAGCTGAAGGCGCACCTGGAGTTCCTCGCCGAGGCCGAGAAGCGCGACCACCGCAAGCTCGGCAACGAGCTGGACCTCTTCTCGATCCCGGAGCAGATCGGGTCGGGCCTCGCGGTCTTCCACCCCAAGGGCGGCATCATCCGCCGGGTCATGGAGGACTACTCGCGCCGCCGGCACGAGGAGGAGGGGTACGAGTTCGTCTACACCCCGCACGCGACCAAGGGGAAGCTCTTCGAGACCTCGGGCCACCTGGACTGGTACGCCGACGGCATGTACCCGCCCATGCAGCTCGACGAGGGCACGGACTACTACCTCAAGCCCATGAACTGCCCGATGCACAACCTGATCTTCGATGCCCGGGGGCGTTCGTACCGCGAACTGCCGCTGCGGCTCTTCGAGTTCGGCACGGTGTACCGGTACGAGAAGTCGGGTGTGGTGCACGGTCTGACCCGTGCCCGGGGCTTCACGCAGGACGACGCGCACATCTACTGCACCAAGGAGCAGATGGCGGAGGAGCTGGACCGCACCCTCACCTTCGTGCTCGGGCTGCTGCGCGACTACGGTCTGACCGACTTCTACCTGGAGCTGTCCACCAAGGACCCGGAGAAGTTCGTCGGCTCGGACGAGATCTGGGAGGAGGCCACCGCCACGCTCCAGCAGGTCGCCGAGAAGCAGGGCCTGCCGCTGGTCCCGGACCCGGGCGGGGCCGCCTTCTACGGGCCGAAGATCTCCGTGCAGTGCAAGGACGCCATCGGCCGTACCTGGCAGATGTCGACCGTGCAGCTCGACTTCAACCTGCCGGAGCGCTTCAACCTGGAGTACACCGGTCCGGACGGCTCCAAGCAGCGGCCCGTCATGATCCACCGGGCGCTGTTCGGTTCGATCGAGCGGTTCTTCGCCGTGCTCCTGGAGCACTACGCGGGTGCGTTCCCGGCGTGGCTGGCCCCGGTGCAGGCGGCCGGCATTCCGATCGGTGACGCGCACATCCCCTACCTCCAGGAGTTCGCCGCCGAGGCGAAGAAGAAGGGGCTGCGCATCGAGGTCGACGCCTCCTCGGACCGGATGCAGAAGAAGATCCGCAACTGGCAGAAGCAGAAGGTTCCGTTCATGATCATCGTCGGTGACGAGGACATGGCCGCGGGCACCGTCTCCTTCCGCTACCGCGACGGGTCGCAGGAGAACGGCATCGCCAAGGACGAGGCGCTGGCCAAGCTCGTCGACGTCGTGGAGCGTCGCGTGCAGGTCTAGCACGCCGGTGCGGGTGAGGGGGCGGTTCCTGCCAGGAGCCGCCCTCTTCGTCGTCCGCGCAGGTCGTCCGCCTATGCTTTGCCCATGACGACTGAGCCGGAGCAGCAGAGTGGACCGGTGGGCGAGCCGGACGGGTTCGGGCGGCTGTGGACGCCCCACCGGATCGCGTACATCCAGGGTGAGAACAAGCCGACCGGCCCGGGTGCCGACGACGGCTGCCCCTTCTGTGATGCTCCGGCGCACAGCGACGAGGAGTCACTGATCGTCGCGCGCGGCACCAGCGTCTACACGATCCTGAACCTCTACCCGTACAACGGCGGCCACATGATGGTCCTGCCCTACCGGCACGTCGCCGACTACACGGAGCTGGACGACGCCGAGACCGCCGAACTGGCCGACTTCACCAAGCGGGCCATGACGGCGCTGCGCAAGGCGTCCGGGGCGCACGGGTTCAACATCGGGATGAATCAGGGCGGGGCGGCGGGCGCGGGCATCGCCGCGCATCTGCACCAGCACGTGGTGCCCCGCTGGGGCGGGGACACCAACTTCATGCCGGTCGTCGGTCACACCAAGGTGCTGCCGCAACTCCTGGCCGATACGCGCAAGATGCTCGCCGACGTGTGGCCCGACGCCTCGTAGGACCACCCGCCGCCGCATCACGCGTCGTACACGTCGGCCCTGCGCGGTGACGGGTCCTGGACCATGCCGCTGAGGTTCATCGCACGGCCGCTGAAGCGTTCGGTGTCGACCCCGTGGTCCTCCAGGACCTTGATGGCCGCGGTGTGCACGACCCGCAGGACCGGCGCCGCCGCGCGCATCGCGTCGTCCGCCATGAAGCGGTGGCGCCAGGGCTTGTCCGCCCAGGCGTGCCGCAGGCCGAACGGCTCGGGGAGCGCGAGCTTGCCGCCCATGTGGTCCAGAACGTTGGGGAACCAGGTCAGCGGGGCGCGGACGCTCAGGCGCACCACCTCGGGGGTGTCGATGAGCGGCAGCTCGCTGGTCTTGGTCTCCCAGAAGCGGACCGTCTTGCTGACGGTGACCGTCTTGGGGCTCGGCTTCGAGGTGAACAGGGAGTGCACCGGGCCCAGCGCGTGACCTGTGACCTCGATGCGCAGCGTCTCGTGCAGCACGGTCACCGTGATGAGCATGGTGATCACCAGCTGGCCGTCCCAGAGGGTGAACTGGACGCCGAGGTAGTGCCGGTTGCCCGAGCCGAACTGCTGCTCGTTGCAGATGCGCTGTATCTCGTGCTGCTTGATCTGGTACGCCTCCACGTCCTGGCCCTCGGGGCGGCTGACCGAGCCCGCGTTCTCGCCGACCGGGGCGACGATCCAGTGCTTCACCGAGGGGGTGGGGAAGCCGCCGGTGTGCAGCGGGCCCCGCTCCAGCATCCGGAGCTGGTCGTGGATGGCACGGATGACGTCCCAGCTGCGGAAGCCGTGGATCTCCTTGGTGGGATCGGCGCGGTTGAGCTCCTCGGCGAGCTGCCAGCTGCCCCAGCGGGTGCCCATGCCGAGTATGCCCTTGGGGCCGGCGTAGAAGACCGAGTTGGACTGCTGCTCGGCGGTGAGCCGGGCGAGGCCCTGGCGGAGGTTCTCGGCGGAGATCTCGCCGGGACTGCGGGGCACCGCCTCGGGGATCTTGGCGCCGACGCCGCCGCCCGACAGCAGCGCCGACCAGCGCTCCCGGAGGTCCTTGGCGGTGGACTCGCAGATCTGCTTGGCCCACAGCCAGCCGATGACCGGGGCGACCAGCATCGCGCGCAGGTAGATGCCCAGGACGCCGTTGAACGGCAGCTTGATGAGGAAGATCACCACCAGGCCCGCGACGGCGATCAGCAGTGCGGTGCCCAGGGCGCCGGTGCGCCGGTCCTTGGCGCCCGCGATGGTGCGCCGGAGCTGGAAGACGGCCAGCCAGATCAGCAGACCGGGCAGGAAGAGCAGGCCGCAGACGGCCATCACGGCGGTGAGCTTGGCGTCCCGCGCCTTGCGGATGTTGGTGGCCGCCAGGCAGTGCTCGACGACGGTCTGGGGCTCGGTGCCGAACGACTGGATCAGCGCCGCGCGGGCCCCGCCGAGCATGCGGACCTGGACGGCGCGCGAGAACGCCTCGCCCAGGTTCGGCTCGAAGAGGGAGAGCCTGCCCTTCTTCACCTCGGACTTGTGCCAGTCGCTGTTCGCGTCGAGGATCGCCGTCACCGGGCTGTCCCGGTACGCGGCCGAGGCCAGCGCGTGCGTCGCCGCGGTCTGTCCCGCGGCACCCTGGAGCGGCACCTGTGCCCCGGGTGAGAAATCGAATCCCGCGTCCGCCACTACCGCCCCCATCGACCGTTCACCTACGACAACGCCGCCGCGGGGCACCACCCGGCGCCCTTGCCCGGCGTTCCTGTCCGCCGGGCGGAGACGTTGCCCGCCTCTGCGCCTGTTCCCAACTGCCGTGCCCCGCACACCTTCTGAGCTGCGCTCACAGAGTATCGACGTGGCGCCCCGGGCGTCACCGGAGCGCGGAATGCCGCCCACCGCACAGGAATTGGGCGGACGGCATCCCCACAAATCGGTCAACTAGCCGCCGTTTTGCTCCTTTTCACGGAATTTGCCTGCCAGTGGAGGGGGCATCGCCTCGTGCCGGGCGTAGGTACGGCTGAAGCGGCCCGTGCCGTGCGACACGGAGCGCAGGTCGACCGCGTACCTGCCGATCTCGATCTCGGGGACCTCGGCCCGGATCAGGGTGCGGCCCTGGCCCGCCTGTTCGGTGCCCACGACCCGGCCGCGCCGTCCCGAGAGGTCGCTCATCACCGGTCCGACGTAGTCGTCGGGCACCAGGACGGTGACCGCGGCGACCGGCTCCAGGAGGTCGATCCTGGCGTCCGCGGCGGCCTCCCGCAGAGCCAGCGCGCCCGCCGTCTGGAAGGCGGCGTCGGAGGAGTCCACCGAGTGCGCCTTGCCGTCCTTCAGCGTGATCCGCACGTCGACCAGCGGATAGCCGGTGGCCAGACCGCGTGCGGCCTGGGCCCGTACGCCCTTCTCCACGGACGGGATGAACTGGCGCGGCACCGCCCCGCCCACCACCTTGTCGACGAACTCGATGCCGGTGCCCGGCGGCAGCGGCTCCACGTCGATCTCGCAGATGGCGTACTGGCCGTGGCCGCCGGACTGCTTGACGTGCCGGCCCCGGCCCGCGGTGCGCTCGCCGAAGGTCTCGCGCAGCGACACCTTGTGGTCGACGGCGTCGACCTGGACCCCGTACCGCGCGCGCAGCCGCTCCAGGGCGACCTCGCGGTGCGCCTCGCCCAGGCACCACAGGACCAGCTGGCGGGTGGCGGGGTTCTGCTCCAGCCGCATCGTCGGGTCCTCGGCGACGAGCCGGGCCAGGCCCTGCGAGAGCTTGTCCTCGTCCGCCTTGCTGTGTGCCTCGATGGCCAGCGGCAGGAGCGGGTCGGGCATCGACCAGGGCTCCATCAGCAGCGGGTTGTCCCTGGCGGAGAGGGTGTCGCCGGTCTCGGCGCGGGTGAGTTTCGCCACGCAGGCGAGGTCCCCGGCGACGGCGCGGGAGAGGGTGCGCTGCTGTTTCCCGAAGGGGGAGGAGAGGGCGCCGACCCGCTCGTCGACGTCGTGGTCCTCGTGGCCGCGGTCGGCCAGCCCGTGCCCCGAGACGTGGACGGTCTCGTCGGGGTGCAGCGTGCCGGAGAACACCCGGACCAGGGAGATCCGGCCGACGTACGGGTCGGAGGCGGTCTTGACCACCTCGGCGACCAGCGGGCCCGCCGGGTCGCAGGAGAGCGGGGGGCAGGGTTTGCCCTGCGGGGTGGTGACGGCGGGCAGTTCGTGCTCGGCGGGGGTCGGGAACCCGCCGGTGATCAGCTCCAGGATCTCCACCGTGCCGAGACCCTGGCGGCTGCCCTCGGGGGCGGGCGCGGCGGCGAGGACCGGGTGGAACGAGCCGCGGGCGACGCCCCGTTCGAGATCGCCGATCAGGGTCTTGAGGTCGAGTTCCTCACCCGCGAGGTAACGGTCCATCAGGGACTCGTCCTCGCTCTCGGCGATGATCCCCTCGATGAGCCGGTTGCGGGCGGCCTCGATGCGCGGCAACTGGGTCGGGTCGGGGACGAGTTCGGTGCGCTCGCCGGAGGAGTAGTCGTAGATCTTCTGCGAGAGCAGACCGAGGAGGCCGACGACGGGTGCGTGCCCGTCGGCCCCGTGATCGCCGTAGAGCGGCAGGTAGAGGGGGAGTACGGCGTCGGGGTCGTCGTGCCCGAAGGCCTCGGCGCAGAAGTCGGTCATCGACTCGAAGTTGGCGCGGGCCGCCTCCAGATGGGTGACCACGATGGCCCGCGGCATCCCGACGGCCGCGCACTCCTCCCACACCATGCGGGTCGCGCCGTCCACCCCGTCCGAGGCCGAGACGACGAAAAGGGCCGCGTCCGCGGCCCGCAGACCGGCCCTCAACTCCCCGACGAAATCGGCGTACCCGGGAGTGTCCAACAGATTGATCTTGATGCCGTCCCAGTTGACGGGGACGAGCGAGAGCTGTACCGAGCGCTGCTGCCGGTGCTCGATCTCGTCGTGGTCGGAGACGGTGGTGCCGTCCTCGACGCGGCCCGCCCTGTTCACCGCCCCCGACGCCAGCGCGAGGGCTTCCACCAGAGTGGTCTTGCCCGATCCGCTGTGGCCGACCAGCACCACGTTCCGTACGGATGAGGGGTGGTCGGCCGTTGCTGCCCTGCCGGCGGCCCCGGCGTGGGGATGCGTGCCGTGTGTCTTGTCGCCCATGGTTTCTGGCCTCCCGGTGTTCGTGCACGGTGAGGAGAAGGGCGCGGACATGACGAGCCGCAGCGGCGTGGCGGCACCGATGACGCCCGCGGTCATTCGAGCTTTCCACTCGGGTCACTGTGCGTCCATACCCCGGTGCGCTCCGCCGTACGGCGCCACGCCGGGTGCCGCCATCTGCCCTAGGGACACGGCGCCCGGCCGGGTGCCCGACGGTGGAGCGGGGCCGCCGTGGCTACGATGGGCCAGCCGGTGGCCATAGGGGCCGCTCGGCCCACCGACCCCTCGGGAAGGCCATGCTGAACAAGTACGCGCGTGCATTCTTCACGCGTGTCCTCACACCGTTTGCCGCATTTCTGCTCCGACGCGGAGTCAGCCCCGATGCGGTCACGCTCATCGGTACGGCCGGAGTGATGGCGGGTGCGCTGGTCTTCTTCCCACGCGGGGAGTTCTTCTGGGGCACCATCGTCATCACCCTCTTCGTCTTCTCCGACCTCGTTGACGGCAACATGGCCAGGCAGGCCGGGGTGTCCAGCCGGTGGGGCGCGTTCCTCGACTCCACGCTGGACCGGGTCGCCGACGCGGGCATCTTCGGCGGACTCGCCCTCTGGTACGCGGGCAACGGCAACGACAACGTGCTGTGCGCGGTGTCCATCTTCTGCCTGGCGAGCGGTCAGGTCGTGTCGTACACCAAGGCCCGCGGCGAGGCGATCGGGCTGCCGGTCGCGGTCAACGGGCTCGTCGAGCGGGCGGAGCGCCTGGTGATCACACTGGTCGCCGCGGGTGTCACGGGGCTGCACAAGTTCGGGCTGCCGGGGGTCGAGGTGCTGCTGCCGATCGCGCTGTGGGCCGTCGCCGTCGGCTCGCTGGTGACGCTCGGGCAGCGGGTGGTGACCGTACGGCGGGAGTCGGCCGAGGCGGACGCCGCGACCGGGAACGGAGCGGCGTCGTGAGCGAGCCCGGAGCGACCTCCCCGAAGACCGCCGAGGAGCCGGTGAGCGCCAAGGACAAGCTGGTCGACGGCCTGTACGGGCTCGGCTGGGGCGGGGTGAAACTGCTGCCCGAGCCGGTCGCGGCGGGGCTCGGCCGACTGATCGCCGACCGGGTCTGGAAGCGGCGCGGCAAGAGCGTGCTGCGGCTGGAGTCCAACCTCGCCCGGGTCGTGCCGGACGCGAGCCAGGCGCGGCTCGCCGCCCTGTCCAAGGCCGGCATGCGCTCGTACATGCGGTACTGGATGGAGTCCTTCCGGCTGCCCACCTGGAAGCCGGAACGTATCGCCGCCGATGTCCGCATCCGGGACGGCCACCGCATAACGGAGGCCCTCGCATCGGGCCAAGGCGTGGTCCTCGCCCTGCCGCACATGGGCAACTGGGACCTCGCCGGGGTCTGGGTGACCTCCCACCTCGGCCACCCCTTCACGACCGTCGCCGAGCGGCTCAAGCCGGAGACGCTGTACGACAGGTTCGTCGCCTACCGCGAGAGCCTCGGCATGGAGGTCCTGCCGCACACCGGCGGCTCCGCCTTCGGCACGCTCGCCCGGCGGCTGCGGGCCGGCGGGCTGGTGTGCCTGGTCGCCGACCGGGACCTCTCCGCGTCCGGCGTCGAGGTCAAGTTCTTCGGCGAGAGCGCCCGGATGCCCGCCGGTCCCGCGATCCTGGCCCAGCAGACGGGCGCGCTGTTGCTGCCGGTCACCCTCTGGTACGACGGTCCGAAGGTGATGAGCGGACGGGTCCACCCGCCGGTGGACGTGCCCGGGACAGGCACGCGGAGCGAAAAGACGTCAGAGATGACACAGGCGCTGGCCGATGCCTTCGCCAGCGGGATCGCCGAGCACCCGGAGGACTGGCACATGCTGCAACGACTGTGGCTGGCTGACCTGGAGACACGGCCGGAGGGACAGGAGTGAGGGTCGGGATCGTCTGCCCGTACTCCTGGGACGTGCCGGGCGGCGTCCAGTTCCACATCCGGGACCTGGCCGAACACCTGATCCGGCTGGGCCACGAGGTGTCCGTGCTCGCCCCCGCGGACGACGAGACCCCGCTGCCGCCGTACGTCGTCTCGGCGGGGCGTGCCGTTCCGGTTCCGTACAACGGCTCGGTGGCCCGGCTCAGCTTCGGGTTCCTGTCGGCGGCCCGGGTGCGGCGCTGGCTGCACGAGGGCGAGTTCGACGTGGTGCACATCCACGAGCCGGCCTCGCCGTCGCTCGGGCTGCTGACCTGCTGGGCCGCGCAGGGGCCGATCGTCGCCACCTTCCACACCTCCACCGCGCGCTCCCGCGCGATGATCGCCGCGTACCCGATCCTGCAGCCGGCGCTGGAGAAGATCAGCGCCCGGATCGCGGTCAGCGAGTACGCGCGGCGCACCCTGGTCGAGCACCTGGGCGGAGACGCGGTCGTCATCCCCAACGGCGTCGACGTGGGCTTCTTCGCCGACGCCGAGCCGAAGCCGGAGTGGCAGGGGCGGACCCTCGGCTTCATCGGCCGCATCGACGAGCCGCGCAAGGGGCTGCCGGTGCTGATGCGGGCGCTGCCGAAGATCTTCGCCGAGTTCCCGGACGCCCGGCTGCTGGTCGCGGGCCGCGGCGACGAGCAGGAGGCGGTCGCCTCGCTGCCCGCCGAACTGCGCCCGCGCGTCGAGTTCCTCGGCATGGTCAGCGACGAGGACAAGGCGAGACTGCTGCGCAGCGTCGATGTGTACGTGGCGCCCAACACCGGTGGCGAGAGCTTCGGCATCATCCTGGTCGAGGCCCTGTCGGCGGGCGCGCCGGTGCTGGCCAGCGACCTCGACGCCTTCGTGCAGGTGCTCGACCAGGGCGAGGCGGGCGAGGTCTTCGCCAACGAGGACGCCGAGGCGCTCGCCGCCGCCGCCGTCCGCCTGCTCGGCGACGAGAAGCGGCGCACCGAGCTCAGCTCGCGCGGCAGCGCGCACGTGCGCCGGTTCGACTGGTCGACGGTCGGCGCGGACATCCTCGCGGTGTACGAGACGGTGGCCGACGGGGCCGCCTCGGTGGCCTCGGTGCCGGCCGGGGGAGGCCTGCGGGCGGGGCGGCGGGGCCGCTTCGGGCTGGGCCGGGAGTAGCGGCGCTCCCGGCGGCAAGGGCTCGCCCAGGTAGCCTCGCCGGGTGACCGCAACCCTCATCTGGATCATCGTCGGCCTCGTCGCGATCGGGCTCTACCTCAGTTGGACCGCGGGACGGCTGGACCGGCTGCACGCCCGTCTGGACGCCTCCCGCGCCGCGCTGGACGCGCAGCTGCTGCGGCGCGCCTCGGTCGCCCAGGAACTGGCGACCTCCGGGGTGCTCGACCCGGCCGCGTCGATCGTGCTGTACCAGGCGGCGCACGCCGCCCGGCAGGCCGAGGAGGAGCAGCGGGAGGTCGCCGAGAGCGAGCTGAGCCAGGCGCTGCGGGCGGTCTTCGGCGAGGTGGAGCAGGTGGAGGAGCTGAAGGCGGCCGAGGGCGGCGAGGAGGCCGCGGGGGAACTGGCTGCCGCGGTGCGCAGGGTGCCGATGGCCCGGCGGTTCCACAACGACTCGGTGCGGGCGGCGCGGGCGCTGCGGCGGCACCGCAAGGTGCGGTGGTTCCGGCTGGCCGGACACGCGCCGTTCCCGATGGCCTTCGAGATGGACGACGAGCCTCCGGTGGCACTGGCCGACCGGCCGGGGACGTAGAACCTCGTACCGGAGGGGGACGTGGAACCCCGTACCCGGCCCGGGACGCACAACCCCGTGTCCGGGCTGGGGCCCACCGCGGGGCCCCTCGCGGCGCACCAGCAGCGGAAAACGAGCCACCGGGTGTTCATTGGCCCTTGCAGTGGACTGGTCGCAGACGGTTTTCTCGGGGTGCAAGAACCCTCTTCACCCAGCGAGGTCCCCGTGTCGAGCAAGTCCGTGAAGCCGTCCAAGTCGTCGAAGGCCGCCAAGTCGGAGAAGTCCGCGAAGGCCGCCGCCACCGGCACCGACCGCGTCAAGCGCGGCATGGCCGAGCAGCTCAAGGGCGGCGTGATCATGGACGTCGTCAACGCCGAGCAGGCGAAGATCGCCGAGGACGCCGGCGCCGTCGCCGTCATGGCGCTGGAGCGGGTCCCCGCCGACATCCGCAAGGACGGCGGAGTGGCCCGGATGTCCGACCCGAACATGATCGAAGAGATCATCGAGGCCGTGTCCATCCCGGTCATGGCGAAGTCCCGGATCGGCCACTTCGTCGAGGCCCAGGTCCTCCAGTCGCTCGGCGTCGACTACATCGACGAGTCCGAGGTACTCACCCCGGCCGACGAGGTCAACCACTCCGACAAGTGGGCCTTCACCACCCCCTTCGTCTGTGGCGCCACCAACCTGGGCGAGGCCCTGCGCCGCATCGCCGAGGGCGCGGCCATGATCCGCTCCAAGGGCGAGGCCGGCACCGGCAACGTCGTGGAGGCCGTGCGCCACCTGCGCCAGATCAAGAACGAGATCGCCAAGCTGCGCGGCTTCGACAACAACGAGCTGTTCGCCGCCGCCAAGGAGCTGCGTGCCCCCTACGAGCTGGTCAAGGAGGTCGCCGAGCTCGGCAAGCTCCCCGTGGTGCTGTTCTCCGCCGGTGGTGTGGCCACCCCGGCCGACGCCGCGCTGATGCGCCAGCTCGGTGCCGAGGGCGTCTTCGTCGGCTCCGGCATCTTCAAGTCCGGCGACCCGGCCAAGCGTGCCGCCGCCATCGTCCGCGCCACCACCTTCTTCGACGACCCGAAGATCATCGCGGACGCGTCGCGGAACCTGGGCGAGGCCATGGTCGGCATCAACTGCGACACCCTCCCCGAGGCCGAGCGCTACGCCAACCGGGGCTGGTAACTCGCATGAAGGCCAACCCCGTTGTCGGCGTCCTGGCCCTCCAGGGCGACGTACGGGAGCACCTGGTCGCCCTGGCCGTGGCCGACGCCACGGCCAGGGAGGTCCGGCGTCCCGAGGAACTCGCCGAGGTCGACGGCCTGGTCGTCCCCGGTGGCGAGTCCACCACCATCTCCAAGCTGGCCACCCTCTTCGGCCTGCTGGAGCCGCTGCGCGAGCGCATCGCCGCGAGCATGCCGGTCTACGGCACCTGCGCCGGGCTGATCCTGCTCGCGGACAAGATCCTCGACCCGAGGTCCGGTCAGGAGACGCTCGGCGGCATCGACATGATCGTCCGCCGCAACGCCTTCGGACGGCAGAACGAATCCTTCGAGACCACCGTCGACGTCACCGGAGTCGAGGGCGGCCCCGTCGAGGGCGTCTTCATCCGCGCACCGTGGGTGGAGTCGGTCGGGGCCGAGGTGGAGGTGCTCGCCGAGCACGGCGGTCACATCGTCGCCGTACGGCAGAACAACGCGCTCGCCACCTCCTTCCACCCGGAACTCACCGGCGACCACCGGGTGCACGCGATGTTCGTGGACATGGTGCGCACCGCCACGTGACGGTATCCCGGTAGGATCTCTGCCGAACGCAGCAGAATTGGTTACGCGAAGGAGACAGGCAGATGTCCGGCCACTCTAAATGGGCTACGACGAAGCACAAGAAGGCCGTGATTGACGCCAAGCGCGGCAAGCTCTTCGCGAAGATGATCAAGAACATCGAGGTCGCGGCGCGCACGGGCGGCGCCGACCCGGCGGGCAACCCGACCCTCTTCGACGCCATCCAGAAGGCCAAGAAGAGCTCGGTCCCGAACAAGAACATCGACTCCGCCGTCAAGCGCGGCGCCGGCCTGGAGGCCGGTGGCGCCGACTACGAGACGATCATGTACGAGGGCTACGGCCCCAACGGTGTCGCGGTGCTCATCGAGTGCCTCACCGACAACCGCAACCGTGCCGCCTCCGACGTCCGCGTGGGCATGACCCGCAACGGCGGCTCGATGGCCGACCCGGGTTCCGTGTCCTACCTGTTCAACCGCAAGGGCGTCGTCATCGTCCCCAAGGCCGAACTCTCCGAGGACGACGTGCTCGGCGCGGTCCTGGACGCCGGCGCCGAAGAGGTCAACGACCTCGGCGAGACGTTCGAGGTGCTCAGCGAGGCCACCGACCTGGTCGCGGTCCGCACCGCCCTCCAGGAGGCCGGCATCGACTACGACTCCGCCGAGGCCACCTTCGTCCCGACCATGCAGGTCGAGCTGGACGAGGAGGGCGCGCGCAAGATCTTCAAGCTGATCGACGCGCTGGAGGACAGCGACGACGTCCAGAACGTCTTCGCCAACTTCGACGTCAGCGACAAGGTCATGGCGGCGATCGACGCCGAGTAGGCGCCGGCCACCGGTACGACGACGGGCCGACGGGGAACACTCCCCGTCGGCCCGTCGCGTTGCCGCCCCTGATTGTCAGTGCGAGCCGATAGCCTGCACAAACAGGTGAGCGAGAAAAAGGGGGAGTCATGCGGGTGCTGGGTGTGGACCCCGGGCTGACCCGGTGCGGTGTCGGTGTCGTGGAGGGCGTGGCGGGCCGGCCGCTGACCATGCGCGGGGTCGGTGTCGTACGCACCCCCGCCGACGCCGAACTGGGGCTGCGCCTGGTCGCCATCGAGCAGGGCATCGAGCAGTGGCTCGACGAGCACCGCCCCGAAGTCCTCGCCGTGGAGCGGGTGTTCAGCCAGCACAACGTGAGCACCGTGATGGGCACCGCCCAGGCCAGCGCGGTCGCCATGCTGTGCGCGTCCCGGCGCGGCATCCCCGTCGCCCTGCACACCCCCAGCGAGGTCAAGGCCGCCGTCAGCGGCAGCGGCCGGGCCGACAAGGCACAGGTCGGCGCGATGGTGACCAGGCTGCTGCGGCTGGACGCCCCGCCCAGACCCGCCGACGCCGCCGACGCCCTCGCCCTCGCCATCTGCCACATCTGGCGGGCCCCCGCACAGAACCGGCTCCAGCAGGCGGTGGCCGCACACCGCTCCCGCACCGCTCCCGTCCGTACCGCAAGCACCGTCAGGAAAGGCCGCACCTCATGATCGCCTTCGTCAGTGGCCCGGTGGCCGCACTCGCCCCCACCACCGCGGTGATCGAGGTCGGCGGCATCGGCATGGCCGTCCAGTGCACCCCGAACACCCTCTCCACGCTCCGCACGGGCCAGGACGCCAGGCTCGCCACCTCCCTCGTCGTACGGGAGGACTCGCTCACGCTCTACGGCTTCGCGGACGACGACGAGCGGCAGGTCTTCGAACTGCTCCAGACCGCCAGCGGCGTCGGCCCCCGCCTCGCCCAGGCCATGCTCGCCGTGCACAGCCCCGACGCCCTGCGGCTCGCGGTCTCCACCGGCGACGAGAAGGCGCTCACCGCCGTCCCCGGCATCGGCAAGAAGGGCGCCCAGAAGCTCCTGCTCGAACTGAAGGACCGGCTCGGCGAACCGCTCGGCACCTCGGGACACGTCGGCGCCCAGCGAGTCGCGTCCGGCCCCGCCCCCTGGACCGAGCAGCTCACCGCCGCCCTCATCGGACTCGGCTACGCCTCCCGCGAGGCGGAGGACGCGGTGACCGCCGTCACCCCGCAGGCCGAGGCCGCGCTCGCCGAGGGCACCCAGCCGCCCGTGCCCCAGCTGCTGCGGGCCGCCCTCCAGACCCTCAACCGCACCCGCTGATCCGCGCGGTCCCGACGCAGAACCCCCGACCCGAGAGCGATCCGTACATGAACTGGGACGAGACCGGACCCGACAGCGACCCCCGGCTGGTCGACTCCGCCGCCGACGGCGAGGACCAGGCCGTCGAGGCCGCACTGCGCCCCAAGGACCTGGGGGAGTTCGTCGGCCAGGAGAAGGTGCGCGAACAGCTCGACCTGGTGCTGCGGGCCGCCCGCGCCCGCGGCGCCACCGCCGACCACGTCCTGCTGTCCGGCGCCCCCGGCCTGGGCAAGACCACCCTCTCCATGATCATCGCCGCCGAGATGGGCGCCCCGATCCGCATCACCAGCGGCCCCGCCATCCAGCACGCGGGCGACCTCGCGGCGATCCTCTCCTCCCTCCAGGAGGGCGAGGTCCTCTTCCTCGACGAGATCCACCGGATGTCCCGCCCGGCGGAGGAGATGCTCTACATGGCGATGGAGGACTTCCGTGTCGACGTCATCGTCGGCAAGGGCCCCGGCGCCACCGCCATCCCGCTGGAACTGCCCCCCTTCACCCTGGTCGGCGCCACCACCCGGGCCGGGCTGCTGCCACCGCCGCTGCGCGACCGCTTCGGCTTCACCGGACACATGGAGTTCTACGAGCCCGCCGAACTGGAGCGCGTCGTGCACCGCTCGGCCCGCCTCCTCGACGTGGAGATCGGCGCCGACGGGGCCGCCGAGATCGCCGGCCGCTCCCGCGGCACCCCCCGCATCGCCAACCGGCTGCTGCGCCGGGTCCGCGACTACGCTCAGGTGAAGACCGACGGCGGCATCATCGACAAGGAGATCGCCGCCGCGGCCCTCAAGGTGTACGAGGTGGACCCGCGCGGCCTGGACCGGCTCGACCGGGCCGTCCTCGGCGCACTCCTCAAGCTCTTCGGCGGCGGCCCGGTCGGCCTGTCAACCCTGGCGGTCGCCGTCGGGGAGGAACGCGAGACCGTCGAGGAGGTCGCCGAGCCCTTCCTGGTACGGGAAGGACTTCTGGCCAGAACTCCACGGGGACGGGTGGCCACCCCCGCAGCATGGGCGCACCTGGGCCTCGTACCGCCCCAGCAGGGCGCCGGCAGAAGCGGACAACCGGGTCTGTTCGGGACGTGACGGTGTGGAGGGCACCCCGTCAGGAACCTGGGTGCGATGCTGGGCGTTGTTCCATGTAGGTGGACTCGCTTAGACTCCGCCGATGCCGACCGTCCAGGTAGGCATCGCCCGCCCCCGTAGATCAGGCCGCTTCAGTTGCGGTCGTGCGAAGGAATTTCCGTCCCGTGAATATCGTGACCCTCCTCCCCTTCATCGTGCTCATCGGGGCCATGTTCCTGATGACCCGGTCCGCCAAGAAGAAGCAGCAGGCGGCTGCGCAGATGCGCAACGAAATGCAGCCCGGCACCGGTGTCCGGACCATCGGCGGCATGTACGCCACGGTCAAGGAGGTTCACGACGACACGGTCCTTCTTGAGGTCGCCCCCGGCGTCCACGCCGTGTACGCGAAGAACGCCATCGGTGCCGTCCTCGACGACGCCGAGTACAACCGCATCGTGCACGGTGAGGAGGCCGCCGCCGAGCTCGACGCCGACACCCCGGTCGTCCCGGACGACGCCTCCTCGCTGACCGGCCCGGACGACGCTCCCGCCGACGACGCCCCCCGTATCGACCTGGGCAAGAAGCCCGAGGCCGACGAGCCGGCCGCCGACGTCGAGCCCAAGGACAAGAAGTCCGACGAGGGCGACGCGAAGTAGTCACTTCCGCGGGCCGCGGCGCCACCCCGAGGCGCGCCGCGGTCCGCGGACCGTGCCGGTCTCCGTGGGGGCCGGCGCCCCCACAACACTTCGTGGCCGCATCGACGCACACCCCGCGCGTGCGGTTGGACAGGGAGAAACGAGAAGGTGGCAGCACCGAAGAAGGGCCGCAGGCCGGCGGGGGCCCCCAGCAGGCCGGGCCGCGCCCTGGCCCTGATCACGATCCTCATCCTCGCCCTCGCGGGCGGGATGTTCGCGTCCGGGCACACCACCCCGCGCCTGGGCATCGACCTGGCCGGCGGTACGAGCATCACGCTCAAGGCGCAGAACGAGCCCGGCCAGCCGAACGCGATCAACAAGACCAACATGGACACCGCGGTCGGCATCATGGAGCGCCGTGTCAACGGCATGGGCGTCTCCGAGGCCGAGGTTCAGACCCAGGGCAACGACCACATCATCGTCAACATCCCCAAGGGCACGAACTCCAAGCAGGCCCGTGAGCAGGTCGGTACGACCGCCAAGCTCTACTTCCGGCCGGTGCTGACGGTCACCCAGGGCTCCCCGCTGCCCGACCCGTCGAAGACCCCGAAGCCGACCCCGTCCGCCACGGGCAAGGACAAGGACAAGCCGGCTGCGAACGACCCCAAGGACAAGGGCAAGGGCACGCCGTCCCCGACGGCCACCGCCACCTCCCAGGGCCGTGCCGTCACCGACGCGCTGAAGGCGCCGACGCCGACCCCCACGGGCAGCGCGGGTGCCAAGACCCCGGACCCGAAGAAGACGACGCCGCCCGCCCCGGACCCGGCCACCCAGAAGCTCGAAAAGGCCTTCGCCGCGCTCGACTGCAACAACTCCGAGCAGCGCGAGGCGGCCGGCGACGGCATCAAGCCGACCGAGCCGACGATCGCCTGTGGCCTGGCCACCGACAACAAGACCTGGGAGAAGTACATCCTGGGTCCGGCCGAGCTCGAAGGCACCGACGTCAAGAAGGCCGGCGCGCAGTTCGACCAGCAGCGCGCGATCTGGATCGTGAACATGGAGTTCACGAAGGCCGGCTCGGAGAAGTTCTCCAAGACGACCAGCAAGCTGATGAGCCAGCAGCCGCCGATGAACCAGTTCGGCATCATCCTGGACGGCAACGTCGTCTCCGCGCCCTCGGTGCGCACCGTGCTCAGCGGCAGCGCCGAGATCTCCGGCAGCTTCAACCAGGAGTCCGCCCAGGAGCTCGGCAACATCCTCTCCTACGGCTCCCTGCCGCTGACCTTCAAGGAGGAGACCGTCACCACGGTCTCCCCGGCCCTCGGCGGCGACCAGCTCCAGGCGGGTCTCATCGCCGGCGCCATCGGTCTCGCGCTCGTGATCATCTACCTGGTGGTCTACTACCGGGGCCTCGCGTTCGTCGCGATCCTCAGCCTCCTGGTCTCCGGCATCCTCACCTACACGATCATGGCGCTGCTCGGCCCGGCCATCGGCTTCGCGCTGAACCTGCCGGCCGTCTGCGGTGCGATCGTCGCGATCGGTATCACCGCCGACTCGTTCATCGTGTACTTCGAACGCATCCGGGACGAGATCCGCGACGGGCGCACCCTGCGTCCCGCCGTGGAGCGGGCCTGGCCGCGGGCCCGGCGCACCATCCTGGTCTCCGACTTCGTGTCGCTGCTGTCCGCCGTGGTGCTCTACGTCGTCACCGTCGGCAAGGTGCAGGGCTTCGCCTTCACCCTGGGTCTGACCACCCTGCTCGACGTCGTCGTGGTGTTCCTCTTCACCAAGCCGCTGATGACGGTCCTCGCCTCGAAGACGAAGTTCTTCGGCAACGGCCACAAGTGGTCCGGACTCGACCCGAAGCGGCTCGGCGTCCAGCCCCCGTTGCGCCGTACCCGCCGTGTGTCCGCCCCCACCGAACCGAAGGAGGCGTGAGATGTCGCGACTCGGCAACATCGGCGCCAGGCTCTACCGCGGCGAGGTCGGCTACGACTTCGTCGCCAAGCGGTGGCTCTGGTACGGAATCTCCGTCCTGATCACCGTCGTCGCCATCGCGGGCCTCGCCTTCAAGGGCCTCAACATGGGCATCGAGTTCCAGGGCGGCGCACTCTTCACCACCCCGCCCACCTCGGTCACCGTCGAGCAGGCCAAGGAGGACGCGGAGAAGGCGTCCGGCCACGACGCCATCGTGCAGAAGCTCGGCAACGGCACCCTGCGCATCCAGGTCGGCGGCCTGGACACCGCCACCGCGGCCCCGGTCACGGAGAAGCTCGCGCAGGACCTCGACGTCCCCGCCGACAAGATCAACACCGAGCTGGTCGGCCCCAGCTGGGGCGAGCAGATCGCCAACAAGGCGTGGACCGGACTCGCGGTCTTCATGATCCTGGTGGTGATCTATCTCGCCATCGCCTTCGAGTGGCGGATGGCCGTCGCCGCCCTCGTCGCACTGGTCCACGACCTCACGATCACCGTCGGCATCTACGCCCTGGTGGGCTTCGAGGTCACCCCCGGCACCGTGATCGGTCTGCTGACCATCCTCGGTTACTCCCTCTACGACACCGTCGTCGTCTTCGACGGTCTCAAGGAGGGCGCGAAGGACATCACCAAGCAGACCAAGTACACCTACAGCGAGATCGCCAACCGCAGCCTCAACGGCACCCTGGTGCGTTCCATCAACACCACGGTCGTCGCCCTGCTGCCGGTCGCCGGTCTGCTGTTCATCGGTGGCGGCGTACTCGGCGCGGGCATGCTCAACGACATCTCGCTCTCGCTGTTCGTCGGCCTCGCGGCCGGTGCCTACTCCTCGATCTTCATCGCCACTCCGCTGGTCGCCGACCTGAAGGAGCGCGACCCGCAGATGAAGGCCCTGAAGAAGCGCGTCCTGGCCAAGCGGGCCGCCGCTGCCGCCAAGGGAGAGACGGACGACGGCGCCGACGCCCCCGAGGACGCCGTCGCGGCCTCCGCGTCGGGCGTCGTGGGCCCGCGTCCCGGGCGTGGCCGCAGCACCCAGGGGAAGCGCCGATGAGCACCGCCGACACCACCCGCGAGCTGCTGCTGCGCTGCATCAGGGACGTCCCGGACTACCCGAAGCCGGGTGTCGTCTTCAAGGACATCACCCCGCTGCTCGCGGACCCGGAGGCCTTCACCGCCCTCACCGACGCCCTCGCGGAGCTGTGCGTCAAGCACGGCGCCACGAAGGTCGTCGGCCTGGAGGCCCGCGGCTTCATCCTGGCCGCCCCCGTCGCGGTCCGCGCGGGCCTCGGCTTCATCCCGATGCGCAAGGCCGGCAAGCTCCCCGGAGCGACGCTCTCGCAGAGCTACGAGCTGGAGTACGGCACCGCCGAGATCGAGGTGCACGCCGAGGACCTCGCCCCGGGCGACCGGGTCCTGGTCATCGACGACGTACTGGCCACCGGCGGCACCGCCGAGGCCTCGCTGGAGCTGATCCGGCGGGCCGGGGCCCAGGTCGCCGGGGTCGCCGTCCTGATGGAGCTGACCTTCCTCAACGGCCGCGCCAAGCTGGAGCCCGCCCTCGCGGGCGCTCCGCTGGAGGCACTGATCGAGGTCTGAGGAACCGGGCCGAGCGTCCGTGCACCCGCGCGGACACGGCCGAGGCGGGCCACCGGGGCAACCCGGGGCCCGCCTTTCCCTTGTCCTGACTCCCGGCCCAGGAAGAACGCGGAGCCAAGGATCGATACCATGGGCGTTCCGGACCCGACCGGGAAGAACCTGAACCGGACGGTCCCGCCGAGGGCCCCGGACTCCAGGACCCGTACGAGGAGCGCTCTTGCCTGACGAGGCCCAGCCAGTCGCCACCCCGCAGCCGGACAAGGCCGCGGCGGGCGCCACGCCCCCGAAGCCCCCGGTCGAGAAGTCCAGGCCGGCGGCGGCTCCCGAGCGCGCGGGCGGCCCGCCCGCACCCGCCCCCGCGGTCCGCCCGGCCGTCCCGGCGGGCGCCACCGCCCGCTCCGGCGGCTCCTCCAACCGCGTGCGCGCCCGGCTCGCCCGGCTCGGCGTCCAGCGCCAGTCCCCGTACAACCCGGTCCTGGAGCCGCTGCTGCGGATAGTGCGCGGCAACGACCCCAAGATCGAGACCGCCACCCTGCGCCAGATCGAGCGCGCCTACCAGGTCGCCGAGCGCTGGCACCGCGGCCAGAAGCGCAAGAGCGGCGACCCGTACATCACCCACCCGCTCGCCGTGACGACCATCCTCGCCGAACTGGGCATGGACCCGGCGACGCTGATGGCGGGGCTGCTGCACGACACCGTCGAGGACACCGAGTACGGACTCGACACCCTGCGCCGCGACTTCGGCGACCAGGTGGCACTGCTCGTCGACGGCGTCACCAAGCTCGACAAGGTCAAGTTCGGCGAGGCCGCGCAGGCCGAGACCGTGCGCAAGATGGTCGTCGCCATGGCCAAGGACCCGCGCGTCCTGGTCATCAAGCTCGCCGACCGCCTGCACAACATGCGCACCATGCGCTACCTCAAGCGGGAGAAGCAGGAGAAGAAGGCCCGCGAGACGCTGGAGATCTACGCCCCGCTCGCCCACCGGCTGGGCATGAACACCATCAAGTGGGAACTGGAGGACCTCGCCTTCGCGATCCTCTACCCCAAGATGTACGACGAGATCGTGCGGCTGGTCGCCGAGCGGGCGCCCAAGCGGGACGAGTACCTGGCCATAGTGACCGACGAGGTGCAGTCCGACCTGCGCTCCGCCCGCATCAAGGCGACCGTCACCGGCAGGCCCAAGCACTACTACAGCGTCTACCAGAAGATGATCGTCCGCGGCCGTGACTTCGCGGAGATCTACGACCTGGTGGGCATCCGCGTCCTGGTCGACACCGTCCGGGACTGCTACGCCGCCCTCGGCACCGTGCACGCGCGATGGAACCCGGTCCCCGGCCGGTTCAAGGACTACATCGCGATGCCGAAGTTCAACATGTACCAGTCGCTGCACACGACGGTCATCGGCCCCAACGGCAAGCCCGTCGAACTGCAGATCCGCACCTTCGACATGCACCGCCGCGCCGAGTACGGCATCGCCGCGCACTGGAAGTACAAGCAGGAGGCCGTCGCCGGCACCTCCAAGGTCCGCACCGACGTGCCCCGGCACAAGGACGACGCCGTCAACGACATGGCGTGGCTGCGGCAGCTGCTGGACTGGCAGAAGGAGACCGAGGACCCCAGCGAGTTCCTGGAGTCGCTGCGCTTCGACCTCTCCCGCAACGAGGTCTTCGTCTTCACCCCCAAGGGCGACGTCATCGCGCTGCCCGCCGGAGCCACCCCCGTCGACTTCTCGTACGCCGTCCACACGGAGGTCGGCCACCGGACCATAGGGGCGCGGGTCAACGGGCGGCTGGTCCCGCTCGAATCGACCCTGGACAACGGCGACCTGGTGGAGGTCTTCACCTCCAAGGCGGACGGGGCGGGTCCCTCCCGGGACTGGCTCGGCTTCGTGAAGTCGCCGCGCGCCCGCAACAAGATCCGAGCCTGGTTCTCCAAGGAACGCCGCGACGAGGCCATCGAGCAGGGCAAGGACGCCATCGCGCGCGCCATGCGCAAGCAGAACCTGCCGATCCAGCGCATCCTCACCGGGGACTCGCTGGTCACCCTCGCGCACGAGATGCGCTACCCCGACATCTCCTCGCTGTACGCGGCGATCGGCGAGAGCCACGTCACCGCGCAGTCCGTCGTGCAGAAGCTGGTGCAGGCGCTCGGCGGCGAGGACGCCGCCAACGAGGACATCGCGGAGAGCTCGCCGCCCTCGCACGGCCGCAGCAAGCGCCGGGCCAACGCCGACCCGGGTGTGGTCGTCAAGGGCACCGACGACGTGTGGGTCAAGCTGGCCCGCTGCTGCACCCCGGTGCCGGGCGACCCCATCATCGGGTTCGTCACCCGGGGCAGCGGGGTCTCCGTGCACCGCGCGGACTGCGTCAACGTGGACTCGCTGTCCCAGCAGCCCGAGCGGATCCTCGAAGTCGAGTGGGCGCCCACCCAGTCGTCGGTCTTCCTGGTCGCCATCCAGGTCGAGGCCCTCGACCGGTCCCGGCTGCTCTCGGACGTCACCCGCGTCCTGTCCGACCAGCACGTCAACATCCTGTCCGCGGCCGTCCAGACCTCCCGCGACCGGGTGGCCACCTCCCGCTTCACCTTCGAGATGGGCGACCCCAAGCACCTGGGGCACGTCCTGAAGGCGGTCAGGGGAGTGGAGGGCGTGTACGACGTGTACCGCGTGACGTCGGCACGGCGTCCTTAAGGGGGTACGCGGAAGGGGCCCCCGGCGCGATGCCGGGGGCCCCTTCCGCGTACGGGCTGCGAAGCCTGTTCCGTACGGCCGGCGATCAGCCGCCGAACTCCTCCAGGCCCTTCATGGCCTGGTCGAGCAGCGCCTGACGGCCCTCCAGCTCACGGGCGAGCTTGTCCGCCTTGGCGTTGTTGCCCGCGGCGCGCGCCGTGTCGATCTGCTTCTGGAGCTTCTCGACGGCGTCCTGGAGCTGGCCGGTCAGACCCGCGGCACGCGCACGCGCCTCCGGGTTGGTCCGCCGCCACTCGTTCTCCTCGGACTCCTGGAGCGCCCGCTCGACGGCCTGCATCCGGCCCTCGACCTTCGGACGTGCGTCGCGCGGTACGTGGCCGATGGCCTCCCAGCGCTCGTTGAGGGCCCGGAACGCGGCGCGCGCGCTCTTCAGGTCCTTCACCGGCACCAGCTTCTCGGCCTCGGTGGCGAGCTCCTCCTTCAGCTTGAGGTTCTCGCCCTGCTCCGCGTCCCGCTCGGCGAAGACCTCGCCGCGGGCGGCGAAGAAGACGTCCTGGGCGCCGCGGAAGCGGTTCCACAGGTCGTCCTCGAACTCGCGCTGGGCGCGGCCCGCGGCCTTCCACTCCGTCATCAGGTCGCGGTAGCGCGCCGCCGTACCGCCCCAGTCGGTCGACTTCGACAGCGACTCGGCCTCGGTGACCAGCTTCTCCTTGGCCTTGCGGGCCTCCTCGCGCTGCGCGTCCAGCGACGCGAAGTGCGCCTTGCGCCGCTTGGAGAACGCCGAGCGGGCGTGCGAGAACCGGTGCCACAGTTCGTCGTCCGCCTTGCGGTCGAGCCGGGGCAGACCCTTCCAGATGTCCACCAGTGCCCGCAGCCGCTCGCCGGCCGAGCGCCACTGCTCGCTCTGCGCCAGCTCCTCGGCCTCGGCGACCAGCTTCTCCTTGGCCACCTTCGCCTCGTCGGCCTGCTTGGCCTTCTCGGCCTTGCGCTCCTCGCGGCGCTGCTCGACCGTCGTGACGAGCGCGTCCAGCCGCTTCGTCAGCGCGTCGAGGTCACCGACCGCGTGGTGCTCGTCGACCTGCGTACGCAGGTGGTCGATGGCGGTCTGGGCGTCCTTGGCCGACAGGTCGGTGGTCTTCACCCGCTTTTCGAGGAGGCCGATCTCGACCACCAGGCCCTCGTACTTGCGCTCGAAGTAGGCCAGGGCCTCCTCGGGAGAGCCCGCCTGCCAGGATCCGACGACCTTCTCGCCCTCGGCCGTACGCACGTACACGGTGCCCGTCTCGTCGACGCGGCCCCACGGGTCGCTGCTCACAGCGCCTCCTCCACATGATGCCTGCGAGGGTTCGTGGCCCCCGGGCATCGTCCACACGTTTTTCAACGTCCACAGTCTGATCGCGGGGCCGAAGACGCCCTGCACACCGCCAACATAGGCGACGTGCGGGGCGGCTGTCCGCATCCCGCACATCCCGGTTTACTTAACGACGGTCGCCTTGTCGATGACCACGGTGGCGTTCGGCGCCCCGTCGCCCTGCCCACTGGACTCACCCGCATCAGCGATCTTCTTCAGCACGTCCTGGCCGCCCGTGATGGTGCCGAAGGGGGTGTAGTTCGCCGCCAGCGGGCTGTCCTTGTAGACCAGGAAGAACTGGCTGCCGCCGGTGCCGGGGCCCGCGTTGGCCATCGCGACCGTGCCCGCCGGGTAGGTGCCGCCCTTGATCCTGGCGTCCTTCAGGTTCTCGTCGGGCAGCTTGTAGCCGGGGGTGCCGGTGCCGGCCGCCGTGGGGTCGCCGCACTGCAGGACGTAGATGCCCTGGGTGGTGAGGCGGTGGCACTTCGTGTGGTCGAAGTAGCCCTTGGAGGCGAGGAACTGGAAGGAGTTGACCGTGCGGGGCGCGTTCTTGGCGTCCAGCTCCAGGTCGATGTCGCCACAGGTGGTCTGCAGCTTCATCCGGTACTTCGCCGACTTGTCGACACTGAGCGCGGGCTCCTTGTCGAAGGACAGCTTCGCGACCTCGCCGGGGGCCGGCTCCTTGCACGGGTCGGACTTCTTGCCCGCGCCGTCCGGGGCGCTGCCCGCGACCTTGCCGCCCTTGTCGTCCTTCGCGTCGAAGAGACCGGCCGCGCACGCGCTCGCGGTACCGGCCACGACCACCGCGAGGGCGGCGCCGATGATCGCGGTGCGGCGCCGGTTCCTGCGCTGCCGCTCCACCCGCCGCTGCTGCTGGCGTTCGAACTTCTCCCTGGCGAGCTGGCGCCGCCGCTGATCGCTGGTGACCACCGGTGTTCTCCTCGTACGTGTCGTCTGCGGTCCGGACGCCTGTCCGACCGGGGCAAGTTAGCCCGTACCGTATATGGGTTAGCTGTGCGATGAGCTGCGCCGGTAGGCTTTCCCTTGCACCTGCAAGAGAAAATGCGCAGGCATACCCCCCACTGGACGACCACGAAGAGGACGATCGTGCTTATTGCCGGGTTCCCCGCCGGGGCCTGGGGGACCAACTGCTACCTGGTCGCCCCCGCCGCAGGCGAGGAGTGCGTCATCATCGACCCCGGCCACCAGGCCACCCAGGGTGTCGAGGAGACGCTGAAGAAGCATCGGCTGAAGCCCGTCGCCGTCGTGCTCACCCACGGCCACATCGACCACGTCGCCTCCGTCGTCCCCGTGTGCGGCGCGAAGAACGTGCCCGCCTGGATCCACCCCGAGGACCGCTTCATGATGAGCGACCCGGAGAAGGCCCTCGGCCGCTCCCTGGGCGCGCAGCTCATGGGCGAGCTGACCGTGGGGGAGCCGGACGACGTCAAGGAGCTGCACGACGGTGCCGAGCTGAAGCTCGCCGGTCTGGACCTGACCGTGTCGCACGCGCCCGGCCATACCAAGGGGTCGGTGACCTTCGGGCTGTCCGAGGCGGCGGACATTCCGCCGATCCTCTTCTCGGGCGACCTGCTGTTCGCCGGCTCCGTCGGACGCACCGACTTTCCCGGTGGCTCCCACGCCGACCTCCTGAAGTCGCTGGCCAGGGTGTGCCTGCCGCTGGAGGACCCGACCGTGGTGCTGTCCGGGCACGGCCCCCAGACGACCATCGGCCAGGAGCGCGCGACCAACCCGTACATGCGGGGACTGGACGCCGCGCCCGCCCCTCGACGAGGAATGTGACCTACCTCCCGTGAGTACCTTTCAGGCCCCCAAGGGCACGTACGACCTGCTTCCCCCGGTGTCCGCGACCTACCTCGCGGTGCGCGAGGCCATCGCCGCGCCGCTGAGGAACTCCGGCTACGGCTACATCGAGACCCCCGGTTTCGAGAACGTCGAGCTGTTCGCCCGCGGCGTCGGCGAGTCCACCGACATCGTGACCAAGGAGATGTACACCCTCACCACGAAGGGCGGCGACGAGCTCGCCCTGCGTCCCGAGGGCACCGCCTCCGTACTGCGCGCCGCCCTGGAGGCCAACCTCCACAAGGCCGGCAACCTGCCCGTCAAGCTCTGGTACTCCGGCTCGTACTACCGCTACGAGCGCCCGCAGAAGGGCCGCTACCGCCACTTCTCACAGGTCGGCGCCGAGGCCATCGGCGCCGAGGACCCGGCGCTCGACGCCGAGATGATCATCCTGGCGAACCAGGCGTACCGCTCGCTCGGACTCCGGGACTTCCGCATCCTGCTCAACTCGCTCGGCGACAAGGAGTGCCGCCCCGTCTACCGGGAGGCCCTCCAGTCCTTCCTGCGCGGCCTCGACCTCGACGCGGAGACCGTCCGCCGCGCCGAGATCAACCCGCTGCGGGTCCTCGACGACAAGCGCGCGGACGTGCAGAAGCAGCTGGTCGGCGCCCCGGCGCTGCGCGACTACCTGTGCGACGCGTGCAAGGCGTACCACGAGGAGGTGCGCGCGCTGGTCACCGCCGCGGGCGTCGCCTTCGAGGACGACGAGAAGCTGGTGCGCGGCCTGGACTACTACACCCGCACCACCTTCGAGTTCGTCCACGACGGACTCGGCTCGCAGTCCGCGGTGGGCGGCGGCGGCCGGTACGACGGCCTGTCCGAGATGATCGGCGGCCCCGCGCTGCCGTCCGTGGGCTGGGCGCTGGGCGTGGACCGCACGGTCCTCGCGCTGGAGGCCGAGGGCGTCACCCTCGACATCCCGTCGACCACCGCCGTGTACGCGGTACCGCTCGGCGAGGAGGCCCGCCGGGTGCTCTTCGGCACGGTCACCGCACTGCGCGGGGCCGGTGTCGCCGCGGACTTCTCCTTCGGCGGCAAGGGCCTCAAGGGCGCCATGAAGAACGCCAACCGTTCGGGCGCCCGCTACGTCGTCGTCGCCGGTGAACGCGACCTCGCCGAGGGCCAGGTCCAGCTCAAGGACATGGAGTCCGGCGAGCAGGAGCCGGTCGCCCTGGACGCGGTCGTCGCGGAGATCCGGCGCCGGCTGGCCTGATCCGCGAGCACGCCTCGCACGAGGGGCCCGGAATCCTTGATTCCGGGCCCTTCCGCACACTTCGGCCCTTCCGCGCACTTCGGCCCTTCCGTGGGCTTCGGCCCTTCCCGGCGCTGCGGCCCCTCCCGGCGGCCCCGTTCTTCCCGGTGCGCCGGCCACCGCCCTCACCCGTCCCGCGAGCTCTTCCACCGGAACGTCAGCAGGCACAGCACCAGCCCGCCCACGCACCACGCCCCCAGCACCAGCGCCACCCGGCCCAGCTCCCACGCACCCGCCTGCTCCAGCACGGCCGCCGAGTCCGGCAGGAACAGCGACCGGAAGCCCTGGCACATCCACTTCAGCGGGAACAGCGCCCCGAGGCTCAGCATCCAGTCCGGCAGCGTGTCGATCGGGATGTAGACCCCGGAGACGAACTGGAGCAGCAGGAACGGCAGGATCACCACCGACGACGCGCTCCGGCCGCTCCTCGGCAGACTGCTCACCGCGATGCCGAGCAGCGCGCACCCGGTGATCCCCAGCGCGAAGATCCAGCAGAAGGTCAGCCACTCCGCGCCCGACGGCAGGGTGACGTCGAAGAGCGTGGTGCCCACGGCCAGCAGAATGGCCGACTCGGCGATCCCGGTGACCAGGACGAGCCAGATCTTCCCCAGGAAGTACGCGGCAGGCGGCATCGGCGTACCGCGCAGCCGCCGCAGCACCTTCTCGTCGCGTTCGACGGCGATCGAGATGCCCAGCGACTGGAAGCTGGTCGACATCAGGCCCGAGGCGAGCATCGCGGGCACGTACAGCTGCGAGGCGGTGATGCCCGCGCCCTCCACGTCGTCGCTGAAGATCGACGCGAACAGGGCGAGGAAGACGATCGGGAACGAGAAGGTGAAGACCACCTGGTCACGGGCCCGGAAGAACTGCTTCAGCTCGATCCCGCCGCGCAGCAGCCCGAGCGACCAGGCACCGGGCGGACGGCGGGCGGACGAGGTCGCGGCCCGCTCGGACGTCGTACCGCTCATCGTGCTCCCTCCCTCGGGTCGGGGGAGTCGGAGGCGGCGGCCGGGGCGTCCGGCTCCGGACCACCCTCAGCCCCGCTTTCAGGCCCGCTCTCCGGACCGCCGATGAGCCGCAGATAGACGTCCTCCAGGGAGGGGCGGGTGATCCGCAGCCCGGGGATCTCACCGTCGAACCGGCCCATCAGCTCCGCGACCGCACGCGTCGGCGTCCCGGTCCGCTCGGTGCGCACGGTCCCGTCCGGCTCCTGCCACTCCACCGTCGCGTACGTCCCGAACGCCTCCCGCAGCCGGGCCGGCACGCCCTCCGCGACCACCCGGCCCGCCGCGATCACCGCCAGCCGGTCGGCCAGCGCCTCCGCCTCCTCCAGATAGTGCGTGGTCAGCACGATCGTGGTGCCCCCGGCGGCCAGCATCCGGATCAGCTCCCAGAACTGCCGCCGCGCCGCCGGGTCGAAGCCCGTCGTCGGTTCGTCGAGGAGCAGCAGATCGGGGCCGCCGATCACCCCGAGCGCCACGTCCAGCCGCCGCCGCTGCCCGCCGGACAGCCCCTTCACCCGGTGCCGGGCCTTCTCCTCCAGGCCGACCAGGGCGATCACCTCGTCGGGGTCACGGGGCCGGGGGTAGTAGTGCGCGAAGTGGGCCACCGTCTCGCGCACCGTCAACTCGGCGGGTGCCGATTCGTCCTGCCAGACGATGCCCACCCTCGAACGCCAGTCGCGGTCCGCGCCGCCGGGGTCCGCGCCCAGCACCGCCACCTCGCCGGAGTCCCGGGTCCGGTGGCCCTGGAGGATCTCGACCGTGGTGCTCTTGCCGGCGCCGTTCGGACCGAGCAGCCCGAACACCTCTCCGTAACGGATCGCCAGGTCGAGGCCGTCCACGGCGCGTACGTCCCCGTAGCGCTTGCGCAAACCCTGTACCCGTACCGCGAGTTCGGTCATGAACCTTGAGGATGGACGCGAACCGTCCCTTCCGCTCCGTCCGTGCAGCCGTCCTTTGCCTCCTTATGTCCTGCGAACGGCGCCGCGCCCCGCGGGTGCGGCAGAATGAGGTCTGCTTCACAAGCCAGAGCAGCGACGGAACGGCGATATGACGACGACAGTGGTGGACGGCGGGGCCAGCGACACGTCGACGGGGCCCGACGACAGGGGTCTGATCGGGGCGGGACGGGCGTTCGCCTGGATGCTGATCCTCACGGGAGCGGCCGGACTGGTCGCCGCCTGGGTGATCACGATCGACAAGTTCAAGCTGCTGGAGGACCCGAACTTCACCCCGGGGTGCAGCCTCAACCCCGTCGTGGCCTGCGGCAACATCATGAAGAGCGACCAGGCGGCGTTCTTCGGCTTCCCCAACCCCATGCTCGGCCTGGTCACCTACGCGATGGTGATCGCCATCGGCGTCGCCCTCCTCGCCGGGGCCCGCTACAAGCGCTGGTACTGGCTCGGACTGAACGCCGGCACCCTCTTCGGCGTCGCGTTCTGCACCTACCTGCAGTACCAGTCGCTCTACACGATCCGCTCGCTGTGCCTGTGGTGCTGCCTGGCCTGGGTCGCCACCATCGTGATGTTCTGCTACGTCACGATCCACAACCTCAAGCACCGCGTCCTGCCGGCGCCGCGCGCCCTGCGCAACGGGCTCGTCGAGTTCCACTGGGTGCCGCCGGTGCTGTGGATCGGCGCCATCGGCATCCTGATCCTGACGAACTGGTGGAACTTCTGGACCAGCTGAGTCCACCGGGGTCCGGCCGAGGTGACGGGGGCGTTGTCGGACCCCTCCTCTAGGCTGCTGGGTGTGGAGCCCGATCTTTTTACCGCAGCCGCAGAAGAACGCCAGGCGAGTGACCCGTCCAGCAGCCCCCTGGCCGTCCGGATGCGTCCGCGCACCCTGGACGAGGTCTTCGGACAGCAGCACCTCCTCAAGCCGGGCTCGCCGTTGCGCCGCCTGGTGGGGGAGGGCGGCGGCGGACCGGCCGGCCCCTCGTCCGTCATCCTGTGGGGCCCGCCGGGCATCGGGAAGACGACACTGGCGTACGTCGTCAGCCAGGCGACGCAGAAGCGGTTCGTCGAACTCTCCGCGATCACCGCGGGAGTCAAGGAGGTACGGGCGGTCATCGACGGCGCCCGCCGCGCCTCCGGCGGCTACGGCAAGGAGACCGTCCTCTTCCTCGACGAGATCCACCGCTTCAGCAAGGCCCAGCAGGACTCCCTGCTGCCCGCGGTCGAGAACCGCTGGGTGACGCTCATCGCGGCGACCACCGAGAACCCGTACTTCTCGGTCATCTCGCCGCTGCTCTCCCGCTCCCTGCTCCTCACCCTGGAATCCCTCACCGACGAGGACCTGCGCGGACTGGTCCGCCGGGCACTCACCGAGGAGCGCGGCCTGGGCGGCGCCCTGACCCTGCCCGAGGACGCCGAGGACCACCTGCTGCGCATCGCGGGCGGCGACGCCCGGCGCGCGCTCACCGCCCTGGAGGCGGCGGCCGGAGCGGCCCTCTCCAAGGGCGACGCGGAGATCACCCTGGAGACCGTCGAGGAGACCGTCGACCGGGCCGCCGTGAAGTACGACCGCGACGGCGACCAGCACTACGACGTGGCCAGCGCCCTCATCAAGTCCATCCGCGGCTCCGACGTGGACGCGGCCCTGCACTACCTGGCGCGCATGATCGAGGCGGGGGAGGACCCCCGGTTCATCGCCCGGCGGCTGATGATCTCGGCCAGCGAGGACATCGGCCTCGCCGACCCGAACGCCCTGCCCCTCGCGGTCGCCGCCGCCCAGGCCGTCGCCATGATCGGCTTCCCCGAGGCCGCCCTCACCCTCAGCCACGCCACGATCGCCCTCGCCCTCGCCCCCAAGTCGAACACCGCCACCCTCGCGATCTCCGCCGCGCGGGCGGACGTACGGGGCGGCCTGGCCGGAGCGGTCCCCGCTCACCTGCGCGACGGCCACTACCAGGGCGCCGCCAAGCTCGGCCACGCGCAGGGCTACGTCTACCCGCACGACGTGCCCGGCGGTATCGCCGCCCAGCAGTACGCCCCGGACGAGGTGCGCGGCCGGCAGTACTACACCCCCACCCGCTACGGCGCGGAGGCACGCTACGCGGACGTGGTGGAGAAGGTGCGCGAGCGGTTGAACGGGCAGGGCTGACCGCCGGGGCCTAGGCTCCTGACCATGGTCCCCAGACCACTGGTGCCGCTCCTCGCCCTCGCCGCGCTGACCGGCTGCCACCACGCGCAGACGCCCCCGGAGAAGCCGAGCCCGGTGCCCTTCACCAGCCCCGGCTTCCCGCCCACCGCCGCCGACGCCCGCGCCCGGCTGGGCGGTCTGACCGTCGCGTGGGGCCGCAACTGGGAGACCTACCGGCGCGCCGAGTTCGGCGAGGGCTGGTCGGACGAGACCGACGCCCCGGGCGGACGCAACGGCTGCGACACCCGCGACGACGTCCTCAGCCGGGACCTGACCGTGCGCGAACGGGGCGACCGCGACGCGTGCGTGCCGCGCTCCGGGGTGCTCCACGACCCGTACACCGGCAAGGACCTGCCGTACACCTACCGCAGGGCCTCGCAGATCCAGACCGATCACGTCGTCCCCCTCGGCGCGGCCTGGCGGGCCGGGGCCTGGGGCTGGACCCCGCAGCGGCGCCTCGCGTACGCCAACGACCTCGACGTGCTGCTCGCCGTCGACAAGCAGGCCAACCAGGACAAGGGCAGCCGGACCCCCGACAAGTGGAAGCCGCGCCGGGCGTACTGGTGCGAGTACGCCCGGCGCTGGACCGGCATCAAGGTGAAGTACGCGCTGAGCGTGACGCCGCCGGAGAGGGCCGCGCTCCAGGAGATGCTGGCCACGTGCCCCTGACGGCCGGGTCCGCACCATCCCGTCCGGCCTAGTACAATCGACCGAAGCGCTGCGTCCCGTGTCCGGTACCCGTACCGGCACCACCAGAACGGGACATCCAGCCGGAACCCCCTCAGGGGTGTTCCAGGAGCGTCGCGCACCGTCGAAGGTGTCGCGGGCAGCCCACCATCCTCGCGGATTGGTGGGTTGTTCGCGTGCTGCACATAGTGCCCAGACCAGGGAGCGGCTGCCCGTCCAGCGATGGAGGGGTTTCCCCGGCTGCGGATGCGACCTCCCTTAACCCTGGTGAAGCCGTATTCCGAACAGATAGAGAGGTTGGTTCGTGCCGAACCAGTCCCGCCCCAAGGTCAAGAAGAGCCGCGCGCTCGGCATTGCGCTGACGCCGAAGGCCGTCAAGTACTTCGAGTCGCGCCCCTACCCGCCGGGCGAGCACGGCCGTGGCCGCAAGCAGAACTCGGACTACAAGGTCCGTCTGCTCGAGAAGCAGCGTCTGCGCGCCCAGTACGACATCAGCGAGCGCCAGATGGCGCGTGCCTACGACCGCGCCAAGAAGGCCGAGGGCAAGACGGGCGAGGCGCTGGTCGTCGAGCTCGAGCGTCGCCTCGACGCCCTGGTCCTGCGTTCGGGCATCGCCCGCACCATCTACCAGGCCCGCCAGATGGTCGTCCACGGCCACATCGAGGTCAACGGCGGCAAGGTCGACAAGCCGTCGTTCCGCGTCCGTCCCGACGACGTCGTGATGGTCCGCGAGCGCAGCCGCGAGAAGGTCCCCTTCCAGGTCGCCCGCGAGGGTGGCTACGACACGGAGGGCGAGACCCCGCGCTACCTCCAGGTCAACCTGAAGGCCCTGGCCTTCCGCCTGGACCGTGACCCGAACCGCAAGGAAATCCCGGTCATCTGCGACGAGCAGCTGGTCGTCGAGTACTACGCCCGCTGATTCGGCGTAGTCCTCCGCACTTGCGTGCACTGCCCGTCGTCTTCCCGCCTCCTCGTGAGGCGGGAAGCGGCGGGTTTGCGCGTTCCCGGGCGCGCGATATGCGTTACGGGGCGAGAGCCCCGGCGCGATAGGCTCACGGGACGACTTTTCGACCACAATTCCCGACCCCATGCAGGGAGTGCAACGTGTCCGGTGGAGAGGTGGCCGGCATTCTGGTGGCCGTCTTCTGGGCGATTCTGGTCTCCTTCCTCGCCGTGGTTCTGGTGAGGCTGGCACAGACGCTCAGGGCGACGACCCGGATGGTGGCCGAGGTGACGGAGCAGGCGGTACCGCTGCTGTCCGACGCCTCCGCGACCGTACGGTCCGCGCAGACCCAGCTGGACCGGGTCGACGCGATCGCCTCCGACGTGCAGGAAGTCACCTCCAACGCCTCCGCGCTCTCCTCCACCGTCGCCTCCACCTTCGGTGGCCCGCTGGTCAAGGTGGCCGCCTTCGGATACGGAGTGCGCCAGGCGATCGGCCGCAAGAAGAACCCGGAGCCGCCGGCTCCGGACCGCCGTACCGTGATCGTCGGCCGGACGCTGCCCTCCGCACGGCGGACGAGGCGGGGCGGCCGGGGTTCCCGCGGATCTAAGGACTGACGCAGCGATGTTCCGCCGTACGTTCTGGTTCACCGCAGGCGCAGCCGCCGGCGTGTGGGCCACCAGCAAGGTCAACCGCAAGCTCAAGGCGCTGACCCCCGAGAGCCTCGCGGCCCAGGCGGCCGACAAGGCGGTCGAAGCGGGCCACCGGCTCAAGGACTTCGCGCTCGACGTCCGGGCCGGCATGGTCCAGCGCGAGGCCGAACTCGGCGACGCGCTCGGCCTGGAGGCGGCGCCCGACGACGCGCGAGCGCTCCCGCCGCAGCGCTACGCTGCGGCGATCGACCAGTCCAAGCCTTCGTACCACACCACCAACTCCCCGTCATCCCACGGGAATTCGTACAACCGGAATGAGGACCACTGATGGAGTCGGCAGAAATTCGTCGCCGCTGGCTGAGCTTCTTCGAGGAGCGCGGTCACACCGTTGTCCCTTCGGCGTCGCTCATCGCGGACGACCCGACTCTGCTCCTGGTCCCGGCCGGCATGGTGCCCTTCAAGCCGTACTTCCTCGGTGAGGTCAAGGCCCCCTGGCAGCGCGCCACCAGCGTCCAGAAGTGCGTCCGCACCCCGGACATCGAAGAGGTCGGCAAGACCACCCGGCACGGCACGTTCTTCCAGATGTGCGGCAACTTCTCCTTCGGGGACTACTTCAAGGAAGGGGCCATCCGCTTCGCCTGGGAGATCCTGACGAAGTCCGTCGCCGACGGCGGCTACGGCCTCGACCCCGAGCGGCTGTGGATCACCGTCTACCTCGACGACGACGAGGCCGAGGAGATCTGGCGCGAGAAGATCGGCGTCCCCGCCGAGCGCATCCAGCGCCTGGGCAAGAAGGACAACTACTGGTCGATGGGCGTCCCCGGACCCTGCGGCCCCTGCTCGGAGATCAACTACGACCGCGGTCCCGAGTTCGGCGTCGAGGGCGGTCCGGCCGTCAACGACGAGCGCTACGTGGAGATCTGGAACCTGGTCTTCATGCAGTTCGAGCGCGGCGCCGGCACCGGCAAGGAGGACTTCGAGATCCTCGGCGAGCTCCCGTCGAAGAACATCGACACGGGCCTCGGCCTGGAGCGCCTCGCCATGATCCTCCAGGGCGTACAGAACATGTACGAGACCGACACCCTGCGCGTGGTCATGGACACCGCCACCGAGCTGACCGGCGTCCGCTACGGCGACAACCACACTTCCGACGTCTCGATGCGCGTGGTCGCCGACCACATGCGCACCTCCGTCATGCTCATCGGCGACGGCGTCACCCCCGGCAACGAGGGCCGCGGCTACGTGCTGCGCCGCATCATGCGCCGCGCCATCCGCAACATGCGCCTGCTCGGCGCCAAGGGCACGGTCGCCCAGGAGCTCGTCGACACGGTCATCGACACGATGGGCCAGCAGTACCCGGAGCTGATCACCGACCGCCAGCGCATCCTGGGCGTCGCCCTCGCCGAGGAGGCCGCCTTCCTCAAGGCCCTCAAGGGCGGCACCAACATCCTGGACACCGCCGTCACCGAGACCAAGGCCGCCGGCGGCCAGGTCCTCTCCGGCGACAAGGCGTTCCTGCTCCACGACACCTGGGGCTTCCCGATCGACCTCACCCTGGAGATGGCCGCGGAGCAGGGCCTGTCCGTGGACGAGGACGGCTTCCGCCGCCTGATGAAGGAGCAGCGGGACCGCGCCAAGGCCGACGCCCAGGCCAAGAAGCACGGCCACGCCGACATGTCCGGCTACCGCGAGATCGCGGACGCCGCCGGTGAGACCGACTTCATCGGCTACACCTCCACCACCGGTGAGTCCCGCGTGGTCGGCATCCTCGTGGACGGCGTGCCCTCCCCGGCCGCCACCGAGGGCGACGACGTGGAGATCGTCCTGGACCGCACCCCGTTCTACGCCGAGGGCGGCGGCCAGATCGGCGACACCGGCCGCATCAAGCTGGACAACGGCGCCGTGGTCGAGATCCGCGACTGCCAGAAGCCCGTCCCGGGCGTCTACGTCCACAAGGGCGTCGTCCAGGTCGGCGAGGTCACCGTCGGCGCTCCGGCCCAGGCCGTCATCGACGTGCACCGCCGCAACGCCATCGCCCGTGCCCACAGCGCCACCCACCTCACCCACCAGGCGCTGCGCGACGCGCTCGGCCCGACGGCCGCCCAGGCCGGCTCGGAGAACCAGCCCGGCCGCTTCCGCTTCGACTTCGGCTCCCCGGCCGCCGTCCCCGGCGCCGTCCTCACCGACGTCGAGCAGCGGATCAACGAGGTCCTGTCGCACGAGATGGACGTCCACGCCGAGGTCATGTCGATCGACGAGGCCAAGAAGCAGGGCGCCATCGCCGAGTTCGGCGAGAAGTACGGCGAGCGGGTCCGCGTGGTCACCATCGGCGACTTCTCCAAGGAGCTGTGCGGCGGCACGCACGTGCACAACACCGCCCAGCTGGGTCTGGTGAAGCTGCTCGGCGAGTCCTCCATCGGCTCGGGCGTGCGCCGCATCGAGGCCCTGGTCGGCGTCGACGCGTACAAGTTCCTGGCCCGTGAGCACACGGTCGTCGCCCAGCTCCAGGAGCTGGTCAAGGGCCGTCCCGAGGAGCTCCCGGAGAAGATCTCCTCGATGCTCGGCAAGCTGAAGGACGCCGAGAAGGAGATCGAGAAGTTCCGCGCGGAGAAGGTGCTCGCGGCCGCCGCCGGACTCGTCGCCGGAGCCAAGGACGTCAAGGGCGTCGCGCTGGTCACCGGCCAGGTGCCCGACGGCACGTCGGCCGACGACCTGCGCAAGCTCGTTCTCGACGTGCGCGGCCGCATCCAGGGCGACCGGGCCGCCGTGGTGGCCCTGTTCACCACGGCCAACGGCCGCCCGCTGACCGTCATCGCCACCAATGAGACGGCCCGTCAGCGCGGCCTGAAGGCGGGCGACTTGGTGCGCACCGCCGCCAAGACCCTCGGCGGGGGCGGCGGCGGCAAGCCGGACGTCGCCCAGGGCGGCGGCCAGAGCGTCGAGGCCATCGGCGACGCCATCGACGCCGTCGAGCGCATGGTCGGGGAAACGGCCTGATGCGACGCGGACGCCGGCTCGCGATCGACGTCGGGGACGCCCGGATCGGGGTCGCCTCGTGCGACCCCGACGGGGTCCTCGCCACCCCGGTGGAGACCGTGCCGGGACGTGACGTCCCGGCCGCCCACCGGCGGCTGAAGCAGCTGGTCGAGGAGTACGAACCCCTCGAAGTGGTGGTCGGCCTCCCTCGCTCCCTCAACGGGGGCGAGGGGCCGGCCGCGGCCAAGGTCCGGGCCTTCGCCCAGGAGCTGGCCCGGGGCATCGCCCCCGTCGGCGTTCGACTCGTCGACGAGAGGATGACCACAGTGACGGCCAGTCAAGGGCTGCGCGCCTCGGGCGTGAAGTCCAAAAAGGGCCGGTCTGTCATCGATCAGGCCGCCGCGATTGTCATTCTTCAGAACGCGCTTGAGTCCGAACGGGTGTCGGGAGAGCTCCCTGGCGAAGGCGTCGAAGTGGTTGTCTGATCGCGATACGGTAACGTTCCGCGCCGTGGCGGCGTTCGAACAGCTGCCGCACAGGAAAAGAGGCGGGACGGACGCCGTGCCCCACGCGCGCCGGACCCGCCGCCCAGCGGCTCTAGGGGACCGATGACTGAGTATGGCCGGGGTCAGGGCTCCGAACCGTGGCACCCAGAGGACCCGTTGTACGGGGACCGCGGTGACCAGGGGTGGGGCGGACAGCAGGCCGCGCACGGCCAGCCGCAGTACGGTCAGGACACGTACGGCGGCGGCCACGCGCAGCAGCCGTATCCGCATCCGCAGACGGGCCGGCCCCAGCAGCCGTACTACGACGGTCAGCAGTATCCCCAGCAGCAACAGCACCCGCAGTCCTACCCGCAGCAGCAGGGGTACGGGCAGCAGGGCCAGCAGGACTACGGCCAGCAGAGCCACCAGGGTCAGCAGGGTTACGGCCACCAGGGCGCCCAGGGCCAGCAGGGTTACGGCCAGCAGGGCCCCCAGGGCTACCAGGAGAACTGGGACACCGGCCAGGGCCAGGCGATCCCGTACGGCATGAACCCGGCCGACCCGTACAGCGGGCAGCAGCCGAACTACGACACCGGCGGCCACGACTACTACGGCGGCCCCGAGGCGTACCCCCCGCCGCAGCCCCCGAACCAGCGGCAGGCACCGCCCGAGCCCACCACCGACTGGGACCCGGACGCCCCGGTGGAGGAGGAGCACCCCTTCTTCACGGGCACCGACAACGGCCGCGGCCCGTCCCGCGACGAGGCGGACGACGAGGACGACGACCCGCGCGACTCCCGCCGCGGCAAGGGCGGCAAGCCGGGCAAGGGCAAGAAGAAGAACCGCAACGGCTGTGCCTGTCTGGTGGTTTCACTGGTCATCGCCGGGGGACTCGGTACGGTCGGCTACTTCGGCTACTCGTTCTGGCAGGATCGGTTCGGCCCGGCGGAGGACTTCGCCGGCGAGGGCGCCGGTTCCGTCCAGATCGAGGTCAAGAAGGGCGCCGGCGGCAACGAGATCGCCAATTCGCTCAAGAAGGCCGGCGTGGTCAAGAGCGTCGACGCGTTCACGACGGAACTCGCCAAGGACAAGAAGAAGGCCAACTCCATTCAGGTGGGCGTCTACACCATGAAGAAGGAGATGTCCGCCAAGGCGGCGCTGGCGCTGATGATGGACCCGAAGAGCCGGGACAACTACAGCCTCAATCCGGGCTTCCGCAACGCCAGGGTCTACGACGACCTCGACAAACGCCTCGGTCTCGCGGCCGGAACGACCAAGAAGATCGCCAAGGACAAGCAGAAGGACCTCGGTCTGCCCGCCTGGGTGCCCAACAACCCGGAGACCAAGGACAGGCTGGAAGGCTTCCTCTACCCGGGCAGCTACTCGATCGCCAAGGGGACGAAGCCCGAGGACGCCCTCAAGAAGATGGTCTCGCAGGCCACCTCCCACTACGAAGCGCAGAACATCACGGGCGAGGCAGCGAAGCTGAAGCTCAAGCCCTTCGAGCTGCTCATCGCGGCAAGCCTGGTCGAGGCCGAGGGCAAGACGCACGACGACTACCGCAAGATGGCCGAGGTCGTCTACAACCGCCTCAAGTACAACCCCCAGACCGTGGGCAGGCTCCAGTTCGACTCGACCTACAACTACGCCAAGGGCCAGAGCAACATCAACATTGGCGAGGACGCGGTCAAGAAGGACAAGGACCCGTACAACACCTACACGCACACAGGTCTGCCGCCCGGCCCCATCAACAACCCCAGCGACGACGCTCTGTCCGCGGTGATGAAGCCGACGAGCGACGGCTGGCTCTACTTCGTGGCGACCGACGGCAAGAGCAAGACCGAGTTCGCCAAGACGCACGACGAGTTCCTCAAGCTGAAGGAAAAGTTCAATGCCAGCCAGAAGGGCCGCTGAGAGGCGGCGGGCCGCCGTCCTCGGCAAGCCCATCGCCCACTCGCTCTCCCCGGTCCTGCACCGGGCCGCCTACGCGGAGCTCGGCCTCGACGAATGGTCCTACGACCGCTTCGAGGTCGACGAGGACCGGCTGCCCGGGTTCGTGCGGGAGCTGGGCGAGGAGTGGGCGGGGCTCTCGCTCACCATGCCGCTCAAGCGCGCGGTCATCCCGCTGCTCGACGGGATCAGCGAGACGGCGTCCTCGGTGGAGGCGGTCAACACCGTCGTCCTCACCGAGGACGGCCGGCGGCTCGGCGACAACACCGACATCCCCGGGATGGTCTCCGCCCTGCGCGAGCGCGGAGTGGAGAAGGTCGCCTCGGCCGCCGTCCTCGGGGCCGGTGCCACGGCCTCCTCCGCACTGGCCGCGCTGGCCAGGATCTGTGCCGGACCGGTCACCGCGTACGTGCGCAGCGCGGCGCGCGCTGACGAGATGCGGACCTGGGGCGAGCGGCTCGGCGTGGACGTGCGGACCGCCGACTGGGCGGACGCGCGGGAGGCCTTCGCCGCGCCACTGGTGATCGCCACCACCCCGGCCGGGACCACGGACGCCCTCGCGGCCGACGTGCCCGAGGCTGTCGGGACGCTCTTCGACGTGCTGTACGAGCCCTGGCCGACAGCGCTCGCGGGCGCCTGGGCGGCGCGCGGGGGAGCGGTGGTCGGAGGACTCGACCTCCTCGTCCACCAGGCGGTGCTCCAGGTCGAGCAGATGACCGGGGTGCCCGAGGCGCCGCTCGCCGTCATGCGGGCGGCGGGCGAACGGGCTCTTTCCGGCCACTGAAAGGCACGGGCGGGGCCGTCCGGCGGCCGTCCACGGGGTGGGCGGCCGGTCCGAGTGCTGGACCTGTGGCCAAGGCGGAGCACCGAACGTGGGAGGATCGTGGGCGGCGGGTCCGGGCCGCGCATCCGGGCTGCGTCGTAGCAGTTCCGGGCGCGAGCATGAGGAGCATCGTTGAGCAGGTTGCGCTGGCTGACCGCGGGAGAATCCCACGGACCCGCACTCGTCGCGACGCTGGAGGGCCTTCCCGCCGGCGTGCCGATCACCACGGAGATGGTGGCGGACGCGCTGGCCAGGCGACGGCTCGGCTATGGGCGCGGCGCCCGGATGAAGTTCGAGAAGGACGAGGTCACCTTCCTCGGCGGCGTACGGCACGGCCTCACCATGGGCGGCCCCGTCGCGGTCATGGTCGGCAACACCGAGTGGCCCAAGTGGGAACAGGTCATGTCGGCCGACCCCGTGGACCCCGAGGAGCTGGCCAAGCTGGCGCGCAACGCGCCGCTGACCCGCCCCCGCCCCGGCCACGCCGACCTCGCGGGCATGCAGAAGTACGCCCTGGACGAGGCGCGCCCGGTGCTGGAGCGGGCGAGTGCCCGGGAGACCGCGGCGCGGGTCGCGCTGGGCACGGTCGCCCGGTCGTACCTGAAGCAGACCACCGGCATCGAGATCGTCTCGCACGTGGTGGAGCTGGCGGCGGCGAAGGCCCCGTACGGTGTCGTGCCCAAGCCCTCCGACGAGGCGAAGCTCGACGAGGACCCGGTGCGCTGCCTGGACGCCGACGCGTCGAAGGCGATGGTCGCGGAGATCGACCAGGCCCACAAGGACGGCGACACCCTCGGCGGCGTCGTCGAGGTCCTCGCGTACAACGTGCCCGTCGGCCTCGGCTCCTTCACCCACTGGGACCGCCGCCTCGACTCACGGCTCGCGGGCGCCCTCATGGGCATCCAGGCCATCAAGGGCGTCGAGGTCGGCGACGGCTTCGACCTGGCACGGGTGCCGGGCTCCAAGGCGCACGACGAGATCGTGCCGACCGCGGACGGCGTGAAGCGCACGACCGGCCGGGCCGGCGGCACCGAGGGCGGCATGTCCACCGGTGAGCTGCTGCGCGTACGGGCCGCGATGAAGCCCATCGCGACCGTGCCGCGCGCGCTGAAGACCATCGACGTGACCACCGGCGAAGAGGCCGCCGCGCACCACCAGCGCTCCGATGTCTGTGCCGTTCCGGCGGCCGGCATCGTCGCGGAGGCGATGGTCGCGCTGGTGCTGGCGGACGCGGTCGCCGAGAAGTTCGGCGGGGACAGCGTGGGCGAGACGCGGCGCAACGTGCAGTCGTACCTCGACAACCTCCAGATCCGGTGACCGGCACGACGCACGGGCCGAAGGTCGTTCTGGTCGGGCCGATGGGGGTCGGCAAGACCACCGTCGGCGCGCTGCTCGCGACGCGCCTCGGCGTCCCGCACCGGGACACCGACGCAGACATCGTCGCCGCCCAGGGCCGGGAGATCGCCGACATCTTCGTCGACGAGGGCGAGCAGTACTTCCGTGAGCTGGAGCGCGAGGCCGTGCGTGCGGCCGTCGCCGAGCACACGGGGGTGCTCGCGCTCGGCGGCGGGGCGATCCTCGACGGGTCGACCCGGGAGCTGCTCTCCGCGCACCCGGTCGTCTATCTGTCGATGGACGTCGAGGAGGCGGTGAGGCGCACCGGGCTCAATCAGGCCCGTCCGCTGCTCGCCGTCAACCCGCGCAAGCAGTGGCGCGAGCTGATGGAGGCCCGCCGCACCCTGTACACCGAGGTCGCCCGGGTGGTCGTCGCCACCGACGGCCGCACCCCCGAAGAGGTCGCCCAGGCGGTCCTGGACGCACTGGAGTTGAAGGACGCATGACGGAGCAGGCAGAGGCAGCACCGACGCGGATCACCGTCGGCGGCACGGACGGCACCGAGGCGTACGACGTGCTGGTGGGGCGGCAGTTGCTGGGCGAGCTTCCCGGGCTGATCGGGAAGAAGGCCAAGCGGGTCGCCGTACTGCACCCCGAGGCGCTCGCCGAGACCGGTGAGGCGCTGCGCGCGGACCTCGCGGACCAGGGCTACGAGGTCATCGCGATCCAGCTGCCCAACGCCGAGGAGTCCAAGACCGTCGAGGTCGCGGCGTACTGCTGGAAGGCGCTCGGGCAGACCAACTTCACCCGCACCGACGTGATCGTCGGCGTCGGCGGAGGAGCCACCACGGACCTCGCGGGCTTCGTCGCGGCGACCTGGCTGCGCGGGGTGCGGTGGATCGCCGTGCCGACGACCGTGCTCGGCATGGTCGACGCGGCCGTCGGCGGCAAGACCGGCATCAACACCGCCGAGGGCAAGAACCTCGTCGGCGCCTTCCACCCGCCCGCCGGGGTGCTGTGCGACCTGGCGGCGCTGGACTCGCTGCCGGTCAACGACTACGTGTCGGGGCTCGCGGAGATCATCAAGGCCGGCTTCATCGTCGACCCGGTGATCCTCGACCTGATCGAGGAGGACCCGGAAGCGGCGCGCACGCCCGCGGGTCCGCACACCGCCGAGCTGATCGAGCGTTCCATCCGGGTGAAGGCGGAGGTGGTGTCCGGCGACCTCAAGGAGGCCGGACGCCGGGAGATCCTCAACTACGGCCACACCCTGGGCCACGCCATCGAGAAGAACGAGCGCTACAACTGGCGGCACGGCGCGGCCGTCTCGGTCGGCATGGTCTTCGCCGCCGAACTCGGCCGGATCGCCGGACGCCTGGACGACGCGACCGCCGACCGGCACCGGGCGATCCTGGAGTCGGTCGGGCTGCCGCTCACCTACCGGGGCGACCAGTGGCCCAAGCTGGTCGAGAACATGAAGGTCGACAAGAAGTCGCGCGGGGACCTGCTGCGGTTCATCGTCCTGGACGGGCTGGGCAAGCCGATCGTCCTGGAGGGCCCCGACCCGGCGATGCTGCTGGCGGCGCACGCGGAGATCGCGTCGTGAGCGGCGTGAGCGGCACGAACCGGGTGTTCGTCCTCAACGGGCCCAACCTCGGGCGGCTCGGCTCCCGCGAGCCCGACGTGTACGGGGCCACCTCGTACGCGGGGCTGGTGGAGGCCTGCGGGGAGCTCGGCAAGGAGCTCGGGTTCGACGTCGAGGTGCGCGAGACCAACGACGAGGGCGAGCTGATCCGCTGGCTGCACGAAGCCGCGGACGGATCGATTCCGGTCGTGCTCAACCCGGGCGCCTTCACGCACTACTCGTACGGAATGCGGGACGCGGCGGCCCAGCGCACCGCGCCGCTGATCGAGGTGCACATCTCGAATCCGTACACCCGGGAGGAATTCCGGCACACCTCGGTGGTGGCCGCCGTCGCCAGCGGCACCATCGCCGGCTTCGGCATCGGCTCCTACCTGCTGGCGCTTCGTGCGCTCGCCGAGCAACGCGACGCCTGAAACGACCGTCTCTCAGGGCAGGGCATTTAATATCGCCTCCGTCCGTTCGTCAGGTGAACGGGCGGAGGCGGTACCGTGCGAGGGTTCGAGTGGGCCCTCGCGGGTCAGCATCAACACGATCGGTCCACCGCTTCCGGTGGACCGCAAGGCCCGGCAACAGTCGCCTGTACGAGACGGAGTGGCACCGGATGCAGCACGTAGTGGGGGCTCCGCTGCCACCTCCCCACGGACCCGGCCAGGTCTGGGCGAGCGCGGCCCCGCACCCGCAGGGCCCTCCGCTCCCGCCCGCGGGACCCCCGGCCCAGCACCAGGCGCCGCACGCGCCCCCACCGCACCCGCAGGCACCCCAGCCGCCTGCCCCGCAGCCGCACGTGCAGCAGCCCCCCGCCACCGGCTTCACACCGCACGGGCCGGGTCCGGGCAACGGCCCCGGGGCCCCCGGCGCCCCGCAGCCGCAGCACGCGCCCGTGCCGCCGGGCGCCCGTGACACCACCGGCCACATCCAGCTGCCGCCCGGCGGCCCCGTACCGCTGCCCGCGCCGCCCACGGCCGCCGCACCCGCGCACACCGGGAACACCACCCTCGCCGTGCTGCTGATAGGCCCCGCCGGGGCGGGCAAGACCACGGTGGCCAAGTACTGGGCCGCGCACCGCAGGGTGCCCACCGCGCACATCAGCCTCGACGACGTCCGCGAGTGGGTCTGCTCCGGCTTCGCCGACCCGCAGGCCGGCTGGAACGACCACTCCGAGGCCCAGTACCGCCTCGCCCGCCGCACCTGCGGCTTCGCCGCCCGCAACTTCCTCGCCAACAACATCTCCTGCATCGTCGACGACGCCGTCTTCCCCGACCGGCCGGTCGTCGGGCTCGGCGGCTGGAAGCGGCACGTCGGCCCGGGGCTGCTGCCCGTCGTCCTGCTGCCGGGCCTGGAGATCGTCCTGGAGCGCAACGCCAAGCGCAGCGGCAACAGGCGCCTCAGCGACGAGGAAGTGGCACGCATCCACGGCCGGATGGCCGGCTGGTACGGCTCGGGCCTGCCCATCATCGACAACTCGCAGTACGACGTCGCCACCACCGCGCAGCTGCTCGACGAGACCCTGGCCAGGGCGATGGCGAGCCCGCCCACCTGGTAGGCCGCGCGGAACCCGGTCGGACGCGCAGAAACGGCGCGCCCCCACCCCCGTACCTACGCTCGGGGCATGTCCGAAGCCCATGGAATCCGCCGCGTGCGGCTGCGCGACCGGGCGGCAGCCGCGGGCAGCGACGCCGTCCTCGTCTCCCGGCCCGCCAACGTCCGCTACCTCGCGGGCAGCGCCCCGGCCGGTGCCGTCGTCCTCCTCGGCCCCGGCGGGCCCGACGACGACGTCCTGCTGTGCCCGCGCACCCCCGAGGGCATGCCCGTCGAGGGCCGTCCCGACGAAGCCCTGCGGATCCAGCTGCTGCCGACCCCCGGCGCGGACGCCGCGGTCGCCGCCGCGGGACTCGCGGGGGCGGCCGGGGCTCACTCGCTGGCCGTCGAGGAGCACCATCTGACCGTCGCCCGCTACCGGGCGCTCGGCTCGGTGGCGCCCCGGCTGCGGCTGGCCGAACTGGGTTCCGCCGTCGAACAGCAGCGGATCGTCAAGGACCAGGAGGAACTCTCCTGTCTGCGCACCGCCGCCGAGATCACCGACCAGGCGCTCGGCGAACTCCTCGAATCCATCCTGGTCGGCCGCACCGAACGCCATCTCGCCCTGGAACTCGAACGCCGGCTGGTCGACCACGGCGCGGACGCCCCCGGCTTCGCGACCTCGGTGGCCACCGGACCGAACTCGGGCCGCGGCGGCCACCGGCCGACCGACCGCCGGGTCGAGGAGGGCGATTTCCTCTCCGTCTGCCTCGGCGCCGACTACCGCGGCTACCGCTGCGAGATCGGCCGCACCTTCGTCATCGGCACCGCGCCCGCCGACTGGCAGATCGACCTGTACGACCTGGTGTTCGCCGCCCAGCGGGCGGGCCGGGAGGCGCTCGCGCCCGGTGTCGAGTACCGCGAGGCGGACCGCGCGGCCCGCCAGCCGCTGGAGGCCGCGGGGTTCCAGGAGGCCCTTCCGGCGGCCACCGGGCACGGTGTGGGGCTCGAAATCGTGGAGGACCCGCAGTTGGCACCATCAGCCATGGGTAAACTGGACGCTTGTGTGCCGGTCACCGTCGAACCGGGGGTTCACCTCCCGGGCCGGGGCGGAGTCCGGATCGATGACACGCTCGTCGTGCGCCCCGAGGCGGACGGCGGACCCGAGCTACTCACCATCACGACCAAGGAACTGCTCGCGCTCTAGCCGAGCCGGCTCCTTCGGTCGTTCCATCAGTCCAGGAGATTCCGCAACCGTGGCTTCCACGAACGACCTCAAGAACGGCATGGTGCTCAAGCTCGACGGAGGCCAGCTCTGGTCCGTCGTCGAGTTCCAGCACGTCAAGCCCGGCAAGGGCCCTGCCTTCGTGCGCACCAAGCTCAAGAGCGTGATGTCCGGCAAGGTCGTCGACAAGACCTTCAACGCGGGCACGAAGGTCGACACGGCCACCATCGACCGTCGCGACATGCAGTTCTCGTACATGGACGGCGAGTACTTCGTCTTCATGGACATGGACACGTACGACCAGCTGATGGTCGACCGCAAGTCCGTCGGCAACGCCGCCAACTTCCTGATCGAGGGCTTCACCGCCTCCGTCGCGCAGCACGAGGGCGAGGTGCTCTACGTCGAGCTCCCGGCCGCCGTCGAGCTGACCATCCAGGAGACCGAGCCGGGTGTCCAGGGCGACCGCTCCACCGGTGGCACCAAGCCCGCCACCCTGGAGACCGGCCACCAGATCCAGGTTCCGCTGTTCATCACGACCGGCGAGAAGATCAAGGTCGACACCCGCACGAGCGACTACCTCGGCCGGGTGAACAGCTAACCGTGGCCGCCCGCAACAACGCCCGCAAGCGCGCGTTCCAGATCCTCTTCGAGGCCGATCAGCGCGGTACGTCCGTGCAGAATGTCCTCGCGGACTGGGTCCGGCACTCGCGGAGCGACGAGCGCCAGCCGCCGGTGACCGAATACACGATGGAACTCGTCGAGGGCTATGCGCAGCACGCGGCCCGGATCGACGAGCTCATCGCGACCTATGCCGAGGGCTGGGACCTCGACCGGATGCCGGTCGTGGACCGCAACATCGTCCGGCTCGGTACGTACGAGCTGGTGTGGGTGGACGGGACCCCGGACGCGGTGGTGATCGACGAGGCGGTCCAGCTCGCCAAGGAGTTCTCCACCGACGATTCGCCGTCCTTCGTGAACGGCCTGCTCGGCCGCTTCAAGGACCTGAAGCCGAATCTCCGCCGGACCGACGGCTGACGCCGACGAACGGGCGGGACTTCCGCTGTCGAAAGGGCCCGCAGCACGGATTCCGTGCTGCGGGCCCTTTCGCGTACCGCGGCGGGCACCGTGCGGGGGCGAATTTCGGCCAGGGAAGCGCGGGCACGAAAAACCGCCGGGGGCGGTACGGGCGGAAGCTGCCCGAACCGCCCCCGGCGGGACGTTTCTGCTCTTGCGGTGCAAGGCGCGAGAGGTGCGGATCAGACCTCTTCGTGGCCCACCGCGCGACGCGCGTCCGCGTCCAGGACACCCCAGCTGATGAGCTGTTCGGTCAGGACCGAGGGCGACTGGTCGTAGATCACGGCCAGGGTGCGCAGGTCGTCCTGACGGATCGACAGCACCTTGCCGTTGTAGTCGCCGCGCTGCGACTGGATGGTGGCCGCGTACCGCTGGAGCGGGCCGGCCTTCTCCGCGGGAACGTGCGCGAGACGCTCCAGGTCGAGACGCAGCTTCGGCGGCGGCTCGGCGGCACCGCCCGGCGTCGTACCGGGCAGGAGCTCCTGGACGGGGACCCCGTAGAAGTCCGCCAGCTCGGCGAGGCGCTGCACGGTCACGGCGCGGTCGCCGCGCTCGTACGAACCCACCACGACCGCCTTCCAGCGGCCCTGGGACTTCTCCTCGACACCGTGGAGGGAAAGGCCCTGCTGGGTGCGGATCGCGCGGAGCTTGGCCCCGAGCTGCTTGGCGTATTCGCTGGACATAAAGCTCCCCGGACGCTGGAACATTGCGGCTCCGCCGCGTGGCTGGTAACTCACTGTGAGGTTACGCAGCGTTACTTGGATGCGTCAAGCCGAACGGGTGGGAGCCCTGGGGGAGAAGGGGTCCGAGGCCCCTGGTACCGTGGAACACGCACATCCGACGTCCTTTAAGAACCGTCCCGTGAGGCGGAGAAGGAGGTCCGTTTCACATGGACACCAGCAATACCGGCCCCGCCGCTCCCGATGCCCGGCCCGTTCTCGAAGGCCCCGACATCGCCCGGGTGCTGACCCGTATCGCGCACGAGATCGTCGAGCGCGCCAAGGGCGCCGACGACGTCGTACTCCTCGGCATCCCGACCCGCGGTGTCTTCCTCGCCCGCCGGCTCGCCGCCAAGCTCGAAGAGATCACCGGCCGCCCCGTGCCGGTCGGCTCCCTCGACATCACCATGTACCGCGACGACCTGCGGATGCGCCCCGCGCGTGCCCTCGCCCGCACCGAGATCCCCGGTGACGGGCTCGACGGCCGACTGGTCGTACTCGTCGACGACGTGCTCTTCTCCGGCCGCACCATCCGCGCCGCCCTGGACGCCCTCGGCGACCTCGGCCGCCCGCGCGCCGTCCAGCTCGCGGTCCTCGTCGACCGTGGCCACCGCGAACTCCCGATCCGCGCCGACTACGTCGGCAAGAACCTCCCCACGTCGCTGCGGGAGACGGTCAAGGTCCAGCTCGCCGAGGAGGACGGTCGCGACACCGTGCTGCTCGGTGTCAAGCAGACCACTCCGGCCGACAAGTAGCCGCTGCCCCGCTGTACGGCCCGCGATCCGGGTCGTACGGCAGCTGCTGCCTGCTCGCACGCCTCCCCACCCTCCGCGAACACTGGAGTGAACCCCGATGATGCGCCACCTCATCTCGGCCGCCGACCTCACCCGTGACGACGCCGTCCTGATCCTCGACACCGCCGAGGAGATGGCCCGGGTCGCCGACCGGCCGATCAAGAAGCTGCCGACCCTGCGCGGCCGCACCGTCGTCAACCTCTTCTTCGAGGACTCCACCCGCACCCGGATCTCCTTCGAGGCAGCCGAGAAGCGGCTGTCCGCCGACGTCATCAACTTCACCGCCAAGGGGTCCTCGGTCTCCAAGGGCGAGTCGCTGAAGGACACCGCGCAGACGCTGGAGGCGATGGGCGTCGACGCCGTCGTCATCCGGCACGGCGCCTCCGGCGCCCCCTACCGGCTCGCCACCTCCGACTGGATCGACGCGACCGTCATCAACGCCGGCGACGGCACCCACCAGCACCCCACCCAGGCCCTGCTGGACGCCTTCACCATGCGCCGCCGCCTCGTCGGCCGGGACGCGGGCCTCGGGCAGGACCTGGAGGGCAAGCGGATCACCCTCGTCGGCGACGTCCTGCACAGCCGGGTCGCCCGCTCCAACGTCGACCTGCTGCACACCCTGGGCGCCGAGGTCACCCTCGTCGCCCCGCCCACCCTGCTGCCGATCGGCGTCGAGAACTGGCCCGCCGAGGTCAGCTACGACATCGACAGCGTCCTCGCCAAGTCCGACGCGGTGATGATGCTCCGCGTCCAGCGCGAGCGCATGAACGCCGCCTTCTTCCCGACCGAGCGCGAGTACTCGCGGCGCTACGGGCTGGACGGCGAGCGGATGGCGAAGATGCCGGAGCACGCCATCGTCATGCACCCCGGACCGATGGTCCGCGGCATGGAGATCACCGCCGAGGTCGCCGACTCCGACCGCTGCACGGTCGTCGAGCAGGTGGCCAACGGCGTCTCCGTGCGCATGGCCGTCCTCTATCTGCTGCTCGGCGGCAACGAGTCCGCCGCACACACCGCCCGTACCGAGGAGAGCAAGTAATCATGAGCAAGACCCTGATCCGTGGTGCGAAGGTGCTGGGCGGCGAGGTCCAGGACGTCCTGATCGACGGCGGGACCATCGCCGAGGTCGGCACCGGCCTGTCCGCCGAGGGCGCCGAGGTGATCGAGGCCGACGGCAAGATCCTGCTGCCGGGCCTGGTCGACCTGCACACCCACCTGCGCGAGCCGGGCCGCGAGGACTCCGAGACCGTCCTCACCGGCACCCGCGCCGCCGCGTCCGGCGGCTACACCGCCGTCTTCGCCATGGCGAACACCTTCCCCGTCGCCGACACCGCCGGCGTCGTCGAGCAGGTCTACCGGCTCGGCCAGGAGTCCGGCTACTGCGACGTGCAGCCCATCGGCGCCGTCACCGTCGGCCTGGAGGGCAAGAAGCTCGCCGAGCTGGGCGCCATGCACGAGTCCGCGGCCGGCGTGAAGGTCTTCTCCGACGACGGCAAGTGCGTCGACGACGCGGTCATCATGCGCCGCGCCCTGGAGTACGTGAAGGCGTTCGGCGGCGTCGTCGCCCAGCACGCCCAGGAGCCCCGCCTCACCGAGGGCGCCCAGATGAACGAGGGCGTCGTCTCCGCGGAACTCGGTCTCGGCGGCTGGCCCGCCGTCGCCGAGGAGTCGATCATCGCCCGCGACGTCCTGCTCGCCGAGCACGTCGGCTCGCGCGTGCACATCTGCCACCTCTCCACCGCCGGGTCCGTGGAGATCGTCCGGTGGGCCAAGTCGCGCGGCATCGACGTCACCGCCGAGGTCACCCCGCACCACCTGCTCCTCACCGACGAGCTGGTCCGCTCGTACAACCCGGTCTACAAGGTGAACCCGCCGCTGCGCACCGAGAAGGACGTCATGGCGCTGCGCGAGGCGCTGGCCGACGGCACCATCGACATCGTCGCCACCGACCACGCCCCGCACCCGCACGAGGACAAGGACTGCGAGTGGGCCGCCGCCGCCATGGGCATGGTGGGCCTGGAGACCGCGCTGTCCGTCGTCCAGCAGACGATGGTGGAGACCGGACTGCTCGACTGGGCGGGCGTCGCCGCGCGGATGTCGTACACGCCGGCCGTCATCGGCCGCCTGGAGGGCCACGGCCGCCCCATCGCCGCCGGGGAGCCCGCGAACCTCACCCTTGTCGACGCGGCTTACCGTGGTCAGGTGGACCCCGCGGGCTTCGCCTCCCGCAGCCGCAACACCCCCTACGAGGGCCGCGAGCTGCCGGGACGCGTCACCCACACCTTCCTGCGGGGCCGGGCAACGGTCGTGGACGGGAAACTCGCGTGACATCTCTCATCGTGTTGGCAGCGGAAGCCGAGCAGAAGTCGGCGGAGGTGACCGACTGGGGTCCGCGCATCGCGTGGGTCGTCGGACTGGTCCTGTTCGTCGTCCTCGTCTACTGGCTGATGCGCCAGGGCTGGAAGTGGCGCGGCACCCTCCAGTCGGACCTGCCTGAGCTCCCCGAATCGCCACAGAGCCCCGGTGAGGCGAAGCTGAGGAGCAGTGGCCGGTACCACGGGTCCACGACCGCCGGGCAGTGGCTCGACCGGATCGTGGCGCACGGTCTCGGCACCCGCAGCAGGGCCGAGCTGACGCTCACCGACCAGGGCCTGGACGTCGTACGGCCCGGGGCGGGCGACTTCTTCGTCCCGGCCGCACAGCTGCGCGAGGCCCGTCTCGACAAGGGCATCGCCGGCAAGGTCCTCGCCGAGGGCGGCCTGCTGGTCGTCACCTGGGAGCACGGGGGGAAGCCGATCGACTCCGGCTTCCGCTTCGACAGGGCCGCCGAGCACACCGCCTGGGTCGAGGCGATCAACTCCATGACCGACAGTTCCACCAAGAAGACCGCAGTTACTACGGAAGGCACCGCACGATGACGATCTCCACCCGGGGAGCCGGACAGGCTCCCGCCGTACTCGTCCTGGAGGACGGCCGCAGCTTCCGCGGCCGTGCCTACGGGGCCGTGGGGGAGACCTTCGGCGAGGCGGTGTTCAACACCGGCATGACCGGCTACCAGGAAACCCTCACCGACCCCTCGTACCACCGTCAGGTCGTCGTGATGACCGCCCCGCACGTGGGCAACACCGGCGTCAACGACGAGGACGACGAGTCGGCGAAGATCTGGGTCGCCGGCTACGTCGTGCGCGACCCCGCCCGCATCCCCTCGAACTGGCGCTCGCAGCGCTCCCTGGACGACGAGCTGGCCCAGCAGGGAGTCGTCGGGATCTCCGGCATCGACACCCGCGCCCTCACCCGCCACCTGCGCGAGCGCGGCGCCATGCGCGTCGGCATCTTCTCCGGCGAGGCGCTGGCCGACGAGGCCACCCTGCTGGAGCGGGTCAAGCAGGCCCCGCAGATGAAGGGCGCCGACCTCTCCGCCGAGGTCGCCACCAAGGAGACGTACGTCGTCCCGGCGATCGGCGAGAAGCGCTTCACGGTCGCCGCGATCGACCTCGGCATCAAGGGCATGACCCCGGCGCTGATGGCCGAGCGGGGCATCGAGGTCCACGTGATGCCCGCCACGGCCACCGCCGAGGACCTGTACGCCGTCAGCCCCGACGGCGTCTTCCTCTCCAACGGCCCCGGCGACCCGGCCACCGTCGACCTGACCGTCATCAAGGAGGTGCTCGGCAGGAAGACCCCCCTGTTCGGCATCTGCTTCGGCAACCAGATCCTCGGCCGCGCGCTCGGCTTCGGCACCTACAAGCTGAAGTACGGCCACCGCGGCATCAACCAGCCGGTGCAGGACCGCACCACCGGCAAGGTCGAGGTCACCGCGCACAACCACGGATTCGCCGTCGACGCCCCGCTCGACAAGGTCTCCGACACCCCCTACGGGCGGGCCGAGGTCTCCCACGTCTGCCTCAACGACAACGTGGTCGAGGGCCTGCACCTGCTCGACCAGCCCGCGTTCAGCGTCCAGTACCACCCCGAAGCAGCCGCGGGTCCGCACGACGCCGCGTACCTGTTCGACCGCTTCGTCTCGCTCATGGAGGGCCAGCGTGCCTAAGCGCACCGATATCCAGTCCGTCCTGGTCATCGGCTCCGGCCCGATCGTCATCGGCCAGGCCGCGGAGTTCGACTACTCCGGCACCCAGGCCTGCCGCATCCTCAAGGCCGAGGGCCTGCGGGTCATCCTGGTCAACTCGAACCCCGCGACGATCATGACCGACCCGGAGATCGCCGACGCCACGTACGTCGAGCCGATCACCCCGGAGTACGTCGAGAAGATCATCGCCAAGGAGCGCCCCGACGCCCTCCTGCCGACCCTGGGCGGCCAGACCGCGCTCAACACCGCGATCTCCATGCACGAGCAGGGTGTGCTGGCGAAGTACGGCGTGGAGCTGATCGGCGCCAACGTCGAGGCGATCAACAAGGGCGAGGACCGCGACCTCTTCAAGGGCGTCGTCGAAGAGGTCCGCAAGAAGATCGGCCACGGCGAGTCCGCCCGCTCGGTCATCTGCCACTCCATGGACGACGTCCTCAAGGGCGTCGACGAGCTGGGCGGCTACCCCGTCGTCGTGCGCCCCTCCTTCACCATGGGCGGCGCCGGCTCCGGCTTCGCCCACGACGAGGAGGAGCTGCGCCGCATCGCGGGCCAGGGCCTCACGCTCTCCCCGACCACCGAGGTGCTCCTGGAGGAGTCCATCCTCGGCTGGAAGGAGTACGAGCTGGAGCTGATGCGCGACAAGGCCGACAACGTCGTGGTCGTCTGCTCCATCGAGAACTTCGACCCGATGGGCGTCCACACCGGCGACTCCATCACGGTCGCCCCGGCGATGACGCTCACCGACCGCGAGTACCAGCGGCTGCGCGACATCGGCATCGCGATCATCCGCGAGGTCGGCGTCGACACCGGCGGCTGCAACATCCAGTTCGCGATCAACCCCGACGACGGCCGCGTCATCGTCATCGAGATGAACCCGCGCGTCTCCCGCTCCTCGGCGCTCGCCTCCAAGGCCACCGGCTTCCCGATCGCGAAGATCGCCGCCCGGCTCGCCGTCGGCTACACGCTCGACGAGATCCCCAACGACATCACCGAGAAGACCCCGGCCTCCTTCGAGCCGACCCTCGACTATGTCGTCGTCAAGGTCCCGCGCTTCGCCTTCGAGAAGTTCCCGGCCGCCGACGCCACCCTCACCACCACCATGAAGTCGGTGGGCGAGGCCATGGCCATCGGCCGCAACTTCACCGAGGCGCTGAACAAGGCGCTGCGCTCGCTGGAGAAGAAGGGCAGCCAGTTCACCTTCACCGGCGAGCCCGGCGACAAGGCCGAGCTCCTGGAGACCGCCAAGGTCCCCACCGACGGCCGTATCAACACCGTCATGCAGGCGATCCGGGCCGGCGCCACCCAGCAGGAGGTCTTCGACGCCACGAAGATCGACCCCTGGTTCGTCGACCAGCTGTTCCTGATCAAGGAGTACGCGGACGAGCTCGCCGCCGCCGAGAAGCTGGAGCCCGAACTGCTCGCGGACGCAAAGCGCCACGGGTTCTCGGACGTCCAGATCGCCGAGATCCGCGGCCTGCGCGAGGACGTGGTCCGCGAGGTGCGGCACGCGCTCGGCGTCCGGCCGGTCTACAAGACGGTCGACACCTGCGCCGCCGAGTTCGCCGCCAAGACGCCGTACTTCTACTCCTCCTACGACGAGGAGAGCGAGGTCGCGCCGCGCGAGAAGCCCGCCGTGATCATCCTGGGCTCCGGCCCGAACCGCATCGGCCAGGGCATCGAGTTCGACTACTCCTGCGTCCACGCCTCCTTCGCGCTCAGCGACGCGGGCTACGAGACCGTGATGGTCAACTGCAACCCGGAGACCGTCTCCACCGACTACGACACCTCCGACCGCCTGTACTTCGAGCCGCTCACCCTCGAAGACGTGCTGGAGATCGTCCACGCCGAGTCCCTCGCGGGCCCGATCGCCGGTGTCGTCGTCCAGCTCGGCGGCCAGACCCCCCTCGGCCTCGCCCAGGCGCTCAAGGACAACGGCGTGCTCGTCGTCGGCACCTCCCCGGAGGCCATCCACGCCGCCGAGGACCGCGGCGCCTTCGGCCGCGTGCTCGCCGAGGCCGGTCTCCCGGCGCCCAAGCACGGCACCGCGACCACCTTCGCCGAGGCCAAGGCCATCGCCGACGAGATCGGCTACCCGGTCCTGGTGCGCCCGTCCTACGTGCTCGGCGGACGCGGCATGGAGATCGTCTACGACGAGATCCGCCTCTCCTCCTACATCGAGGAGTCCACCGAGATCAGCCCGGACCGCCCGGTCCTGGTCGACCGCTTCCTCGACGACGCCATCGAGATCGACGTCGACGCCCTCTACGACGGCACCGAGCTCTACCTCGGCGGCGTCATGGAGCACATCGAGGAAGCCGGCATCCACTCCGGCGACTCCGCCTGCGCACTGCCCCCGATCACCCTCGGCGGCCACGACATCAAGCGGCTGCGCGCCTCCACCGAGGCCATCGCCAAGGGCGTCGGCGTGCGCGGACTGATCAACATCCAGTTCGCCATGGCCGGGGACATCCTCTACGTCCTGGAAGCCAACCCGCGTGCCTCGCGGACCGTGCCCTTCACCTCGAAGGCCACCGCGGTCCCGCTGGCCAAGGCCGCCGCCCGCATCTCGCTCGGCGCCACCGTCGCCGAGCTGCGCGCCGAGGGCATGCTCCCGGCCAACGGCGACGGCGGCACGCTGCCGCAGGACGCGCCGATCTCCGTCAAGGAGGCCGTGATGCCGTGGAGCCGCTTCCGCGACATGCACGGACGCGGCGTCGACACCGTCCTCGGCCCGGAGATGCGCTCCACCGGTGAGGTCATGGGCATCGACTCGGTCTTCGGCACGGCGTACGCCAAGTCGCAGGCCGGCGCGTACGGCCCGCTGCCCACCAAGGGCCGCACCTTCATCTCGGTCGCCAACCGCGACAAGCGCTCGATGATCTTCCCGGCCCGCGAGCTGGTCGCCCACGGCTTCGAGCTGCTCGCCACCTCCGGCACGGCCGAGGTCCTCAAGCGCAACGGCATCAACGCCACCGTCGTGCGCAAGCAGTCCGAGGGCGAGGGCCCGAACGGCGAGAAGACCATCGTCCAGCTGATCCACGACGGTGAGGTCGACCTCATCATCAACACCCCGTACGGCACGGGCGGCCGCCTCGACGGCTACGAGATCCGTACGGCGGCGGTCTCCCGCTCCGTCCCCTGCCTCACCACGGTCCAGGCGCTCGCCGCAGCCGTGCAGGGCATCGACGCGCTCAACCGCGGCGACGTGGGGGTCCGCTCCCTCCAGGAACACGCGGAACATCTGACCGCGGCCCGCGAGGACTAGCCGCCACCGAGGGGGACACCGGAAGCATCCGGTGTCCCCCTCTTCGCGAGCCCCCTCACCCAGACTTCTGCGAAGGCAGCCATGTACAAGTTCTTCTTCAACCTCGTCTTCAAGCGGATGGACCCCGAGCAGGCCCACTACCTGGCCTTCCGCTGGATCCGCCTGGCCGCCCGCGTGCCCGTCCTGCGCACCTTCGTGGCCGCCGCCCTGGCACCGCGCTTCAAGGAACTCCGCACGGAGGCCCTCGGCCTGCGCATGCACGGCCCCTTCGGCCTCGCCGCCGGGTTCGACAAGAACGCGGTGGCCATCGACGGCATGACCATGCTCGGCTTCGACCACGTCGAGATCGGCACCGTCACCGCCCAGCCGCAGCCCGGCAACCCCAAGAAGCGCCTCTTGCGCCTCGTCGCGGACCGCGCGCTCATCAACCGCATGGGCTTCAACAACGAGGGCTCCGAGGCCGTCGCCGCCCGCCTGGCGGCCCGCAACCCCGTCTTCAAGGCGACCGTCGGCGTCAACATCGGCAAGACCAAGGTCGTCCCGGAGGAGGAAGCGACGGGCGACTACGTGGCGTCCACCGAGCGCCTCGCCGCCCACGCCGACTACCTCGTCGTCAACGTCTCCTCCCCGAACACCCCCGGCCTGCGCAACCTCCAGGCCACCGAGTCGCTGCGCCCGCTGCTGACCGCCGTACGGGAAGCAGCCGACCGCACCGTCACGCACCGCCGCGTGCCGCTGCTGGTCAAGATCGCCCCCGACCTCGCGGACGAGGACGTCGACGCGGTCGCCGACCTGGCCCTGGAGCTGGGCCTCGACGGCATCATCGCCACCAACACCACCATCGCCCGCGAGGGCCTGGGCCTGAAGTCCTCCCCGGAGCTGTACCAGGAGACCGGCGGTCTCTCCGGCGCCCCCGTCAAGGCGCGCTCCCTGGAGGTCCTGCGCCGCCTGTACGCCCGTGTGGGCGACGATCTGACCCTCATCGGGGTGGGCGGCATCGAGAATGCCGAGGACGCCTGGCAGCGCATCCTCGCGGGCGCGACCCTCGTCCAGGGCTACAGCGCCTTCATCTACGAGGGCCCCTTCTACGCCCGCGCCATCCACAAGGGCCTGGCCGCGCGCCTGGCCAACAGTCCGTACAAGACCCTCGCCGAGGCAGTCGGCGCAGACACGAAGAAGGCCGCCGCATGACCGTGATCCCCTTCGGCACCCGACTCCGCACGGCCATGGACACCCGCGGCCCCCTCTGCGTCGGCATCGACCCGCACGCCTCCCTGCTGAACGCCTGGGGCCTGGACGACGACATCAAGGGCCTGGAGACCTTCACCCGCACCGTCGTCGAGGCACTGGCCGACCGGGTCGCCGTCCTCAAGCCGCAGTCCGCGTTCTTCGAACGCTTCGGCTCGCGCGGCACCGCCGTCCTGGAGAAGGCCGTCGAGGAGTCCCGGGCCGCCGGGGCCCTGGTCCTGATGGACGCCAAGCGCGGCGACATCGGCTCCACCATGGGCGCGTACGCCGCCACCTACCTGGACCCGGCCTCCCCGCTCTTCTCCGACGCCGTCACCGTCTCCCCGTACCTCGGCTTCGGCTCGCTGCGCCCCGCGCTCGACCTGGCCAAGGAGAACGGCGCGGGCGTCTTCGTGCTCGCCCTCACCTCCAACCCGGAGGGCGCCGAGGTGCAGCGCGCCACCGCGGCCGACGGGCGCTCGCTGGCCCAGCTGATGCTGGACCACATGGCCGCCGAGAACGCGGGCGCGGACCCGATGGGCTCCGTCGGCGCGGTCGTCGGCGCGACGCTGGGCGACGCGGGCGCCGACCTGGCGATCAACGGCCCGCTGCTCGCCCCCGGCATCGGCGCCCAGGGCGCGACCCCGGCCGACCTTCCCGGCGTCTTCGGCTCCGCGGTCGGCAACGTCGTGCCCAGCGTGAGCCGCGGGGTGCTGCGGCACGGACCCGATCTCACCGGACTGAGGGATTCCGCACAGCGGTTCGCCGACGAGGTGCGGGAAGCGGTTTCCGGGGCCTGAGTGACCGCCCGCGACGGACCGGCGGGCGGTCCGCGGACGGAACGCGGAGTGAAGTTGACGAATTACTGACCCAAAACCCGGGTGATACGCGGCAAATGTCCGCCTCGTCTGAGGCTGACCAGGACTTTTAGTCCGTTCTCACTGACGGGAGCGGAGACTCCCGCTAGTCTCCGACGAGAGCAAACACACAGCTCCACCGTGTGTTTGGTCACCGAGTGCGGGGTTACTAGCTCCTCACCGGTCCGTATCCGACAGTTCGACATCCGAGGTGACGTAGGCGTGGCTCTTCCGCCCCTTACCCCTGAACAGCGCGCAGCCGCGCTCGAAAAGGCCGCCGCGGCTCGCCGGGAGCGGGCCGAGGTCAAGAATCGACTCAAGCACTCCGGCGCTTCCCTCCACGAGGTCATCAAGCAGGGCCAGGAGAACGACGTCATCGGGAAGATGAAGGTCTCGGCTCTCCTGGAGTCCCTGCCCGGCGTGGGCAAGGTCCGCGCCAAGCAGATCATGGAGCGGCTCGGCATCTCCGAGAGCCGCCGGGTGCGCGGTCTCGGCTCCAACCAGATCGCATCCCTGGAGCGTGAATTCGGCGGCAGCGCTGCCTGAGCGCTCCCGCCGGACGTCCGGCGTCCCGGGCACCCCCGGGAAGCTGGAATAATCGTTCCATGGCTGCAACATCCCGGGGGACGTCCCCCGTACCCCCGGACGTACGTCCGCGGCTGACCGTGCTCTCCGGCCCCTCAGGGGTCGGCAAGAGCACGGTCGTCGCGCATATGCGCAAGGTTCACCCCGAGGTCTGGCTCTCCGTCTCGGCCACCACCCGCAAGCCGCGACCCGGTGAGCGGCACGGTGTCCAGTACTTCTTCGTCAGCGACGAGGAGTTCGACAAGCTGATCGCCAACGGCGAGCTGCTGGAGTGGGCCGAGTTCGCGGGAAACCGCTACGGCACGCCGCGCAACGCCGTGAACGAGCGGCTGGAGGCCGGTGAGCCCGTACTCCTGGAGATCGACCTCCAGGGGGCCCGCCAGGTCAAGGAGTCGATGTCCGACTCCCAGCTGGTCTTCCTGGCTCCGCCGAGCTGGGACGAACTGGTCCGCCGGCTCACCGGCCGCGGCACCGAATCGCCCGAGGTCATCGAGCGACGACTGGCCGCCGCCAAGATCGAACTCGCCGCCGAGGCCGAGTTCGACACCACCCTTGTCAACACCTCCGTCGAGGACGTGGCGCGTGAGCTGCTAGCCTTGATGGAAGTTGTTTGATCTTTGTCCACTTTTTCGGGCGCCCCAGAAGACCGGTCCTCCGGGAAGCCGGGTATCCCGGAAGTTTTCGGAAGGTAGAGCGTGTCCTCTTCCATCACCACGCCCGAGGGCATCATCAACCCGCCGATCGATGAGCTGCTCGAGGCCACGGACTCGAAGTACAGCCTCGTGATCTACGCGGCCAAGCGCGCGCGCCAGATCAACGCGTACTACTCCCAGCTCGGCGAAGGCCTGCTGGAGTACGTCGGTCCGCTGGTGGACACCCACGTCCACGAGAAGCCGCTCTCGATCGCCCTGCGTGAGATCAACGCGGGTCTGCTGACGTCCGAGGCCATCGAGGGCCCGGCGCAGTAGCCAGTACCAGCCCCACCGGCAGTACCAGCACCTTCACCACAGGCCCGACGGCACGTCCGTCGGGCCTGTGGTGTGTGATGGGGCGTGACGTGGTTGTACGCATCCGATGAGCGCGGGGAGCCGTAACTGTGGAGAAGCCGAAGGTCGTCCTGGGGGTCAGCGGGGGCATCGCCGCCTACAAGGCGTGCGAGCTGCTGCGCCGGCTCACCGAGTCGGGCCATGACGTACGGGTCGTACCGACCGAGGCGTCGCTGCACTTCGTGGGCGCGGCCACCTGGTCGGCACTGTCCGGCAACCCGGTCTCGACCGAGGTCTGGGACTCCGTCCACGAGGTCCCGCACGTGCGCATCGGCCAGCACGCCGACCTGGTCGTGGTCGCCCCGGCCACCGCCGACATGCTCGCCAAGGCCGCCCACGGGCTCGCCGACGACCTCCTCACCAACACGCTCCTCACCGCCCGCTGTCCGGTGCTCTTCGCCCCGGCCATGCACACCGAGATGTGGGAGCACCCGGCCACCCAGGAGAACGTGGCCACGCTGCGCCGCCGCGGCGCGGTCGTGCTGGAGCCCGCCGTCGGCAGGCTGACCGGTGTCGACACCGGCAAGGGCCGCTTCCCCGACCCGGTCGAGATCTTCGAGACCTGCCGCCGGGTGCTCGCCCGCGGGGTCGCCGAGCCCGACCTCGCCGGCCGCCATGTCGTCATCAGCGCGGGCGGTACCCGGGAGCCGCTGGACCCGGTCCGCTACCTGGGCAACCGTTCCTCCGGCAAGCAGGGCTACGCGCTGGCCCGCACCGCGCTGGCCCGCGGCGCCCGGGTCACCCTCATCGAGGCCAACACCGGGCTGCCCGACCCGGCGGGCGCCGACATCGTCCGCGTCGGCACCGCCGTCCAGCTGCGCGAAGCGGTCCTGAAGGCCGCCGGGGACGCCGACGTGGTGGTGATGGCCGCGGCCGTGGCGGACTTCCGCCCGGAGACGTACGCCACCGGCAAGATCAAGAAGCAGGACGGCGCCGAGCCCGCGCCCCTCACGCTGGTCCGCAACCCGGACATCCTCGCCGAGGTGGCGGGCGGCGGCACCGGCGAACGCGCCCGGCCCGGACAGGTCGTCGTCGGATTCGCCGCCGAGACCGACGACGTCCTCGACAACGGCCGCAGGAAGCTGCGGCGCAAGGGCTGCGACCTGCTCGTCGTGAACGAGGTGGGGGAGCGCAAGACCTTCGGCTCGGAGGAGAACGAAGCGGTCGTGCTGGCCGCGGACGGAGCCGAGACGCCCGTTCCGTACGGCCCGAAGGAAGCCCTCGCCGAAGTGGTGTGGGACCTGGTCGTCCCCCGGCTCGGTCGAGCCGGTCACTGAGTCCGTCGGCGTGTCCGTCATCGGGCCCGCCGGTTGTCCGCCGTCGGGCGCGTCGTTAAGTCCGTGTGTACGGTCTGTGTGCTCCGAGAACGGCTGAAACCCGCTGATGTCAGGATATTTGGCCCCTGGCGGAGATCGCTTTCCGTGCTGCACAATGCGGTGTCGCGGATCACACCCCTCCCATTCGGCGAGACACGTGGTCCAGCGGGCAAGCACGACCGATAAAGTGGTGGCGGACTTAAGGCCGGGCGCAGCTCCCGGCAGGTCCGCCAATGATCAGCCAGCAGCCGCTGCAACCCCAGGGAGCGTTGTGTCCCGTCGTCTCTTCACCTCGGAGTCAGTGACCGAGGGCCACCCCGACAAGATCGCTGACCAGATCAGCGACACGATCCTCGACGCGCTCCTGCGGGAGGACCCGACCTCCCGGGTCGCCGTGGAGACCCTCATCACCACGGGCCTCGTGCACGTCGCCGGTGAGGTCACCACCAAGGCGTACGCGCCGATCGCGCAGCTCGTGCGCGAAAAGATTCTCGACATCGGCTACGACTCCTCGAAGAAGGGCTTCGACGGCGCCTCCTGCGGCGTGTCGGTGTCCATCGGCGCGCAGTCCCCGGACATCGCGCAGGGCGTCGACACCGCCTACGAGAAGCGGGTCGAGGGCGACGAGGACGAGCTGGACAAGCAGGGCGCGGGCGACCAGGGCCTGATGTTCGGCTACGCCTGCGACGAGACCCCGGAGCTGATGCCGCTCCCGATCCACCTCGCGCACCGGCTCTCCCGCCGTCTGTCCGAGGTCCGCAAGAACGGGACGATCCCGTACCTGCGTCCCGACGGCAAGACCCAGGTCACCATCGAGTACGACGGCGACAAGGCCGTCCGCCTCGACACGGTCGTCGTCTCCTCGCAGCACGCGAGCGACATCGACCTGGAGTCGCTCCTGGCTCCGGACATCCGCGAGTTCGTCGTGGAGCACGTCCTCAAGCAGCTCGTCGAGGACGGCATCAAGCTCGACACCGAGGGCTACCGCCTGCTGGTCAACCCGACCGGCCGTTTCGAGATCGGCGGCCCGATGGGCGACGCCGGTCTGACCGGCCGCAAGATCATCATCGACACGTACGGCGGCATGGCCCGGCACGGCGGCGGCGCCTTCTCCGGCAAGGACCCGTCCAAGGTCGACCGCTCCGCCGCGTACGCGATGCGCTGGGTCGCCAAGAACGTCGTCGCCGCCGGTCTCGCCTCGCGCTGCGAGGTCCAGGTCGCCTACGCGATCGGCAAGGCCGAGCCGGTCGGCCTGTTCGTCGAGACCTTCGGCACCGCCACGATCGACACCGACAGGATCGAGCACGCCATCGCCGAGGTCTTCGACCTCCGCCCGGCCGCGATCATCCGCGACCTCGACCTGCTGCGCCCGATCTACTCCCAGACCGCCGCCTACGGCCACTTCGGCCGCGAGCTGCCCGACTTCACCTGGGAGCGCACGGACCGCGTGGAGGCACTGAAGAAGGCCGCGGGCGTCTAGTACGTACGCACCCACGCACCACGAAGCCCCTCCGGCCCCGGACCGCGCACGACGCGGTTCGGGGCCGCGGTGTTTCCCGGGGTGTCCTGTTCGCGTGTGGCGGTTGTGGCGCAGGGCGAAGTCCTGCACGCGGATCTCCCGCCGCTCCGGCGGAGGCACCGGCAGGTCCGCGCGCGCGGCACCTCGGGCAGGAACGGGTCTCGCCGGCGGGACGAGAACGCGACCAGCGGCGTCTGCAGGGCGCGCAGCACGACGACCGCCACCGGACAGGCGTCGAGGGGCCAGCGGGCGCACCGGCCCGGGACGGAGATCGGCAGCGCGGCGTTCGGTCCGCGAGCGGGGCGGCGGCGACGGAGCTTCCCACTGCCGGAAGCGGAGGGAAGTGATCCGCTTCTGGGTGCCCGAACGTCCGCCCGGCCCGGGGCGAGCGGGGCTGCGGTGTCAGTGACGTCTGGTAGGAATTTGGCTGTGAGCAGCGACGATGAGCAGGGGCGGGAGGCACAGGAGCCGGAGCAGTTGGCGTTGCTTCGGGAGATCGTGCGGGAGGCGAAGGTTCCGAAGGCCAAGCCGCGGACCTGGCGCGGGGCGCCGCTGGCCAAGGAGAAGCCGGTGGCGCGGGTGCTCGTGGACAAGGGGGTGCTGCACCTCGACAAGTACTTCGACTACGCCGTCACCGAGGAGCTCGACGCGGACGCGCAGCCCGGGGTGCGCGTGCGGGTGCGGTTCGGGGCCGGGGCGCACCGGGTGCGCGAGGGGCGGCGCGAGGGCGGGGGGATGATCGACGGCTTCATCGTCGACCGGCTGGAGGAGTCGGACTACAACGGTCCGCTGGCCGCGCTCGCCTACGTCGTCTCGCCGGAGCCGGTGCTCAGCCCCGAACTGCTGGAACTGGCGCGGGCCGTCGCCGACCGGTACGCGGGCAGCCTCGCCGACGTGCTCCAGCTGGCGATCCCGCCCCGCAACAAGGCCGCCGAGGAGCGGCCCTCGCCCGCTCCGCTGCCGCCGCCGCAGGCGCCCGACGCCGGGACCTGGGAGCGGTACGCGCAGGGGCCCGCGTTCCTGCGGGAGCTCGCGCGGGGCGGTGCGCCGCGGGCCGTGTGGACCGCGCTGCCCGGGGCCCACTGGCCGGACGAGCTCGCCAGGGCCGCCGCCGCCACCCTCGCCTCCGGGCGGGGGGTCCTCGTCGTGATGCCGGACGGGCGGAGCGCGACGCGGGTGGACGCCGCGCTCACCGCGCTGCTCGGCAAGGGCCGGCACACCCTGCTGACCGCCGACGCCGGGGCGCAGAAGCGCTACCGGGAGTGGCTGGCGGTGCGGCGCGGATCGGTGCGGGCCGTGGTGGGCACCCGGGCCGCGATGTACGCGCCGGTGAAGGACCTCGGACTGGTCGTCATCTGGGACGACGGGGACGCGAGCCACAGCGACGACCACGCCCCGCACCCCCATGTGCGGGAGGTGCTGGAACTGCGGGCGCAGCGCAGCCGGTGCGGCTTCCTGCTCGGGAGCACCAGCTGCACCGTCGAGGCCGCGCAGCTCGTCGAGCGCGGCTGGGCCCGTCCGCTGGTCGCCGCCCGCGAACAGGTGCAGACCGCCGCCCCCCTGATCCGTACGGTCGGCGACGCCGAGGTCGCGCGGGACGGCGCGGCCCGGACGGCCCGGCTGCCCAGCCTCGCCTGGCAGGTGGCGCGGGAGGGCCTGCGCACGGGGCCGGTGCTGGTGCAGGTGCCGAGGCGGGGCTACGTACCCCGGCTGGCGTGCGAGCGGTGCCGTACGCCCGCCAGGTGCGCCCACTGCGCGGGCCCGCTGGAGGCCGCCGACCAGCAGGAACTCCACTGCGGCTGGTGCGGCCGGGACGCCGCGGGATGGCACTGCGCCGAGTGCGGCTTCGCCCGGATGCGGGCCACGGTGGTCGGGGCGCGGCGTACCGCGGAGGAGCTGGGCCGGGCGTTCCCCGGTGTGCCGGTACGGACCTCGGGCCGCGACCACGTCCTGGACGCGGTGCCCGACGGCCCCGCCCTCGTGGTCAGCACACCGGGCGCGGAGCCCGTTGCCGAGCGGGGGTACGCGGCGGCGCTGCTGCTGGACGGATGGGCCATGCTCGGGCGTTCCGACCTGCGCGCCGAGGAGGAGGCGCTGCGGCGCTGGATCGCGGCGGCCTCGCTGGTACGGGGCCGGGGCGAGGGCGGCACCGTGGTGATCGTCGCCGAGCCGACGCTGCGGCCCGTGCAGGCGCTGGTGCGGTGGGACCCCGTCGGGCAGGCGCTGCGGGAGCTGGCGGAGCGCGCCGAGCTGTCCTTCCCGCCGGTTTCGCGGATGGCGGCCCTGAGCGGGCGTCCCGAGGCGGTGGAGAACTTCCTCTCCGCGGTGGCGCTGCCGCCGGACGCGGAGGTGCTGGGGCCGGTGCCGCTGCCGGTCGTGGAGGCGGGGCGGCCCCGGCGCAGCGAGGACCCTCCGGTGGGGGAGCGGTGGGAGCGGGCGCTGCTGCGGGTGCCGCCGGGGAGCGGGCCGGAGCTGGTGGCCGCGCTGAAGAACGCGCAGGTGGATCGGTTGGTGCGGGGGGCGGGGGACCCGGTGCGGATCAGGGTGGATCCGCTGGATATCGGGTGAGTGGGGGGGGGACCCCTATGACTTTGGTCAAGGGGCAATCGGGGTTGGTGGTTGGTAGAAGGTGCCGTCGCGGAGCATCGCGAAGAGGACGTCGGCCCGGCGGCGGGCGAGGCAGAGGAGGGCCTGAGTGTGGTGCTTGCCCTCCTTGATCTTCTTGTCGTAGTAGGTGCGCGAGGCGGGGTCGGAGAGAGCGGCGAACGCGGAGAGGAAGAAGGTCCTCTTGAGCTGCTTGTTTCCTCTCCTGGACTGCTGTTCGCCGCGGATCGAGGAGCCCGAGCTGCGGGTCGTCGGGGCGAGTCCTGCGTAGGCGGCGAGGTGGGCGGCGGAGGCGAACCTGGTGCCGTCGCCGACGTCGATGAGGAGGCGGGCGGCGGTCCTGACCCCGACTCCTGGCATCGAGGTCAGGACGGCGGAAAGAGGGTGGGCCGCCAGCAGTTCTTCGAGTCGTTTCTCCAGCAGGCGGCGCTGTTCGAGCACGGCGGCCAGCGACCGGGCGAGGCTCGGGACGATCAGTGCGGCGGCGTCGGTGCCCGGGACGGTGACGGTCTGCTCGTCGAGCGCGGTGAAGATCTCGCCGGTCAGACGGTCCGCCATCCGGGGCGCTTTCGGGCGTATCGTGGTGGCGATCCGCCGCCGACCGGCCTGGCGGATCTCGGCCGGGGAGCCGAACCGTTCGAGCAGGGCCAGGACGGCCGGGTGCTGCATGCGCGGGCCCAGGGCCCGTTCGAGATGCGGGTGGACCTGCGTGAACAGGCTGCGAAGGCGGTTGGAGAGCCGGTTGGCCTCGGCGACCAGGTCGTCGTCGAACCCGACGAGCATCTCCAGCTCGGCGACGGTCTCGTCGTCGGCCTCGATCGCGCGGAGGGTGTGAGGCATCGAGCGGGCCGCGTCGGCGATGATGAACGTGTCGCGGGCGTCGGTCTTGGCCTCGCCGGGATACAGATCGGCGATCCGCCGCATCGTGAGCCCCGGCAGATAGGCGACGTCGCAGTTCAGGGCGCGGGCGACGGCCAGCGGCAGGGCCCCGATCGAGGCCGGCTGATCGACGATGACGAGCACTCTTCCGTGCTTGGCCTTCAGCTTGGTGAACACCTCGCGGAGCTTGGGCTCGCTGTTGGGCAGCCTCCGGTCGAAGGCTTTCTTCCCGGCCGAGGTGACGGCGGTGGCGTGGTGTTCGCCCTTGCCGACGTCCAGGCCGAGGAAGACGTCGATGCCGCTGATATCGATCATGCCGAGCGTCCTTCGGTGGTGCTGTTCACCCGGCCTTGCCACGGCGCCGACCGCCACATCCACATTACGAAGAGCCTCCCGACCTGGGGAAAGGCCGGTGGTCATGCCCCTAATCAGCGGTCTGTCAGCGCCTCCGGAGCTGGTGACACCACCCCCCGGGCCATGCACTCGACAAGGGGAGGTAGTCATGCCAACTCCGAAGGCCGGTCGCCCCGTTGCGGGGCTACGAAAAAGGTAATGGGGGGGGAAGTGGTGGGAGTGGGTGAGGGAGTGAGCCCGTGAGTGGGTGAGTCCGTGAGGGGGAGGGGGAGCGTGGGGCATGGGGGCTGTCCCGGGCATGGGGCCGCCCCGGCATAGGACGCCCGGCACAGGGGCCCCGGCATGGGGCTGCCCCCGGCATGGGGGTGGCGGGGGCAGCGGGGTGGGGTGGTGGGGTCAGCCGTTGCGCGGGCCCGGGAAGGTGGGGGTGGGGCGGGACTCCTCGCGGAGCGACTGGCTCGTGGCCGTCGGCTGGGGCGGCATGGAGCGCGCCGCCGGGACCGCGGGCAGGATTCCGGGCATCGTCCGCGTGCCGGCGGGGGCCGTCGCGGTCGCCGTGCTGCCGGGCGCCGTGGGCGACGCGGCCGGGGAGTGCGGCGAGGAGTGCGGGGCGGGGTGGGGGGAAGCGTGGGAGGAGGAGTGCGGGGCGGGGTGCTGCGCGTGGGGCGAGGGGGGTACGACGGCGGGGTCCGTGGTGGTGTGGTCCGGGGTGGACGCGGCCGTGGGCTGGGGAGTCGTCCGGCGCGCGCCGTAGCGGCGGTGGACCGCCTGCTTGGTGACCCCGAGCGCCGAACCCACCGCGTCCCACGAGAAACCGAGCGAGCGGTCGAAGTCCACGGCGGCGGTCACCAGGGTCTCGACGCTGTCCCGCAGTTCCTGCGCGAGGCGGACGGTCGGGGCGGGGGCCCGCCCGTACACGACGAAGCCCGTGGAGGGGCCGGAGCGGCGCGGGCGGTAGACATTGCCCAGCTGGGCGGTGAGGGTACGCAGTGCGTCCACCTGCCGGCGGACCCGCTCGATGTCCCGTACCAACAGGTGCAGGCTGGCCCGCGCTTGGGCGTCGTGGGTTGCGTGGTCGGCCATGAAGAAGCCTCTCGAACCGGCGTTGATGAAGAAGGACGAGGAAGGGCGGGGCCACCTCTTCGGTGACCCGTTTCGGTCAATCTCTTTTGACCAACGCGCCACCGGGCGTTGTGGTCACGCTCCAGGGGCGTGTCCGCATATGCGCGGGGCGCACGGACATGCGTACGCCCCCTGGGGCGAGTGGCGGGCGACGCCCATAGACTGGTGCGCTGCCCGATTCCGTACCCCTCGCGCAGGTACCGCCGTACCGCTCGCACAGGAGCCCGGGGGAATGCGTGCACGACTCAGCCGCCCGATCGAGAGGCTCGTACATCCATGAAGCTCGTCTTCGCCGGTACCCCCGAGGTCGCCGTCCCCGCCCTGGACGCCCTGATCGCCTCCCGGCACGAGGTCGTCGCCGTGGTGACCCGCCCCGACGCCCCCGCCGGGCGCGGCAGGAGGCTCGTCGCCAGCCCCGTGGCCGAGCGGGCCGAGGAGGCGGGCATCGAGGTGCTCAAGCCGGTGAAGCCGCGTGACGAGGAGTTCCTGGCGCGGCTGCGGGAGATCGGCCCCGACTGCTGCCCGGTGGTGGCGTACGGTGCGCTGCTGCCCAAGGTCGCGCTGGACATCCCCGCCCACGGGTGGGTCAACCTGCACTTCTCGCTGCTGCCCGCGTGGCGCGGCGCCGCCCCCGTGCAGCACTCGGTGATGGCCGGCGACGAGGTGACCGGCGCGTCCACCTTCCAGATCGAGCAGGGGCTCGACTCCGGGCCGGTGTACGGCGTGGTCACCGAGGACGTGCGGCCCACCGACACCAGCGGCGACCTGCTGACCCGGCTCGCCTTCGCAGGGTCCGGGCTGCTGGTGGCCACCATGGACGGCATCGAGGACGGCACCCTCAAGCCGGTGCCGCAGCCCGCGGACGGCATCACCCTCGCCCCGAAGATCACCGTGGAGGACGCCCAGGTCGACTGGGCGGCGCCCGCGCTGCGGGTCGACCGGGTGGTCCGGGGCTGCACGCCCGCGCCCGGTGCCTGGACCGTCTTCCGCGGCGAGCGGCTCAAGCTGGTGCAGACCGCGCCCGCCGCCGAGCGGACCGATCTGGCGCCCGGCGAGCTGGCGGCCGGCAAGAACAACGTCCACGTCGGCACCGGCTCGCACGCCGTCGAACTGCTCTGGGTCCAGCCGCAGGGCAAGAAGCCGATGAAGGCGGCGGACTGGGCGCGCGGGGTGCGGATCGCCCCGGGCGAGCGGCTGACCAAGGCGGACGTACGCTGAGAGGGTTCGACCTTTTCGACAAGCGGAGCACCTTTTGAGCGACCAGAAGTCCCGGCAGAGCGGCGCGAAGGCCGGCAACGGCCAGGCCCGCAAGCCCTACAAGCCGCACCGCAAGCCCCAGAAGGACCCCGTCCGCTTCCTCGCGTTCGAGGCCCTGCGCGCCGTCGACGAGCGCGACGCGTACGCCAACCTGGTGCTGCCGCCGCTGCTGAAGAAGGCCCGTGAGCAGCACGAGGGCTTCGACGGGCGCGACGCCGCACTCGCCACCGAGCTGGTCTACGGCACGCTGCGCAGGCAGGGCACGTACGACTCGATCATCGCGGCCTGCATCGACCGGCCGCTGCGCGAGGTGGACCCGCCCGTCCTGGACGTGCTCGCGCTCGGCGCGCACCAGCTCCTCGGCACCCGCATCCCCACGCACGCGGCCGTCTCGGCCAGCGTCGAGCTGGCGCGGCTGGTGCTCGGCGAGGGCCGGGCCAAGTTCGTCAACGCCGTCCTGCGGAAGATCTCCCGGCAGGACCTCGACAGCTGGGTGGAACAGGTCGCTCCGCCCTACGAGGACGACGCCGAGCAGCACCTGGCCGTCGTCCACTCGCACCCGCGCTGGATCGTTTCCGCCCTGTGGGACGCGCTGGGCGGCGGCCGGGGCGGCATCGAGGACCTGCTGGAGGCCGACAACGAGCGGCCCGAGGTGACCCTCGTCGCCCGGCCCGGCCGCTCCACCACGGAAGAACTCCTCGACCTGCTCGGCGAGGAGTCCGGCCTGCCCGGCCGCTGGTCGCCGTACGCGGTCCGGATGGCCGAGGGCGGCGAACCGGGCGCCCTGGAAGCGGTGCGGGAGGGGCGCGCGGGCGTCCAGGACGAGGGCAGTCAGCTGGTCGCCGCCGCACTCGCGAACGCGCCCGTGGACGGCCCCGACCGGCGCTGGCTCGACGGCTGCGCGGGCCCCGGCGGCAAGGCGGCGCTGCTCGCCGCACTCGCCTCCGAGCGGGGCGCGGTGCTGCTGGCCTCCGAGAAGCAGCCGCACCGGGCCCGGCTCGTCGAGCAGGCGCTCGCCGGGAACCCCGGCCCCTACCAGGTCATCGCCGCAGACGGCACCCGCCCGCCGTGGCTGCCCGGCACCTTCGACCGGGTGCTGATGGACGTGCCGTGCTCGGGCCTCGGCGCGCTGCGCCGCCGCCCCGAGTCGCGCTGGCGGCGCCGCCCGGAGGACCTGGAGGGCTTCGCCCCGCTCCAGCGGGGGCTGCTGCGCGAGGCGTTGAAGGCCGTCCGGGTCGGTGGCGTGGTCGGCTACGCGACCTGCTCGCCGCACCTCGCCGAGACCCGGGTCGTCGTCGACGACGTCATCCGCGGCAAGGGCGCGGGCAACGAGCCCTTCGAGGTCGAGTGGGTGGACGCCCGCCCCCTGATGCCCGGTGTCTCCGCACTCGGCGACGGCCCCGACGTACAGCTGTGGCCGCATGTGCACGGCACCGACGCGATGTACCTGGCGCTGCTGCGCCGGACGGCCTGAGCGCGCGAGCCGTCGGGCAGCCGCCGCCGGTACGCCCCGGCCGACCGGGGCGGTCCGGGAGGCGGCCCCGGCGGCTCGGGCCTCTGCGGGGGCGGCGGCCGGGCCCGCGGGAGCCCGGCCGGTGGGAGCCCGACCGGTCCCGCCCCGGTTCCCGTGCGGAACCGGGCCCCGTGCCGTCCGCGCGCCGCTCCCTCCGCGTACGGACCGGGCCCGGCCCCGTACGAACCAGGACGGAACCCTCTCCGGGCCCCCGCCGCGGGCCACCCGGTCGGGGAACTGCCGTGGAACATGGCAGGCTTGGGGCATGGCAGCGCAGATCAATCCCAGCATCCTGTCCGCGGACTTCGCCCGGCTCGCCGACGAGGCCAAGGCCGTCGAGGGCGCCGACTGGCTCCATGTCGACGTCATGGACAACCACTTCGTGCCGAACCTGACGCTCGGGGTGCCGATCGTCGAGTCGCTGAGCAGGGCCACGGACATCCCGCTGGACTGCCATCTGATGATCGAGGACCCGGACCGCTGGGCCCCGCAGTACGTGGAGGCGGGCGCCGGGTCCGTCACCTTCCACGCCGAGGCCGCCGCCGCCCCGGTGCGCACCGCGCGCGAGATCCGTGCCAAGGGCGCCCGTGCCTCCATGGCTCTCAAGCCGGCCACGCCCATCGAGCCGTACGAGGACCTGCTCCCCGAGCTGGACATGCTGCTGATCATGACGGTTGAGCCGGGCTTCGGCGGGCAGTCGTTCCTCGACATCATGCTGCCGAAGATCCGCCGGACCCGGCAGCTGATCGCCAGGCACGGACTCGAACTGTGGCTCCAGGTGGACGGCGGAGTGTCCGCCTCCACCATCGAGCGGTGCGCCGAGGCCGGTGCGGACGTCTTCGTCGCCGGCTCCGCCGTCTACAACACCGACGACCCGGCCGCCGCCGTCCGGATGCTGCGTCACCAGGCCGACGAGGCGACCGCCAAGGCATCCTGGGCCTGCGCGCACTGAGGGGTCCGGCCGGTTCCGTTGCCGCGGCCCTGTGGCGACGGTAATAAGAAGGCAAAATGAACGAGGCCCTTCAGGGCTGATCAAGGTACGTCACATCTGACAGGATGAACGACGAACCATGGTGTGAACATGAAACAGAGGTAAGGAGATCGCGGTGTCTGCGATGTCAGCGGGTCGGTCGGCCATGCGGATGGGACCCGCTGAGCTGGTGCAGGCGGCGGCCATGGCCCGCCGTTTCTATCTGGAGGGCAAGTCCAAGATCCAGATCGCCGAGGAGTTCGGCGTGAGCCGCTTCAAGGTGGCCCGGGTCCTGGAGACCGCCCTGGAGCGCGATCTCGTACGGATCGAGATCCGGGTGCCCGCCGAGCTCGACGCGGAGCGCTCCGACGCCCTGCGCGCCCGGTACGGGCTGCGGCACGCGGTGGTCGTGGAGTCCCCGGCGGACGCAGCCGACGACGCCCCCGACCCGGAGAACCTGGGCGAGGTCGCCGCCGACCTCCTGGGCGAACTCGTCAACGAGGGCGATGTGCTCGGGCTGGCCTGGGGCCGGTCCACCATCCACATGGCCGCGGCCCTGCACCACCTGCCGCCGTGCACCGTCGTCCAGCTCACCGGTGTGTACGACGCGGGCACGGCCGAACGCGGCTCGGTCGAGGCCGTCCGCAGGGCCGCCCAGGTCTCCGGCGGCGAGGCGCACCCCATCTACGCGCCGATGCTGCTGCCCGACCCGGCGACCGCGGCGGCCCTGCGCAACCAGACCGGTATCGCCCGCGCCTTCGACTACTTCGACAAGGTCACGGTCGCCTGCGTCTCCATCGGGTCCTGGGAGCCGGGCATCTCGACGGTGCACGACATGCTGACCGACGAGGAGCGCGCGCACTACGCCTCGCTCGGCGTCGCCGCCGAGACCTCCGCGCACCTCTTCGACGCGGAGGGCCGCCGGGTCGGCCGCGACCTCGGCGAGCGCTGCATCACCGTCGAGGCGGACCGGCTGCGCCGGATTCCCGAGGTGGTCGCGATCGCGGGCGGGCTGCGCAAGGCCGCGGCGATCGACGCGGTGCTCCGCTCCGGACTGGTCACCAGCCTGGTCACCGACACCGCCGCCGCGGACTACCTGCTGAGCGCGGGCGGCACCCCGCCCCGTCCGGCACTGGACCGGGCCGACCCGGACGACTGAGGCGGTCGCGTACGACCGAGGCTGTCGCCGTACGCAGGGGAAGCCCGGACCCTTGAGGCAGCCGCTACGCAAGGGAAAAGGGGCGCCCGGCACGATGCCGGGCGCCCCTTCGGCGTACTCGGGGCGGACTAGCCGACCACGGTCTCCGCCGCGGGCTTCTTCTCCGGGAAGTGGCAGGCCGCGACGTGGTCCTCGGCGTGCGAGGTCATCGCCGGTGTCTGCGTGGTGCAGCGCTCCTGCTCCTTGGCGCCCAGCGCCAGGAACACCGGGCAGCGGCCGCGGAACCGGCAGCCGGTCTGCTTGTCCGTCGGGCTCGGCGGGTCGCCCGGCAGCAGGATCCGCTGCCGCTCGCGCTCCCGCTTGGGGTCGGGCACCGGCACGGCCGACAGCAGGGCCTTGGTGTACGGGTGCTGCGGGTTGTCGAAGACGGTGTCCACGTCACCCGCCTCGACGGTGCGGCCCAGGTACATGACGCTGACCCGGTCGGCGATGTGCCGGACCACCGACAGGTCGTGCGAGACGAAGAGGTACGAGAGCCCCATCTCCGCCTTCAGCTGCTGGAGCAGGTTCAGCACGCCGGCCTGGATGGACACGTCGAGCGCGGACACCGGCTCGTCGAGCACCAGCAGCTGCGGGGCGACCGACAGCGCGCGGGCGATGCCGATGCGCTGGCGCTGGCCGCCGGAGAACTGGTGCGGGAAGCGCTGCGCGTAGTCCGGGTTCAGCCCGACCTTGGCGAGCAGGTCCGGCACGACCTCGGCGATCTTCTCCTTCGGCATCTTCAGCGCCCGCATGGGCTCCGCGATGACGTCGGCGATCGGCATGCGCGGGTCGAGGCTCGCCATCGGGTCCTGGAAGACGATCTGCATCGCGGAGCGCAGCTTGTTCAGCTCCGCGCGGCTCAGCCCGCCGGTGTCCTTGCCGAGCAGGGAGATCGAACCCGACTCCGGCTTGGCCATGTTGAGGATCTCGAACAGCGTCGTGGACTTGCCCGAGCCGGACTCGCCGACCAGGCCGAGCGTCTCGCCCTCCCGGATGTCCAGGTCCACGCCGTCCACCGCGTACACACTGCCGACGCGGCGCTTGAAGGCGGTGCCCTTGAACTGCGGGAACGTCTTCACCAGGTCCGTCACCCGCAGCACGCTGCCGCGCTCGGCGCGCGGCACGGCGGCCTCGGTGACCGGCGGGATCTCGGGGAGCGGGTAGATGTCGACGGGGCCGAGGTTCCGGGCGACGATCTCGTCCGTACGGTGGCAGGCGACGCGGTGGTCGCCGCCGTCCAGCACCGGGTCCTCGGTGCGGCAGCGGTCCTCCGCCATCGGGCAGCGGTTGGCGAACGCGCAGCCGCCCTTCAGCTCCTGCAGCGGGCTCGGCGCACCGGGGATCGGCACCAGGGGCTTGGCCTGCGCCTTCGTACCGTCCTCGGAGGGTTCGTCCACCCGCGGCACGGCGCCGATCAGGCCCAGCGTGTACGGCATCCGCGGGCGCTCGAAGACGTCGTCGACCGTGCCGGTCTCCACGACGCGTCCCGCGTACATCACGGCGATGCGGTCGGCGGTGCCGGCGATGACGCCGAGGTCGTGGCTGACCAGGATCATCGCGGCGCCGGTCTCGCGCTGCGCCGTCTTGAGCACTTCCAGGACCTGGGCCTGGATCGTCACGTCGAGCGCGGTGGTCGGCTCGTCGGCGAGGATCACCGCCGGGTCGTTGGCGATGGCCATCGCGATCATCGCGCGCTGGCGCATACCGCCGGAGAACTCGTGCGGGAAGGACTGCGCGCGGGCCTTCGGGTTGGGTATCCCGACCAGGTCGAGCAGCTCCACGGCGCGGGCCGCGGCCTTGTCCTTCGACATGTCGGTGTGCGTGCGCAGGGCTTCGACGATCTGCTCGCCGATCCGGTACACGGGGGTGAAGGCGGACAGCGGGTCCTGGAAGACCATGGCGACCTTGTTGCCGCGGATGCGGCTCATCTCCCGGTCGGAGGCGCCGAGCAGCTGCTGCCCGTCGAGCTTCACCGAGCCGGTGATGATCGCGGTGTCCGGCAGCAGGCCCATCGAGGCCAGCGAGGTCACGGACTTGCCGGAGCCGGACTCGCCCACGATGCCGAGGACTTCGCCCCGGTGCAGTTCGAGGTCGACGCCCCGGACGGCGGGCACGATGCCCTGCGGACCCTGGAAGCTGACGTTCAGGTCGCGGACCTGGAGCAGCGGCTCGCCCTTCTGGAGGGAGGCGGCTGCGTTGGAGGGGCTGGCGGTGGTGGTCACGCACGGCTCCCGGAGGTCTCGTGGGCGGAAGTGGGGGAGGTGTTCGCGGCGAGCGCGGCGGCGGCCTTCTCGCGGACGGCCTTGGCCTCGCGGGCGACGGCGCGGCGCTGCTTGCGGGAGATCCGGTCGGAGGTGGGGTCGAGGGCGTCGCGCAGCCCGTCACCCATCAGGTTGACGGCGAGGACGAAGATCACCAGCAGGCCGGCGGCGAAGTAGAACATCCACGGCTGGGTCAGCGCGGAGCCCTCACCGGTGGAGATCAGCGTGCCCAGCGACACGTCGGGGGACTGCACGCCGAAGCCGAAGTAGGACAGGCCCGTCTCGGCCATGACCGCGCCGCCGACCGCGATGGTCGCGTCGATGATCAGGAAGGAGGCGATGTTGGGGAGGATGTGCCGCAGGATGATCCGGAACGGGTGGACGCCCATGAAGCGGGCGGCCCGGACGAACTCCTGGTCCTTCAGCGAGAGCGTCATGGAGCGCACCACACGGGCGGTGATCATCCAGCCGAAGACGGCGAGCAGACCGACGAAGGCGATCCAGCCGGTCTCCTTGAACATCGGGGACATGATCGAAATGATCAGGAACGCGGGGAAGACCAGCATCAGGTCGACCACGAACATCGCGATCCGGTCCACCCAGCCGCCGAAGTACCCGGCGCAGGCGCCGACGATCGAGGCGAGCACCGTGGAGAACAGGGCGACCAGCAGACCGATCAGCAGGGACTTCTGCAGACCGCGCACGGTCAGCGTGAACATGTCCCGGCCGATCTGGTCCGTGCCGAACAGGTGGGCGCCGGACGGCGGTTCCTGGAGGGCCAGGTAGTCGACGTCGGTGTACTGGTACGGGCTGAACACCGGGCCGAGGAAGGCCAGCAGGAACAGCAGCACCACGACGACGGAACCGGCGAGTGCCCCCTTGTTGGAGGCGAAGCGGCCCCAGACGACCTTGCTGCGGCTGGGCGGGGCGGTTGGTGCCGCGGTGGCGATCTCGGCGACGGTGGCGGTTTCGGTGGTCATCGGTGTGCTGCTCCCTGCGCAACGGTCTTCGTCTGGACTCGGTCGGCGGTCCGTGCGGGCACGGTGTGTCCGCTAGCCATTGCGGACCCGCGGGTCGAGAGCGGCATGCAGGATGTCGGCGACGAAGCCGGCGAGCAGCACCATGACGGCGGCGAACAAGCTGTACGCGACGACGGAGTTGACGTCGTTGCTGGTGATGGAGTCGATCAGCCATTCGCCCATGCCGTGCCAGCCGAAGATCTTCTCGGTGAAGGTGGCGCCGGTGAACAGGCCGAGGAATCCGTACGCGAAGAACGTGGACATCGGGATCATCGCGGTCCGCAGGCCGTGTTTCATCAGTGCCCTGCTGCGCGAGAGCCCCTTGGCGCGGGCCGTGCGCAGGTAGTCCGAGCCGAGCACGTCGAGCATGGTGCTGCGCTGGTAGCGGCTGTACGAGGCGATGGTGACGACCACGATCGCCAGGGTCGGCAGCAGCAGGTGGATCGCGCGTTCCTGGAGCATGGTGAACAGGCCGTCGGCGAGCGTGGTGTCGCCCTCACCGATGAACTTGATGTTGGTGCCCATGGTGTTGTTGAGCCACATGGCGCCCTGCTTGATGAACGCGGCCACCAGCAGCATGGGCATCGACATGACCAGGAAGGAGAAGATCATCATTGCCCGGTCGGAGAATTTGTACTGGCGTATCGCGCCCCAGGCTCCGAACAGAATGCCGAGCACCGTGCCGAGGATCGTGCCGATCAGCAGGAGGCGGAGCGAAACGCCGATCCGGGAACCGAACTCCTCGTTGACCGAGGTGTCCTTGATGGTCTTGCCGAGGTCGCCCTTGGCGACGTTGGAGGCCCAGTCGCCGAAGCGCTCCGGCAGCGGCGTCTTGTCGTTGATCCCGAGCTGCGTGAGCTGGCTGTCCACCACGGTGGCCGCGGGTCGCGGGTTCCGGTTCTCGAAGTACGACCGGGGAGTGAGGGATGTCGAGGCGAGTGCGTACGACAGCCCGACGGCGACCACGAGCAGCACGACGTAATAGCCGAGCCGCTTCGTCAGAAAGCCGAGCACGGGACCTCCAACTGACCTGAGAGGGGGAAGAACTCCGCAGGCTGCGCTGCCGCGGAGGCGACGGAACGTGGTGAGGCACGTGCGTCGCGATGTCCACATTCTGGGCCGTGATATCCGATTAAAGGACTCTTGGCCGGTATCGATCAGGTAAAGGTTCCCGATACATGTTTAGTTTGGGGAGTTCAGGCGCTTACTGTCCGGATCAACAGCAGTCGGACCCCCTCAGGTAACAGCGGCCGACGCGTCTCATTATGTGAGATTTAGTAACTCAGGAGACCTCCTATGCGCACTTCCACCAGAACGGCCGCCTTTGTCGTGGCGACCGTGACTGCTTCGCTGGTCCTCTCCGCCTGCGGTTCGGGCGACAAGTCCGAGGGCGAGCCGAAGAAGCAGGCCGTCGCGAACCACGCCTCCGAGGTCAACCCGCAGCCGGTGTCCGCGCTCAAGCAGGGCGGCGAGCTGAGGATCGCCGTTCGTGAGTGGATCACGCAGTACAACCCGAGCCACGTGGAAGGTTCGCAGGGAGACCGCCGCACCATAGCCGAGCCGATGCTGCCGAGCATCTGGCAGGTGGACGCCAAGGGCGTCATCACCCCCGACAAGGACTACATCGAGTCCGCCGAGTCGGTCGACAAGGGCGGCAAGCAGGTCCTGACGTACAAGATCAACCCCAAGGCCAAGTGGTCGGACGGTACGGCTCTGAGCTACCGCGACTTCGAGGCCATGTGGAAGGCGCAGGGTCAGGACAACAAGGACTTCCTGATCAGCGAGTCCACCGGCTACGAGGACATCGAGTCGGTGAAGGCCGGTGCGAACGACCAAGAGGTCGTCATCACCATGAAGAAGTTCACCTCGCAGTGGCAGGGCATGTTCTGGCAGCTCATGCCGGCCAAGTTCATCGACACCCCGGACAAGTTCAACAAGGGCTGGGTCGAGAAGATCCCCGTCACCGCCGGTCCGTTCAAGGTCGGCAAGATGGACAAGACCGCGCAGACGGTCACCCTGGTGCCGGACGCCGCGTGGTGGGGCGAGAAGCCCAAGCTCGACAAGATCGTCATCCGGGTCCTGCAGCCCGACGCGCAGATCGACGCGTTCCTGAACAAGGAGCTCGACGTCACCACGGCGTCCAACGCCGACTACTACAAGCGCCTCAAGGCCGCCAAGGACACCGACTTCCGCATCGGTTCCCCGTGGGACGAGACCCACATGACCTTCGGCTCCGGCGGCCCCGTCGCCGACGTCAAGGTCCGTCAGGCCGTCCAGATGGCCGTCGACAACAAGGTCATGGCCGACATCGCGGGCAAGGGCCTGCCGGTCGAGTTCAAGACCCTCGGCAGCCACTTCTACATGCCGAACCAGGAGGGCTACCAGGACAACTCCGGCAAGTACGGCAAGGGTGACGTCGCCGCCGCCGGAAAGCTCCTGGACGAGGCCGGCTGGAAGTCCGCGGGTGAGGGCCAGGTCCGCACCAAGGACGGCAAGAAGCTGGAGCTGAACTACGTCACCGGTGCCGGCGCCAGCGCCTCGGTGAAGGCGCGCGACGCCGCCACCCAGTCGATGCTGAAGAAGGTCGGCATCGACATGAAGATCAACGAGGTCTCCGCCAACGACTACTTCAACAAGTACGTCAACAAGGGCGCCTTCGACATCACCGGCTTCCGCTTCACCAGCGCCACCGGTCTCACCTCCGACGGGTTCGGCATCTACCGCGACCCCAAGGGCGGCCAGATCTTCCAGAACTACGGCAAGGTCGTCATCCCGGGCGGTGAGGCGAAGTACCGCGAGGCGCTCTCCGCGAAGACCCCGGAGGAGTCGCAGAAGCTCCAGAACGAGGCCGACAAGATGATCTGGGACGCCGGCCACTCGCTGGAGATCTTCCAGACCCCGGCGATCATCGCCACCCCGAAGAAGCTCGCCAACTACGGTTCGCCGGGTCTGGCCTCGGTCGACTGGAAGAGCGTCGGCTACATGAAGTAACCCCCACCGGAGCGTGCGGGCGGCCCGACGGCCGCCCGCACCCCCCCGGCGAGCCCCGCCCCGCCCCCGCCGCGCACCCGGCAGGGGCGGGGCGGGGCCTTTTCCGCTGCCCGAAGCCGCTCCGGCGCATCTTGGAGCATCGGCCAGCTCCCGGTGTCCCGCCCTGGACGATCCGCCGGGCGCACAAAATCGGACAGGCATGGGACAATCGAGTACGTGCGTTTTCCCCCGGGCTGAAATGCCCCGGGGCCAACACCGAACGACTGGATGTTCCGCGCGTGCGCTTCCTCAACGATCTCAAGCCGCCGTACGACCTCACGTACGACGACGTCTTCATGGTGCCGAGCCGCTCCGCGGTCGGTTCCCGCCAGGGGGTCGACCTTTCCTCCCCCGACGGCACCGGCACCACGATCCCGCTGGTCGTCGCCAACATGACCGCCATCGCCGGCCGCCGCATGGCGGAGACGGTGGCCCGCCGGGGCGGGCTCGTCGTCATCCCGCAGGACATCCCGATCGAGGTCGTCACCGAGGTCGTGTCCTGGGTCAAGACCCGCCACCTGGTCCTCGACACCCCCATCGTGCTGGCCCCCGGCCAGACCGTCGCCGACGCGCTGTCCCTGCTGCCCAAGCGCGCGCACAACGCCGGTGTCGTCGTGGACGAGGACGGCAGGCCCGTGGGCGTCGTCACCGACCAGGACCTGGCCGGGGTCGACCGCTTCACCCAGCTCTCCGAGGTCATGTCCAAGGACCTCCTGCTGCTGGACGCCGGCATCGACCCGCGCGAGGCGTTCAACAAGCTGGACGCGGCCAACCGCCGCTACGCCCCCGCCGTGGACGCCGAGGGCCGCCTCGCGGGCATCCTGACCCGCAAGGGCGCGCTGCGCGCCACCCTCTACACCCCCGCCACCGACGCCGCGGGCAAGCTGCGCATCGCCGCCGCCGTCGGCATCAACGGCGACGTCGCGGGCAAGGCCAAGCAGCTCCTCGAAGCGGGCGTGGACACGCTCGTCGTCGACACCGCGCACGGCCACCAGGAGTCGATGATCGCCGCGGTCAGGGCCGTGCGCGCGCTCGACCCGCAGGTCCCGATCGTCGCGGGCAACATCGTCGCCGCCGAGGGCGTCAAGGACCTCATCGAGGCCGGCGCCGACATCATCAAGGTCGGTGTGGGCCCCGGCGCCATGTGCACCACCCGCATGATGACCGGCGTGGGCCGCCCGCAGTTCTCCGCCGTGATGGAGTGCGCCGCCGAGGCGAAGAAGCACGGCAAGCACGTGTGGGCCGACGGCGGTGTCCGCCACCCGCGCGACGTCGCCATGGCGCTGGCCGCCGGCGCGTCCAACGTCATGGTCGGCTCCTGGTTCGCCGGTACCTACGAGAGCCCCGGCGACCTCCAGCAGGCCGCCGACGGCCGCTGGTACAAGGAGTCCTTCGGCATGGCCTCCGCGCGCGCGGTGAAGAACCGCACCAGCGAGGAGTCCGCGTACGACCGCGCCCGCAAGGCCGTCTTCGAGGAGGGCATCTCCACCTCGCGGATGTTCCTCGACCCGGCCCGCCCCGGCGTCGAGGACCTGATCGACTCGATCATCGCGGGCGTGCGGTCCTCCTGCACCTACGCCGGTGCCGCCTCGCTGGAGGAGTTCGCCGAGAAGGCGATCGTCGGCGTGCAGAGCGCCGCCGGATACGCCGAGGGCAAGCCGCTGCACGCCAGCTGGAGCTAGTGCCTCCCGCCCGGACCGCGCCGGGGCCCGTCTCCTCCTCCGGGGGAGGCGGGCCCTTCGGCCATGTGGGCCCGATAGCCTGCCGCAGACGGTGAACTGCGGCTAAGGGGCAGCATGATTCGGGTGTTGTTGGCGGACGACGAGACGATGATCCGGGCCGGGGTGCGGGCGATCCTGTCCGTCGCGGAGGACATCGAGATCGTCGCGGAGGCCGGGGACGGTCGGGAGGCCGTGGAACTGGCGCTCGGGCACCGGCCCGACGTGTGTCTGCTCGACATCCGGATGCCCCGCCTGGACGGGCTCCAGGCCGCCGAGGAGCTGCGGCGGGTACTGCCGGGGACGGCCGTGATGATGCTGACCACCTTCTCCGAGGACGAGTACATCGCGAGCGCGCTCGGCTCCGGGGCGGCCGGGTTCGTCCTGAAGTCCGGCGACCCGCACGAACTGATCGCCGGGGTACGGGCCGTCGCCGAGGGCGGCGCCTATCTGTCGCCGACCGTCGCCCGGCGCGTCATCACCCACATCGGCACCGGGCAGCTGGGCAAACAGGCCGTCGCCCGCGCCCGCACCGAGATCCTGACCGCACGCGAGCGGGAGGTGCTCGCCCTGGTCGGGGCCGGGCTCTCCAACGCCGACATCGCCCGCCGGCTGCACGTCGTCGAGGGCACGGTGAAGGCGTACGTCAGCCAGATCCTGGCCCGGCTCGACTTCAAGAACCGCGTCCAGGCGGCGATCCTCGCGTACGAGGCGGGACTCGTCCCCGAGGAGTGACCCGCCCGCCGCCGCCCCAACCCGCCCCCGTACAGGCCCGGTTCACCGGCGTACCCCCTACTTTCGTCAGCGGTGCCCGGATCGCCGAGCGGCCAGAATGGGGGCATGAAGAGCGAGCGGCGCCGTCGGCTGTACGACCTCGGGGTGTGGCTGGCGGTGAGCGCGCCGCCGGTCGCCGTGGCCGCCACCCACCAGGGGCAGGGCCGGGCGGTGCTCATGGCCGTGGTCGGCGTGCCGCTGCTGGCCCTCGCGGTGGCGCTGGGGCGGCGGTGGCCGCTGGGCGTCCTGCTCGTACCGCTGGCCCTGCAACTGGCCCAGGACGCCGAGCTGCTCGCGCTTCCCTTCCTGCCCGCGCTGACGGTCCTCGCGTTCGTCGCCGGGGGCAGGGCGGGCGAAGTGCGGCCCGCGGTGCGGTTCTTCGGGGCGGCGGCACTGGCCGGGCTGCCGGTGTGCGTGTTCGTCCGCGATCTGTGGGCCTGGCCCACCCAGTTGCTCATGCTGCTGCTGACCGTGGGCCTGCCGTGGCTGCTGGGGCGTTGGCGGCGGCAGTACGCGGACCTGGTGAGCACCGGCTGGCGGCTCGCCGACCGGATGGAGCGCGAACGGCAGGCCGTCGCGGACCGCACCAGGATGCGCGAGCGGGCCAGGATCGCGGGCGACATGCACGACTCCCTCGGCCACGACCTGACGCTGATCGCCCTGCGGGCGGCGGCGCTCCAGGTGGATCCGGGCCTGGACGCCCGGCAGCGGGCGGCCGTCGGCGAACTCCGCGAGGCCGCCGCCGCGGCCACCGGGCGGCTGCGCGAGACCATCGGCGTACTGCGCGCCGACGACGAGGGGTATTCCGGCGACGAGCGGCCGTCGGTGGGCGAGGCGGGCGCGCCGGTCGCCCCGGCCGAGGTCGTCGAACGGGCGCGGGCCGCCGGGGTCGACGCGGCCCTGGAACAGCGCGGCGACCTTCAAGGGCTGCCGCCGATGGTGGGGCACGCCCTGCACCGGGTCGTCCAGGAGGCCGTGACGAACGCCACCAAGCACGCGCCGGGCGCGGCCGTACGGGTCGAGGTCGTCCGGGACGGCGACACCCTGGACGTCCGCGTCACCAACGGCGCCCCGACGGCCGGGGGCCCCGGCGGCCGGGCGGGGCGCGGCACTTCGGCGCTGGGCGTCGCCTCCGGCGGCACCGGGCTGGTCGGCCTCGACGAGCGGGTGCGGCTCGCGGGCGGCACCCTGCGGGCCGGTCCGCTGCCCGGTGACGGCGGGGGCGGGGGCGAGGGCTGGTACGAGGTGGTGGCCCGCCTCCCCGCGGTGGCCGGCGCCGCCGCCGGGGAGGAGCGGCCCGTCGCCTCGGAGTCCGCCCGCGAACTGGAGCACGCCCGCGACCAGGTGCGGCTGCGGGTCCGGCAGACGGTGGTGGCACCGCTCGCGGCGCTGGCCGGCATCCTCCTCGTCCTGTTCCCGGTCTCGCTCGCCAACTCGGCCCTGTCCGTACTGGACCGGGAGTCCTACGAGCGCCCCGCGGTGGGGGAGCCGCGGGGCGAAGTGGCGGAGGGGATGCCGCTGTTCACCCGGGACGGGGTGCCGGACGGGGCCCCCGCGGAGCCGCCGGGCGAGGACTGTGTGTACTACAGCACCAGATTGCTCTCCGACGACGCCTACCGGCTCTGCTTCTCCGGTGGGAAGCTGGCGTCGAAGGGCACTGTGGGCGGTTAGCGGGGTGTTCGTGGGGGGAGGGGGGTTAAATCCTCGTTGTGAAGGTGGTGTTGAATAAATTCGCGGCACGTGAACACGAATGGCATGCCTGCCTCCGGGTACACGCGCCCTTGCGCTGATACACCGATGAAGGGGAGGACACCGTGTCCATGGCGACCGCAGTCCCGACTGGAGCCACGCGTGGAATGTCCGTGGCCGCACCCACGGAGCAGGAACTTCCCCACGTGGAGAATCCGTCGGAGGTAGCCCCGAAGGACGCCCGCGAGCTGTCGAGGATCTTCTTCGCACGACTCGCCGTTCTGGAGGAGGGCACGCACGAGTACCAGTACGCCCGCAACACCCTGATCGAACTCAACCTGGCGCTGGTGAAGTACGCGGCGACCCGGTTCCGCAACCGCGCCGACCAGATGGAGGACATCGTCCAGGTCGGCACGATCGGTCTGATCAAGGCCATCGACCGGTTCGAGCTGACCCGCGAGGTCGAGTTCGCCACCTTCGCGATGCCGTGCATCGTCGGTGAGATCAAGCGGTTCTTCCGGGACACCAGCTGGTCCGTCCACGTGCCGCGCCGGCTCCAGGAGCTGCGGATAGACCTGGCGAAGGCGTCCGACCTGCTCTTCCAGCAGTTCGACCGGGCGCCCACCACCGCCGAGCTGGCCGCCCACCTGGACATGGAGGAGGACGAGATCGTCGAAGGCCTCGTCGCCTCCAACGGCTACACCGCGGGCTCCATCGACATCCCGCTCGACGACGGCGCCGACTCCGGTTCGCAGACCCTCGCCGACCGGATCGGCGACACCGACGCCGACCTGGAGATCGTGGAGAACGTACAGGCGCTGAAGCCGCTCATCGAGGAACTCGACGAGCGCGACAAGCGGATCCTGAGCATGCGCTACGGCGCGGAGATGACGCAGTCGCAGATCGGTGCCGAGCTGGGGGTCTCCCAGATGCAGGTCTCCCGGCTGCTGACGCGCATCACCAAGCGGCTGCGGGAGGGCCTGCTCACCCAGGAGTGAGCACGCGCCCCGGGCGAGCCGTCCGGAGCGGGCGGCCTCGCTCCGGAGCGAGCACGGAAGGCCCGAGCGGAAGAACACGGCAGGTCCCAGCGGAAAGGGCCCGGCCGCACCCTTCGGGGGTGCAGCCGGGCCCTCGCTCCGCGACCGACGGGTGCCCGCCGCCGCGCCGGGACGCAACGTTCAGCAGGCGCGCTCCGCACGGTCAGCAGGCGCTCTCCACCGGGCGCAGCCAGGTCGCGCTGACCCGCTTGCCCTCCGGCAGCATCCGCACCTCCACCTGACCGGCCAGCCGCTGCACCATGTGCCAGCCGAAGCCGCCGCCGCCGGAGAAGTCCGGCTCGCGGGCCACCGGCGGCTCGGGGCTGGAGTCGTCCATCTCGACCACCAGCAGTTCGTGCCCGCCGCGCAGCCGCAGCCGCCACCAACCGGAGGTGTGCCGCACCGCGTTGGTCACCAGTTCGCCCACCACCAGCAGGACCGCGTCCAGATCCGCCCAGGGGCAGTGCTGGGCCAGAAAGGCGGCGGCCGTGTCCCTTGCGGACGCGCTGTCTCCGTGTGCTCCTTGCGGTGAATCCAGGACAACCACGAGCGGCTCCTCAGTCATCAACCGCTCGCTTACCCCGTCTTCACGAACTCATTGCTCCCACCGGGCCTCAGTTGTGGGCGCCTGCGGCGAACGCCGCGTCCGGGTCCGGATAGGCGCGGAACACCCCGTCGAGCCCGGTGATCCGGAATATCTTCCCCACCATCGGGCCGATCCCGCTGACCACGATGTCCGCGCCCGCGGCCATCGCCACCTTCCGCGCGATGATCAGCATCGTGATGCCGGTGGAGTCGAAGAAGGTCAGCTCCGCCAGGTCCAGGACCAGCAGAGCGCCGGGGGCGAGCGGGAGGTGGACCAGTACGGAGCGCAGCCGGGGCGAGTTGTCGAAGTCGAGGTCGCCCCCGACGGCGAGCACCACCCCGCCGGGCCGCTCCCGCACGGTGACGGTCAGCTCGTGGCCGCTGTCCGCGGCGTTGTCTGGGTCAGGGTTCATGCGCTGTCCTCGCGAGTGCGGCGTACGGTCAGGGCCACCGTGTCGTCCGGGTGCAGGATCACGGTGTGCATGTCGGCGGCGATGGCGCCGGGGATCTTGTCTATCGGCAGGTGCCGGTGGCGCAGCGCGACCTCCTGGAGCCGCCGCTCGCCCTCCCGGGGGTCCCGCCGGCTCTCGGTCAGCCCGTCGGTGTACATCACCAGCAGGTCGCCCGGCGCCAGTTCGTCGTAGAGCAGGCGCTCGCTGCCCGGCAGCGGATAGCCGATGCCCCGGCCCCGCACCTCCAGGAACTCCGTGCCGCCGTCCGCGCGCACCACCAGGGCGGGCGGGTGCGAGCCGTTCGCCAGTTTCACCGCGCCGCCCACCGGGTTGATCCGCGCCAGCAGCACGGTCGCCATCAGGTCGCGGTCGAAGGGCAGCAGGATCTCGTCGGTGCGCTCCACGATCGAGTCCAGCGGATGGCCCTCCAGGGCCAGGGTGCGTACGGCGTGGGTGACGTTGAGGGCGCTGCGGGTGCTGGTGACGCCGTGCCCCAGCGCGTCCACCAGGGTGATGTGCACCCGTCCGTCCGGCAGCAGGAACCAGTCGTAGAGGTCGCCGCCGGTGGGGGCGTCGGTGCCGGCCGGTTCGTAGTGCACCGCCATCTCCAGGCCGGGCACCCGCACCGGGGCCGGGCGCAGCGCGTCCTCCAGCTCGCGCAGCATCTGGCCGTGCGCGCGCCGCAACTGCTCGTCGCGCTCCTCCAGCTGGACGTAGAGGGCCAGTACGCCGCTGTTGGTCTCGGCCAGTTCGTGCTTGAGCCGCTTGTGGTCCTCGGCCAGCGCGTCGGCGCGGGCCAGCGCGGAGCGCAGCTCCTCCTCCAGGAGGTCGGTGACGCCGGGTTCCGCCCCGTTCTCCCGGCCGGGGCGCGGCAGGCCGCCCGGCGGGTCCGGGGGCTGCGGCAGCCGCCAGACGGCCGCGGCGCCGGGCATCCGGTGGGCGGGCAGCGGAAGGTCCCCGAGCGACGGCGGGCGCGGCGCGAGCGGGGTGCGCAGCCGCACCGTGAGTACGGCGCGACCGTTGTCCGGGTCGGTCTCCCGGCGGACGTGCAGCGAGACCGACCGGCCCGCGCCCAGCTCCCCGGCGGCCACCTGGGTCACCGCGAGCGCCAGCCGGGCCCGCAGCTCGACGGGCAGCCGCAGCTGGTGCGCGAGGCGGCGCAGGGTGCTGCGCAGCCCCGGCAGGGAGTGATGGGTGGTGCTGTGGGGGATCATGCGTCTCTCTTCGGGGTTCCTTCGTCCGTGCGCGTGCTCTCCCGCGCGTCCGCCCGCGGCGGCCCGGACGGCTGCGGTGCCACGGCGCCGGTGGCGACCACGGTCGCGTCGTCCCGGCTGCGCCGGAAGTCGTGGGCCAGCGAGGCGACCAGCAGCGGCGGCGGCAGCCGCAGCAGGAACGGCGACGGGTCGTGCGTCCAGCGCGCGTCGATACCGTCGCTGTGTACGACCAGCGTCGCACCCGCGGGCACCGCCACCCGCTGCACCCGGGGCACCGGCATGTTCCAGCCGACCACCCCGGGCTGCCCCGACAGCCGGGAGCGCACCCCGTCGAAGCCGGCCACCTGTGTCCGTACGTTGCCCACCGCGCAGTGGTCGGCGTCCCCGTCGGGGCGCAGCCGCAGCAGTCCCACCGCGGCGCCCCTGGTGTGCCGCAGCGCCCGGTGCAGTGCGCTCATCAGGGCGGGCAGCGGCAGCCCGGGGGCCCGGTGGAACGCCCGCAGCGCCGCCTCGGCGGCCTCCGCGGCGGGCGCCCCGTGGCCGAGCCCGTCCACCACCACGACGGTGCGTTCGCCCGGTGCGGTGTCGGCGACCGACCAGCCGTCGCCGCAGCTGTCCTCGCTCTCCAGCGGCAGGCAGAGCGCGGCCAGGTCGGGGCCCGGGTCGGGCGGGGCGCCGGGGGCGGTGACCCGGGCGCAGATCAGGGTGCCGAGGCCGGGCCGCGTCCGCAGGGTGAACTCGGAGGCGATCCGGCGGACCGCCCCGAGCCCCGAGCCGAGGGTGTTGGTGGTGGTCCAGCCGTCGGTGAGGGCGGCGCCCAGGTCGGGGATGCCGGGGCCCCGGTCGGAGGCCAGGATCTCCACGCCCGCGCGCAGCGGCAGCGGCTGGACGAACAGCGAGCCGTCCTGCGCGTGTTTGGCGATGTTGCTGGCCAGCTCGCTGGCGAGGACGGCCGCCCGGTCCGGCAGGGCCCCCGGCAGCGCGCTGTCGAGGGCGATCCGCCGGGCGGTGGCCGCCGCGAGGTGGACGGCGCTGTAGTGGTCGATACGGATCCGGGCGGAGACCGGCGAGCGCACGGCGGCCCGGCCCGGGGCCGGGCGGCCCGGCCCCGGTGAACCGCCGGACGTGCCGTGCGCGGGATCCGTGGCGGACATCAGCGTCCGTTCCACCGGGCGGCGACGACGGTGGTGCCCTCGCCGTCCGTGCTGTGCACCGAGAACTCGTGCATCAGCCGTCGTGCCCCGCCCAGTCCGTGGCCGAGCCCGGCGCCGGTCGTGAAGCCGTCCGTCAGCGCCGTCTCCAGGTCGGGGATGCCCGGCCCCTCGTCGCGCACGGTCAGCCGCAGCCCGCGTCTGCCCGTCGCGTGCAGCTGCTCGATGGCGAGCGTGCCGCCACCGCCGTGGATGTAGGCGTTGCGGGCCAGCTCGCTCGCCGCCGTGACGATCCGGGTCTGGTCGACCAGCCCGAATCCCGCTTCGACGGTGGCGGCCCGCACCGCGTGGCGGACCGTCAGCAGGTCCTCCTCGGTGCCGACCGCGTACGTCGCGGGGCCGCCGTCGCGGTCCCGGGTGCGCGGTGCGGTGAACCCGGTGTCCCGGGTGAGCTGGTCATCGTAGAGAGTCACTCGGGGCCTCCCCGGCAGGCTGGGGCATCCGGTGCCAGCCCAGCGCGCCCAGGCCCGCTTCGGCGTTGAGGGCGGTCTCCACGCCGGTGAGCTGCAGGCCGAGCTCGACCAGGGTGATCGCCACCGCGGGCCGCATGCCCGCCACGATCACCCGGGCGCCCAACAGCCTTGCCATGGTGGTCAGTTCCATCAGGGTGCGGGCCACGAACGAGTCGATGATCTCCAGCCGGGAGATGTCGATCAGGACCCCGCGGGCCGCGTCGGCCACGATCCGGGTCGTCAGCTCGTCGGTGAAGGCCACGGCGGACTTGTCGTCCAGCTCGTTCAGCAGACCGGTCACCAGCACGTCGCCGAGCCGCAGGATCGGCACCCCGGTCGGCTGGTGCGGCATGCCGGGCACGCCGTTCACGGGCAGTGTCATGGGCCCGCCGGGGCGTAGGCGCCGGAGACCGACGGCTGGTCGGTGAGGCGGACGGCGGCGGCCAGCGCGTCGGCGAGCGTCGCCCTGGTCAGGATGGTGGACAGGTCGATGCCGAGCTGCGCGATGGTCTGCGCGATCGGCGGCCTGATGCCGGAGATCACGCAGTCCGCGCCCATCAGCCGCACCGCGTTGACCGTGTGCATCAGGTGCTGGGCGACGGCGGTGTCGACGGCCGGGACCCCGGTGATGTCGATGATCGCGACCTTCGCCTCGTGGTCCTGGATGCCCTGGAGCAGGTTCTCCATCACCACCTGGGTGCGGGCCGTGTCCAGGGTGCCGATCAGCGGCACGGCGAGCACGTGGTGCCACAGCCGCACGACCGGGGTGGACAGCTCCATCAGCTGCCGCGACTGGCGCTGGATGATCTCCTCGCGCCCCTCGACGTACGTCTCGAAGGACAGCGCGCCCGCCGCGTCGAGCAGCCGGTTCACCAGCACCGCGGCCGAGAACAGCTCGGCGGAGTCCCGGGTGGTGTGCTGCATCGCCTCCAGCAGCGCCTCCTTGAGGGAGAGCACCGCCAGGGAGGTCGCCGTCGGTGTCGCGCCCGCCCTGGCCCGGCGCAGCGACAGCTCTATGACGGTCCTGCGCAGGTCGTGCTGGGAGTTCACCAGCCGCTCCACGGGCACGTCACTGGCGAGCCCGGCGCCGAGGGCGGAGATCAGCAGATCCGCCTCCTCGCGCAGCTCGAACTCGCTCATGTCGGCACCGAGGGCCGTCTGCTCCAGCTGGAGCCGCACCCAGCGGTCCGCGATCTCCTGTTCCCGTTCCCGCAGGGCATCCAGAAGTCTGTCCCGCACGGTTGTCTCGCTGGTACTCACACACACCTCTCGCTGTCGGCCTACATGTGCCGGGCGGCACGGCCCGCCTCGCCCCGGATACCCCGAACGGCCCGACTCATGCGCACCCGTCCCTCCGGTCCTCGCGGAGCACGGCGTTCACGGCAGCAGCTCCCCGAGCGCCCCCGCGACCGCCCCGGCGAGCACCGCGTGCCCGGCGTCGTCGGGGTGCAGCCCGTCCGCCAGGTGCTCCGGCCCGAGCAGCCCGAACCCCGGCAGCAGCGCGAGGCGGCCGTCGCCCGCCGCGATCTCCTCGCGCACGACGTCCTCCAGCGCGTCCCGCAGGGCTCCCAGGGTCGCACCGAGCACGTTCGGGACCCGCTCGGCGGCCGGGCGCAGCACGGGGGAGACGACCAGCAGCGGGGTGCGCGGATGGCCCTGCCGCACCAGCGCGAGGAAGGCCCGGACCGTCTCGGCCAGCAGGGGAGCGGTGAACGGGGTGCGCCCCCAGCAGTTGGTGCCGAAGGCGAGGGTGAGGGCGTCGGCGGGGGCGGCGGCCAGCTGCTGGGCGACGGCCAGCTCGCCGCGCCCGGCCCCCGCGTGCCCGAGGTTGACGGTGTCCAGGTCCAGCAGACGGCCGACCGCCGCGGGCCAGGCGTGCGCGGGCCGGGTCGACCACCAGCCCTCGGTGATGGAGTCGCCGTGCACCAGCCAGCGCGGGCGCCGCGGGGCGGGCTCGACCCGCCCGCCCACGCCCCGGATGCCGAGGAAGCGGGGCGACTGCGACTCGGGCGGGTACACGGTGAACGGGCCCGGCAGCGGCGGGAGTTCGAGACGTACGACCGATTCGGCGGCCGGCCGGGCGAGTACCTCGGAGTGCTGTCTGCCGTCCGCCCAGAGCCCGAACCCGTGCGGTACGTCGCCCGGCTCCGCGCGGTAGTGCAGCTCCACGGCGTCCGCCCCGTGGGGGACGAACTCCAGCCGCACGCCCACCGGCACCCCGGCGCGCTCCCGTACGTCCCAGGGCAGCCGCTCCAGGTCGCCGGGGTCCGCCCGCACCGGCCGTCCGCGGTCGTCGCGCCAGGCCACTCCGCGCAGGAAGAGTCCGGGATCGAGCCAGGTCATCGACGCCTCCCCTCGGTCCGGCCGCACCGGCCGCGACCCTCGTCCACCACCCTGCCCGGACCGGACGGTGTACATGAGCGGAACCCCGTAAACCCCCCTTCGCGCGGCCGACTCGACGCACCGGGCATGTACCGGGCAAAAGGGAAAACGAACGGGGGGGCGCAACAAAATGTCATCCCGGCCGCTCGCGCGCAACGATCGTCCGGCAATGCGCAAGGTTGCTGCATTACGGGCGGGAACTTCGGCCTCATAGGCTTCACCGCTGTACGTGGAGTGGCGCAGACCGCCTGCTCGGCGGTTCCCGGGCTCCGGCTGCTTCGTCATGCCTGCGCCACCTGGGCCGCCGCGGTCGCCGCCGCCCGTCCAGGCAGCCAGAAGGAGCCACCCCGTGTTGGATCAAGGCGCAGCGTCACCCGTTGTTCCCCCGTCCGGGCCCGCCGCCCGTACCGGATCCCCGCTGCTGCGGCGCAAACCGGTGGAACAGCTGGTCGACGAGGGCGGGAAGGGTGAGGGCGGCTCGCTCAGACGGTCGCTCTCGATGTGGCAGCTGACCATGATCAGCATCGGTGCCACCCTCGGCACCGGCATCTTCGTCGTCCTCGGCGAGGCCGTCCCCAAGGCCGGGCCCGCCGTCACGATCTCGTTCGTGATCGCCGGTCTCACCGCGCTCTTCTCGGCCCTCTCGTACGCCGAACTCGCCGGCAGCATCCCGGTCTCCGGCTCCTCGTACTCGTATGCGTACGCAACGATGGGCGAACTGATCGCCTGGGTCTGCGGCTGGTGCCTGGTGCTGGAGTACGGCGTCTCGGTGGCGGCGGTCGCCGTCGGCTGGGGCGAGTACCTGAATGAATTCCTCGACGGGACGATCGGCGTCACCATCCCCGACGCGCTGTCCGCCCCGCCCGGCGACGGCGGCTACTTCAACCTGCCCGCGCTCGTCGTCGTGCTCCTCGCCATGGTCTTCCTGCTCGGCGGGGCCAAGGAGTCCGCCCGCGCCAACACGATCATGGTCGCGGTGAAGATCGGCGCCCTGCTGCTGTTCTGCACGATCGGCTTCCTCGGCTTCAAGTCCGGCAACTACGCCGACTTCATGCCGCTGGGCATGGCCGGCGTCAGCGCCGCCGGAGCCTCCCTCTTCTTCTCCTACATCGGCTTCGACGCCGCCTCCACGGCCGGCGAGGAGGCCAAGAACCCGCAGCGCGACCTGCCGCGCGCGATCATGCTCTCGCTGATCATCGTCACCGCCCTGTACGTCCTGGTCGCGGCCGTCGCCGTCGGCGCCCGCAACTGGAAGGGCTTCGAGGGCTCGGAGGCCGCACTCGCCGGGATCATGAAGGACGTCACCGGCCAGACCTTCTGGGGCACCCTGCTCGCGGCCGGCGCCGTCATCGCCATCGCCAGCGTCGTCCTGACCGTGCTGTACGGCCAGACCCGGGTGCTGTTCGCGATGTCCCGCGACGGCCTGGTCCCCAAGGCCTTCTCGAAGGTCAGCGCGAAGACCGGCACGCCGCGCGTCAACACGATCATCGTGTCCCTCTTCTGCGGCGTCCTGGCCGCGGCGATCCCGCTCGGCAACCTCGTGGACGCCACCAGCATCGGGACGCTCTTCGCGTTCGGCCTGGTGAACATCGCGGTGGTCGTCCTGCGCTGGACACGCCCGGACATGAACCGCACCTTCCGGGTGCCGCTCGGCCCGCTCTTCCCGGTCCTGGGCTTCATCGCCTGCGTCTACAACATGTTCGGGCTGGGAACCGCGACCTGGGTGGTCTTCGGAATCTGGATGGCCGTAGGTCTCGTGTTCTACTTCGGATACGGCATTCGTCACTCGCGGCTGGCGAAGGACGCGCCCCGGCAGATTTCCACAGACGCGTAGAAAAGTGATCCACCCGCCGTGCGACTGAACGATCTCGACGAGCGCATCGTCCATGCCCTGGCGGAGGACGCCCGCCGCAGCTACGCCGACATCGGCTCCCTGGTCGGCCTCTCCGCCCCCGCGGTCAAGCGCCGGGTGGACCGGCTGCGCGCGGAAGGCGCCATCACCGGGTTCACCGTACGGGTGGACCCGGCGGCGCTGGGCTGGGAGACCGAGGGGTTCATCGAGATCTACTGCCGCCGCAACACCTCCCCGGAAGCGATCAACCGGGGCCTGGAGCGCTACCCGGAGATCGCGTCCGCCTCCACCGTGACCGGTGACGCGGACGCGATCGTCCAGGTCTTCGCCTCCGACATGCGGCACTTCGAGCGGGTGCTGGAGCGGATCGCGGGGGAGCCCTTCGTGGAACGGACCAAGTCGGTCCTGGTGCTCTCGCCGCTGCTGCGCCGCTTCTCCTCGGGGTCGCCCGCCTGACAGGGATCGCCCGCCTGACAGGGGGCGGGCCGGGACCCGCGGGAGCGGGCCGGGGGACTAGCCGAGCTCCAGCGGCAGCACCTCGAAGTCGCCCGTGCTCGCGTCCACCTTCTCGATCGGCACCGAGCCCAGGCACTTGCGCAGCCCGCGCGGCTGCTTGGTCAGGTGCCCGTCCAGCAGCCAGCTGTAGCCCAGCCGGTCGCCCTCGGGCCGGTCGTCCACGGTGATGCCCACCCGCTTGCCGTACTGCCCCGGGATGTTGCTCTTCGCCACGGTGCCCGTGACCACCGCGACCTTGCCGCCCGTCACCAGGCAGTCCACCTTCACGTCCGCCCACTGGACGTTCCCCTCGGGCCACTGGTGCCGGATGCTGAACGTCCCCTTCGCGGCGTCCGGGAACGCCCCCGCCGCCAGGTGCGCGTCGAAGCCGAAGGTGATCAGGTGCCCCGGCCGGTCCAGCCGGGCCTTCCCGGTCAGTGCCGCGGCCTCCCTCGGGGCCTGCGCCGAGGCCGGCTGCCGCACCGTCGGACGGGCCGCCTCCGTCCCCGCCCCCGGTGCCTGGGCCGCCGCGCTGCCCGCCGCACCCGCGGTGACCAGCAGCGCCGCGCCGAGGGCGACAAGACGGGGGGTACGGCGCGCAGTGAAGTTCCGCACGGTGGGCTCCTTCGGTGGTTTCGGCCGCCGGGGGTGTGTTCCCCCGGCACGCACCACTCTTGCGCCCGCCCCGCCGGGCCCGCGTCATCCCCGCGTCCGCACCGCCTAGCCCGTGCGGCGGAGCCCCGGTCGGCCACCGGACGGAGACCCGCCGGGCCGCGCCCCCGACGGGTGCGCCGTCCCGCACACCCCGCCCCCGGTGGCCCGCCCACCGCCCCGTACGCAACGAATCACCGCCGGGGGCCCGGTCCGCGCAACGGATCAACGGTCGGTCCGCAACGCTCGTGCCTTGTCCGGGACGAACGCCGGACCGTACCGTCTTTACGTCTCCCACCTCACCCTCCGCACCCGCCCGAGGTCCGCCATGCCGTCGTCCCCTTCGTCGCCGCCGCTGCGCATCGCCCTGCTCCAGAGTTCCGGGCGCCCCGGTTCCGTGGCCACGAACCTCAAGGTCCTCGACGACGCCGCCGGGCGGGCCGCCGAGGCCGGGGCGGGACTGCTGGTCTGCCCGGAGATGTTCCTCACCGGCTACGCGATCGGCGTGAGCGAGGTGCACCGGCTGGCGGAGGCCGCCGACGGGGAGGGCGCGGACGCCGTCGCCGACATCGCCGTACGGCACGGCCTGGCGATCCACTACGGCTACCCCGAGCGCGACGGCACGCGGGTCTTCAACTCCGCCCAGCTCATCGACGCCACCGGCACCCGCCTCGCCAACTACCGCAAGACCCACCTCTTCGGCGGCTTCGAGCAGGAGTGCTTCGTCCCCGGGGAGCGGACCGTCGTCCAGGCCGAATTGGCCGGACTGCGGATCGGCACGATGATCTGCTACGACGTGGAGTTCCCGGAGAACGTCCGGGCGCACGCCCTGGCCGGCACCGACCTCCTGCTCGTCCCGACCGCCCAGATGCACCCCTTCGAGTTCGTCGCGGAGTCCCTCGTCCCGGTCCGCGCCTTCGAGAGCCAAATGTACGTCGCGTACGTCAACCGGACCGGCCCCGAGGGCGAGGGCGCGGAGGCCTTCGAGTTCGTCGGACTGAGCTGCCTGGCGAGCCCCGACGGCGCCACCCGGGTCCGCGCCGGACGCGGCGAGGAACTCGTCCTCGGCGAGGTGGACGCCGCGCTGCTGCGCGCCTCCCGCGAGACCAACCCCTACCTGCGAGACCGCCGCCCGGGGCTCTACGGCTCGCTGAGCTGACCGCCCCCGCCCGGGACGCGCCGCCCGCCCGCCGCGCCGCCCCGCTCGCCCCCCGCCTTCTGTTCCGTCCCGCAAGGAGTCCGCACCCCATGACGTCCACGGTGCCCACCGCAGTCCAGCACACCGAAGCGCAGCCGCCGATCACCATGTTCGGTCCGGACTTCCCGTACGCGTACGACGACTTCCTGGCCCACCCGGCGGGCCTCGGCCAGATACCTGCGACCGAGCACGGCAGCGAGGTGGCGGTCATCGGCGGCGGCCTGTCGGGCATCGTCGCGGCGTACGAGCTGATGAAGATGGGCCTGCGGCCCGTCGTCTACGAGGCCGACCAGATCGGCGGCCGGCTGCGCACGGTCGGCTTCGAGGGGCCCGAGACCGAGGGGCTCACCGCGGAGATGGGCGCGATGCGCTTCCCGCCGTCCTCCACCGCGCTCCAGCACTACATCGACCTGGTGGGGCTCACCACCAGGCCGTTCCCGAACCCGCTCGCGCCGGAGACCCCCTCCACGGTCGTCGACCTCAAGGGCGAGTCGCACTACGCGGAGACCGTCGACGACCTCCCGCAGGTCTACCGTGACGTCGCCGCAGCCTGGAACGCCTGCCTGGAGGAGGGCGCCGACTTCTCCGACATGAACCAGGCCATGCGCGAGCGCGACGTCCCGCGCATCCGCGAGATCTGGGCGAAGCTCGTCGAGAAGCTCGACAACCAGACCTTCTACGGCTTCCTCTGCGACTCCGACGCCTTCAAGTCCTTCCGGCACCGCGAGATCTTCGGGCAGGTCGGCTTCGGCACCGGCGGCTGGGACACCGACTTCCCCAACTCCATCCTGGAGATCCTGCGGGTCGTCTACACCGAGGCCGACGACCACCACCGCGGCATCGTCGGCGGCAGCCAGCAGCTCCCGGTGCGGCTCTGGGAGCGCGCGCCCGAGAAGATCGTCCACTGGGCGCAGGGCACCTCGCTGGCCACGCTGCACGGCGGCGACCCGAAGCCCGCCGTCACCCGGCTGCACCGTACGGCGGGCAACGGCATCACGGTCACCGACGCCTCGGGCGACATCCGCACCTACCGGGCGGCGATCTTCACCGCCCAGTCCTGGCTGCTGCTGTCGAAGATCGCCTGCGACGACTCGCTGTTCCCGATCGACCACTGGACGGCGATGGAGCGCACCCACTACATGGAGTCGTCCAAGCTGTTCGTCCCGGTGGACCGGCCGTTCTGGCTGGACAAGGACGAGGAGACCGGCCGGGACGTGATGTCGATGACGCTCACCGACCGGATGACCCGGGGCACGTACCTGCTGGACGACGGCCCGGACCGGCCCGCCGTGATCTGCCTCTCGTACACCTGGTGCGACGACAGCCTCAAGTGGCTGCCGCTGAGCGCCAACGAGCGCATGGAGGTCATGCTCAAGTCGCTCGGCGAGATCTATCCGAAGGTGGACATCCGCAAGCAGATCATCGGCAACCCGGTGACCGTGTCCTGGGAGAACGAGCCGTACTTCATGGGCGCCTTCAAGGCGAACCTGCCCGGCCACTACCGCTACCAGCGCCGCCTGTTCACCCACTTCATGCAGGACCGCCTCCCCGAGGACAAGCGCGGCATCTTCCTCGCCGGCGACGACATCTCCTGGACGGCGGGCTGGGCCGAGGGCGCCGTGCAGACCGCGCTGAACGCGGTGTGGGGCGTGATGCACCACTTCGGCGGCGGCACGGACGCCACCAACCCCGGTCCGGGCGACGTGTACGACGAGATCGCCCCGGTGGAACTGCCGGAGGACTGACCCTCCGGCCGGCCGCCGCACCGTGCGGGCGGGCCCTCCTGCCGGGCTCGCCGCGGGCGACCGGTCCTGCCGCCGGCTCCGCTCAGCGCAGCGGGGTCAGCAGGCACCGGCCCACCAGGCCGACGCCCGCGTCCAGCCGCTCCGCGAACTCCCGTGCCAGTTCCGGAAGTTCGCGCAGCCCCCAGAGCACCCGGGCCGCCGACCAGGCCGCGTCCCTGGCCCGCTCCAGGCTCCAGGTCCCCACCAGATGGGTCAGCGGGTCGGCGATCTCCAGCAGGTCGGGGCCCGGCATCAGGTCCTCGCGGATCCGCTCCTCCAGGGCCGCGAGCGAGTCCCCGACGCGGTCGAAATCCCCCTCCAGCGCTCCCGGTTCGCACTCCAGCGCCTCGCAGGTGTCGACCACCGCGAGGGCCAGGTCGTGCCCGATGTGCGCGTTGATCCCGGCGAGCGCGAACTGCAGCGGCCGTACGCCCGGGTGGCGCCGGTACTGGAACAGCGGGCGCCAGCAGGCGGGCGTACGCCGACCCGCGGCGGCGGCGTCCACGGCGGCCAGATAACGTTCCGCGAAGAGCACACCCAGTCCGGCCGCGGCGTGGCGGTCCGGGAACCGGCCGCCGTCGATCTGCCTGCCGAGCTCCTCGCTCACGGTCAGATAGACCCGGTTGAAGACCGCGACTCCGTCGGTGGCGGGCCACTCCGCGCGGACCGTCCGCATCCGTTCCACCACGGAGCGCACGCCCGGCGGCCGAGTGGGCAGAGCGGGGAGCCGTGTACGGTCCCTTTGAGCTGCGAAGTGCTCGATCTGTGCCATGGGGGCAGCGTCCCAGTCATAGGCTTTGGGCGATGCAGCCGGGCCGGGGCTTCCCCAGAACGAGGGAACGCGAACCCCCGGTACCGGGGGAAAGGGGGGAGAGACACGGTGTCAGGCATACGAGGCCAACGCCGGAAGAACCGCGTCGGAGGCAGACGCGGCGACAGCGGGACGACGCGCGCGGCGAGCGCGGGTACGGGCGCTGTCGGCACGGAAACGGAGCGAGCGGAGCAGCTGGCCGCCGTGGGCGCGGGCGTCGGCCTGAGCGTCGGCGTCGGCTCGGGCGCGGGCGGCGGTACCGACGTCGCTGCCGCGTCCGACGTGGTCACCCTCGCGGGCGCCCCCGCGGGCCCCGGACGGGCCGCACGGCGTGGCCGGAAGCCGGCCGCCGGACGGAACGACTCGCGGGTGAACGCCGCCGCCCTGCGCGGCGCGATGGCCGTGGTCGCCTCCGCCGTCGTGGCCGTCGGCACCGTCACCGGAGTGGTCTCCGCCACCTCCGGCGAGCCGGAACGCACGACCGCGGTCCCCGAGATCACCGAGGCGCCCGTCGTGCCGCCGCTGCCCGCGGTGCCCAGCCCCACCGCCACCACCCCGTCGCCGTCGCCGACCGCCACCGCGACGAAGAAGCCGGCGCCGAAGAAGACGCCGCCGAAGAAGAAGCCCGCGCCGCCCAAGAAGCAGAACAACGCGCCGGTCTCCGGCAACCTCTACCTGCACCCGCAGTCCCAGGTACTGGACTGGGTGCGGGCGAACCGCGGCGACCCGCGCCACGCGCTCATCCAGTCGCGGATCGCCGCGCAGCCCGCCGCCGTGTGGTTCGCCGAGTACAACCCGGACACCATCACCAGCCGGGTCCGCGCGGTCACCGCGGGGGCGTCGGCCGCGGGCCGGGTGCCCGTCGTCGTCCCGTACGCGATCCCCGAGCGGGACTGCGGCGGCGCGTCCCAGGGCGGGGCGCCGGACTTCGGCTCGTACGACAGCTGGATACGGAAGTTCGCGGCGGGGCTCGGCAGCGGTGAGGCCATCGTGATCCTGGAGCCCGACTCGATAGCCCAGACGGACTGTCTCGACGACGGCCAGCGGGCCAACCGCTTCGCGGCGCTCTCCCGCGCGGGCAAGGCCATCCACGCGGCGAACCCGCGGGCCCGGGTCTACTTCGACGCCGGCCACTCCGGCTGGCACGCGGCGTCCAAGATGGCGGGCTACCTGCGCCAGGCCAACGCCGCGACCAGCAGCGACGGCATCTTCACCAACGTCTCCAACTTCCACCGCACCGCGGACGAGGTCGCCTACGCGCGCAGCGTGCTCGCCGCGCTCGGCGGTCCGTCCTCGCTGGGCGCGGTCATCGACACCAGCCGCAACGGGAACGGGGCACCGGCGGCGGGCCAGTGGTGCGACCCGTCGGGCCGCGCCCTCGGCCGCCCGCCGACGACCCACACGGGGGAGTCCCGCATCGACGCCTACCTGTGGGTGAAGCTGCCGGGGGAGTCGGACGGGTGCAAGGGGGCGGCGGGGAGTTTCACCCCGGACTACGCGGTGGAACTGGCCAACGGCTGACGCCGCGCGGCACCGGTCGCGCCTGTGGCGGGGCTGTCCCGCGTCCTGCGGGTGCGTGTTTGGTTGCTCGCGCGGTTCCCCGCGCCCCTGAAGGGGCGCGGGGAAGCTCCCGCGCAGCGGGTTCGGGTCAGTGGTCGGGTGTGGGGCGGGAGGACGACGAGGTGGTTTCCTCGGCGTCGTACGACGACGTCCCCGCGTCCAGCAGCGGCTCCCGTTCCTCCGAAGCCTCCTTCATGTGGGCCGGCGCCAGCGCCCTCAGCACGTGGTAGCCCGTGATCACCACGATCGTTCCCAGCGCGATCCCGCTGAGCTCGAAGCTGTCGGTGAACTTCAGGCTCACCCCGCCGACGCCGATGATGATCCCCGCCGCCGCCGGCACCAGGTTCAGCGGATTGCGCAGGTCCACCTTGGCGTTGATCCAGATCTGTGCGCCGAGCAGGCCGATCATGCCGTAGAGGATGACCGTGATGCCGCCGAGCACCCCGCCCGGAATCGCCGCCACGATCGCGCCGAACTTCGGGCACAGCCCGAACAGGAGGGCGAAGAAGGCAGCCGCCCAGTACGCCGCCGTCGAGTAGACGCGGGTCGCGGCCATCACCCCGATGTTCTCGGAGTACGTCGTGTTGGGCGGGCCGCCCACCGCCGTCGACAGCATCGACGCCGCGCCGTCCGCCGCGATCGCCGTGCCGAGCTTGTCGTCGATGTTGTCGCCCGTCATCTCGCCGACGGCCTTCACATGGCCCGCGTTCTCCGCGATCAGCGCGATCACCACCGGCAGCGCGACCAGGATCGCCGACCACTCGAAGCTCGGCGCGTGGAAGGAGGGCAGGCCGATCCAGTCGGCCTTCGCCACCCCGGACAGGTCCAGGCGCCAGTGCTCGGTGGCCGCCCCGCCGCCCACCGGCGAATTGATCTTGCCGAGGACCAGGTCGAAGATCCACGAGATGCCGTAGCCGAAGATCAGCCCGAGGAAGATCGCGATGCGGGAGAGGAAGCCGCGCAGCGCCACCACGGCCAATCCGGTGAACAGCATCACCAGGAGCGCCGTCCACTGGTCCTGCGGCCAGTACGTCGACGCGGTGACCGGCGCCAGGTTGAAGCCGATCAGCATGACGACCGCACCGGTCACCACCGGCGGCATCGCCGCGTGGATGATTCGCGCGCCGAACCGCTGCACCGCCAGACCCGCCAGGAACAGCGCCGCGCCGACCGCGAACACCGCGCCGGTGACCGTGGCGCTGTCGCCGCCGGTCGCCCGGATCGCCGCGGCGACCCCCACGAAGGACAGCGAACAGCCGAGGTAGCTGGGCACCTTGCCCTTGGTCGCGAGCAGGAAGATGGCCGTCGCGACACCCGACATCATGATGGCCAGGTTGGGATCCAGACCCATGAGGACCGGGGCGACGAAACTCGCCCCGAACATCGCCACCACGTGCTGTGCGCCCAGCCCCGCCGTGCGCGGCCACGACAGCCGTTCGTCGGGGCGGACGACGGCTCCGGGCGCCGGAGTGCGCCCGTCACCGTGCAAGGTCCAGCGGACGCCGAGGCCCATGGGTACTCCCGTTCAGCTTTGCTTCTGATCCAAAGGTGACCGTTTTCGATCGAAGCAAATGCTATGGCTGAAAAGGAGTGCTCACTTCCCCGTGGTCGTGCTCACTTCCCCGTGGCCGGAGACGCCACCGCGTCCGTGGGCACGGACTCCCGCCCCGCCCCGCGCAGCACCTGCGCACCCACCACGAGCCCGAACGCCAGCAGCGTCACCAGCCCGAACGACACCACCAGCGAGGTCGCGTCCGCCACCGCGCCGATCGCCGAGGGGGCGATCAGGCCCGAGGTGTACGTGATGGTGGCGACACCCGCGATGGCCTGGCTCGGATTCGGCCCGCTGCGGCCCGCCGCCGCGAAGGCCAGCGGTACGACGACCGCCACGCCCAGACCCACCAGCCCGAACCCGGCCAGCGCCAGCGGCACGCTCGGTGCCAGCACCACCAGCAGCCCGCCGAGGGTGGCCGCCACCCCGCCCACCCGCACCGTGGGCACCGGGCCGAACCGGTCCACCACCCGGTCGCCGGCCAGCCGGGCCACCGCCATGGTCAGCGCGAACGCCGTGGTGGACGCCGCCGCCAGGCCCGGGTCGGTGTTCAGCACGTCCCGCAGGTACACCGCCGACCAGTCCAGGCTCGCCCCCTCCGCGAACACCGCGCAGAAGCCCACCGCACCGATCACCAGCGCCGACTTCGGCGGCAGCGTGAAGCGCGGCGGAGCCTCCGCCTCCGGTGCGCTGCGCAGATCCAGTACGCCCTGGCAGGCGGCCAGCCCGAGCAGGGTCAGTACGAGCGCCGCGAGCAGGTGGTGCAGCCGCGCGTCGCTGCCCAGGTGCGCGGCGAGCGTGCCGCCCGCCGAGCCGATCAGGGCTCCCAGGCTCCACATCCCGTGCAGCCCGGACATGATCGACTTGCCGAGGCGGTTCTCCACCTCGACGCCGAGCGCGTTCATCGCCACGTCCGACATGCCCGCCGTCGCCCCGTACACGAAGAGCACCGCGCACAGCGTCCAGATGTTCGGCGCCAGCGAGGGCAGGGTCAGGGCCAGGGTCCACAGCGCGAGCAGCCCGCGCAGCGCGTTGCGCGCGCCGAAGCGGTGGCTTATCGAACCGGCCAGCGGCATCGCGACCGACGCGCCGATCGCCGGGAAGGCGAGCGCGAGACCGAGCTGGCCCGCGCTGATCGAGGCGTGGTCCTGGATCCACGGGATACGGGTGGCGAAGCTGCCGGTCACCGCCCCGTGGACACAGAAGACGGCGGCTATGGCATACCGCGCCCGCTTCAGCCGTTCCGTTCCGAATTCCATGGCTCCCCTTGTGTGCTGCGTCGCGTCGGTGTGCGGTGTCGAAGCGGTGGGCCGACGCGTGTCGGTCCATGCCGCGCCGTAAACTATCAGGAAGCCTGCCTGATAAATAGATCTGAAAGGATCCGGCCCATGCCCGCCTCTTCGAGCACCGCCCGCGCCATCAACGACCGGCGCGCCCTGCACCTGCTCCAGGAGGAGGGCCCGCTGACCGCAGGACAGCTCAAGTCCCTCACCGGCCTCTCCCGCCCCTCCGTGGCCGACCTGGTGGAACGCCTCCAGCACGCGGGCCTGATCGCCGTCGTCGGCGAGAGCGGCACCGAGCGCCGCGGGCCCAACGCCCGGGTGTACGGAATCGTCGCCGAGCGCGCCCACCTGGCCGCCCTGGACGTACGGACCGGCAGCGTCGGCGTGGGCGTCGCCGACCTCCTCGGCCGCACCCTCGCCGAGGCGACGCTGCCGATCGCCGGCGACGTACCGACGGAGGAGGCGGTGGAGGCGGCGGTGGCCCTCCTGGAGCGCACCGCGGCCGAGGCGGGCGCCCGGACGCTGCACACCGTCGGCATCGGCGCCCCCGGACTGATCGACCCCGCCACCGGCGAGCTGCGCGACACCTCCGGGCTGCCCGCCTGGCACCGCGGACTCGTCGCCGTGCTCCAGGAACGGCTGCCCGCCGCCGTCCTCGTCGAGAACGAGACCAATCTCGCCGCCGTCGCCGAGCAGCGCCTGGGCGCCGCCCGCGGTCACGACACCTTCGTCTTCCTCTGGCTGGGCGAGGGGGTCGGTGCCGCCGTCGTCCTGGACGGCAGGCTGCGCAGGGGAGCGTCCGGCGGTGCGGGAGAGGTCGGCTTCCTGCCGGTGCCGGGCACCAAGGGGCTGCCGTCGGCCACCGGCTGCGACGGCGGCTTCCACTCCCTGGTCGGCGGCACGGCGGTCTGTGAACTCGCGGCGGCGCACGGCCTGCCGACCGGCCCCGACGCGCCCGCGGTCGTCGCCGCCGCGCTGGCGGCGGGCGAGCGTGCCGAGCCCTTCCTCGACGCCCTCGCGGAGCGGCTGGCCCTGGGCGCCGCCGCGGTCGTGGCCGTCCTGGACCCCGGCTGTCTGGTACTCGGCGGGGACATGGGGCTGGCGGGCGGCAAGGCCCTGGCCGCCCGGGTGGAGGCCCGGCTCGCCGAACTCTCGCCGCTGCACACGGAGGTACGGGCCGGGGAACTGGGCGGCGGCGCGGTGCTGGACGGCGCGCTGCTGACCGCCCGCGAGGCCGCCCAGGACGAACTGTTCGCCCCGCAGCGGTAGCGGGCACGAACTGATTCCCCCGCAGCGCTAGCGGGCACGAACTGATTCCCCCGCAGCCGGTAGCGGGCACGAACCGTTCGCCCCGCAGCGCCGGCGCGCGCCCCCGCGCGGCAGCCCCGCGTCACGCACCCCGCCCCGGACCCCGCGGAAGCGGGGAGCCGGGGCGGGGCACAGGGGGGAAGCGTCAGCAGGCGCCGAGGTCCTGCCAGACGCCCCATTCGCCGGTGGTGCCGGGCTCAGCGCCCTGCGTCCACCACTTGGCCTTCCACTGGTGCCCCTTGTGCGACACGGTCGCTCCGCTGTTGTACGCGGTGGCCGCCGCGTAGGCGGGCGCCGTGCACGCACCGGGCGTCGGGGTCGGCGTCGGGTCGGGGCCCGGTCCGGTCCCCGTGCCGGGCTCGACGGTCTCGGTGCCGCGGGCCAGGTCACCGGCGAGCGCGTACGTCGTGCCGCCGATGTTCACCGTCCAGTTCCACGGGGTGGAGACCGGCAGGTAGTAGTTGAAGGACAGGTCGACCGAGGCGCCGGGGGCGAGGGTCTGCCAGGCCGGGAGCTTCAGCGAGGCCCGGTGGAAGTCGCCCTTCAGCCCGCCGGCGTTGCTGCCCGTGTGGTCGCTGCTGATCACCTTGGTGCCGAAGCCGGACTGGTCCGAGGCGTTGTTGGGGGCCGAGGTCGAGTAGTCGAACTGGAACTCCGTACCGCCCGGCAGCGTCGTCTTCGTGTTGTTGGTGATCTTCAGCTTGGGCGTGATCGGGTAGTTGGAGTCGCCGAGCTTGAACTCCCCGAACTCCACACCGATGTCCACGGCCTTCTTCGGCAGCGCCTTGTTGGAGACGGCCGCGCCGTACGGCTTCGCCGCCTTGAACTTGTCGTACATCAGCGAGGTCAGCGTGTTCCCGGGCTCGTACTGGCCCTTGGCCGCGTTCCAGCCGTAGTCGCCGGCCAGTTCCCAGATCATCGTGCCGCCGATGCCCCGGTCGACCACGTAGTCGGCCTTGGCGCCGATCGACTGGTCGTCCTCCGTGGACAGGAAGACCTTCTTCTCGGCGTTCCACAGCCACGGCGCGACCAGGGTGGAGTCGTACTTGCGGACGTAGGTGCCGGTCAGCTTGGTGCCGGCGGGGAAGCCGTACTTGGTGACGTAGTCGCCGACGATCCCCTTCTCCAGGTTCTTCGCGTGCCACATCGGGTTGGAGCCCGCCGGGGACTCCTTGCCGTTGTCGTCCTTGTCGTGCCACAGGTTGTCGATGCCGACCGCGCCGTCGCCGCACTTGGTCAGGCCGGAGCCGGCCGGACACGTGGCGGCCGAGGCCTTGCCCCACAGGCCGTCGGTGCCGCCCTGCACGTTCTTGTGGCCGCGTGTGTAGTACGGCAGGCCCACGTTGATGCGTCCCGAGGGCATCGAGCCGCGGAAGTAGTGGTAGGCCCAGTCGGTGTTCAGGTAGCCGATGCCGCCGTACTGGGCGCTGCCGTAGACGTTGGCGGCGGCCAGTTCGCCGTCCTTGCCGTTGTCGAAGAGCGCGGCGTTCGGGCCGACGTGCTCGTTCCAGGCGCCGTGCAGGTCGTAGGACATGATGTTGACGTAGTCCAGGTACTTCTGGACCTGGAAGGTCTCCATGCCGCGCAGCAGGTACCCGGAGGAGGGAGCGGCGACGGTCAGCAGGTAGTGCTTGCCGTCGGCGGCGCCTGCCCGGTCCAGCTTCTCGCGCAGGGTCTTCATCAGGACCGCGTAGCCCTTGACCAGCCCGGCGCGGCGGGCGTTGGCGAGCTGCCAGTCGAGCGGGTTGCCCGCGTCCTTCATCGTCGTCGGGTACTCGTAGTCGATGTCGACGCCGTTGAAGCCGTACTTCTTGATGAAGTCGACCGTCGAGGCGGCGAAGGTGTCGATGCCCGCCTGGTTGACCGAGCCGTCGGCGTTGGTGGCCATGGAGTAGAAGCCGCCGGAGTTGACGCGCTTGCCGTCGTCGCCGAAGTAGCCGCCGGTCTCGGCCCAGCCGCCCACCGACACCAGCGTCTTGACGTTCGGGTGCTGCTTCTTGAACTTGTTCAGCAGGTTGAAGTGGCCCTTGTACGGCAGCGCGGGGTCCATCTCCGCGCCCGCCACGCCCGGCCAGGTCATGCCGGTGGCGGCGTTCTTCTCGCCGTCCGCGCCGACCGAGATCCTGTTGTCGCCGCCGATGTGCGCGAAGGCGTAGTTGAGGTGGGTGACCTTGTCCCAGGGGATGTCGGACGCCAGGTAGGAGGGCAGACCGTCCTTGCCGGTGCGCCAGCCGGTGAAGTAGCCGATGATGCGGCGCTGGTGGTCGGCGCCCATCTTCTCGCGGCCCTCGGTGTCGTAGACCGAGCAGTACGGGACGTCCACGCCCGGCGTCTTGTAGAGCCCGTCGGGGCGGCAGGACTCGTTGTCCACGACGGCTTGAGCTTCGGTGGAGGGCGAGGCCTGGGCGGAGAGGGTGCCGCCGACGAGTGCGGCGAGTGCGGCGGTGGCGGTGGTCGCGGCCAGCAGCACCGAGCGGACGGACCGCACGGGCCCGGCGGAGCGCGCGGCTGCGGCATCGGTGGATCTTGTACGAGTGGGGGACAGCACGTCAGGTCCTCCTGGGGAGGCTCGGGCGTCACACGACGGAACGGGGATGGGGCCGTGCAAGCCCGGGGTGTGCGCACACCGTCGGGCCGTCTCCTGGGAGGTGACGCAGACGTTAAGAGGACTAGACCAGCTCGGTCAATAGGTCTGGACCAAGTCCTGTGAGTCAGCCCACAAGGACTTGCGGGTAACGCCCGCGACCGGGCGTGGCACACTGATCCTGTACCAGCAGCAGCGCACTCCGGGGTCGGTGTAATTCCGAACCGGCGGTTATAGTCCGCGACCCGGTCACCTCCAGTGACCGGTTGACCAGGTGAAATTCCTGGACCGACGGTGAAAGTCCGGATGGGAGGCAGTGCGCGGCGGGCCGTCACAGGTCGATCGGTACGCCGCCGTCGGGCGGGGTTTTCCCGGATGCACGGGAGACCTCTCTTTTCCGGCACGGCGTGGCCGTTGTCGTACCCCGTGATGCGTGTCCGCTTCATCTGTCGTCATCGACAGGCCCCGGAGTCCGTGCCCGAAGAGGCAGGAGGACCCGGTGGCAACCGCCGCAGCCGAAACCGCGCCCCACGACGCACCCGACGCGTGGGCCATGCGCCGTGCCGTCGAGCTGGCCGCGCGCGGACTCGGCGCCACCAGCCCCAACCCGGTCGTCGGCTGCGTCGTGACCGGCCCCACCGGGACCGTCGTCGGCGAGGGATTCCACCAGCGCGCCGGCGGCCCGCACGCCGAGGTGCACGCCCTGCGCGACGCGGGGGAGCAGGCCCGGGGCGGCACCGCCTACGTCACCCTGGAGCCCTGCAACCACACCGGCCGCACCGGCCCCTGCGCCCAGGCCCTCGTCGACGCCGGGATCGCCCGCGTCGTCTACGCCGTCGCCGACCCGAACCCGCGGGCCACGGGCGGCGCCGACACCCTGCGCGCGGCCGGCGTCCAGGTCGAGCAGGGCCTCCTCGAAGCCGAGGCCGCCGCCGGGAACACCGCCTGGCTCACCTCCGTACGGCTGCACCGCCCGTACGTCCTGTGGAAGTACGCGGCCACCCTCGACGGCAGGATCGCCGCCGCCGACGGCACCAGCCGCTGGATCTCCTCCGCCGCCTCCCGCGCCGATGTGCACCGGCTGCGCGCCGAGGCCGACGCGGTCGTGGTCGGCTCCGGCACCCTGCGCGCCGACGACCCGCACCTGGCCGTGCGCGGCATCGACGGCGCGGTGCAGCCGCTGCGCGTCGTCCTCGACACCAACGCCACGGCCGAGCCGGGCGCCCGGGTCCTGGACGACGCGGCGCCCACCCTGATCGCCGTCGCAGAGGACGCCGAGTGCGACCTCCCCGACGTGCTGCGGCTGCCCCGCGCGGCTTCAGGGCTCGATGTGAAAGCCCTGCTCAGCGAGCTGTACGAGCGCGGAGTGCGCTCCGTGCTCCTGGAAGGCGGACCCACCCTCGCGGGTGCGTTCGTCGCCGCCGGAGCCGTCGACAAGGTCGTCGGCTACCTGGCCCCCGTACTCCTCGGCGCGGGCCCCGCCGCCCTCGCCGACGCAGGAATCACCACGATCGCGGACGCGTTGCGCCTGGATGTGACCGAAACGGTCCGCATCGGCCCCGACCTCCGCATCACCGCCGTCCCCACTGCCCCCAAGGAGCGCTGAGCGTGTTCACCGGAATCGTCGAAGAACTGGGTGAGGTCACCGCCGTCGAGAAGCTCGGCGACTCCTCCCGCTTCCGCCTGCGCGGCCCCCTGGTCACCGAGGGCGCCAAGCACGGCGACTCGATCGCCGTCAACGGCGTCTGCCTGACCGTCGTCGACACCTCCGACGGCGAGTTCACCGCCGACGTGATGGCCGAGACCCTGAACCGCTCCAGCCTCGGCGCCCTCGCCGCCGGCTCCCGGGTCAACCTGGAGCGCCCCATGGCGCTCGGCGGACGCCTCGGCGGCCACCTCGTCCAGGGCCACGTGGACGGCACCGGCACCATCGTGGAGCGCACGCCCTCCGAGCACTGGGAGATCGTCAAGGTCGCCCTCCCGGACGGACTGTCCCGGTACGTCGTCGAGAAGGGCTCCATCACGGTCGACGGCGTCAGCCTCACCGTGGTCGACGCCGCCGACGACCACTTCACCATCAGCCTCATCCCCACCACGCTCGCGCTGACCACGCTCGGCATCAAGCAGGCCGGCGACCCGGTCAACCTGGAGGTCGACGTACTGGCCAAGTACGTCGAGCGGCTGCTGGGACCACGTGACGACACCAAGGAGACCGTGAAGTGAGCTCCCTCGCCTGGCTCAACTCCGAAGCCTTCACGGCCTTCGGCCAGCACATCCTGTGGTCCGACATGGTCGGCAACAGCATCGGCCTGCTGGCGCTGGCCCTCGGCTGGCGGCGCTCGATGTGGACCTGGCCCGCCCAGTTCCTCTCCGGCGTCATCCTGGTCGCCGCGTACGCCTCCGTGCACCTCAGCGGCGGTGTCGGCAAGCAGCTGCTGGTCATCGGCGTCGCCCTGTGGGGCTGGCGGCAGTGGCAGCGCGGCAAGCAGCAGGCGCAGGACGGGACGATCGCCGTCCGCTTCGCCACCTGGCGCGAGCGCGCCCTGCTCCTGGGCGGCGCGGCCCTCGGCACCCTCGCCGTCGGCGGGCTCTTCACCCTCTACCCGTCGCTGTCCTGGAGCCCGTGGGCCGACGCGTACATCTTCGTCGGCACCCTCGCCGCGATGGTGGCGCAGGCCCGCGGCCTGGTCGAGTTCTGGTTCGCCTGGCTGCTGGTCGACCTGGTCGGCGTCCCGCTCGCCTTCACCAGCGGACTCGCCTTCTCCGGTTTCGTGTACGTCATCTACCTCGCCCTCGTCCTGTGGGGCATGCGCGACTGGTGGCTGCGCTCCCGCGCCGCCACCACGGCCCCCGCTCTGGAAGGAGCACCGGCATGACCACCGCCCCGCCCCGCCCCGTCGGCCCGGCCGCCACGCCGTCCCACGCCCCGTACGACGCCCCGGAGGCACTGGTGCCCGACGTCCCGCAGGACCACCGGGAGGACCTGGCCCTCGACCCGGTCCAGCAGGCCGTCGACGACATCGCGGCCGGCCGGCCCGTCGTGGTCGTCGACGACGAGAACCGGGAGAACGAGGGCGACCTCGTCGTCGCCGCCGAGAAGATCACCCCCGAGATCGTCGCGTTCATGATGAGCGAGTGCCGCGGCCTGATCTGCGCCCCCATGGAGGCGGCGGAACTGGAGCGGCTCGCGCTGCCCCAGATGGTCGAGCACAACACCGAGTCGATGCGCACCGCCTTCACCGTCTCGGTCGACGCGAGCGCCGCGCACGGCGTGAGCACCGGGATCTCCGCCGCCGACCGGGCCGCCACCCTGCGGCTGCTGGCCTCCGGCGACAGCACCCCCGGCGACTTCGTCCGCCCCGGCCACATCTTCCCGCTGCGCGCCCGCGACGGCGGCGTCCTGGTCCGCAACGGCCACACCGAGGCCGCCGTCGACCTCGCCCGGCTGGCCGGACTGCGCCCGGCCGGGGCCATCGTGGAGATCGCCGACGCCGACGGCGTGATGCTGCGGCTGCCCGAGCTGGTCCCCTTCGCCCGCAAGCACGGCCTGACGATCATCTCCATCGAGGACCTGATCGCCCACCGCCGGGCCACCGAGACGCAGCCCGAACCCGCCACCGAGGCACCCGACCCGATAGTCGTCCGCGAGGCCGAGGTCCACCTGCCCACCTCCTTCGGCGAGTTCACCGCCTACGGCTACCGCGCCACCGCCGACGGCGTCGAGCACGTAGCCCTCGTCCACGGCGACATCGGCGACGGCGAGGACGTCCTGGTCCGGGTCCACTCCGAGTGCCTCACCGGCGACATCTTCCACTCGCTGCGCTGCGACTGCGGCCCCCAGCTGGAAGCCTCCATGCGCAGCGTCACCGAGGCCGGCCGCGGCATCGTCGTCTACCTGCGCGGCCACGAGGGCCGGGGCATCGGCCTGCTGTCCAAGCTGCGCGCCTACGAACTCCAGGAGCGCGGCGTCGACACCCTCGACGCCAACCTCGAACTCGGCCTGCCCGCCGACGCCCGGGACTACGCGGCGGGCGCCCGCATCCTCGCCGACCTCGGCGTGCGCAGCCTGCGCCTGATGACGAACAACCCGGACAAGATCACCGCGCTGGTGCGGCACGGCCTCACCGTCGTCGGGCGGGTGGCGATGCCCGTCACCGCCGGCGAGCACAATCTGCGGTACCTGCGCACCAAGCGGGACCGGATGGGCCACGACCTGCCCTGGCTGGACGGCGCCGCCGCCCCCACCTGCGGCAACCAGTAGCCCCACCCGCGGCAACCAGTAACACCACACCCACACACAGGAGAGAGAGCAAGCGTGAGCGGCAAGGGTGCACCCGAACTGAGCGTCAAGAACTGCAACGACCTGCGGGTGGCGGTGATCGCCGCACAGTGGCACGAGAAGATCATGGACGGCCTGGTCGACGGCGCCCTGCGCGCCCTGCACGAGCTGGGCATCGACGAGCCGACCCTGCTCAGAGTCCCCGGCTCCTTCGAGCTGCCCGTCGTCGCCAAGGTCCTCGCGGGCCGCGGCTACGACGCGATCGTCGCCCTGGGCGTCGTCATCCGCGGCGGCACCCCCCACTTCGAGTACGTGTGCCAGGGCGTCACCCAGGGCCTCACCCAGGTCTCCGTCGACACCGGGGTGCCCGTCGGCTTCGGCGTACTGACCTGCGACACCGAGGAGCAGGCGCTCGACCGGGCCGGTCTGGTCGGCTCCGCCGAGGACAAGGGGCACGAGGCGGTCACCGCCGCCGTGGCCACCGCGACCACGCTGCGCACGGTCGCCGAACCCTGGCGCTGAGTGCCGGAGGCCGACCCCGTACTCTAAGGACCATCATGGCCAACAAGACTTTCGAAGAGCTCTTCTCCGAGCTCCAGCTCAAGGCCGCCAACGGCGACCCCACCACCTCCCGCACCGCCGAGCTGGTGGACAAGGGCGTCCATGCCATCGGCAAGAAGGTCGTCGAGGAGGCCGCCGAAGTCTGGATGGCCGCCGAGTACGAGGGCAAGGAAGCCGCCGCCGAGGAGATCTCGCAGCTGCTGTACCACGTCCAGGTGATGATGGTCGCCCGCGGGATCTCGCTCGACGACGTCTACGCCCACCTCTGAGCAACCCCTTCTCCTCCTCCGCTGTTCTCCCCGCGACAAAGGAAGCTGACCTCATGCTGCGCATCGCCATCCCGAACAAGGGCTCCCTCTCCGGACCTGCGTCGGCGATGCTCCATGAGGCCGGCTACCAGCAGCGCAAGGAGTCCAAGGAGCTCGTGCTCGTGGACCCGCAGAACGAGGTCGAGTTCTTCTACCTCCGCCCCAAGGACATCGCGATCTACGTCTCGGCCGGGCGTCTCGACATCGGCATCACCGGCGAGGACCTGCTGATCGACTCCGGCGCGGGCGCCGAGCCGATCCTCCCGCTCGGCTTCGCCCGCTCCACCTTCCGCTTCGCCGCCAAGCCGGGCACCGCCACCTCCGTGGAGGACCTGGCGGGCAAGACGATCGCCACCTCCTACGAGGGCATCGTCGCGAAGTTCCTCGCCGAGCGCGGCATCGACGCCTCCGTCGTCCACCTGGACGGCGCCGTCGAGACCGCCATCGAACTGGGCGTCGCCCAGGTCATCGCGGACGTCGTGGAGACCGGCACCTCGCTGCGCAACGCGGGCCTGGAGGTCTTCGGCGAGCCGATCATGACCTCCGAGGCCGTCGTCATCCGCCGCACCGGCGCCGAGGCCGAGGACCCCAAGGTCCAGCAGTTCCTGCGCCGCCTCCAGGGCGTCCTGGTCGCCAGGTCGTACGTGATGATGGACTACGACTGCCGGGTCGAGCACCTGGAGCAGGCCGTCGCCCTCACCCCCGGCCTGGAGTCCCCGACCGTCTCACCGCTGCACCACGAGGGCTGGGTCGCCGTCCGCTCCATGGTCGCCGCCAAGGAGGCTCAGCGCATCATGGACGACCTGTACGCGCTGGGCGCCCGCGCCATCCTGACCACGGCGATCCACGCCTGCCGCCTCTGACGGCCGCCGCGCCTTTTGTTCCTCCCGTACGTACGCAGAAGGATGCCGTCCGCCGTGCCGCAGCCCGAACTTCCCGCCCTGCCGGTCACCTTCCGGCCCAACCGCACCAGGGTCGTCCTGCTGACCATAGGCGCGCTGATGTTCGCGACCGTCTCGGCGGTCGGCCTCCTGCTCGACATGCTCAGCCCGGGTGAGCGGCTCAGCTTCATCCTCACCGGCGCCCTCCTGTTCGCCGTCCTGGTCCTGCTCAGCCGCCCCAAGGTGGTCGCCGACGAGCAGGGCGTCACCGTGGTCAACCTGACCAGCAAGCGGCGGCTGGAGTGGGCCGAGATCCTCAAGGTCAACCTGCGCCCCGGCGACGCCTGGGTCTTCCTCGACCTCAGCGACGGCACCAGCCTGCCCGCCCTCGGCATCCAGCCCGGCATCGCCAAGGAGCAGGCCATCCGCGACGCCAGGGCCCTGCGCGCCCTCGTCGAGGCACGCGGCACGCACCGCGACTGACCGCGCCCCCGGCGGGCCGGCGACGATACTCACCGGCTGAGCCCCTGCCCCTCACGGGGCAGTCTTGTTTACTCTGATGGATGGGACGCCGAGCGCGTCCCGCCCCGCGCGAACGGCATCCCGCAGCCGGCGGGGTCGTACCTTCGACCCAAGGAGTGACTCCCTCCAGCAATGGACGGATCGTCCGGCAGTACCTGCGCCGCCCCCTGTCATCCTGAGGCGGCGGCATGACCATCCCGCTTCTGCTGCTCGCAGCGGCATTCCTCCTGATCCTCGCCAACGGCTTCTTCGTGGCGGCCGAGTTCGGTCTCGTCACGGTCGACCGGCCCGACGCCGAACGCGCCGCCGCGACCGGCGACAAACGAGCCGGCCGGGTCGTGCAGTCCCTGCGCGAGCTGTCGTTCCAGCTCTCCGGCACCCAGCTCGGCATCACCCTCACCTCGCTCGTCGTCGGCATGCTCGCCGAGCCCGCGCTCGCGGCCCTCCTGCACGGGCCGCTGACCGCCACCGGAATACCGGCGGGCGCCGTCTCCGGCATCAGCGTCGTCATCGGCATGCTGCTGGCCTCGGCCGTGCAGATGGTGATCGGCGAACTCGTACCGAAGAACTGGGCGGTCTCCAGGCCGCTGCACGTGGCCCGTTTCGTGGCCGGCCCGCAGCACCGCTTCTCGACGGTGTTCCGGCCGGTGATCTCCCTGCTGAACACGGTCGCCAACCGTCTGGTGCGGATGCTCGGCGTCGAGCCCACCGACGAGCTGGCTTCCGCCCGCACCCCCGGCGAACTGGTCTCCCTGGCCCGTCACTCGGCCCAGGCCGGCGCCCTGGAACAGGACACCGCGGACCTCTTCGTACGGACCCTCTCCCTGGGCCACCTCACCGCGCAGCACGTCATGACGCCGCGCGTGAAGGTCAGCTCGCTCCAGTCCTCCGCGACCGCGGCCGACGTCCTCAACCTCACCCGGGCAACCGGGCTTTCGCGCTTCCCCGTCTACCGGGAGCGGATCGACGAGATCGTCGGCATGGTCCACCTCAAGGACGCCCTCGCCGTCCCGGCGCACGACCGCATCAGGGTGCCGGTCGGCCGGATCGCGGTACCGCCGCTGCTGGTGCCCGAGACGCTGCCCGTCCAGCCGCTCCTGGAGCGGCTGCGCAGCGAGCAGCCCATCGCCGTCGTCGTCGACGAGTACGGCGGCACTGCCGGGGTCGTCACCCTGGAGGACATCGTCGAGGAACTCGTCGGCGAGGTCCGCGACGAGCACGACGCCGAGGGCGCCGACCGGCCGGAACTGCTGCCCGTCGCGCCCGCCGAGGACGGCAGCCCCAGCTGGGAGGCCGACGGCAGCTGCCGGGTCCTCACCCTGCGCCGGATAGGTCTCGACGTGCCCGACGGCCCGTACGAGACGGTCGCCGGCCTGGTGGCCGACCTGCTCGGCCGGATCCCGGCCCCCGGCGACCGGGCCGAACTGCCCGGCTGGAAGCTGTCCGTGCGCCAAGTGGACCGCTACCGCGCCGAACGCGTGCGGCTCATCCGCACCTCGCCCCTCACCACGGTGCCCCGGCCCGGGGCGACTGCTTCCCGGCTCACGGAGGCGGTCCGATGAGCGCCCTGCAACTCCTCTTCGCCCTCCTGCTGGTCCTCGCCAACGGCTTCTTCGTCGGCGCCGAGTTCGCCCTGGTCTCGGTGCGCCGCAGCCAGATCGAACCGCTCGCGGCCGGCGGCTCGGCACGCGCCAAGCGGGTCATGTACGGGCTGGAGCACCTGCCGCAGATGATGGCGGCGGCCCAGTTCGGCATCACCGTCTGCTCGTTGACGCTGGGCGCGGTCGCCGAGCCGACCGTCGCGCACCTCCTGGAGCCGGTGTTCCACGCCGCCCACGTGCCCGACGCCCTGGTCCATCCGCTCGGCTACGCCATCGCGCTCGCCGTCGTGGTCTCCCTCCACCTGGTCATCGGCGAGATGGTGCCGAAGAACCTGGCGATGGCGGCCCCGGAGAAGACCGCCCTGTGGTTCAGCCCCGGCCTGGTCGCCTTCGCGCGGCTGTGCCGGCCGGTCACGGCGGGGCTGGGATGGTGCGCGCGGATGGTGCTCAGGCTCTTCAGGGTCGAGCCCAAGGAGGAGGTCGAGTCCGTCTTCACCAGCGAACAGCTCAACCGCCTGGTCGAGGACTCCGGACAGGCCGGGCTCCTGGAACCGGGCGAGCAGGAGCGCCTGGAGGACGCCCTGGAGCTGGGCAGCCGCCCGATCACGGACGTGCTGCTGCGCCGGGCCGCACTGGTCACGGTGGACCCCTCGGTCACCCCGCGCCGGATCGAGGACCTCACGGTCCGCACCGGCTACTCCCGTTTCCCGGTGTGCGCACCGGGACCCGCGGGGGCCTTCATGGGGTACATCCACGTCAAGGACGTCCTCGACCTGGACGAGTCCGACCGGGCGGTGCCGCAGCAGGTGTGGCGCCCGATGACCGTCCTGCGGGCCGAACTGCCGCTGGACGACGCGCTGTCGGTGATGCGCCGGGCGGCGACCCACCTGGCGCAGGTGGCCGACGGGTCGGGCCGGATCCTCGGCCTGGTCGCCCTGGAGGACGTCCTGGAGATGCTGGTCGGCGAGGTCCGCGACCCCGCCCACCGCGTCGCCCCGGCCCCCGTCACCCCCCTCACCCACCCCCGCCCCGAACAACCAGCCGACCTGCTGGCCGGCTGACCCACCACCCCCGCCGCCCCCGCCCGAGTCCCCTTGGGCGGCGGGGCCGCCCCCGGGGGCGGAACGGGCGGGCAAGGGGGCGGCCCCCCGGCGGAGCCGCACGCGCCCCGCCCCGGACGCCCCGCCCCGTACCGCTCACCACACCCCCGTACCCCTCACACCCCACCCCCCGGCGGCTCCACCCCCGGCCCGCGCCCCACCGGCCCCCGCCCGGACAGCACCTCCCCGTACGCCTGCATCAGATCCGCCAGCCGCAGCGTCGCCAGGTCGTCCCGCGTCGGCGTGGACGCGTACCCCGACAGCCGCAGGTCCCGGTACGCGCAGCTCTTCTCGTACAGCGTCCGCAGGAACCGCCCGTTGCCCAGCTCGTCGATCCACCCCTGCTCCACCACGTGCCCGCTGATGCTCCGCAGCTCCTCCAGCGACTCCTCGTCCCACACGTCGCCGCTCTCCCCGGCCAGCACCTCCCCGATGCTGGTCAGTTCCAGCGGGCGGTAGCTGGGGAAGTCGACCCGGGTGGTGAAGCGGGAGGACAGCCCGGGGTTGGTGGCCAGCAGCCGGTCCATCCCCTCGGGGTACCCGGCCAGGATCACCACCAGGTGGTCCCGGTTGTCCTCGGCCCGCTTCAGCAGCACCTGCAGCGCCTCGTCGCCGTACGCGTCGCCCTTGCTGTAGCCGGAGTTGGAGAGGCTGTACGCCTCGTCGACGAAGAGCACGCCGCCCATCGCCGAGTCGATCAGCTCGTTCGCCTTGACCGCGGTCTGTCCCAAGAACTCGCCCACCAGATCGGCCCGTTGGGCCTCCACCAGATGGTCCCCGCCGAGCAGCCCGAGCGCGTAGAAGACCCGCCCCAGAATCCTGGCCACCGTCGTCTTGCCCGTCCCCGAGGGACCGGAGAAGACAAAGTGACGTTTCGGCGGCTGCACCGGCAGACCCTGTCCGGCGCGCAGCCGCGCCATGTTCAACTGGGCGGAGAGCGCCCGCACTTGACGCTTCACCGGCTCCATGCCGACCATCCGGTCCAGCTCGCCCAGCGCCTGTTCGAGCAGCGCGGGGTCCGAGGGGCCGGCCGGGAACGGCGGCAGCCCGGCCGGGGGCGGACCCGCCTTGCGCCGTACGCCCATCGGCGTGCCCGGCGGCACGGACCCGCCGAACGGCAGCTGCCCCTCGCCGCCCGTCCGCAGCTCCCCGCCGCCCTCCAGCGCCTCCAGCTCGCCCTGCGACTCCACCGCGTCCTGCCCGAGCCCGGCGCCGGCCAGCGACACCGCGGCGAGGCCCGCCGCCGCGTCGTCGTACCCGTCGAGCCCGTCGCCCTCGGAGATGGCCGCGAGCCGCGCCGCGGTGTCCATGAACGCCGGGTCGACCCGGTGCACCGCCCGGTACAGGGGGAGTGCCGCGGCGCTGCGCCCGGTGCCCTCGTGCGCCCGCGCCAGCCAGTACCGCAGTTCCTTGCGCTGCGGCTGCTCGCTGCGGCAGCGCATCAGCGAGGCGGACAGCAGCGGCTCGGCCTGGCCGAACATCTCCAGCCGCACCCGCGCCATCCCGCCGAACAGCCCCGACTCGATGCCCAGCAGCGGATCGTCGACGAGCGGGTCGGTGTGCCGGACCAGCTGCTCCCAGTCCTTGATCAGATAGGCCCGGCAAGCGTGCAGGAAGCGCACCTGGGTGTCGGTGTCCACCGGCGGCAGACCGGCGAGCGCCCGGTCCAGCTCCGGGACATGGCGCCCGTCCAGCCAGTGCGAGGCGTGCGCCAGCAGCAGGTCGCGCGGGCTCTCCAGCACCGGCTGCACCCACCAGCCCAGCCAGTACCAGGAGTTCAGCGTCCTGCGGTGGCGGGCGCGCTGCTCGCCGAACCGGTCCCGGTGGCGGTACATGCGCAGCAGCGCCGTCGTGGTGTCGATGCGCAGGGCGTGCAGGCCGAGCCAGCCGTCCGCCATGCCGGGATCCAGTCGTACCGCCGTCCGGAATTCCTCCTCCGCCTGCGGATACGCCCCCATCGTGTAGGCGTCCACGCCGCGCAGCCAGGCGAGGTCGGCCGGGGCGTGCGTGCCCTGCGTGCCGAAGTCCATCACGTCCCCCACAGACCGTGTCCCCCCGTGATGTGCTGCCGGGCGTGTACCGGTGGCCGCATGCCGTTGGCACTTGCCCGAACCGCTGTGTCCCGGACGGGAATTGACCGCACCGAAGGGCATCGTACCTGGGCAGGGGGCAGCTGAATAAGGGTGCCGCGAGGCCCGCACGGATGGTGACCCTGGGTGAGCGAACCGGGTCTACGCGCGCCTCTCAGGGGCCTGTGAGGGCAGAACGAAGCCCCCGATCACGGGGGAACAACCGGGGGCTTCGTGTCTGCGGGCGACTTCGAAAAGCCGCACATTGAGAACGTAAGACCTGTACGCCCCCTGGGTCAAGCGGAGTTGGGGCACTGGCGGGGACGCTTTTCCGCCCGTTCCGCAGGGGCGGTGCAGGTGGTTACGGAAAGTGAGGAAGTGGTGCGCTCACGCGGTCGCTGAGGTCCTCTCGCGCCACTCGTATCCCTCCGGCAACTGCCGCACCAGGGTGTCGGCGAACGGACGGGACGGGTCCGCCGAGAAATGGCGCGTCTCCGCCCGCGTCCAGCCGTCCCAGAACGCGGACTGCCCCGTTCCGTCCCGTTCCCGACCGCGCCGCCACGAGTGCTCCGCGTCCAGATCCATCCACAGGAGGTGCGCGAGGAGGGGCCGCAGCGCGCGCCGCCCGGCGCCCACCCCCTCCACGAGGACGACCGGCGCGGCCGGGACGACGTATGTCCCGGGGCCGAAGCGGCGCGCCGTCCAGTCGTACGGCGCGAAGCGCGCGCTCTCACCGCGCGACAGCGGCTCCGTCACCCCGGTGCGCAGCCGCTCCGTCCAGGCGAACAGCTCCTCGTGGCTGGCCAGGTCGTCCAGGTGCACCACGGGGGCCGCGCCCAGCGCCTCGGAGAGACGGGCGGCGAAGGTGCTCTTGCCGGAGCCCGCGTGGCCGTCGACGGCCACCAGCCGGACCGGGCCGCAGGACGGCGGCAGGGCACGGAGCCGGGCGGCGAGGGGGGCGATGCTGTTCATCCGGTCCACCCTAGAGCGTGGGCGCGGTGCGCCGGCCGGACCTGCCCCGCGTGCCGTCCCCGGCGGCGGGGGTGCGCGGTCGCAGTATGGGGCGGACCCGGGGTGCGGGCCGCAGCCGCGGGGTAGCCATAGCGTCTGCCGCCCGCCGCCCGGCCGGACCGTGTCCACCTCACCAGACTGGGGCTCTCCACCATGGCCAGACCCGATCCGCTGCACACCTCCCGCAGGACCGTCCTGACCGCCGCGCTCGCCGCTGCCGCCGCCGTGCCCGCGCTGCCGCTGCCGGCCGCCGCCGCGCCCGCAGCAGAGGAGCGCCGACCCGTCGACATCGACAACCGCTTCTGGAACTCGTACGCCGACTGGAGCTCCGGCACCGGCGGCGGCACCCGCGTCGTCGGCGGGAGCAGGCCCGGCCTGGTGATCGGCACGCCGGACGGGCTGACGGAGTACCGCGACCCGCACACCGGGCGGACCGCCGCCTACGAGTACGCGGTGTGGACCTCGCAGCCGTACGTCGGCGCCGTCCCCGCCACCGAGATCGTCGCCTCCTGGAACGCCGACACCCCGCCCGGCACCTGGCTCGCCGTCGAGCTGTGCGCCCAGTACGCCGACGGGACGTACACCCCCTGGTACGTGATGGGGCGCTGGGCCGCCGGGGACGGCGACATCCGGCGGACCTCCGTCGACGACCAGGCCGACGGCCGCAGCGGGGTCTCCACCGACACCCTCGCGGTCACCGACCCGGCCTCCGGCACCCGGCTGGCCGGCTACCGGCTGCGGGTGACCCTGTACCGGCTGCCGGGCTCGGGCGGCACGCCGAAGGTGTGGCGGCTCGGGGCGATGGCCTCCGACGTCCCCGACCGGTTCACGGTCCCGGCGTCCGCCCCGCGCCCGGCGCGCGAACTGCGGGTGCCGCGCCACTCGCAGGAGATCCACAAGGGGCAGTACCCGGAGTACGACAACGGGGGAGAGGCGTGGTGCAGCCCGACCTCCGCCCAGATGATCCTGGAGTACTGGGGGCGCCGGGCCACCCCCGAGCAGCTCGCCTGGGTCGATCCCTCGTACGAGGACCCGCAGATCTGCCACGCCGCGCGGATGACGTACGACTACCAGTACGACGGCTGCGGCAACTGGCCCTTCAACGCCGCGTACGCCGCGACGTACCGGGACATGAACGCGGTCGTCACCCGGTTGGGATCGTTGAACGATCTGACGATGCTCGTGAAGGCGGGTATCCCCGTCATCACGTCCCAGTCCTTCCTCAAGGAGGAGCTGACCGGTGCCGGATACGGCACCGCCGGCCATCTGATGACCGTCATCGGCTTCACGGCCGCGGGCGACGTGATCGCCAACGATCCCGCGGCCCCCACGAACGAGGACGTCCGCCGGGTCTACCGCCGACGAGAATTCGAGAACATCTGGCTCCGCACCAAGCGCTACGACGCCACCGGCAAGGTGCGCGGCGGTTCGGGCGGGGTCTGCTACCTGTTCTGGCCCGTCGACACCACCCCGGAGCAGCGGCGCGTGCTGAGGAAGCTGGATCTCAGCTGACCTCGGCGTGTCCTTCGGGGCGGCTCCGAGTGCCGAGGGGCCCCGGGACGGTGACCAACGTCATCTGTACCGGGGCCCCGCCCGCTGGCACTGTGGAAGGGGTGATTCCGCCCCGAATCCACCACCGGAACCCACCGTGCCGGTCTCCTCCACCTCTCTGCGAGTCCCGATGAACGCCTCCGCCGCCCTGTCCGACCGTCTCCGCGCCCGTACCGGTGGCCCCGACAACGTGGACGGGCCCAAGCTCCTGGAGCACGTGCTCGGCTGGACCCTGGTGGTCGTGCTGGCGATGTTCGTCACGGGTGCCGGCCTGATGTGAGGCGCTCAGGACGCGCCGAGCGTCAGTCCGTTCGTGACGATCGAGTCCGAGGTGACCATGGCCTGTTCGGCGCTGACGTCCGTCATGAAGACGAACGGCGGCACCACCGGCGGCACCGGCAGCCGGTCCGGCGTGAAGGTCAGGCACAGCAGCCCCTCCAGACAGCCGCTGAACTTGGTCAGGTACAGGGTGACGTTGCCGTCCAGGTCCAGGGTGTCGGCGCCCAGTGAGAGTTCGTCGCCGCCGTCGCGGGTCCTGAGCCGGTAGTCGGTGAGGGAGGCGGCCTTCATCCGCAGCACCATCACCTTCAGCGGGCCGTCCGCGGTGCGCACCTGACGCACCCCGGCCAGCAGGAACCCCTCGGGTGCGAAGAGGGTCGTGGTGACGGTGGGCGGAACCCGGGGCGCCACCGGCTCGGCCGCTGCGGCCACCGCCTTCTGCGCGGGCGTGCCCAGAGCGGCGAACAGGACCACCGGCAGCGCCACGGCGAGGGCCCGCGGGCCCTGCTGCCGCACCGGAGGCGGTCGGCGCCCGCCCTCGTCGCCGTTGTCAGGCCGTCCGCTCCCGTCCGGACGTCCGGCCCCGGCTTCGTCGTCCGGCCGTCCGCTCTCCCCGGCCCGTGCCGTCCGCCCCGACTCCTCCCCGGGCAGCGGTGTCCAGCCGAACCCCATCGCGCTGCCCGCGATCCCCAGCAGCGTCCCCACCAGGAATCCGCCCAGATTGGTCGCCGCGAACGAGAGCACCGACAGGATCAGCGCGTTGACGCTCACGTAGTGCCGGGTGTGCGGCAGGAACCACAGGAACAGCCCGGCGGCGACCAGCGCGAGCCCGATACCCAGGGCCGCGAGCCCGCCCAGCCCCAGGCTGACCAGGATCGTCAGCGGCGACAGCGGTACGAGCAGCAGCTCGCCTCCCGCACAGACCAGCAACAGCCCCGCCCAGAAGGGACGTCGGCGCCGCCAGACGCGGAACCGGTGCCGCCGCTCCCGCCAGGGCAGCCGCTCGTCGAGAAGTTCCCGGCGGGGCCGGTCCTTGCGGGGGCGTTCCTCGCGGGGCGGCCCGGGGGGCCGGTCGCGCCCGCGGCCCGGCCTGCGGCCGTTCAGAAGCACTTCTTGCCGTCCAGGCTCACCGACAGCTTCAGGCCCTTCAGCCGGAAGTTCCCGCCGGTGGCCGACCAGGCGTGCGACCGCACCCCGGTCACCTCGATGTTCCCCGCCTGGAGGCCGAACTTGCCCGCCTCGCCCTTGACCCCGGGAACCGCGTCCAGGGTGGAGGCGTCCCGGCCGATCTGCGCGGTGCCGAAGCGCGCGTCACCGGTCAGGTCCTCGCCGTCGATGATCAGGTTGCTGGCGGTGACCTCGCCCGCGTCGCCGCCCGCCGTCAGCTTGAACACCACCGTGCCGACCGGTGTCCTCACCTCGGCGGACTGGCAGATGTCGGAGAGCCGGGCGTTCCCGATGCCCAGCAGGGCGACCGGATGGCCCTTGCCGTCCACGGACCGGTCGGTCTGCACGTACGACGACAGACCGGTGCTGGAGAGCTTGCCGGAGGAGACCTGGAAACTGGTGCCCGAGACGGCGAACGACGCGGCGAGCGCGCCCTGGGCCATCATCGTCGCCATCGCCCCGACGGCGAGCACCGCCGGAACCGCCAGGACGGCACTGCGGCGCCAGGCCGTCCTGCCCTCGGGGGACTGCTGCCGGGCCGGTCGCCACGGCTTTCTCGCTGCGCTCATCGGGTCCTCCCGTACGTCGCAGAAATTGCGCAGGGGGAAGTGCATGAGGAGCGGAGGGCGGCCCGTGGAATACTGCGGCCATCCTTCCGGAGTGGGAGACTAGGGCCTAATTTGAATAAGAGTCAACAGCGCGGCGCGACCGGCAAATCCCAGGCGCGCAGAGCCGAACTCATCGCGACCGGGCGGAAGTTGTTCGCCGACACCTCCTACGACGCCCTGTCGATGGACGACATCGCACGCCACGCGGGCGTCGCCAAGGGCCTCATCTACTACTACTTCACCAACAAGCGCGGCTATTACCTGGCCATCGTCCAGGAGTCCGTCGCCGACCTCGTCGACCGGGCCGGCAGCCACCCCGAACTCCCGCGCGCCCAGCGGGTGCGCCGCACCGTCGACGGCTACCTCCGCTACGCCCAGCACCACCAGGCGGCCTACCGCACGATCGTCACCGGCGGCGTCGGCTTCGACGTCCAGGTCCAGACGATCCGCGACACCGTCCGCGAACAGCTGCTCACCACCCTCGCCGAGGGTGCCTACGGGCGCAGCGGCGTCCCGCCGAAGGCCAGGCTCGCCCTGCTCGGCTGGATGACCGGGGTCGAGGGCATCACCCTCGACTGGATCGGCGATCCGGTGCTGTCCCGGGAGGAGGTCTGCGAACTGCTCGTCACCCTGTTGCGCGCCACTCTGGAGGCCATCGCCCTGCTGGTTCCGGAGTGCCCTGCTCCACCGCTGGACGACACGGTCGCGTAACACCGGCCCGCCCTGTCCGGCCTGCGGCTTTTCGACCCGTGACGGAAAGGGCGGGATCCGGCATACTCAGCCGCCACAGCCCCGGACACTCCGCTTCCGTAACCCGGAACGGTGGTTCAGGCTGGCAGGAGAGACCCCCGGCGGCGCCGCCACACCCTGCGCGCGCGACCGCCGCCGCGCCCGACAGGGAGGACGCCGCACATGCCCGACCGCGCTCCGCAGCCGGTGGAACGACAGCTGCCCACCGAGGAGTCCCGCGACCTGCTCGCGCTCGTACGCGACATGATCCAGCGGGAGATCGCTCCGCAGGCCGCAGCGGAGGAGGACGCCGGGCACTTCCCGCGCGAGGTCTTCTCCCTGCTCTCCGACTCCGGCCTGCTCGGCCTGCCGTACGACTCGGAACACGGCGGCGGCGACCAGCCCTACGAGGTGTACCTCCAGGTGCTCGAAGAGCTGGCGGCGGCCCGGCTCACCGTCGGTCTCGGCGTCAGCGTGCACAGCCTCGCCTGCCACGCGCTGGCCGGTTACGGCACCAAGGAACAGCAGAGCGCCCACCTGCCCGACATGCTCGGCGGCGGCCTCCTCGGCGCGTACTGCCTCTCCGAGCCCGCCTCCGGCTCCGACGCGGCCTCGCTGCGCACCCGGGCGGTCCGGGACGGCGACGACTGGGTGCTCACCGGCACCAAGGCGTGGATCACCCACGGCGGCATCGCCGACTTCTACACGGTCCTCGCCCGTACGGGTGTGGAGGGGCCGCGCGGCATCACCGCGTTCCTGGTGCCCGGCGACTCGGCCGGGCTGAGCGCCGCCGCCCCCGAGAAGAAGATGGGCATGAAGGGCTCGCCCACCGCCCAGCTGCACTTCGACGGCGTACGGGTGTCCGACGCGCGCCGCATCGGCGAGGAGGGCCAGGGCTTCGCCATCGCCCTGTCCGCGCTGGACTCGGGCCGTCTGGGCATCGCCGCCTGCGCCGTCGGAGTCGCCCAGGCCGCCCTGGACGAGGCACTCGGCTATGCCACCGACCGGCAGCAGTTCGGCCGGCCGATCGCGGACTTCCAAGGGCTGCGGTTCATGCTGGCGGACATGGCCACGCAGATCGAGGCAGGCCGGGCCCTGTACCTGGCGGCGGCCAGGCTCCGGGACCAGGGCCGCCCGTTCTCGCGGCAGGCCGCCATGGCCAAGCTCTTCTGCACGGACGCGGCCATGAAGGTCACCACGGACGCGGTGCAGGTGCTCGGCGGGTACGGCTACACGGCCGACTTCCCGGTCGAGAGGCTGATGCGGGAGGCGAAGGTGCTCCAGATCGTCGAGGGCACCAACCAGATCCAGCGCATGGTCATCGCCCGCCACCTGGCCGGCCCCGAAACCCGCTGACCCACCCCACCCCGCCGCCCCTCGGGCGGCGGGGCCGTCCTTTCCCACCCGCCCCGCCCCCTTGGGCGGCGGGGCCGCCCCCCGGGGGGCGGAACGGGCGGGCAAGGGGGCGGCCCCCGGCGGAGCCGCACCCACCCGGCCCCGCCCAGCCCCGCTCCCGCCCCGCCCCACCTCACCCCGCCCCACCCCTGGCCCCCGCCCCCCTCCTGACGTACCGTCAGAAAGCTCCCGGCCGGTGCCGCACCCTCCGAGCCGGTCAGCCGAGCACCCGCGCGCGCCCGCACCCGCGCCACTCCGCCCCTGACAGGCCAGGAGGACCCGTGCCCACCCCCGCCGACCGCCCCGTCGCCCTGGACGAATACCCCGTCCACCAGGCCCCGTTGTCGATGAAGCACGTCGTCACCGGCGACCGCAACGCCTACGACCGCTGCATCTTCCACCTCGTCGACCACACCGGCCGCGCCCTGCTCATCCTCGGTCTCGGCGTCTACCCCAACACCGGGGTCATCGACGCCTACGCGACCCTCCGCGTCGGCGACGACCTGCACGCCGTCCGCGCCTCCGACGCCCTCCCCGACGACCGCACCCGGCTCTCCGTCGGCCCCCTGCGCATCACCGTCGACGAGCCGCTGCGCCGCTTCACCCTCGTCTGCGACCCCGACCCCGCCGACCCGGACTCCCTCTCGTACGAGATCGTCTGGAGCGCCGACTTCCCCGCGGTCTGGGAGCCCCACCACGTCCAGTACCGCGGCGACCGCCTGATGCTCGAAGGCCGCCGGTTCGTGCAGGCGGGCAGCTGCACCGGCGTCGTCCGGATCGGCGGCGAGGAGATCCGGCTGGCCCCGGGGGAGTGGACCGGCACCCGCGACCGCAGCTGGGGAGTGCGCCCCATCCCCGGCGAGGAGGGCGGGCGGGCCGGCGAGGAGCTGCGGCCCGAGGGATTCCACTGGCTCTGGATACCGGCCAGGTTCGACGACCGCTTCGTGATGGTCGTCGCCCAGGAGGACGCCGACGGCCACCGCACCCTCAACGAGGCACTCCTGGTCCGCAACGACCGGCACGACGTCCAGCTCGGCTGGCCGCAGACCGACATCAGCTACCGCTCCGGCACCCGCCACCCCACCCGTGCCACCGTCCACCTCACCGACCGGGACCGCAAACCCCTCGAACTGGGCGTCGAGATCCTCGCCTCCTCACCGCTCGCCGTCGGCGCCGGCTACCCGCCCGCCGCCGACTGGCAGCACGGCACCTGGCAGGGCCGCGGCTGGACCGACCGCCGCACCTACGACCTCTCCGACCCCGCCGCCCACCCGATGGCCGCGTACGGCGTCGTGGACCACGCCGCCCGCTTCACCTTCGACGGCCGCACCGGCTACGGAATCTTCGAGCACGGCACCTTCGGCCGGCACGACCCCAGCGGCTTCACCGGCTACGACTCGACCGCACCCTGACCCACGGCACGTGCCCCGGCCCGACCCGCCCCTTTTCGCCCGGAGGAGTTCGGACATGGTCTCCGCACCGCGCCCCCGCACCACCACCCGCGACCCCGGGGAACTGGGCCGCCGCCTCACCGGCTGGCTCGGCACCCACCTCCCGGGCGCCCGCGCCACCGGCATCCGCGTCCCGGACTCCAACGGCATGTCGAGCGAGACCCTGCTCTTCGACATCGACCACCCGGACGCCCCCGTCACCGCGTGCGCGCTGCGGCTGGCGGCCGACCCGGCGGCGTACACCGTCTTCCCCGTCTACGACATGGCCCGCCAGCACCGGGTGATGAGCCTCGTCGCCGAACACACCGACGTACCCGTCCCGCGCGTGCTGTGGCTCGACGAGGACCCGGCTCCGCTCGGCGCGCCGTTCTTCGTGATGGCCCGCGCCGAGGGCAGGGTGCCGCCCGACGTCATGCCGTACACCTACGAGGGCAACTGGCTGCACTCCGCGACGGACGCCGAACGCGCCGCGCTGGAGGCCGCCAGCATCGGCGTGCTCGCCCGGCTGCACGACCAGTTCCCGCCGAAGGAGGCCGAGTTCCTGCTGCCGGACGGCGAAGGCAGCGCGCTGCGGCGCCATGTGACGGCCCAACGGGCCTACTACCGCTGGGTGGTCGACGGGCTGCCCCGCTCACCGCTCATCGAGGAGGCGTTCGCCTGGCTGGAGGAGCACTGGCCCGCCGACGAGGGCGAGTCCGTACTGTGCTGGGGCGACGCGCGGATCGGCAACATCGTCTACGACGGGTTCGAGCCCGCCGCCGTGCTCGACTGGGAGATGGCCGCCTGCGGCCCCCGCGAACTCGACCTCGGCTGGACCGTCTACCTGCACCGCTTCTTCCAGGACCTCACGGTCTCCTTCGGGCAGGACGGACTGCCCGGCTTCCTGCGCCGCGACGCCATCGAGGAGCGCTACGCGCGGCTGACCGGCCACACCCCGCGCGACATGGAGTTCCACACCCTCTACGCGGCCCTGCGGCACGCGGTGGTGATGCTGCGCATCGCCTACCGGCAGGTGCACTTCGGCGAGGTCCGGGTCCCGGAGGACCCGGATGTGCTCATCATGCACCGGGCCTCACTGGAGGCCATGGTGCGCGGCACGTACTGGAGCGAAGCGGGCCGGGGCTAGGCGAAGCGGGCCGTGGGCGGCGGCTGTTACGCCGCCCGCTGCCGCGGCACCTTCAGCGGACGCGAGCCCGGACCGCCGACGTGCGAGAAGGGCTGCGTCCGCCAGTCGAGTCCCTGAGGGAGCGTCAGGAGCAGTGCGGTGTCCTGCTCCTGGGCCTCCAGCGTCTCGTCGGCGGGCCGCGCGTCGGCCGCGGGACGCCCCGTACCGGCGCAGGCCGTCAGGCCGAAGGGGTTCCAGGGGGTCGGGCACTTGGCGTGCTCGGGCAGTACGTCCTCCCCGGCGAGCAGCGCGATCGGCTGGGCGCAGTCCGGGCAGATCACCCGGTACATCTCGAAGGTGTCGTCCGAGTCCGAGTCCGAGTCCGCGCCGGCCTGCCGGGCGGTGTCGAAGGAAGCGGCGTCAGTGATGTCAAAGACATCGGAGGGCTCCGGTTCGGAACGACCGGTGCGCTTCAGGCTCTGCATGGAGACTCTCCCCCTCAAGGTGGGCCGACAAGGCGCTGCGGTCGACCACAGCAAGCACTTCCCTCCGCGCCTGCGCGATAACCCCGCTTCCGGTGAGGACACGGCCCGGGGTGTGTGGTCTTCGTCACATGACGCGCGACGGTGCCTCTCCGGAGCCGTCCCGGGGCGCTTGCGGCATCCGCCGTTCCACCAGGCAAGACGCAGGGCGCACAAGTGCCACTCGGGCCTCACGCCCTGTAGGTTCTTGGCCCATGGAGGAGTTGGATCGTCAGATCGTGGACCTGCTCGTCAAGGACGGGCGGATGAGCTACACCGACCTGGGCAAGGCCACCGGCCTGTCCACCTCGGCGGTGCACCAGCGTGTCCGCAGGCTGGAACAGCGCGGGGTGATCCGCGGCTACGTCGCGGTCGTGGACCCGGAGGCGGTCGGACTGCCGCTCACCGCGTTCATCTCGGTTGCTCCCTTCGATCCCAGCGCCCCCGACGACATCGCCGAGCGGCTGGCCGGCGTCGACGAGATCGAGGCGTGCCACAGCGTCGCGGGTGACGAGAACTACATCCTCAAGGTGCGCGTCGCCACCCCCCTGGAACTGGAGCACCTGCTCACCAGGATCCGCACCCTGGCCGGCGTCTCCACCCGTACGACCGTCGTCCTGTCCACCCCGTACGAGGCCCGGCCGCCGCGCGTCCAGTAGGGCCGCGGCACCCCGCGCGCTCCACGGCACCCTGGTCACGAGCGGCCGGCGGGCTGCGCGAGACTGGTCCCCATGACCGAGCGCACCGCCCCCTCCGCCCCCCGCACCCCCGCCCCCCACGACCGCACCGTGCTGCTGCGCGGCGGCGAGGTCCACAGCCCCGCCGACCCGTTCGCCACCGCGATGGTCGTCGAACGCGGACACGTCGCCTGGGTGGGGTCCGAAGGGGCGGCCGACGCCTTCGCGGACGGCGTCGACGAGGTGCTCGACCTCGAAGGGGCACTGGTCACCCCGGCGTTCACGGACGCACATGTGCACACGACGTCCACCGGCCTCGCCCTCACCGGCCTGGACCTGTCGGCGGCCCGCTCGCTCCCGGAGGCGCTGGAGTTGGTACGTGCCCACGCCGCCTCCCGGCCGGCGGGCGAGGTGCTCCTCGGCGGCGGCTGGGACGCCTCGCGCTGGCCCGAGCAGCGCCACCCCTCGCGCGCCGAACTCGACGCCGCCGCCGGCGGGCGCCCGCTCTACCTGCCCCGGATCGACGTCCACTCCGCCGTCGTCTCCACCGCCCTGCTCGACCTCGTTCCCGGCGTCACCGGCCTGACCGGCCACCACCCCGAGGCCCCGCTGACCGGCGCCGCCCACCACGCCGTCCGGGCCGCCGCCCACGCGGCCGTCACCCCCGCCCAGCGCACCGCCGCCCAGCGCGCCGCGCTCGCCCACGCCGCCTCCCTCGGCATCGGCTCCGTCCACGAGTGCGCCGGCCCCGAGATCTCCAGCGAGGACGACCTGCTCGGCCTCCTCGACCTGGCCGCCGCCGAACCCGGCCCGCGCGTCTTCGGGTACTGGGCCGAAGCGGTCACGGACGCGAAGGACGCCCAGCGGGTGCGCGAACTCGGCGCGATCGGCGCCGCCGGGGACCTCTTCGTGGACGGCTCGCTCGGCTCGCACACCGCCTGCCTGCACGAGCCCTACGCGGACGCCCCGCACACCGGCACCGCCCACCTGGACGCCGCCGCCGTCGCCGCCCATGTCGCCGCCTGCACCGAGGCGGGGCTCCAGGCCGGTTTCCACGCCATCGGCGACGCGGCGCTGACCGCGGTGGTGGACGGGGTGCGCGCCGCCGCCCAGCAGGTCGGCCTCGCGCGCGTGCGCGCCGCCCGCCACCGCGTCGAGCACGTCGAGATGCTCACCCCCGGGGCGCTCGCCGGCTTCGCCGAACTCGGCCTCACCGCCTCCGTGCAGCCCGCCTTCGACGCGGCCTGGGGCGGCTCGGAGGGCATGTACGCCCAGCGCCTGGGCGCCGAGCGGGCCCGCACCCTCAACCCGTACGCCGCGATGCTCAAGGTCGGCATCCCGCTGGCCCTCGGCTCCGACAGCCCCGTCACCCCGCTCGACCCGTGGGGCACCGTCCGGGCCGCCGCCCACCACCGCACCCCCGAGCACCGGGTGTCCGTACGGGCCGCCTTCACCGCCCACACCCGGGGCGGCTGGCGGGCCGTCGGCCGCGACGACGCGGGCACCCTGGTGCCCGGCGCGCCCGCCGACTACGCGATCTGGGCGACCGGCGACCTGGTGGTCCAGGCGCCCGACGACCGGGTGGCCCGCTGGTCCACCGACCCGCGCTCCGGCACGCCCGGCCTCCCCGACCTCTCGCCGGGCGCCGCCCTGCCGGTCTGTCTGCGCACCGTGGTGGCCGGTCACCCGGTTTACGTACGGCCGAACGCATGACGCCGGGCACCCCGCGTACCGCCGATCGGTGCGGCACGAGCCGTCGGAGCGTTCTTCGCCTCCTCGGCACTGACCTGCTGATTTGAAGAATCGCCGCAGGTCGCACGGGTGTTGACAGAGAGCGGCCACCGGCGGGTAGGTTCGGCCGGGTCCACCACGAAACGTCCGGCCGGAAACCCTCCACGCAGTCGTCGAACGCCGCTGGGTCATGGGACGGAGCGCCGCACCGGCGCCCCGCCCCGGGAACCAGGTTCAGCGCCCGCGCCTCGGGGGCGAGGGAAGGCTCTTTCCGGCCGACGGTGCGACCCGGGTAGGGCCCCGGCGTTCAGTAGACAACGGCGAGGATGTCCGCAGCCGGCGGACACCTGGTCGGCCCGAAGGACGCCGGGCCCCCATCCGCAGCCCCCGCTGCCGAACCTGCACAGGACAAACGAACGACCCTGCGCCCCGCGCCCATACACGCTCGCTATGGTGGGTCTCTCTGTGTACGGGCATGAAAAGGGGCAGTAGTGAACGACGGCGGTCAGAAGCGTTACGGCCCGCTCGGCAGCGTTCTGGTGATCATCCCGACCTTCAACGAGGCCGAGAACATCAAGCCGATCGTCGCCCGGGTCCGGGAATCCGTTCCCGAGGCGCACGTGCTGGTCGCCGACGACAACAGCCCCGACGGCACCGGAAAGCTCGCCGACGAACTCGCGGCCGCCGACGACCAGGTGCACGTCCTGCACCGCAAGGGCAAGGAGGGCCTCGGCGCCGCCTACCTCGCGGGCTTCCGCTGGGGCATGGACAACGGCTACGGCGTCCTGGTCGAGATGGACGCCGACGGCTCCCACCAGCCCGAGGAACTGCCCCGCCTGCTGACCGCCCTCAAGGGCGCCGACCTGGTGCTCGGCTCGCGCTGGGTGCCCGGCGGGCGCATCGTGAACTGGCCCAAGTACCGCGAGTTCATCTCGCGCGGCGGCTCCACCTACTCCCGGCTGCTGCTCAACGTCCCGATCCGCGACGTCACCGGCGGCTACCGCGCCTTCCGCCGCGAGACCCTCGAAGGCATCGGCATCGACGAGGTCGCCTCCGCCGGCTACTGCTTCCAGGTCGACCTGGCGCGCCGTACGGTCGACTCCGGCTACCACGTGGTCGAGGTCCCGATCACCTTCGTCGAGCGGGAGCGCGGCGACTCGAAGATGAGCAACGACATCCTGGTCGAGGCGCTCTGGCGGGTCACCGCCTGGGGCGTCGGCTCGCGCGCCAACAAGCTGCTCGGCCGCAAGCCCTCCTGACCGCTCACCGGGGAGTGGCGCCAGGTCCCGGGTGACTGCTCACGGGGGCGGTGCCAGGTCCCGGGCCCGGGTTCTCCCCGGCCCTCCTCACGCCCTCTTTACGCCGTTCAGGCGCCCTGCCAGGCACACTGGGGGCATGACGACCGGCACTCCGCCCCCGACCGCCCCGACGACCGCCCGCAAGCGCTCGCGCGCCCGTACGTTCGTACCTCTCGGCATCGCCGCCTGGCTGGTGCTGGAGATCTGGCTGCTGACCCTCGTGGCCGGCGCGGCCGGAGGACTCACCGTCCTGTTGCTGCTGGTCGGCGGAGTCGTGCTCGGCGGAGCCGTGATCAAGAGGGCGGGTCGCCGTGCCTTCACGAACCTGAGCGAGACCATCCAGCGCCAGCAGCAGTCGGGCGGCGCCTTCGACCCGGCCGAGGACCGCGGCCGCAAGGGCTCCGGCAACGGCTTCGTGATGCTGGGCGGGCTGCTGCTGATCATCCCCGGCATGATCTCCGACGTGCTCGGTCTGCTCGTCCTGCTGCCGCCGGTGCGGCGGGCGCTCTCCCGGTACACCGAGAAGTCCCTGGAGCGCCGGATGAACGCCGTGCAGCAGCCCGGCAGCTTCGGCGACGTCTTCCAGCAGGCGCGGATCCACCGCCCCGACGGCAAGGTCGTCCCGGGCGAGGTTATCCGCGACGACACCCCCGACCGGTCCCAGCCGTACCCGCCGCGCCACGACGACGGCCCGCGGACACCGCTGACCCCCTGACCGGCCCCTGAGCCGCCGTCCCCTGACGGGGGTGGCGGCTCAGGACGCGACAAAGCCGCGGGGGGGGGGGGCCCCCCGGGGGGGGGGGGGCCCCCGCGGGGGGGGGGGCGCCGGGCGGGGGGCGGGCCCGGGGGGGGGGGGGGGGGGGGCGGGGGGGGGGGGGCCCGGGGGCCCCCCAAGAGAAAAGG